>JBGUNO010000047.1:0-17859 GCA_045117415.1 Prevotella sp. | reverse complement strand
ACGAAAGGAAACGATTTCCTCCCGCTGAAATGAAAGAGTAGCACCGTAATCGGGTTAGCAAATCAGTTCAGCGGTTTTTTATTTCCTTATACTCTGACTCTCTGCATCAAAAGTTTTCTGATCTATAATAGCGTATGGCTTGAAAAGTCCTGTATTCTTTATCTTACGTACACAAAGATAGGCCTTTTCTCCTAGTTCACGACTAAAATATGCAAAGAAAGCCGTCTCTGGATGTTTTCCAAGAACAACATCACGATAACCCTCATAAACAGATTTCTCAAGAAATCCTCGTATATCTTGTGCTACTTTGTTTTTAAAGGCATTGAATCGATTGTCCTGTGTATTCTTACCAACAATAGTCTTCAAATCAGACTTTGTAATCTCTACCTCCATAGTAATGACATTGGTAATAACAAAACGCATGGGATTGTCTTTTAAAGCATCAGCCATACATAATGTTTCTGCCCTGAGCCGTTTACTCTCTATATAATACTCTTCGTCTGTTCTCTTGTTCATGATCTGAATAGTCAATAACTTCTATCTGCAAAGGTAGAAAGATTATCTTAAAGTCGCAAATTTTTAAAAGAATTGTTTGTTCTACTCTCATTTTTTCGTACCTTTGCAGACGGTTATTAATTTCGAAACCATGGGAATAGTCATTGGAATAGACGTGGGTATCTCCACGACGAAGATTGTAGGACTGCGTGACAAGCGTGTTATCTCACCCATTCGTATCACGGCAGCAGACCAAGTAACCTCACTCTATGGAGCCTTCGGTAAATACCTGCATGACAACAAGATTGCCTTGGGTGATGTAGAGCAGGTGATGCTCACTGGTGTGGGTGCAGCCTACATCGACGAGCCTGTCTACGGCATACCCACACAGAAGGTCGACGAATTCATTGCCGACGGTCTGGGTGCCCGTTTTGAGTCAGGACTGACGAAGGCTATCGTGGTATCGATGGGAACAGGTACGAGTTTCGTACAGTGCTGTGGTGATGACATCAAGCATATCGGAGGTATCGGTATCGGAGGAGGTACGCTGCAGGGGCTGAGTCGTGTGATGCTGAACACCCGTGACCCCAAACAGATCCAGAGTCTTGCCATGCAGGGAGATATCCACAATATCAACCTGCTAATTGGCGACATCTCCACCCATCCGCTACCAGGACTTCCTATGGATGCTACGGCATCCCTATTCTCCAAGGCTCAATACGATGCCCCAAAGGAAGACGTTGCCTTGGGTATCATCGTCATGGTATTGCAGACGATAGGCTCTGCCGCCATCCTGTCGGCACTTAACTCAGGTATCAAAGACTTTGTATTGATTGGTAACCTAACACTGCTACCCCAGTGTAAGGACATCTATCCAATGCTGGAAAAGCTCTATAACGTGCATTTCCACATTCCCAAATATGCAGAGTTCTGCACGGCTATTGGTGCCGCACTGAATTACAATAGAGCTAACAGCTAAGGGCTAATAGCTAACACCCAATAGCCCTACTCCTTACGGTGCTTGTCGAACTTATGAAGGAAGTAGTTGAATGCTTCCAAACCCAACAGTACCATCACTGTCGTACCGATAGCCAGCACATACATACCACCGCCACAGGCAAGTCCCATGGCAGCCGTCACCCACAAGCCTGCCGCCGTGGTCAGGCCACTCACCACATTCTCCGCTTTACGGAAGATAATGGTTCCGGCACCGATGAAACCGATACCGCTGACCACCTGTGCTGCCACACGTGACACGTCCCATCGGGAAGTCATCTCATTCATCTGGACATCACTGAAGCCGTAAGCGGAGACAATCATGAACAACGCAGAACCCAGTGCCACTAGGAAATGGGTGCGGAAACCTGCCTCTTTGGCACGATATTCACGTTCCAGTCCTATCACTCCTCCCAAGATGGCTGCACAGAAGATGCGCAGTAGAAATTCATAAGTCATATCCATAGTTGTCGACAATTTTTCTTTGCAAAGATAACGATATTTAGGAAAAAATGTGTATTTTTGCAACAGAAATAACTAAAAATACGAAAATATGTTTGGATTAGGAACGACTGAGATCCTTGTGATTGCCATCATCGTCCTGTTGCTGTTCGGTGGCAAGAAGATTCCTGAACTCATGAAAGGACTGGGCAAGGGTGTGAAGAGTTTCAAGGACGGCATGAAAGATGTCGACATTGACGACGAGAAGAAGGAAGAGGCTAAACAGGAATGAGTGAACCGCTGACGTTCTGGGACCATCTGGACGAACTGCGTGGCACGTTGATTCGGATTATCTGTGCCGTCGTCGTCTTCGGCATCGCTGCCTTCGTCATGAAAGAGGAGTTATTCTCCGTCGTACTGGCTCCCCGCTCGAGTGACTTCATCACTTACCGTCTGTTAGGCACGGAGGAGTTCAGCATCCACTTGATGAACACGGGACTGACCGAGCAGTTCATGATACACATGAAGACGGCACTCTATGCCGGACTGCTGGTTGCCTCACCATATATACTATATGAGCTCTTTCGCTTTGTGTCACCCGGACTCTATGCCAACGAGCGGCATGATGCGGTATGGATCGTGGGAGCCGCCTACCTGATGTTCCTCGTCGGGACACTGGTGAACTACTTCGTGGTGTTCCCCTTCACCGTCCGTTTCTTAGGCACCTATCAGGTATCGCCAGATGTCGCCAATATGCTGACGCTGCAGTCGTATATCGATACACTGTTAGGCATGAGTTTGGTCATGGGAGTGGTCTTCGAACTGCCTGTGGTCTGTGCACTGATGGGCAGGATGGGACTGATCAACGGACAGATGATGGCGACCTATCGTCGTCATGCCTTGGTGGCTATCCTCATCGTGGCAGCCATCATCACCCCGACCACCGATGCCTTTACACTATTCGTCGTGGCATTGCCTATCTATCTCCTCTATGAACTGAGTATCTTGATTGTAAGAATAATCACGAAATAAAAACTAAACAAAACTTTATGCTAAGAAAAATTAGAATCACACTGGCTGCCGTGATGTTCGTAGGCATCACGCTACTCTTCCTTGACTTCACGGGGACGATGCACCACTGGTTCAGTTGGATGCCAAAGCTACAACTGTTGGAAGCTATCCTGGCACTCAACTTCCTAGTAGTGGCTTTCCTCGTGGTATTGACGCTCGTCTGTGGGCGTATCTATTGCTCCATCATCTGTCCACTGGGCATCATGCAGGACATCTTCGGATGGTTGGGCAAGAAACAGAAGAAAAACCGCTACACCTACTCGAAGGAGAAGCGGTGGCTGCGCTACGGTGTGCTTGTCATCTTCGTCATCGCCCTTGTGGCTGGTGTGGGCGTGGTATTCCAGCTCCTGGCCCCCTACTCCGCCTACGGGCGCATTGCCACCTATCTGCTGCAACCCGTCTGGGTGGCAGGCAACAATGTGCTGGCAAGCATTGCCGAGCATTACGACAGCTATGCGTTCTACCACGTCAGCAAGGAGGTTCCCAATTACTATTTGATTACCATCATTGCCGCTTGGACATGGGCCATCATTGCTGCACTCGCATGGAACTACGGACGTACCTATTGCAACACCGTCTGTCCTGTAGGTACCATCCTCTCCTTTTTGAGTCGGTTCTCGTTCCTGAAAATCAACTTCGATGTTGACAAGTGTAAGAACTGTTCGCTGTGCACCAAGAACTGCAAGGCTTCGTGTATCGACTTCAAGACGCACAGCGTTGACTACAGCCGTTGCGTGGTATGTGGCAATTGTATTGAGAACTGTAAGTTCGGGGCACTGAAGTATGGGGCTCATAGGTCTAATGGGCAACCTACTAAGCCCACTGACCCTATTGATTCCAGCAAGCGCAGTTTCCTGCTTTCCTCCGCCCTGCTGACTACTGCTGCCCTCGCCCAGGAAGCCAAGAAGACGGATGGCGGCCTGGCGGAGATCGAGGATAAGGTGGCCCCGGAGCGTCAGACACCACTGACCCCACCGGGTTCTCTCTCGATGGCCAACTTCGAACAACACTGCACGGGCTGCCAACTCTGTGTTTCCAAGTGTCCGAATGAAGTGTTACGCCCATCAAGCGACCTGATGCATTTCATGTTGCCCACCATGTCGTACGAACTGGGCTACTGCCGTCCGGAGTGTAACCGTTGCTCGGAGGTTTGTCCTGCCGGAGCCATCAAGCCCATCAGTCATGAGGACAAGGCATCGACACAGTTCGGTCATGCCGTATGGGTAAAGAAGAACTGTATACCGTTGACGGATGGTGTAGAGTGCGGCAACTGTGCCCGTCACTGTCCTGTGGGAGCTATTGAGATGGTGCCTTCCGATCCGAATAACGAAGAGTCACCCATGATTCCTGCCGTCAATGAGAACCGCTGTATCGGTTGTGGAGCCTGCGAATACTTATGTCCTGCACGTCCGTTCTCCGCCATCTATGTGGAGGGACATGAAGTGCATAAGGAGGTGTGATGGATGATGTTTGATGTAAGATGTAAGAAGTATGAAAAAAGATATATCAAGACGTAATTTCCTCAAATTGTTAGGAGGAGGCGCTGTAACAACTGCTGCCGTACTGACAGGTTGCAAGTCGAAAACGGAGACCAAGGCGGTCAGTGAATACACCAAACAGGTGGAGCCGCCAGTAGGTAAGATGACCTATCGCACCAATCCCAAGAATGGAGAGAAGGTTTCCATCCTAGGCTATGGCATGATGCGCCTGCCGTCAAAGACAGAGAACAAAGACGACTATGATCAGGAGATGATCAACAAACAGGTGGACTATGCCATTGAGCATGGAGTCAATTACTTCGACACAAGCCCCGTCTACTGTCAGGGAAAGTCGGAGGCATGTACTGGAATCGCCCTCAGTCGCCATAAACGCAGCGAGTATATCGTTGCCACTAAACTCTCGAATTTCCATCCTGACTCCCAGACACGTGAAGCCAGTATCGGTATGTACCAGAATTCCCTGAAGGAGCTGCAGGTCGACTATCTCGACTACTACCTGCTGCATGCCATCGGCGGCGGCATGGACGAGTTTAACAAGCGGTATGTCGATAATGGTATGATGGACTTCCTGATGAAGGAGCGCGAGGCAGGTCGCATCCGCAACCTCGGTTTCTCGTTCCACGGTTATAAGGCCGTATTTGACGAGGTGCTTGCCATGCACGACAAATATCACTGGGATTTCGTACAGATAGAATTGAACTACCTGGACTGGAACTATGCCGACGAGATCAACAACCGTAATGTCGATGCCAGTTATCTGTATGGAGAGTTACAGAAATACCATATCCCTGCCGTTATCATGGAGCCCCTGTTGGGCGGACGACTCGCTAACCTACCACAGTATCTCGTCAACGAACTGAAGCAACACGCACCAGACCGCAGTGTCGCCTCCTGGGCTTTCCGCTATGCAGGTACTCCCGAAGGTGTTCTCACCGTACTCAGCGGCATGACCTATATGGAACACCTCAAGGACAACCTGCTATCGTATTGTCCACTGAAGCCCCTCACCAAGCAGGAACAGGAATACCTGCATGGTGAGATTGCGGAGAAGATCGTCGGACTGGAGAATATCCCTTGCAACGACTGCAAATACTGTATGCCTTGTCCTTACGGCATTGACATCCCAGCCATCTTCGTTCATTATAATAAATGTAAGAACGAGGGTACGCTGCCCCGTCTGAAGATGGACGACGAATATGCCAAGTTACGCCGTAACTACCTCATCAGTCTCGATCGTGCCGTGCCACGTTTCCGACAGGCAGACCACTGCATTGGCTGCGGTCAGTGTGAACCGCATTGTCCGCAAAACATCCGCATCCCACGGGAGTTGCAGAAGATCAGTGAGTTTGTAGAGACCTTAAAACGTAATAATTGGATGTTGGAGGAAAAGCCGAAAGAGACATAAGAGAAAAAAATGAAGGCATCCGATTGGGATGCCTTCCTTTTTGATTGTTATTTCACTACGAAATCAATACTTTGCAAATCCTTATCAAGGGACGACGTGCCATAGAGAATCTTGTAACGTCCCGGCTTGACAGACAACTCGTCGATCGCCTCGTTATAATACTCAAATGCCTCACTGTCCAATGCGATGGTTGCCGTTGCGGTCTCACCAGGCTTCAAGTTCAACTTCTGGAAACCCTTCAGTGCCTTGATGGGAGCACCGGCATCGTCGAGAGCCTTCACATAGACCTGAACGGTCTCGGTACCCTCACGCTTACCTATGTTCGTTACGGGAACGGTCAGCGTGCAGAAAGTGCCGGATTGTCCGGACTTTGCGGACCTTCCTGATATCTTACCCTTACCCACTTTGAAGGTCGTATAACTCAAGCCATAGCCAAAAGCATACTGCGGAATGCCCGTGAAGTAACGATAGGTACGGTTCTTCATCGAATAGTCGAGGAAGTCTGGCAAGTCATTGGTAGAGCGATAGAATGTCACTGGCAACTTTCCGCCAGGGTTATAGTCACCAAAGAGCACATCGGCAAGAGCCTTGGCACCACCTTGTCCAGCATACCATGCCTGCAAAAGTGCATCATACTGTCCCTCCACACTGCCGAAAGCAATAGCAGATCCAGAGCAATTGACAAAAATGACTGGACGACCCGTAGCATGCATAGCACGTAGCAGACGTTGCTGTACTTTCGGCAACTCAATATCTGCCTTGTCACCACCCTCGCCCTCCATCTGGGCAGAGATACCTCCGATAATGACAATGGCATCGGCAGTCTTGACTTCCTCAGCTAAAGGTGTAAAGTCTACGAGGTTACGTTCACAGATATCACCGCGCAACATGGCAAACTGTCCGTTGCCACGACGATACTCGATGACAACATCATAGGTCTCACCCTCCTTGACGGGGAATGACTTATACTCCATTGAACGATGGAAATAGCCTCCTTGCGGAAGATGGGGCTGGGCGGTCTCTATCACCTCACCATTGACCTTAAATACATAACCGTTGTCGGAGGTCAGTGAATACTTCATCTCACCCGTAAATGTCGACTTATACGTGCCACTGATTCTCACAGAAAGGGAGTCGTTGTTGATTCCCTCAGCAAAGCCCCATGCGCCAAAAGTAGTAAAGGCAATCTCCTGATAATAATCCTTCTTTGCAGGCTTACCTTTCAGTTCCTTATTATTCCATAACTCCACCAGTACACCCTTTCCGTCGTTGAAGTCCTGCAGATGGTGAATCGTGTTGTATTCGTCATTCAATTCACAAGCCTTATGGTAGATGACATTTGCACCAGGCACAGCAGCCTTGATACCTTCCAATAAAGAGTGAGTATGCGCCTTTGTCGGTGTACCACCATAGTTACCATTCAGCATCGCGGCATCATTGGCATTAGGACCAATCACTGCAAGCGTCTTGATATTTTTTGAAAGCGGCAACACGTTCTGGTTCTCCAACAATACCATCGACTCACGGGCAGCCTGAGTGGCTAACGCATCATTCTTCTCACTACTGATAACTTCAGGTCCCAAATTTGCCCACGGCAACATCTCAGCAGGGTCGAACATACCCAGTTCGAAACGTCCATAAAGCGTTTTACGCAGATGCTGGTCAAGGTCTGACTCTTTGATGAGTCCTTTCTTCAAGCCCTCTGTCAGACACATAAACACCTTGCCACACTCCAGATCCGTACCGTTCAGTACCGCATCGACACTTGCCGACAACGGATCCTTATGTGTCTCATGCTGTCCTTTGCTATAGAAATTATTGATTGCGTCACAGTCCGTAACCACCAAGCCATCATAGCCCCATTTGTTACGCAGGATATCAATCAGCAGACGGTCACTCGTACAACAAGGTTTCCCTTCGAAACGCTGGTAAGCACACATCACCTCCCGAACATGCGCCTTTTTCACTAAAGCTTTGAAAGCAGGCAGATAGGTCTCCCACAAGTCACGGTTCGTTGGTTCCACATTCATGGAGTGACGCAACGGCTCTGGTCCGCTATGCACCGCATAATGCTTAGCACAGGCATGGGTCTTGAGATAATGACTGTCATTCCCCTGCATGCCCAATACAGTCTGTACACCCAATACAGCATTCATATAAGGATCCTCGCCACAGGTTTCCTGACCACGTCCCCAACGGGGATCACGGAAGATATTGACATTCGGGCACCAGAAGGTAAGCTCAGGATTCCCAGGATAATAAATCACGCCCATCGGAACGTTGAAGACATTATGGTCACTGCGGTTCCAGTTAGCACGAGCCTCATCAGAGACAGTTGAAAAGACATCGTAAAACAGTGGGGCGTTAAATGCCGCCGCCATACCAATGGGTTGCGGATAGACGGTATAGTCACTCTGGCGTACCCCATGACATGCCTCACTCCACCAGTTATACGACGGGATACCGAGACGGTCGACGGATGCCGACTTGTTCATCATCAACCCCACCTTTTCCTCTGGAGTCAGCAGGGAAATGAGATTTTCCACACGCTCCTGATATGAAAGTTTGGGATTCTGGAACGGATATTGATACTGTGCAGAAGCCTTATTTACTGAAAGACAAATAGTCAAAAAGAGAAAGACAATATTTTTCATCATAATTAATTTTTGTTCATCAAAAGTTTTATCAAAGCACGACGGCGTTGTGACCACGTCGGATAGTCATCTGCCCGAAGTGTAATAACTTTGAAATCCGGCATTTGAGGACCTTGTTTCATAAAGTCCAGTGTACTAGTTGTCAATACACACGATTTTAATTTGCCGTCAGCGATTAAACGGTCGGCAATAGCATCGGCGCCACCAACCTTAAACCAGCTCTCCATCGTATCACCCTCTCCTGGGACCAGTTGAACGAATACAGGCATGACGGGGACTGCAGGCATAGGAGACATATACCATGCTTCTTGACGCTCCACATCATAACCGACCCTGCCGTGTGCGATGTCACCCTGTGATGCAAAATTGAAAGGCGACTGCGGATTGTCGGCAATGCTGTACTTAAAGCCTTTGTCGGGTGATAAATACATATTATTAGGATCTGCCACAGGAGTACCGTCCACCACGAAACAATACTTAAAAGTCTCGAAAAGACAGTCTGACAATACTATACTCCAAATTCCATCAGCATCCTTCTTCATGGGTAGTAACTCTGGTAGTATCTCACACTCCAACTCCACCTTCTGTGCCTCTGGTGCCTTAAAACGGAAAGTGACACCCTGCTCCGTATACTCTGGGGAGATAATAGGCTTGGGGAACAAACGTGCCATCACACCTGGTGTAAACTGCGGTTCCTTACCTGTGGCTGCAGGAGCAGGCTTGCCCTCTGTCATCGCAGCCTCAGCGGCTTTCTTATTAAACAACAAAGGTAGAGTCTTGTACAAGAAGTATTTGGCGTTCATCCAGGTGTGTCCATATTTGTCGTTGGTAAATTCCTTGACAGAGCGGATTCCCTTTTTATCGAGAAACTCCATATAGTCACGGGCATTACCATAAAGAAAATCATCCGTACCAACACCCAACCAGAACAAATGGATCTTCTTGTTGGTGTCATCAGCATGGTCATAGACATAGGGAATATCCGTTGATGTGAAGGAACTGTAGGAACAGAGATAAGAGAACTTATCGAGGTTACTTAATCCATTAAAGAGCGCCTGGTTACCACCACGAGAGAAACCGCCTATGGCACGATGGTCCGCATCATTCTTCGTGCGATAGTTCTTTTCGACATATGGCATCAGATCATTAATAAGATCCTTACTGAATATATCCCCGCCAAAATGTGTCTGAGGCATACCCAGACTATCCTGCTTGGCAGGCAACAACTTATAAGGATTACCATAGGGGAGCACAACGATCATTTCCTTGGCAGCCTTCTCCGCCAACAAATTATCCAAGATATAATTGACACGACCTACCTTATAATAGACCTCCTCCGTATCCGTAGTGCCACTGATTAGATAAAACACCGGGTATTTTTTCTGAATATCCATCATATAATTAGGTGGCAGATAGACGACCGCATGATTCGTACCGCCCAGACTCTTGGAATAGTAATGTATATATTCCAATCGTCCATGAGGCACTTTTTTTATATCGTGCGCCAATGTCCCTGTCTTCGCGGGAATCTCCAACAGGCTGTTCTTAAATCCTTCATTGGGGAAATACCGAGGATTCTCAGGATCCATGACACTGATACCGTCAACGATGAAACAGTAAGGATACATATCAGGAGCCGCAGGTCCGACTGTCACAGTCCATCGATCTGTATCAGCATCACGTCTCATCTCCTGACGACCAGCAAACTGTACATCAACGAAAACAGACTTTGCCTTATCATTCTTGTAATAAAAAGTAACCGTCCCGTCATCGTGACAGACAATTGACTTTTGTCCATCCGTTTGTTGAGCCCAGCCCTCAGTTGCCATGCAAACAGCAACAGCCGCTACTAGTCTTACTATCAATCTCTTCATTTTACATTTGTCAGTTAGTATTCAATTCCTTGGATGCAAAAATACAAAAAGAATCTCTATTCTCCAACTTTATGATAAGGATATCTACAAAATGACACACCAGCAAAAATGATTGTTACAATTAAGATAATCTCGAAACAATAGCAGAAGCTACCGTATACGCTGTTGTCCATGCTGCTTGGAAATTGAAGCCACCTGTTATACCATCCACATCCAACACCTCACCTGCAAAGAAGAGATGAGGCACGAACTTGCTCTCAAGGGTTGAGGGATTGACACTCTTCAGAGAGACACCCCCACAGGTGACAAACTCATCTTTGAAGGTTCCACGTCCACCAACCTGATAAGTATCGTTACAAAGTATGTTGACAAGACGGTTGACATCTTTTTTACTCAGTTCATGCCATCTCACTTCCGACCTGTCTGCCAATGACTTCGTCACAAGAAATGTCCACAAACGCTGGGGTAATCCAAAAGGATTAAAGGTGGTAAGCTGTTTGGAGGAATGAACGATCATGGTCTCATAAAGAGTTTTCTCTATATCAGAGTCTCGAGCGGCTGTCCAGCGAACGCTGATGGGTGTCTTGTATTCTTTCTCCGCCAACCATCTTGCCGCATAGCTGGAGAGTTTCAGGATAACGGGACCGCTCATTCCCCAATGGGTTATCAGCAAAGGACCACTGGCATACAGCCTGGTACCTGGTATCATGACCGTTGTCTGCCCAACCACTGTTCCCATCAATGCTGTCAACGACTTGTCAGCGACCTGAAAGGTGAAGAGCGAGGGTACCGGTAGCTCTATCTCATGTCCCAGGTCGGCGAGCCATCTCAGTCCCTCCCCTTTTGGAGAACCTCCCGTGGTGACAGCAATGAAATCATAATCCTGGAGGGCATCCAGTGATTGTATTTTCCTCCCAAGACATATCTGTACCTGATGACGACGAGCTAAGGTAAGAAAACAATTGATAATGGCATGTGAGTCCTGGGCTGCAGGAAACACACACTGGTCATCTTGTGTTATCAGGGGGACACCATGATGCTCGAACCACGCAAAGGCAGATTGGTAATCGAAGACATTGAATAAACGTTTCATCAATCGATGCCCACGAGGATAAGCCATTCGCAAGTCAGTCACTTCCTCAAAAGAGTTAGTACAATTACAACGTCCGCCACCAGAGACCTCCACTTTAGAAAGAACCCGTTGGGCGCGTTCGAAGATAGTGACTTCCATTTCTGGCATCATCTCCTTTAAGTTGACTGCAAGGAAAAAACCTGCAGCACCACCGCCTATAATTGCTGTCTTCATTTGATGGACAAAGTTACGAAAAAACGAGAGAAACGCAAAAGGAAAGTTTACTTTTCTTTTCATTTCCGAGTGCCAAGTAAGTTCGGCGAAGCCAAAGTTACGAATAAACGAGAGCATAACAAAAAGAAATTATTCTTTTTTTATGCCGAGTGCATAGTAAGTTCGATGTCATAGACATCAAAGTTACGAAAAACAATCAGAACGTTAACATTCTATAATAAACAAGAGGAAGATTTTACTTTTGCGATGATAGTACGTCAAAATAGCAATTCTAATTATCAATAACCGATTATATTTATGAAGCAACTGATTCTCTGCTTGTTTTTCCTGAGTTCCCTAACAGGAATGGCACAGGACTTACAACTGAACGACATGGAGTATTTTGAGCGACAAGGTGTCAACGTACTGGTGTTCAGCAACAGTTTCAACGGAGGTTTCAATGATGAGAAAAACTCTGGAATTGAGATTATTCATCACGGAGTAAGGACTGTCCAGGGGGGAGCTGTCCGCCTGAACAACACCCCTGAGCAATGGGATTTGGTACCGAAGATGACTTCTCGGAAAGTGGACAAGCAGAATCAGTCTATTGAGGTAGCCCTTCGCTATGACGACTATGATTTTGACAGCAGGGTCGTCGTAACAGCAAAAGGGAAAGCCGTGGAGATCGCCGTTTATCTAGACAAGCCTGTTCCTGCAGCACTGGCTGGCGAAGCTGGTTTCAATATAGAGTTCTTACCCTCCCAGTATTGGCAGAAGACATATCTAATGGATGGCAGACCGAATCGCTTTCCACGCTATGCCGTCAGTCAGACCGTCACACGCCCCAACTCAGAGAAGCCCAAACAGTTTAAAGGTTTCAAGACTTATGACGACAGAGGGACAAACAGATTTGTTGATCCTCTCCCCATGGAGACTGGACATGAGCTCATGATAGCGACAGACGCTCCTGAGCGGATGATACGTATCAGCAGTGAGGATGCGGAGCTGAAGCTCTATGACGGACGGATGATTGCGCAAAACGGATGGTATGTGTTACGCAGCACCCTTCCAGCCAACAAGACGGGAAAGGTATTCACATGGGTTGTTGAGCCTCATGCCATTCCCAACTGGATCAGGGAGCCGAACATCGGATTCTCACAAGTGGGATACATCCCAGAGCAACCAAAGGTGGCTGTCATCGAACTCGACAAGAACGACAAAGTAAGACAAACCGCTTCTTTATGGCGTATCAACAATGACGGGAAGACAGAAAAAGCCTATGAGGGAGAGATCACCACATGGGGACCGTATTATAAATATAATTATGTGAAATTCGACTTCTCCTCCGTCAAGCAATCTGGTATCTATTATATACAATATGGTGACACCAGGACCAATGATTTTATCATTGACAAAAGTGTCTATGACAAGATTACGGATGCCACTACTGATGTGTGGATTCCTATCCACATGAACCATATGTATGTGAACGAAGGCTATCGTGTATGGCATGGTGAACCCTTTAAGGAGGGTTATCTGCAGGCACCGCCCAGTGACCATTTCGACCTGCATGCACAAGGGCAGACTACAGATACGAAATACAAGCCGCTGGAACTCATTCCAGGTCTCAATATCGGTGGTTTCTTCGATGCTGGCGACTTCGACATTGAGACCGGCTCTAACATCAATGTCGTACAGAATTTCATCCGTACGTGGGAACTCTTCAAGCCCTTGCGAGACGAGACCTTTGTCAGTCAGAAGCAACGCTATGTCGACCTCCACCGTCCTGACGGAACACCCGACATCCTGCAGTTCATTGAGCATGGGACACTCAACCTGGTGGCACAGGCTGAGCAGATCGGACATATGGCATCTACACTTTCCAATTCCATACTTGACAACTACCACCACTTAGGTGACGCAGCATCGATTACCGACGGACTGCATTACGACCCCAGCCTGAAGCCCTATGAGGTTTCTGCTGATGGCAAGCGCAGTGGCACACCTGATGACATGTGGGCTTTCACCACTCGTGACCCGCGTCTCGACCTCCGCGCTGCCACCATGTTCGCTGCCGCCAGTCGTGCACTCGAAGGTTATAATGACAATCTTGCCCAGCGTGCGCTCACCCAGTCGAAACGACTGATGAAAGAGGCAACGGACCTCATCAATAATAACAAACGAGCTGCGAATGACGCACAGGCGGAAGAGGATTTCAACTGGCTCGGTGGTTTTGATGCAGGAAACATGAGTACCAACCTCCAGCTCTATGGAGCGACAGGAGAGAAATCGTATCTCGACAATTTTGAGAAACAGATATGGCAAGCTCTCGACAAACGGCTTCCCATGAATATCCAAACAGCTCTCGATGCGATTCCCTACATGAACGAAAACTACAAACAGAAGCTACGCCCCTATATCGAGAAATATAACGATTATATCAAGAGCTTCGACCAACAGAATCCCTATGGCATTCCCATTGGACTGGGTAACTGGGCGGGTGTGAATATGGTACTCAATTTCGGTATTACCGTCAACTATGCCCACCTCTATTATCCTGATATTGTCAGCAAAGATGAAATCTATCGTGTCGCCAACTGGCTCTATGGATGTCACCCCTACCATAACTACTCCTTCGTGGCTACTGTAGGTGCAGCACGTCCCAAAGCAGTCTTCTATGGCAACAACCGTGCAGACTTTTCCTTTATTCCAGGTAATGTGGCTCCCGGGTTGTTGTTCCGCTATCCTGACCATTTCGAGAATTTTGACGACTGGCCTTTCCTGTGGGGACAGAACGAGGGAACGATTGCGGGTAATACGCAGTATGTCATCTTCGGCTCTTCATTCAAGAACCTTGTAACAGAGAGAAAGAGCCATTGATACAGGGGTAAAGAGCCTTTGGAACAGGGGTAAAGAGCCTTTGAAACAGGGAGAAAGAAAGTGCCTTCCGGATTTTTAGCGGACGGCAAAAATATTCACAGCGCCCGCCAAAAATATCTTTAGCGGTCGGCAAAAACATTTACAGCGGTCGCTGAAACCTGTTTTACAGAGAGGGAGAGTCTTGGACGGGTACGTAGTGCCATATGCGACCGTCACGATAACGGTGCATCCGCGGATGGTCACCTTGACAAAGACCGTCGAGGAATTTCTTTGCCGAGCTGTATTTCAACCCGCTGAAAGTCTGGAAAGTCTTGATGGTGACATATCCATAACGGACACTTTTCCGCAGTGCCGCATCCATCGCCTGGGAGTCGTACATCTGACTATTGCCCACCATATTCCTGCGACGGCGGAAACCGTGAGTGCCACAATCAGCATCTTTCACGAACTGCTTGGAGGGAATGAACTCGACACCATGATACATCACGTCCAGTCCCGTCACCTTCTCCGGGTCGGTATGCTCACCCAAGAGTCTCAACTTGGGGGCAAAGGACCCGAAAGGTGTCTCCACACGCTGACCTTGACGTAACCACATCGTTGTCACCTCCTCCAGCAGACTGAAGAAATGCTTCATCTCACCCTTGCTGGTATGGCGGTATTTGCAACAGAAATCGTCAATGGCATCAAGATCGTATTTGTACTCTACAACGGGTTGTGCATAGAGCAAAGGTTTGCCGTCCTCACTCTTCGTGGGGCGCGGCTGAAGTTCAAAAAGTACTCCGTCTGTCTTACGTGGCATAATAATTGTTTTCAAATAATGGGGCAAATATAGTGAATTTCGCAGAATTATCGTTATATTTGCAACCAATATTAACAATAATGAGGAAATATCTCTGTAAGGTGGCAATGGATATCATGGTGAAGAATACTATGACTGAGAGATGATAAAACTGATTATATTCGATTTTGACGGTACATTAGGTGATACCCGACGGAATATCGTCACGACGATGCAAATGACGATTGCTGAGTTAGGATTGGGTGGTCATACTGATGACGAATGTGCTTCCAAGATTGGACTGCCTCTGGATGGTTGTTTTGAGGCATTATATCCTGATGAGAGCAAAGAGACCATCCAATTATGTGCTGACACCTACAGGAGAATCTTCCAAGAGAACCTGCTGAATATGAAACCGCAGGCATTCCCTCTAGTCAAAGAAACACTGGCTGCGCTGAAGGATATGGGATACTCCCTCACGATAGCATCTTCACGCTGGCACAAATCTCTGTCTGGACTGATACACGACTTGGATATAGCGGAGTATATTTCATACTTGGTCGGAGCAGACGACGTAGATAAAGCGAAACCTAATCCTGAGCCTGTCCTCAAGACTCTTTCAGCCACAGGTTTCAATGCCAGCCAGACTCTTGTCGTCGGGGATATGAACGTAGACATCCTAATGGGACTAAACGCTGGAACTAAGACCTGTGGCGTGACTTACGGGAACGGAACAAGGAAGGAACTTGAAGAGGCTGGAGCTGACTATATCATTGACAGTATTGACAAACTTATCGAAATAGCAAACAATTATTCACAAAAACTACACGAATTATGAAAATGATAAGATTGGAAAAATATCGGATTGGGTTGTTACTAGCCATCCTTACCATTTGTGGGACGACTAGTTTTGCCTCATGCTCTTCCAATGAGGATAACGCTACAGAGCAGAGCAACATTACAACTATTGCTGATAAGGTTTGGGCTTTCAGTCAGACCCATCCAGACGGATTCACTATTGACATCCGCACAATGACTGAACCGACTGAAGGAATTGCAGTCAGTTATGCAGCTACTCAGAACAGCCATTCGCGTGACCAACTCGACAAGGTGGTAAGACATGCTTTACAACACGAAGGCTATGTAGGCGGTTGGTATAACAATGAGGATAACCTTTATTACTTCGACAGTACAAAGCTATTCCCAGAGAACGACCTGAAAGGTGCTATCCAGTTCGGGAAGGAGAACGGCCAATTCTCGGTTTTCATTCTGTCAACCTATACAGATATTCCCATCGATGGAAAAGTCGCTGAGATAGTTGAGCGAGGCACTATCCTCTTTGGTACTACTGGCGACTACAGACCGTTATCTTTCTGCGAACCCGATGGGACTTATTGGGGCTTTGGTATTGAAATTGCAAAAGAGATAGCGAGAAGGTTAGGAGTAAACATAGAGTTCAAAAAGACCTCATGGCCTACGTTAACGGAAGATGTATTGGCAGAACCTCAAAAGTTCGACCTCGCCATCGGCGGTATAACCATCACCGACGCCCGACGTGAGACGATGCTAATGAGTGAGGGCTATCTGGCTAACGGCAAGACCATCCTGTGCAGGGCTTCGGAGGCAGACCGCTACAGGTCGCTGGCTGACATCGACAAACCCGAAGTGACTGTAATGGTGAATCCTGGGGGACTGAATGAACAATTTGCCAACGAGAACCTGACTCACGCTAATATAGTCGTTCACCAAAAGAACGAGGAAATACCGACACTTGTAGCCGAAGGTGCAGCCAACGTGATGATAACGGAAATTACAGAGGCTCCTTATTATGTGCAGACTGACCCCCGACTTGCAGCCCCACTGTTGAACGATCCTTTTACTCATGGCGAGATTGGTGTCCTGATGCAGAAGGGGCAGGAGGATCTGCTACAGATTGTGAATAATGTCATTCATCAAATGAAGGCAGACGGCTCTCTTCGGAAACTACATGAAAAGTATGGATTGATATATCAGACAGAAAACAATTGAAATAGAGCAAGCCCATACGATTAGCCTGTTCTTTAGTAGCCAACAGCAGTTTTCGTGCTATGCCTTGACGTCGATATTCTGGAAGTACGGCTAATAAAAGTACTAAGATTAGCTTATCACCTCAATGTTTAACTGAGTTTAAAGGATTGTCAGCATAGTTTAAGCAAGTTTAAATTCCGTGCCAGTTTGACTTCACCGATTGTCATTCTGGCACGGATTCTTTCTATAGGCATGTACTTTGCTTATCTGTTAGTGAGAGCCGAAGCGAAAGCCGAGGCGATCTAAAACAAATAAGTTAAACTAAAAGTATAATTAGGAGGTATTGATTATGTTGAACGGATTAATGAAAAGCAATGGTTGGTTCCCGACAATGTTTGATGATTTCTTTAACACTGATTTCATGCCTCGTGCCAACAGTACAGCACCCGCAGTCAATGTCAAGGAGAGTGAGAA
>JBGUNO010000046.1:0-6239 GCA_045117415.1 Prevotella sp. | reverse complement strand
TGTTATGGGGGTAAAGGAATGCCTCCTATGGGGGTATAGGAGGCATTGGCATGAAGTGAAGAAGGCATTAGCGCAAGTGACAGAAGGCACTCCTACAAGATGGCTGATGGAAGATGGATGATGGCTGATGTTGGGAAAAAGATTACTTGTGCTTCTGATAATAGTCTAAGCCACGCTTGACATTCTCCTTGACAGCATCAGAAGAGAATGTGGCGCCTGTGACACCATCGACCTGTGCCTTTCTGGCTTCCTTGACAGTCATGCCATTCCATTTGTCAAGCAGTTGCCTCTTGACTTTTGCGAAATACTTTGGTGTTTCTTGGTTCTTGAGTGCCTCAATCTTCTGAATCATATTCTTCTTAATGTATATCTTCAAGGGAGTAGTACCCAAATAGCCTTCCACATCAGCGGCAAGGGTGGTGGTATTCACAATGTACACACCATTCTCTTTCGTAATGACTCCATCGTTACCCTTTGCAGCCATCCAGAGGACAGCAAGGGCAAGACATACTGCTAAGCCTAACAGTTTCTTAAAATCCGTCATTATTATTCTCCTATATTTTCTGTTAACTTTTTCTCGCGCTTATGTTTCAGGTAACGGAGACGCTCTTTGGCAGAGTGACGCGCATGGAAGAACTGGAAGCGATAAACGCATAGCGTCATAACAAAATAGCAAACGGCTTGTATCCACAGGATACGCAACTCATGCGTCACATCACTGATGTCGGCACCCATCGAGTTCAGGCGGATATATGCCCGGGCTCCGAAGGTGGAAGGGAATAGCCATGACACGCCCTGCCAATACCCCGGTATATTCGACTGGGGCCATGAGACACCCGTGAGGAAAAGCAAAGGGACGGAGATGAAGACCACCAGCAGCATCACATTCTCACGATACTTGACAAGACACGACACCACCATGCCGAAGAAGATGCAGGCCATGGTATAGGGTAGCAAAAAGAGGGCCAGCGACTGCCACGTAGCCAACTGAGGGAAGTGGAACAGACGGGGCACGGCTGCCGTCAGCCACGTACCCATAACCATGAACACCATCAAATAGCACATAAACTTACCCAGTACGATTACGAGCGTATTGGTATAGCGGGGGTCGCCCACAGGTATCAGGCACCGATAAGGGTTCTCATCACGTGCCGTACCTGCAGAGAGCCCGATACCAAGCACCAGTGCCTGCTGGAGGATCAACACAAGGACGGCAGGCAATACCGAAGAGCCATAGCCACCCTGAGGATTGAAAAGCGCTACGTCGTCATAGTCGAGGGGACGAGACGCAATGGCTTCCTCACGGCTGGTATAATGACCACCTATCTTGGTCTTGAACTCATTGCCCATCTCCATCGTGACCGTCTGTGCCGTCTGGAAGATCGCCTTATAGGTCAACATCAGGCTCATGTCACAATAGACACTGACGACGGTCTGCTCCATCCGCAGTAACTTCGTCTCGAAATCAGAAGGTATCAGATAGATGCCCTTTACCAACTGTCGGCTGACCAGTGATTCCGCTTCGTCAAGGTCCTGCGCATAACACTTCACATGGACATCGGGCGAGGCTTCACACATCCGGATGAACTGACGGGACAGTTGACTGTGAGACAGGTCGACCACGCAGACAGGTACCTCATGGACCGTCTCGTTGTTATAGATCCATGAGTATAGCAGCGGATAGGCCAGGGGCACGACCAGAAAGAACATAAGTACGCCCTCGTCTTTCACCACCCGTCTCATCTCCTTGCGCCAGATGTAACAGATATCGAGTATCCCCTGATATATACTATGGAATATAGACATAGGTCAGCATTGCATTCTTGATTTTCTTTAAAACGAGCCACGGCAGCAGCATAAAGCCTATAAGGGCGGCAAAGTGGAACCACGACTCAATGAGGGGGAACCCGTTGAACACACAGGTCTGGTACATCATCCAGTAATGGCGGAGCGGGAACAGCCACGACATCGCCTGCAACGCACCGTCCATTCCCATGATGGGGAAGGCAGAGCCTGCCATGGAGATACTCAGCACAGCCCACAGGGACGAGATACTCATCGACATACGCAGGGAGGGCATCAGTCCGAAGGCAAAGATACCGAACCCCTGCGAGGCAAGCACCTGCATGAGCCCCAAGAGCACCAGCATCCACGGACTACCCAGATGAGGGAATCCCAAGTGGTAGAACACGTAGAGTTGATAGCCGTAGACGATGGCAAGCCAGATCATCGTCTGAGGCAGGAATTTCCCCAGCAGTGCCACCATCATACGCCCGTCTGCCATCTCCATCCATTTCTTCGACGTGGCGAACTTCAGTTCCGTACCCAAGGAATAGGAGGATATCAATAAGATGAAGAGCATGATGATGCCTGGTACCATCACTGTCGTCAAGTAGACATTATAACTGCTCCAGGGATTGGCAATCTGGTGAAGGTCAACCTTGACAGGTTGCAAAAGGGTTTGTATCTGCCGGTCCGTGAGTCCCTTTGCCCGCATCGTCGCCTGTCCCAAGCCTGCAGAGCCGAGCGTGGAGACGGTCTTCAGGTCCTTCATCATCATAGAACCTGCCGACAGTGTCGTATAAGTATAATAATAGGATATCTTTGGTTGTCGAGAAGCAAGCAGTTTTTCTGTCGTTCCTTTGGGAATATAGAGGAAACCGTATATCTCACTGCGTTGGATGGCACGGCGCGCCTCTGTGACACTGGGATAACGAGCCACGACCCTTGACATCTGGAATCCGTCCAACTTCCGTCCCAGTGCCCGTGATGTCGAGGTGTTGTCCTGATCGACGATACCTACAGGCATATCGGTGGGCAGACCGTCATCCAATATCGAGGTGAAGAATACAATCACCAGTATGGGAAACAGCACCATACAGAAGCGGTAGATATGATTCTGACGCAGAATCAGCAACTCCCGCAGCATGATCTCATATATCTGCCTGAGATACCTCACCTCAACAATAAACTACTTAATGATCAGTGACATACCAGGACGCAAGCCTTCCATCGGCTCTACAGGACGAGCCTTGACCTCAAAGGTCTTCAGGTCATACTGACCATTCGTCTTGGTAGCCTTCCAGACAGCATAAGAGCCTTGGTCCTTCATATAATAGACCTTCATCTGTATCGTCTTATTGAAAGCAGGGACAAAAGCGTCAAACGTCTTTCCGACAGCGAGTCCGTTCAACTGGTCCTCACGGACGTTAAACGTACCCCACATATCTTTCATCACAGAGATATTCATAATTGGAGAACCAGTACCTATCAGCTCACCCACCTTCGGGAACACGTCACTGACCTCACCTTCCATCTGGGCTATCTGAACGGTCTCATGGATATAGGAGTTCACCTCGTTTACGGCACCCCTGGCACGACCCACCTGAGCGGCAGCCGCCAGCTTATCCTCACGACGCGCACCATTACGAGCCATGTCATACTGACTCTCAGCAGCCTTTGCCTGAGCCTCCATCGCTTTGTAGTTGGCATAAGCCTCATCCCTCTTCTGGGCACTCATCACACCCTCGTCGAAGAGACGCTGGACACGATGGTATGACTTCTCAGCAATCTCCAAGCCTGCCTTTGCCTGTTGCATCAGGTTATAGGCTCCACGTATCTGTTCCTCACGGGCACCATTCTGTGCCTTCAGCTCCAATGCGGCAGCAGCATTCTCTGCACTGCGTGCCTGTTCCATCTTCGCCCGGACCTCTGGGGCATCGAGAATGGCAAGGGTATCACCCACCTTCACGAAGTCACCCTCTTTCACACGAATCTCCAAGATACGACCAGGCACCTTGCTGGATACACGATACTCACTCACCTCTACTTGTCCTTGTATCAATTCCGGATCACGCCCTAAGGCGAAGAAACCTATCAGAGCTACAATAGCAACTGCTGCCGAGAATCCTATAATGGCAAGCAGGATGTTGTTATGTTGCGTTTTTGCTGACATAATTCTTAACTCTTAACTTTTATCTATTAACTCTTAACTATTCTAATGTTCCCATTGCTTTCTGCAGGTTCACCTGACTGAGCTTGACATCTATCTCTGCGTCTATTTTCTGTGACTGTGCCTGCAACCATGCTGTCTGAGCCTCCATCACAGTAGTAGAGGAAATCACACCCTCATGAAAACCCAGATTAGCAGTACGCAGATTCTCGTCGGCTTTTTCCGTGTTCTTCTTTGCCATCTCCAGTCTCTTGAAAGCCTCATTCACATGGAAGCTGCTCTGGTTCACCTGCAGCTCTATCTTCTCACGAGCCTCAGCAAGTTCGAGGTTGGCAATAGCAGTGGCACCTTTTGAGGCACGTACCTTATAAGCCACGTCACCCCAGTTCCAAATAGGCACACGAACCAGCACGCCTACATTCCACACACCAGCGAACTTACGTTCGAAACCATTGAATAAGTTGGGATTGGAAACAGCATAGCCACCCGTCAGCGCTACCATAGGCAGATTGCCTGCTTTAAGGATATTAGTAAACTGACGACTCAAATCCACCACATTCTGCAATTGGCGTAGCTCTGGGCGCATCACTGCCACCTGCTCCATGTCAACCTTAGGCGCCAGGTTAGAAGTAGACAGGTCGTCTGTATCCTCGTCTGCCAAAGTCACCTGTTTACTCATCGGCATCCCACAGAGCTGACAGAGCAACATCTTCGAGAGTGTCAATCCGTCATCCACCTTCATCAGTGTCATCTCTGCCTCATTAACTTTCACGCTGACACTCAGTCCCTCAGAACGGGTGGCAACACCTTCTTGGATCATCTTCTGAACATCCTCATCAAGTTTTCTCACTAGATCCAAGTAACTCTGTGCCAGCTTTTGCTTGTGTCTCAACGAGACCACCTGCCAATAAGCCTGGTCTATCTGATAAAGTGTAAGCTGACGCTTTGCCTCCGTGGAATTAGCAGCCAACTCCACACCAATGTCAGCCATCTTGTTCATCGCAATAATAGCGCCACCCATGAAGACTGGCTGTGTCACCATGATAGCACCAGCAAAAATATTACGAGTGTCTGTACGGAAAGCATCCACGATACGCTGTCCGGACTGGTTCAATACTGTTCCCAAGGGATTCAACATATTACCCAGTCCCTCTTGAATGGAAGCCGGTGTGACACCCAGTCCTCCCAGCATTTCCCAGATAGACTGAGGCACTTTTTGCATCGCTTCCCCAGCCTTCTCCTGAATACCAGAAGTCAAATTGCTTCCTAAATTGGACAAAGAAGACTTTTGGTCATCATTCAACAAGGATATCTCCTTACTGGTCCACTCGTAGCCACCCAACGCACTGACATGTGGCAAGTATTTCGTCCGTGCCGACTTACGCAGGTTGGCTGCGACCTCTTGCTTAACCCGTGAGACACTTAACTGCTTATTGTTGCGTAACGCCATCGCCCGACAACTGTCCAGTGTCAATGTCTGCTGCGCAAAAGCTGGTATCGTCAAACAAGCAAACAGAGAAAAAAACAAGGTCTTATTCATTTTCTACTTCTCAAGTTCTATAGAGCGGGAACCTATCTCATGACCATCGGCAATGACCTGGACACGATATGTTCCTGGTATTAAGGTCTCTTTCTTAGCGACATAGAACTCCATTGGAATCTCCTCACCAGTATACTCGATGTTTTTAGCTGCCGTGAAGTCTACTTGCTTATCCTCAAAAGCACACTTTCCTGTTGCATTCAACACACTGCCTGTTGGCGTTAGGATACGTACATAAATCGAACGCATACCATTCGATGCCGTCACATTACGGGACAGGACGAAGCGCACCTTCATCTCATTGGTGGAACCACCAATCTTATGAGGATGTTTCACTCGATCCTTGGTCTTTGACGACAATGCCCCTTTGGTGATCATCATGATATCGATATTCACAGCATTCAACTGGGCGGCAATAGCCACTTTCTCCGAGAGCGTCGCATTATCGGAGGACAATGCCCGATTCTGCAGGTTACTCTCTTCCAGTTCACTACGCACCCTGCTGTTCTCATCCTGTAAGGCCTGGTTCAGACGGTTTAGGGAGTCAATTTCCATGACATAACTACGCAAGACAGCACGTACCGAAGCCAACTCCTTCTTCAGACGGGTAATCTCCGCCGCATCCGTTGCCTTTGTATTCTTCAACTCCTGCAGCAACTGTTCCGTACGTTCTTGCTCACGGGTCAACTGGGCGATGATGGAGTCATTGTTGATCTGCGTCTTCATCTCACTATACTGATCTGCAAA
>JBGUNO010000045.1:0-13622 GCA_045117415.1 Prevotella sp. | reverse complement strand
TGTTATGGGGGTAAAGGAATGCCTCCTATGGGGGTATAGGAGGCATTGGCATGAAGTGAAGAAGGCATTAGCGCAAGTGACAGAAGGTGTCTGCGTCTTAGAAACCGAAATTCTGCTTCTTCTTACCAGCGCTGAAGGTTGACTTAGCTCCGCTTTTCTTTGTCTTTGATGAGGATGAAGAGGATGAAGAGGTCGAAGAGGATTTCTTACCCTTCCTATAGTCGTCATACATCTTCTTGAACTTCTTATACTTTTCTGCCGTCATCACGAGGAAGAAGCCCTGACCGGCAATACTGTTCTCGCTAAGCTCACGATGCAGTCCAATCTTTTTTTGTGCTTCCGTGATCTGTGAATGGCTGGCAAGCGACACCACCGCATCCCCAAAATACTTATTGATGCAGTTCACCATCTTCTGTTTCTTGCCATCTGTCACGATGGCAGCATTGGAGACACTGGTATTGGGACCATGAGCCTTCTCACCCGTTGCAGCCCAATAGTCGTAATAGGTAATCGGTTCACGGGTAATGGCAAACTTACCATTTACCAAGGTGGCTCTTGCGAAAAGGTTCATCATGGCAGACTCTTGCTGCTGCTTACTCATCTTCTGTGCATGAACGGAGAGAGACATTGTCAACATAGTCAACAATAACATCATCATTTTCTTCATAGGTACTTACATTTTAAGTGGTTTAACAAAAAAGTTATTTAATCTATATTTCAGATGCAAATATAATGATTATTTGGTTTTCATGCAAATGTTTCTGAAAGAATTTGGCTAAATAGCAAAAAATATGTACCTTTGCAGGCTGATTTTAATAATTAAATAGGAACATGAACGAAAAGATTCAAAAGACTCTTAAATCAGCCGAGACGGAGGACTGGCTGGACCTGCATGTGGTACGCCCGTTCTGCTATTGGTGGGCAGTGTTCTTTGCCAAACTAGACATACATCCTAATACCGTTACCATCCTCTCGATGATCATCGGAGCCGCCAGCACCTTCTTCTTTGCCTGTGGCAGTTTCTATTATGAGGGCACCAGCGGACTCATGATGAACATCATCGCCATCCTGTTGCTCTGTCTTGCCGACATCTTCGACTGCACAGACGGACAGCTGGCACGTATGACGGGTAAGAAGAGCCGCTTAGGACGTATCCTTGACGGTGTGGCAGGTTTCACATGGTTTGTACCCATCTATCACGGACTGGTATACCGCTTCTACATCCACCACGACATCGAGTTTGCCTGGCTGGGAATTGCCGATACAGAGCAGAATGTCATCATTGCCACCATCGTCGTCTATATCCTCGGCGTCATCTCCGGCATCGCAGGACTGGCTGGTCAGCAGCGTCTTGCCGACTACTATATCCAGGCTCACCTCTTCTTCCTGAAAGGAGAGAAGGGCTCTGAGTTGGATAACTCGAAGAAACAACAGGAGATCTACGACCAGATGACGAGTGAGACACCATGGGTGGAGCGTTATTTCCAGAAGTCGTATATTGACTATACCAAGAAACAGGAGCAGAAGACACCTGAGTTCCAGAAGATGCTGGAGGCGATGCGTGAGAAATACGGCAGTTTCGACAATATCCCCGCTGACATCCGTGAGGAGTTCCATAAGAACTCACTCCCCGTGATTACGTGGAACGGTCTGCTGACCTTCAATTTCCGCTCGGCATGGCTGTTCCTGTTCTGTCTGCTGGACATCCCCGTGATGAACTTCATCTGGGAGATCGTCGCCATGGGACTGCTGGCATGGTATGTCAACCATCGCCATGAGACTTTCTGTAAACGAATCGCAGAAAGAATTCTTCATTCATAGTTCATCGTTGTCATGAAGTGGACGAAACAAAGACTGAATAACTTGTTTTTCTTCTTGGGAGTGGCAGCATGCGTCGTCATGCTGTTTACCTTTGACGTCAGCTTCGTTGAGCTATGGGACCACCTCTGCCACGCCGGCTACTGGCTGATACCCATCGTGGGGGTATGGATCATCGTCTATGGTCTCAACGCCTTCGCATGGAAAGCCATCATCGAGGGGAATATCCAAGGAAAGATGCCTGTGAGTTTCTGGCGGCTCTATCGTCTGACCATCACAGGCTATGCCCTCAACTATGCCACACCTGTGGGTGGACTCGGTGGCGAGCCCTATCGTATCATGGAACTATCGAAGGACATTGACAAGCAGCATGCCACCTCCAGTGTCATCCTCTATGCCATGATGCATTTTTTCGCCCATTTCTGGTTCTGGTTCATCAGTATCTTCATCTATCTCGCCCTTGTCATCATTGGCGACCTCCCCATCAATGTCACCATTGGCACCACCTTGGGAATCATCGTGGTGTTCTGTTTGTTTTTCTTCTATCTCTTCTCAAAGGGATATCGTAACGGATTGGTGAAATATGTGCTGGGAGTTGTGGCGAATATCCCTGGACTGAAGAAATGGACCCTCCGTTTCTGGGCACGTCACTCGGAGGCTATTGAGAACATCGACAAACAGATTGCAGCACTTTACGGACAAGACACCCGTGCCTTCTATCGTAGTCTGGTGCTGGAATATTTCTCTCGTGTGGTACAGAGCTCGGAGGTGATGTTCATGCTCCTGCTCTTCGGCATCGACTGTGGAGGTGGATGGGACGGTCTGACACTTACCTTCCTGCACAGCATCCTGATCGTCGCCTTCACGACCCTCTTTGCTAACCTGATAGGTTTCCTGCCGATGCAGCTGGGTGTACAAGAGGGTGGTTTCGTGCTCTCCATCGCCGCACTGGGACTCTCCGCAGCCCTGGGCATTTTCGTGAGCATCATCTGTCGTGTGAGGGAGATCATATGGATTGCCATCGGTATGGCGCTGATGAAGATGAAAAATTAAAAATGAAAGATGAAAAATTAAAATAAAGTCATTATGAATTATCTCGACAGAAACGAATTTAACTTTGAGCCCAGCCAGAAAGTGGTGGAGGCCATCAAGAACTTTGACCCTAAGACATTGTGTTTCTATACCCGTATCTATGACCAGGGTAAGAAGAGTGTCATCTCTGTACGCCTCAGTGAGATCTATGGCGTGGATGAGAGTCAGGTGCTTTTGACTTATGGTGGTGAGGACATGCTGAAGAATGCCATCCACTATTTCCTCTCTGTCAACAGCCAGACAGGTGCACCTAACACCAAGATCCTCATCCCAGAGTTCTCTTGGTGGTATTACAATCGCGTGGCAAGTGAGTGTGGCGGTACTTTTGAGATGTATCCCCTGCACGAGAAAGAGGATACCTTCGCCTACGACATCGACGAGGTCATCGAGTACACCAACCGTGTACATCCTCGTATGCTGCTGCTCGCCTCTCCTAACAACCCCACAGGTAACGGTCTGACTCCTGAGGAGATTGGCCGTATCATGGAGAACATCCCATCCGATACGATGGTACTCATCGATGAGGCATATGCCAGCTTTATCAGCACCGATACTGCCTATATCGCCCCACTGGTGAACAAATACAGCAACCTGATCATCTCACGCACCCTATCTAAGTTCTACGGACTGCCTGGTCTGCGTGTAGGTTTCGGTTTCATTGGCAAAGGTCACGACCAGTTCGAGAGTTACATCAACAAGTACTTAGGCTACAACCGCTTCTCTGAGGCTGTTGCCCTTGCCGCCCTCGACAGTGACGAACACTATCGTAAGGTGGCTGACGATATGGAATGGGGACGCCAGTTGTATAAGAAGGAACTCGGTAACCTGCCCGGCTTTAAGGTCTATAAGTCTGTCGCTAACTTCATTCTCATCAAGTATCCGTTGGAAATCAAAGACGCCCTGATGGAGGCTCTGAAGGTGCAGGACTACAAGATCAAGTTCATGAGTGACAAGGGTCTGGAGTCTTGCCTGCGCATCACCCTGGGACGTAAGGAACAGACCCAGACTGTCGTGGATACGATACTGAAAGTGCTGAAGAAATGATTGGAGTTATCTTAGCCGCAGGTATGGCGAAACGCCTGCGCCCCCTGACAGACACAAAACCCAAGTGCTTGCTGAAGGTGGGCGAGCGCACCTTGTTGGAGCGCACCGTCCGTGCCATGCAACAGGCTGGCATCAGTGAGTTCGTGGTGGTGACGGGCTATCGTGCAGACCAGATAAAAACTTTTCTAGAACAACTAGAATCTCTAGACAATCTAGAAAATCCTACTTTCCACTTCCTCCACAATGCCGACTACGAGCATAATAACAACATCTACTCGTTATGGATGGCTGGCGAATTTGTTCGTGGCAAGGAGTTCCTGCTGATGGACAGCGATATCCTCTGCGACCCTGCCGCTGTGGCACGTATCGCCCACGAGCCGGAGTCAGCTCTAGCCCTCAACCGTCATGAGTGTGGCGAAGAGGAAATCAAGGTCATCGTGGATGCCGACGGACATATCACGGAGATCAGTAAGGTATGCAGCATCCAGGATGCCATCGGGGAATCCGTAGGCATCGAGAAGATGACTGCCGACTACAGCACGGCACTCTATAAGGAACTCGACCAGATGATTGTCAAGGAAGGACTTATCGATGTGTTCTATGAGCGTTGCTTCGAACGTCTCATCCCACAGGGCCATACCTTCAAGGTGGTTGACACTACCAGTTACTTCTCGTATGAGTTAGACACTCCTGAGGACTTTGAGCGAGCCAAGGAGCTCATGCCCAAGGAACTGTTATAAAAGAGAAAAGGAATCAACCTGTCGGCTGATTCCTTTTTTCTTTATGATGCTGCCTCTTCTGCCTCTTCTTTTCGTTTCTTCTCTTCCGCCATCCGCTGGAAGTCTTTCTTCTGTAGGACGAAATTGGAGCCGAGGTATTTTTCTTTCACAATCGGATTGACAGCAAGCTCGTCAGGACTACCTTGGAAGAGGATACGTCCCTCGAACAACAGGTAGGCGCGGTCTGTGATATTCAAGGTCTCATGTACATTATGATCGGTAATCAGGATACCGATATTACGATATTTCAACTGCCATACAATCTGCTGAATATCCTCTACGGCAATAGGGTCGACACCAGCAAATGGCTCGTCGAGCATGATGAACTTAGGCTCGATGGCAAGACAACGCGCAATCTCCGTACGACGACGTTCACCACCCGAGAGCTGGTCACCCTTGTTCTTACGCACCTTATTTAAACGGAATTCCTTGATCAGACTCTCCAACTTCTCCAACTGGTAGTCACGGGGCTTGCCTGTCATCTCCAGCACGGAGAGGATATTATCCTCCACAGACATCTTACGGAACACGGAATTCTCTTGTGCCAAGTAGCCGATACCTGCACGGGCACGACGATATACAGGATAGTCTGTCACCTCCTCATCGCCTAAATAGACGTGACCGCCATTAGGAACCACCAGACCTGTCGTCATATAGAAAGAGGTGGTCTTACCAGCACCGTTAGGCCCCAGCAGTCCCACAATCTCACCTTGTCGGACGTTAAAGCTCACGTCGTTCACCACAGTACGCTTGCCATACACCTTCACAAGTCCCTCCGTACGAAGTACCAGTTGTTCTTCTTGTCTATTTACTGTCTCGTCCATAACGAGTGCAAAGATACGCATAAGTGAGAAGAAAACCAAAAGAATTTTGAGTTTTCTCGAACGTGAGTATCTTCGATGAAGTCAAAGATAGTGCAAACCGAGCAAAGAACAAAATAAATTCATTTATTTTTTCTTTCGAGGTGAAGCCTTGGGTGCTGCTATAACCTCTATCTCCACATATGCCTGCAAGAATAAGCATATTTCAGCAATAATCACTATTTTTATTATGAAATTGTTTCACTGCGTCACCACGCAAAATTGATTTTTTCTGTAAATGATAGCAAAAATAGGAAATTAATTTTGTTCTACCCTTGCTTTTTTGTACCTTTGTCGTCGAATATGATTAATTTACTGCATAAATCGCTGACCTCGTTTGGCAAATTCCTGATTCTGATGAGCAGGACATTCAAACGCCCAGAGCGGTTGCGTATGTTTGCCAAGGAGTATGTCAAGGAGATGGCACAACTGGGTGTCAACTCCATTGGTATCGTCTTGCTGATTTCTTTTTTCATCGGAGCCGTGATTTGTATTCAGATGAAGTTAAATATCCAGAGTCCTTGGATGCCTCGCTGGGTCAGCGGATATACTACTCGAGAGATTATGCTGTTGGAGTTCTCCAGTAGTATCATGTGTCTGATATTAGCAGGTAAAGTAGGGTCTAACATCGCCTCAGAGATCGGCACGATGCGCGTAACCCAACAGATTGACGCCCTGGACATCATGGGCGTGAATTCTGCGAACTTCCTGATACTACCCAAGATTACTGCTATGCTGACCATTATGCCAATCCTCGTGATATTCTCCTCTGCGATGGGTATTATGGGAGCATATGGCACCGCCTTTCTCGGACATATCATCGTTCCTGACGACCTGACATTAGGACTGCAACACTCCTTCCAGCCATGGTTTGTGTGGATGAGTATCATCAAAAGCCTGTTCTTTGCCTTTATCATCTCTGCTGTCCCTTCCTTCTTCGGCTATACAGTGGAAGGTGGCTCTGTGAATGTGGGTAAGGCGTCAACAGACGCTGTGGTATGCTCCAGTGTCCTCATCCTGTTCTCTGATGTCTTCCTAACACAACTACTGTCATGATTGAAGTAAAGAACCTTTGCAAGAGCTTTGACGGACTAGAGGTGCTGAAAGATATCAGTACGGTTTTCGAGGATGGAAAGACCAATTTAATCATTGGTCAGAGCGGTAGCGGAAAGACGGTATTGATGAAGAATCTCGTAGGGCTGTTTGAGCCTACTAGCGGACAGATTCTCTATGATGGGCGCGACTTCGTCGCTTTGTCTAAAGAAGAGAAGATCTTGATGCGTCGCGAGATGGGAATGATTTTCCAGAGCGCAGCACTATTCGATTCGATGACGGTATTGGAAAACGTGATGTTCCCACTTGACATGTTTGCCCCTATGACACTTCATGAGCGCAAGAAGCGGGCAATGTATTGTCTGGATCGCGTCAACCTAGTGGGTGCTGAGGATAAATACCCTGGGGAGATTTCTGGTGGTATGCAGAAACGTGTGGCTATTGCCCGTGCCATCGCCCTGAACCCCAAATACCTTTTCTGTGATGAGCCGAACTCCGGACTAGACCCCAAGACATCATTAGTCATCGACGAGCTACTGCACAGTATCACACAGGAGTTCAACATGACAACAATTATCAATACGCATGATATGAACTCCGTGACAACAATCGGAGAGAATATCATCTTTATCTACGAAGGTCATAAGGAATGGCAGGGAGTCTCCGCTGACATCATGGGGTCTACCAACAAACGGTTGACAGATTTTATCTTTGCCAGTGAGCTACTGAAAGAGATGCGAGAGGTAGTCAACGCATCTTCCACTGCCCGCTAAGCTGCACCATCGGGACAATAACCTCCTCTTTCACTGAATCCTTAAAATGAAGGAGTAAAAAGGCATGCATCACTTGCTGCGTGCTGTCACATTTTGCAGTAGATATTGTCACTGTGGCTAATCCCCCATGCATCTGCTCCAGCTCTTGCCTGTATTTCTCACAAGCTGTCACCATCTGAGCACGATAGTTACCAGGAACAGAATCCATACCAGCCTTCCCATGAAGGAAACCATCAAAATCGCCTGCCAGCAGACAGTCGTAATATTCCTTGGCGGCAATACCTGCTTGTTCCTCTGGTGTCTGCTCTTGTCGTGAACAGGCACATATCGCCAATAACAATACCAGGAGAAAAAGACCCTTCCTCATTTCTGTCGTATAAATACATTAATAGGTGTTCCCGTCAACGTCCAGTTCTCACGCAACTTATTCTCTAAGAAACGCCTATAGGGTTCTTTCACATACTGGGGCAAGTTGGCATAGAACACAAAAGTAGGAATCTGTGTATCAGGCACCTGGGACACATACTTGATCTTAATATACTTACCCTTGATAGAGGGTGGTGGTGTCGCCTCTATCAATGGCAACATCACCTCGTTGAGTTTAGAGGTTCCTATCTTAATCGTACGATTCAAATATACTTGTTTTGCTGTCTCCAAGACCTTGAAGATACGCTGTTTCGTCACGGCAGAGGCAAAGATGATAGGGAAGTCGACAAAAGGAGCCATACGGTTGCGGATAGCATTCTCAAAGGTCTTGATGGCTATCTGCGACTTGTCTTCTACCAAGTCCCACTTATTGACGACGACAACCAGCGACTTATTGTTTTTCTGAATCAACTGGAAAATATTCATATCCTGAGCCTCAATACCTCTGGTGGCATCTATCATCAGGATACAGACATCTGAGTTTTCAATGGCACGGATACTACGCATCACACTATAAAACTCCAAGTCCTCCGTCACCTTGTTCTTGCGACGAATACCCGCAGTGTCCACCAAGTAAAAATCAAAACCGAATTTGTCGTATTTGGTATAGATGGAATCACGGGTAGTACCAGCAATCTCTGTCACGATATTACGGTCTTCACCGATAAAGGCATTGATGATACTCGACTTACCTGCATTCGGACGACCGACTACCGCAAAACGGGGAGTACCATCCTCCAGATCATCCACCTCATCAGTCTTCAACTTAGAGAGGATATCGTCAAGTAAATCACCTGTTCCACTTCCAGTGGCAGCACTTACGCAATAAGGATCACCAAGTCCTAGCTTGTAGAACTCATACTGTCCATAGAGGTCTTTCCCGTCGTCTGCCTTATTAGCTACTAAGATTACTGGGAGCTTAGATTGTCTCAAAATCTGGGCGACATCCATATCCAAGTCTGTCAAGCCATTCTTGATATCCACCAAGAAAAGGACTAAGTCTGCCTCCTCTGTGGCAACGACGACCTGTTTACGGATCTCCTCCTCGAAGATATCGTCACTGTTGACGACCCAGCCGCCAGTGTCTACTACCGAGAACTCACGACCGTTCCACTCGCACTTGCCATACTGACGGTCACGGGTGGTGCCTGCCTCGTCGCTCACAATGGCACGACGGGAGTTGGTGAGTCGGTTGAATAAGGTGGACTTGCCGACATTCGGACGTCCTACTATTGCTACTAAATTTGCCATAATACCCGTTTAATTGTCGTATTGCTGCATGAGCTCGAACTTGAACGTCTTGCCCTGACTGTTTGTAAATATGCCATCGTAACCGTCACCGCGCAACTCACGCTGACCGTCAAACGTACCGGTATGATTGCCCTTTGGCGAGTATTCCTTGAGTTCCAGATGCATCGAGCCCTTGGCGTTGATAGCTGCATATTCCACCAGTTTCAGGGTGAACCGGGTCTTTGGGCGGTCATTATAATAATAGTAACCCACCTCGGAATCCTCATCGGCATACTCCAGATTCACAAAAAGCGTAATGGCATACGGACCGATCTTTCCCGTGAACTTCTCATACTTCACCTCCTGCTCCGTCTGCGCCATTACTGATAGAGAACCCAACATCAGCAGCAAACAGCAAACGAATGTCTTACTTAACTTCATAACTTTATCCTCCTTATCTTTAAAATTATTCGGGATTATATCCAAACGAATTCAGTTCTCTCTCTGACGAACGCCAGTCCTTGTCAACCTTGACAAAGGTTTCCAGATAGATGGGCTTGTCGAAGAATTTCTCCAAAGCCTTACGAGCCTCCGTACTTACTTTCTTTAGGGCAACGCCTTGATGTCCAATAATGATTCCTTTCTGAGATTCACGCTCCACATAGATGACAGCATTGATACGAATAAGTTTTTCCTCCTCCTTGAAACGCTCCACACGAACCTCTACCGCATAAGGAATCTCCTTGTCGTAATATAGAAGAATTTTCTCACGGATAATCTCTGATACGAAAAAACGGGCAGGCTTGTCTGTCAGCTGGTCTTTGTCAAAATAGGCAGGACTCTCTGGTAATAGTTCTTTGATACGCTTCAACAGCATATCAGTACCAAACTTGTTCTTTGCCGAAATAGGTAATATTTCCGCATTAGGCAACAGTTCATGCCATTTCTCCACGATGCTGTTAAGTCTCGATTGACTATTTTTACCATTGTCACTAGCAAGTTCGTCAATCTTGTTGATAAGCAGAATAACAGGAATCGTCATCTTTTGGACTTTCTCCAGGAAGTCCTTATTCTTCTCTGGATTTTCTACTACATCTGTCACATAAAGCAACACATCCGCATCCTGCAATGCCGACTCAGAGAAGGCAAGCATGGACTCTTGCAATTTATAATTGGGTTTCAACACACCTGGTGTGTCACTGAACACAATCTGCATATCATCTGTATTCACGATACCCATGATGCGATGACGAGTGGTCTGTGCCTTAAACGTCGCAATCGAAATACGCTCACCAACCAACTGGTTCATGAGCGTACTTTTACCTACATTGGGATTTCCAACGATATTTACGAATCCTGCTTTATGCATGGTCTTTTCCGTCATATGCCCATCGATAGAAACTTGCTCCATGAACGAATCCTGCTCCAAAAGCGGTAAAAATCATATTATCTCCTTTCTTCAACAGATGCTCGTTCTCCCAAAGTGCTAATGGAATCGTTGCGGCAGAGGTGTTTCCAAAATGCTCTATGTTCACCATCACCTGATCCATTGGAAGCTCCAGACGCTTTGCCACCGCTTCAATAATACGCATATTAGCCTGATGAGGGACTACCCACTGGATATTATCCTTGTTTAAGCCATTGCGCTCTGCTATTAAAGCACAGTCGTCACTCATATTTGTCACTGCATAACGGAAAACAGTACGTCCCTCTTGATAGAGATAGTGTAAACGATGGTCTACCGTGAAATGACTAGGAGGGCATACAGAACCACCTGCTTTCAAATGAAGAAATGGGAGCCCCTTGCCATCAGCACGGAAATAAGAGTCCATCACTCCAATATTCTCTTCTTCCGAGCCCTCTACAAGAACGGCGGCTGCACCATCACCAAACAACGGACAGGTCGCACGGTCTTTATAGTCAATAACTGACGACATCTTGTCTGCACCTATCACTATAATCTTTTTATAGCGACCGCATTGAATCATCGAGGCAGCAACATCAAGTGTATAGAGGAATCCACAACATGCTGCCCAGAAATCGAATGCGAATGCATTCTTTAATCCAAGCTTACCTAATACGATACTGGCTGTAGACGGGAACTTATAATCAGCCGTCGATGTGGTAACAATCACTGCGTCAATAGTATCAGGATCAACACCAGTCTTCTGAATCAACTGTTTAGCTGCTTTTCGAGCCATATAGCTGGTCCCCAAGCCTTCCTCTGTGAGGATATGCCGTTCCTTAATACCAACACGAGTCATGATCCACTCGTCATTGGTGTCCACCATGCGAGACAATTCCTCATTATTCAGAATGTAGTCTGGCACGTAGCCACCAACACCGGTGATTATCGCACTGATTTTCCCCATTACTCAGCTGCTTCGTCCATTACAATGGCAATCTTACCACGATAGTAGCCACAGGTGGGGCATACAGTGTGATATACATGATATGCACCACAGTTAGGACATACTGCCAATGTGGGTGCTACTGCCTTGTCATGAGTACGACGTTTTAGTGTACGAGTCTTTGACTGTCTTCTTTTAGGATGTGCCATAATTCTATAAACTTTAATCTTTTAAACTTTAAATTTTAAACTTCTTAAGTGCCTCCCACCGCGAGTCTATTTCCTTTGCCACCTCTTCGCTGCTCCGGACAGCGCCACTCAACTCTTCGAGTTTCTGTGTCATCACACTATTGCATTTCCCAGGTGCATGAACGTGCTTAATGGGTATGGCAAGTGCCACAAACTCGTAGATGAGCCATGATGTATCAAGCATTCCTTCGTTCTCGTCAACAATCACGACATCATCATCCTCGGTATTGGTCTCTGTCCCCAACTTTGCCACCAGACGGTTATCCGTCATAATAGGCAGATCCATATCATCCAGACACAAATCGCAAGGAACAGTTACTGTGCCCTCAGTGTGAAACAGCAGTTCATAAAAGCCGGAAGCCTTGCGTATAGACACCGACACGTGCAATGCTCCACCATTCACCTCAGAGACATCCAGAGCCTTGAAAAACTCATCATTCAGGTCGAATTCCAGACTTTGCTCGTCGGTCTTCATCCCCTTCAAATCAATCTTAAAGGTCTCCAAATCGCACATAATAACACTTTTGGCTTGCAAAGTTACGAAATATTTATGAATTACAAATTAGGAATTATAGTTTTTTTGCTTTTCCGTTGAAAATCAAACACTAACAAACATCTATATTGCACACATCTCCTGTTGTTTGTGCAATCATTTTGGCATTTCAATACGAAAAGTTGTACCCTTTCCTATTTCTGATGTTTTAACAAAGATGTGTCCTTTGTGATATTCTTCTACAATACGTTTAGCAAGTGATAGTCCAAGTCCCCACCCTCTTTTTTTTGTTGTAAAACCGGGGGTAAAAACATTCTTGATATCCTTCTTTCTGATACCCTTTCCGGTATCTTGAACTTCTATCACAACATTCTCATCACCAGACCAGAGAGAGAGTGTGATGATCCCAGTCCCCTCCATGGCATCCACAGCATTCTTACAGAGATTCTCTATCACCCACTCAAATAATGAAGCATTCATTTTAACAATCACATTCTCTTTCGGCAATTTGCTGATAATCTGAACTTTCTGAGAGGTACGACGGTTCATGTATTCTATAACGTGAGCCAACACTTCATTCATGGAAGCGTCAACAGGCTCTGGCACTGACCCTATCTTAGAGAAACGTTCGGCAATACGCTCCAGTCGCTTCACATCCTTATCCATCTCAGGTAACAACTCGTCATCGGGATAATTCTCCTTCAGCATCTCCGTCCATGCCATCAAACTAGAGATGGGGGTCCCTAATTGGTGAGCCGTCTCCTTAGACAATCCGACCCATACCTTGTTTTGCTCTGCCCGTTTAGAGGATAATAAGGCAAAAATAGCTACTACAACAAATATCAAAACAATGCCTAACTGAACGTATGGCCAGGCGGCAAGGCGTTTCAACATGACAGAATCATCATAACAAACAAGCTGATAATCTGCAGAATCCCCTATCTGAATCTTGATAAAACGATCAGCATCCTTCATCCGTTTTCCCATACGCTCCACATAGGAAATGGTATCAAGAGCATTCTTTGCCTTTATTTCTATATTACGATAGTCTGCGACATGACCATCTTTATCCAATACAATAACAGGAATAGTATTATTGCCCTCCATTACACTCAGAACCAAAGAAAGATCTGTATACTCATCCGCTTCATTGAGAGAATGTAACGCTTGTGCCCAAACCTCCATTTTTTTCCTTTCTTCATTGGAAAGGTCTTTGACCAAAAAATGGGAAACTAACAAAGAAGCGACAGCGATAATCACCGCTGATATAACTAATAAGATCTTCACCTGTCGGATTTTGTCAGTCCATTGCATACGTCTATAAAACGAAGAAGCCCCGCGGATATTGTATCCACAGGGCTTCATCTGTTAAAAGTGGCGGCCTCCTACTCTCCCGCATTGCATTGCAGTACCATCGGCGCAGGCGGGCTTAACTTCTCTGTTCGGAATGGGAAG
>JBGUNO010000044.1:0-105135 GCA_045117415.1 Prevotella sp. | reverse complement strand
CGGGGCACGTCTGTCCGATTTTCGGAATCACTCGAAGAACGCACTCCGTTTCAACGGCATCTCGTATTTCGTTCCTCAGGCTGCTACGCACCCTGAGACTCAATGAAGATTCCGAAAATAGGACAGACTCTAAAGACCCCTCGTGCGGGAATGTTTTCGAGAGAGTCTGCAACCTTACTGATTTTAATAAAGCGGGACGACGCGATATGATTTTTTAGGTTCAAAATATTTGAACTGAGGTTTTAGCTCTTTCTGAGATAGAGTCCCTGAAAGGGATGATGGTATTGGTGATAAGATTATCTGGGTGCTTGCACACAAGGAAGATGATCACCAATAACATTAAATGCTCTGACAAGAGCATCGATCTCAGGAAAGAGGGTTTTTGTGGTTTTTGTCTCTTTAGTTAATAGATAAGAGATAATAGTTGAGGAAAGAGGCTTCAATCGGTAACTGATTTCATAGGAATTTTTAAGGAATTTCAAGCATGAGGCATAGAAGGCATTCCTTCTTGGTTACAAACGTTCCATCCAGTGGGAAAGGAAAACATCGCTTAGTGAATAGATAGTTCCTTCTAAGGTGACATCGTCGTTGAGCAGACCTTTCTCGCAGAGAGCTTCCGCAAGACGACGGGAAACAGAAGGCGTACCGATTTGGTGGTTCTTCAAGAAGTCGCTTGCCGTAATCTGACGAACGCTTCCTTCTTTGGCAACAGCGATAAGATAGCCCCATTGCTTATCTGTCAACATCTGGCGATACTGGAGATAAACCGTCTCGCCCTGTTTCAACAGTTGCTCGCAGGCTTTCTTTACATCCTCAATGGTGACGTCTATACTCCCATTGGCATAAACAGTATGACAGAGCTGCTGGGTGTAATAGGTATGGCGTAGAGTCCAGTCCAGGATAAATTGTAGTGCCTCATCAGTAATGCTGCGTTGTCGTTCAATAAATAGTCGACGGATGAAGGCTGAGTATGACTCTTCGGGTATTTTATCGAGCGAAACGAAAGTTGTACTATTATAAAACGGTTTCTTCTCATTGGCAAAAATATCTGCCATCATGTGCTTCTTACTGCCACAGAAAATGAAAGTCAGATTATGCGCCTGTTGAATATAGGTCCGCAGCAGGGCTTCCATATTCTGTTCCGGATAATCCCGTATCTGTTGGAACTCATCAATGGCTATGACGATATGTTCGTTCTGGTTGTCGAGAAAATCGAAAAGTCCTTTCAGCGTGTATTCTTTTTCATGAGTAGTCTGATAGGCTATTTGTAATTGGGGCTCCCCTGTAATGTTATCAAACGAGAGTTGTGGACGGAGTGATTTAATGAACTTCAACAACTTTCCTCCCATTGATGTCTTTTCGGGGAATGACTTCATTGCGGCTTCTGCCATCAGTTTGATAAAGTCATCGATATTGCGTGAGGCAAAGATGTCGAAGTAAACGGTATGGATATCATGCCTTACATCCTTCAACTCGTCAAACAGGCGCAGTATCAGTCCTGTCTTTCCCATACGACGCTTTGAAATCAGCGTCATATCTGTGCTGTTGATGCAGTTGCGCAGCATTAACTGCAGTTCTTCCTCACGATCGCAGAACAGTTCCTTTGACTCATACGATTTGATAGTAAACGGATTCTCCATACCCATATTCATATATAATAGTTCCCAAATTCTGCTGCAAAGATATAAAAAATATTTGATTACACAAAATGTGTTACACAAAATGTGTTATTAGAGCCGAACCTCACAAGGGGACAGTCCCCGTGTGAGGCAAAAAATGCCCCCCGTCATGATGGCAGGGGGCATGGATTCTTTATGCTTAGAATATGATTATTCCTTTGGCTCCAGGATGATAAGCATAACCAGTCCCTCGGCAGAGCCCTGGGTCAGTTCATATACCGTATTGGCAGTAATGGCAATGGGCTGCAGCTCGTAATACTTACCCTCCGTATTCTCTGTGCCGCTGACGGTGGTTTTCGTACCGTTGATCTTCACATCCCTGCCACCCTTGGCCGTACCCATCACGATGGTCATGTTGTAGTTCTTGGAAGGAGTGAAGGTAATCTTACCCTTGCTGTTGAGTTTGACACCTTTCTTATAATAAGTACCATTATAGGTAATCTTACCATCTCCATAGTCACCAGCAACTGTAAACATACTGTTGGAAGGAGAGCCATCGAAGGAGCCGAGAATCGTTCCCTCGGGAGTATCACCACCAGGCTGATCACCACCACCGGGCTCGTCACCACCACCAGGCTCGTCACCACCACCAGGATTGTCACCGCCGCCGCTGCCATTATCATCACCGAAGATACCTACGAGGCTGCTCTTGTAGTTGTCGATCAGGTTGGCAAGACCAGTGTCTACTGCAGAGTCCGTATCGTCACTGCCTACGTTGGCAGGCAAGGTGTAAGAGATGTCACCATGGTTCATACGACCGGCGCCATAGTAGCCTGTAACGATCTCAGGCACCTGCTCGGCAGCATCCACAGTATACTCATACATCAGCGATGCGTTCGTATCGAAGTTGTTATAGGTCGCACCACCCTTCACAGCCTTCTCCGTCTCAGGAACCTTCCCCTCACGAGTAGTTGTCTCGTAGGCGTCATAGCCCTTGCCGGAAATCGGGTTGTTCTGCGTGTGGTAGCTGAAGTGGGCAGCCGTCTTGTCGATGAAGTTGCCATAAGCCTTGATCATACCACCGTCCTCACCAGAGAACGTACCCGTTGCCTTGGAGCCGTTGGCATCCGTTCCCTGCATAGCGGTCAGGATAGGCTTCTTGGTCTTCAGGAAGTAGTTGTTCTCCACAAAGACGCTGGAGCCCGTTGTGGCACCCACGCCATACTTAGCGACATTGTCGAAGTAGTTGTTCCAGACGTGTACCGTCATAGTGCGGACACGAGGATGACGAGAGTCAGAGTGGTCGAACCAGTTATGGTCGTAAGAGATATAGTTAGGACCGCTCTCGCTCTTCATACCGAACATATTGGTCTTACCCGTATCCCAGTAGCGGTTATACGATACTGTGACATATTTAGAGTCAGCCTTCACGTCCGTAGCGCCATCGCCCTTGCCGTGGTCGCCAGAGCCGCTCTTGCCGTAGAAGATATCCGTATGGTGAACCCAGATGTTGGAGTTGTCAGTATCCATGGAGATACCATCGTCCATACAACGGATGACACCGATGTTACGGAACTCAACACCCTTGGAGTTACGTACCAGGAAGCCGAAGCCCTTGACACAACCGTCGTCACCGATACCCTCGATGGTGAGAGGCATCTCTGCGTCAGCCTTCTTTCCCTTGATCTGGATACCCTCCTCTGACGAGCTGATGGCGTCGAGGTCGTCCTTGGAAACCATTCCGATGAAGCGGAAGGCGATAGGTGTCGTATCGTATCCCTTCTGGTAAGCGTCAAGGATAGCCTGGAAACCAGTCACCTCAGTCACATTCGTGTCTTTAGAACCAGTCTTCACCGTTGTCGTCACCGTCTTTGCCGTATTCTTGGTGATATAGAGTACCTTGGCACCACTCTTCAGGGTACCGTCGGCATTATAGGCACCAGGTGTATAGTTGTTCATGAAGGCGAAGCCCTGACGGCTGTAGTTCTTCACACTGATATTCGTAGCCTCGTTGGCATTATCTTTCTTCTCGGTGCCAGTCTCATCCACAGGAACCACCTTGATGGCATAGTCACTGGCAGCCTTCAGACCCACGACATCGGCACGACCATAGGTGCCATAGTCACGAACCAGTTCCCTGTCGATCTTCGTCCAGTCGGTATACTGTCCACCTTTCACATATACATTATACGTCTTGGCACCATCCAGTTTCTTGAACTTCACGTAGGCAGACTCCAGCCAGCCCTTTGCCTCGGTGATCTCCACATTACCCTCGATATTGATGACCTCACCCTCTTGTCCGGACTCAGCCTTCTTGAAGGAGATACCAGCCACCGTGCCGTCAAAGGTATAGCCGTTGGTATTGGCAGGCATCACGATCACCTTGGCACCGTCGAAGTCAATGCTGTTCAGCGACTCCGTGTTATAATACTTCGTCGTACCGTCCGTCAGCGTCAGCAGCGCCTGGTTCTTCATCGAGTTGGCAGAAGTAGAGTAGTCGTCCGTCGTGGGTGCTGGCTCGTCACCACCACCAGGCTCGTCACCACCCTCCTCCTCGTCAGAGGGGTCTTCCACCTTGATCAGATAGAGATACATACCATTGGAGCCTTCCTGAGTAGTGGTCATCGTGAGTTTCACGTCACCATCCTCAGTCACCGTACCAGCATCCGTAATACTGGCAGTACCCTTGTTGTTGGTACCGAACTTGCTGCCCTCGTCAGGAGTAAGGTTGGTAACGCTGATGCCACGAGCCACATCCTTGCTCGATGACATATAGCTGACGGTTACCCTTGAGCCCTTCGTAAGAGCAGGTATCGTAATAGCGCCTGCAGCAATCCAGGCACGTCTGTTCTTAATGTCGGCACGGAAGTTACCCTCACCAGTGCTGGAACCGAAAGTCAGCAGGAGTCCCTTGGTATATTCCAGCTCCACACCATTTGCCTTGACAGGCTCGTTCTCATGTTTCACCTTGTTACCCCAGCGGTCGTTAGAACTGGTGTTATGACCCCAGTCACCGGAAGTATCAGCCTCCAGGTTCTCCTGGTCGTTAGCACTCAAGGTAGCAAAGTCCCATGACTGTGCGTTGACGTTCATGCCCATTCCAAGCATCAGGACGAGCAGTGTAAATATGTTTGTCAGTCTTTTCATCGTCTGTTCCTCCTTCCTTACTTGATAATTACCTTCTTACCGTCCACGATATAGAGACCCTTCTGGAGTCCCTCTACACCCTGTCCGACATACTGACCACGCAGGTTATAGACCCCCTTGCCTTTCAGGGACTCCACCTTGCGTACCGTCTCGATAGCCGTAACCTCGCTCATGTCAATGACGATGGTCTCCATGTCCACCGTCTGAGCGGTACTACCATTCTTAAAATGCAGGATCACGTTGTCGCCTTCGAACGTTATCTGCGTCAACTGCGTCACGTCAATCTTCTCAGGCTCTGTCCCGTCTGCCATCACATGCAGTGACAACAGGAACAGTCCGCTTAAAAGTAAAAGTTTTTTCATTGTCATTCGTTTTTAGTAGTTTCATCTGCCTGCAAAAGTACTAAAAATATATTCATCATCAACACTCTTTTCACATAAAAATCATCGTAAACGTTTACTTTTTAACAAAACATGGTGGAATTACGAAGCAATTTAGTAATTTCGCACCATCTATACTTGCAAGTGATGAGAAGCAACGTGATATGGACGGTGATGATAGGATGGCTGGTGTGTCTGACGACAACGGCGCAGCCCTTGTGTAATGTCGTCCAATATGACGAGGACGACGGCGTGCCCTCCTCCCATCTCACCCAACTGTTGCAGGACGAGCAGGGCTTCATGTGGTTTGCCACCTGGAACGGACTCTGCCGCTATGACGGTTACGAGTTCCAGACCTTCAAGCCACAGGTGGGTGACGGCTGCCACATGACGACAGACCGTATACGTAATATCAACCTGCTGCCTGGCGGACTCATCCTGTGCCAGGTGGATACAGAATATTATATCTTCGACCTTGGCACCTACCACTTCCGCGACCTGACCGACCAAGAGCGGCAGCATACGAAGGAGTATACCTGGGATTACAGACAGAGCCGCTCGCTGCTCAACGGGAAGCACTACACATGGACGGACCGTCACCAGACACAATGGACCGTGCAGGGCGATGGTGTGCTGACCTACCTGCACGACGGCAAGGAGACCGCCTACCCCTTGCCCGTATCCTTTAAGACGCTGAGCTTTGTGGCACCAGACAACCAAGGCAACCTATGGGCGATAGACTATGGCAGCATCTATCGGTTCAGTACCAGGATACAACCTGTCCAGCGGTTGGACATAGCGCCCCGTGCAGAGGTGAAGTGTCTGTTTGCCGACAGCAAGGGACATTACTTCATCACCACCAAGGACGACAAGGCGGTACGTGTCTACAGCAGTGCGGACCATCACCTTCTGGGCTATCTGGGAGCTGACGGCAGACTGCACCAGGGCTATACCCCGTTCGGTGCCGCCGTCTATTGCATGTATGAGGACAAGGACGGCACCCTGTGGCTGGGCACGAAGCCCGACGGACTCTTCCGTCTGCAGCCCATCGGTGCCGAGACTTACCAAATAGCCCATTTCACCGACCTGCCCCATCAGGACATCTACCATATCCAGGAAGACCGCTGGGGTCGTCTGTGGGTGGCATCGCTGGGCGGAGGCATCTTCTATACCTCCCAGCAGAAGACGGAGAAGCCCCTGTTCCTCATCCCCAGGCACTATCCGAAAGACAGCAACGCTCGGTGCCGATACCTCTTCTTTACCAAGGACGACATCATGATGGTGGCGACAGGCAACGGACTGGTCGTGGCAAAGATGGAGCGTGATGCCGACAAGATGCGCTTCCTGTGTCATCAGCGCGAGCCGGACCGTAAGAACAGTCTGAGCTGCAGTGCCACTATGGATGTGACAGAAGACCGGCAAGGCAGGTATTTCGTCGGTACGGAGAGTGGCGGTGTCAACCTGATTGAAGGCACGGACCTGTTGGCAGAGAAGCTCTCCTTCCGTCACCTGTCCTCCCATCTCTCCCCCCTCACCTCTGATGTCATACAGTCGCTCGCAACGATCAGAGAGGGAGGGTTGATCGCCGTAGGCAGCCATCATGTCACGTTGTTAGACTCCACCTTGCAGGGACGTGTGCTGGATGCCCATTTCTTCAACAGCGACTACCGCTTCAGTGAGGCGCATCCCTTAGCACTCAGCAACAGCCACTGGCTCTTCGGACTGATGGACGGTGCCTTCATCACGACCCTCCAGCAGATGACCGTCCGTACGATGAAGCCCCGCGTGGTGCTGACACAGATAGAAGTAAGAGGTAAGATGTCTGATGTGAGAGGTACGTGGGGAGCAGAGTCACTCGACACACTGATACTCCAACCACAGGAGCGCAACCTGACAGTACGCTTTGCAGCCCTCGACTACAGTGCCTCCGAACGCATCAACTACGCCTTCCGCCTGTCGACAGACGACCAGTGGAACTATATCGGGCATGACCGTACGGCGACGCTGCTCGATATGGAGCCAGGCACCTATCTGCTAGAGATCCGCTCCACGAATGCCGACGGTGAGTGGCAGGACAACATACGAAGCATCACCGTCATCGTCCTTCCCACGTTCTGGGAGGCATGGTATGGTCAACTGCTGATCCTCATCCTCCTCTTAGGCATATTGGCTGCCATCACCTATACCTTATTATATATAAAGCGTATCCGCCGCCAACACCGGGAGACACTGGAGAAATACCTGGAGATGTTAGATGGAAGAGGGAAGATGTCTGATGGAAGAGGTGAGATGTCTGATGGAAGAGGTAAGATGTCTGATGTGAGAGGTGAGGAGGAAGCGGTGAGACTCGACCCCATGCTGGAACGTGTGATGACCTTTATTGAGGAGAACATATCGAACGGAGATATCGGTGTGGGCGACATGGCATCAGCAGCCGCCACCAGTCGCAGCGGTCTCCAGCGTAAGTTAAAACAGGCGATGGGTATCACGCCACAGGACCTGCTGCGTGAGGCACGCATCAAACGGGCATGCCAGTTGCTGAGTCATAGCGACAAGACGGTGGCAGAGGTGGCTTACGCCTGCGGATTCACAGACCCGAAGTATTTCAGTCGTTGTTTTAAGCAGAGTACAGGACAGTCGCCTACGGAGTGGAAAAATGCGTCAGAATAAGCATCTGACGCATTTTTCATACCTCTTTGACGCAAAGTTACCCCACCTTGTCATCCTTTATAGTGTACCTTTGCACCCAGAATTCAATATTTACTTAAAAACAAAAAACATCTATGAAACAAAAACTGATTCGATTGATGCTTCTGGTTGCGGCATTCCTCATGCTAGGCAACCTGCAGGCTAAGAAGGTGCACACGCTGGGTGACTCCACGATGGCACCCTACGATGAGTCGGCTACCAACACCCGTGGCTGGGGAATGTACTTCGGCAACTTCCTCACCAACGGGTGGACCAGCGTCAACTACGCCAAGGGTGGTCGTGACTCACGTGGCGGCTACAATGAATTGTGGCAGAACGCCAAGAACAATGTGGAGGCTGGTGACTATGTCCTCATCCAGTTTGCCCACAACGACGGCAAGTACAATGGTGTAGACAACCTGGAGTTACAGGCGTACTATACCGAGAAAGGTGATGCCACCAATGCCGCCGCCGTGAAGAGTGACGGTCGTGGCACCACACCCTCGACGACCTACAAGGCATGCCTGAAACAAATCATCGATGCCGTGAAGGCGAAGGGTGCCACTCCCATCCTTGTCTCTGCCGTCTGCCGTTGTTACTTTGGCAACGACAACAAGATCACCCGTGTTGGTCGTCATGACCTGGGCGACAAGTTCGACGCCATTGTCAATGGTACGTTGATGACGGGACAGAAGATAGCTGCCGATGACCATACGATGGATTACGGCTATCAGATGCAACAGTTGGCAACGGAAGAAAACATCGATTTCATCGATATGACGACAGCTACCAAGGAATTGTATGAGAGCTACGGCAGCTACAGCAAGTGCTATGCTGCCCTCTTCAACAAAGGTGCTGAGACGGATAACACACACTATAACTTGACGGGTGCGCTGACGGCAGCCCGTCTGTGCGCCCAGCTGATGAAACAGAAGGGTATCCTGGCTGATGCCATTGAGATACCCACCGACCTCTCCATCTCACCTTCTTCCGTAGATCTCGGCGAGGGCTACTTAGGCAAGACCGCCATGAAGGAACTGACGCTGAGCGGTCTGGGGCTGGAACCAGCTACAGGGACCATCAACGTTACTGCTACGGATGGTATCATGCTGTCCACCGACAAGCAGAACTGGGAGAGTGCCCTGACTATCAACTATGAGAACGGAACGCTGATCAAGACTTTCTATGCCCGTGTGGCACTGACCGCTGTGGGTCAGTTCAACGGCACCATCACCGCCACGCTGGGAAGCAAGAACATCGATGTTCCTGTGACAATCAATGTGATTGAACTGGGTGGTGGCGATCCCTTCACCGTTCAGTGGACCATGAGCAATACTGACAAGGAGAAAAGTACTGTCACAGGCAATGCCACTGCCGCTAACGTGAAGTATGAAGGTCTGGAGACCTACGGCTATGTGAATGGCTATGGTGCCTTGATAGCTCCTGTAGGCTCTACTGGCGGCTGGCAGGCAGCAGGCATTGACGACTCTCCCAATCAGTATGTGCAGTTTGCCGTAACGGCTCCTGAGGGCAAGAAGCTCGATATCAACAGCATTGCCATGAAGATCAAGGCACAGGGTGGCGGTTCGCTGCAGTGCCATGTATATTATTCTACAGATGGCTTTGTCACCCGCAAGACCATCTTCTCGTCAGGGGTACTCAACAGCACCTGGAATGACATCACCTCTGAGGATGTCATCAAGGTGGATGAGGGCGAGCAGTTGCTCATCCGTGTCTATCCCTGGTCGGGAGCCATTGACAATGGTCGCTGGATCTGTATCTCCGATGTCGCCGTTGGCGGTCAGTCGAAGGACGCTGCTGGTGTGAATATCTCAGGAACGATTACCTATGTACTCGACAAGGGTGGACTGAATGAGAACAATGATGATGCCGTGATGAATCCCAATGAACTCAATGTCGGCTTCGCCGGTAAAAAATGGGCATACGACGGTACGAATGAGAAAGTAGTCATCGAGGGTACCACCTTCCAGGGGGCTACCGGCAATACCAAGATGATGCAGTTGAGATACAATGCCGCCACCACAGAGACCCTGTCGACGGTTGCCGACGATGACTGTACCATCAGTCTGACGCTGACTCCTGAGGACGGTTTCTCCTTCGTACCCTCAAAGGTCAGTTTCCTGGCGGGTAAGTTCAACTCAGGCAATCCCCACCTCACCTTCTCCGTGGAGGCAGGTGAGACCAAGCAGACCCTGAAGGACAATGTCGAACTGAACCGCAGTAAGACGAATCCGCTTGTCGACCCCTCCTCGTTTAGCGAGGAACTGAGTGGTATCACTGCTACTGCCGACAAACCGTTGAAGTTGAAGTTCTCGTTCCTGAACGTACAGGGTACCCGCTCTGCCGGTATTGGCAACCTCGTCATCGAGGGACAACTCGTAGGTGCTGCCGCACAAGTGACGAAATACACCCTGAATACGCTTGTTGAGCCTGCCGAGGCTGGTTCCATCTCTCGTGACCCTGACCTGGAACAGTATAAGGAAGGTACGCAGGTGACCCTGAAAGCCACCAAGAACTTCGGTTATCAGTTTAAGGAATGGCAGGATGCCACAGGTGCTCAGGTCAGCACGGATGCCGAGACGACGATCACGATGGATGCCGACAAGACCATGAAGGCAGTCTTCGAGGCTGTCCCCGTCTATACGGTGAAAACCAAGGTGACCAATGATGCCGAGCGTGACATGGGCAGTATCACACTGACTCCCAACGAACACAATGGCAAGTATGAGGCAGGTACCAAGATTACGGCTACTGCCAATGAGAGTAAGATATTGAAGTTCCTGAGCTGGACGGACGAGAACGAGAATGCCGGTGCTTCCAAGGAGCGCGAGCTGACGGTCAACAGTGACATGACACTGGTGGCAAACTACGAGGTGCAGGACTTTATCGCTGTCTTCGATGCCAGCAAGACATCAGCCTATGCCACTCAGACCTATCCCTTTGCTGCCGATGAGGTCTGGGATGCCAACCGCAATGCCAAGGTATCTGTCGTCAAGCAGAGCGATGGCTCGCAGGTGGTAGGAACAAACGCCAACCCCGTTGTCCGCAACCGTGCCAACAGTGGTGTGCTCACCACCCTGAGCGGTGTCTTTACCAATGGTTACAATCCTGCTGACGTAGCCTGGCAGTATCAGTTCTCTACCGTTGGCTTCACGGCTGTTACCTTTACCGCTGACATGGCAGCCAAGAATGCTGCCACGAAGAACTGGAAAGCCTCCTACTCTACCGACGGTACTACGTTTACCGCTCTGGGGGAGCCCTGGACCGTTACCGCTAATACGCTGACTCCGCTGAACTTCGTACTGCCTGCCGATGCTATTGGCAAGGAGACGATATATGTTCGCATCATGGGTACAGGCACCGAACTGCTGTCTGATAAGTACGAGTACAACGCAGGAACCTCCGCTGAGGGACTCGCCTATGCTACCAATTCCGAGAGTCAGGTGGGTAACGTCTATATCTTAGGTGAGGCTGTGGTGGAAGCTGACGATAAAGCGCCCGTGGTAACAGGAACCGTACCTGCAACGGGTGCTACCGGTGTGAGTGCCACAGGTAAGATTACCATTTCCTATGATGAGCGTATCGAGGCTGTAGAGGGTGCTGTCGCAGCAACACTGAACGGAGTAGCACTGACTCCCGTCTGGAGCAGTCGGTCAGTCAGCTTTGACTATAGCGCCTTGGAATACAATACGCAGTACACCTTCCTGATGCCTGCCAACTTCGTACAGGACAAGTCTGGCAACAAAGCCACCGACCCTGTCCAGATCACGTTTACCGTGATGGATCGTCCTACCGTGGGAAAGGCAACTTACGACAAAGTCGTTGAGACTACCGACGAACTGGTAGATGCCATCAATGCCGCTAACAGCCGTAGTGACAAGACCACCCGCTATCGTATCTTCCTGAAGAAGGGTACCTACCAGTTGCCACAGAGCACGACGGAGACCTTCAAGGCTGAAGACCCCGCTCAGACGACTTTCTACAGTCCGATAACCTATATCAAGGCATCGAATATCTCGTTCATCGGAGAGGACCGTGACGCTACCATTATCACCAATACGATTGGGGAAGAGACCTATACGAACAGTCTCGGACAGACCGTCAGCATCTACGAGCGCATCGGATACAGCGACGTGCTGCAGATCCAAAGCGGTGTCAGCGGCACCTACTTCCAGGATGTGACCATCAAGAGTGGCATCGATGACAACAGAGGACGTAATATCTCACTCAACGACCGTGGCACCAAGACCATCTGTAAGAATACCAACCTCTGGGCATACCAGGATACCTATATCTCTAACAACAGCCAAGGACTCTATTACTTCGAGGACGGTATCATCCGTGGACGTACCGACTTCATCTGCGGCTCTGGTGACGCCTTCTTCAACCAGGTGAATGTCATCATGGCAGAGAAGGTCGGCTATGTGGTGGCTCCCCGTGACAACCAGAAATACGGCTACGTCTTCAAGGACTGCTCCATTACAGGTGAGACTGACGTGGACGGCACCTACTATTTAGGGCGTGCATGGACAGCCGCTGCCGAGACCTATTTCATCAATACCACCATGGAGGTGAAACCTGCCGTGGCAGGATGGCATGACTGGAACAACGGTCCTACACGCTTTGCCGAGTACAACTCGACGAATGCCAACGGGGTGGCTATCGACCTGAGCGGACGTGCCACCATGATCAACGGTACTCCCAATAATCCCATTCTGACTCCTGAGGAGGCGACAGAGATCGGTACCATCGCCAATACTTTCGGAGAATGGCAACCTACTCTCGCTACCGAACAGGCTCCTGTCCCTGCTCATGTACAGGCAGAGGGTAACAAGCTGACATGGGACAACAGCGACTATGCGCTGCTGTGGGCAGTCTGCAAGGATGGCGACATCATAGACTTCACCACTGAGCCTACCTATACGGTGACCGACGACGGTCAGTATAGTGTACGTGCAGCCAACGAGATGGGCGGACTGAGTGCGGCATCGGTCGCCATCAGTGTCAGCACCACAGGTATCGATACCGCAGTAAGCACTGCCACCTCCCAGGTAGAGGCTATCTATACCCTCGACGGCAAGCGCCTGCAACAACTACAACACGGTCTGAATATCGTCAGAATGAGCGACGGTACCACCCGCAAGGTCATGATGAAGTAAACATCACAATACAAAAAAATGGCAGAGAACTTTTGGCTCTCTGCCTTTTTTTTGTACCTTTGCACCAATTTGTATCATAAACAGACCAATAAGTATGAAAAAACTTAGTTTATTATTACTGTCCTTGTGTCTTACAGTAACCTGCTGGGCACAGCCCCGTGAGACCGATGTCTTTCAGACGAAGTCAGGAAAGACCGTGAAGATCACGTGTATCAAACACGCCAGTATCATGATGGAGTACGACGGAAAGGTCATCTACTTTGACCCCGTCATCAACGTGAAGCCGTATACCGACTATACCACCTTCCCCAAGGCTAATTATATCTTCGTGACCCATGAGCATCAAGATCATTTCGACTCGATGGCACTGACGGAGTTGAAGAGGAACTACACCATCATCTATGTCAACCCTAATGTCAATGAGAACTGGGATAGCGGTTATGTGATGAAGAATGGCGACAAAGCGGAGGTCTGTGACAACATCACCGTAGAGGCAGTGCCTGCCTATAACACCACACCGGCTCATATGAAGTTCCATCCGAAGGGACGCGATAACGGCTATATCCTCACCATCGAGGACCTGCGCATCTATGTGGCTGGTGACACGGAGGATATCCCGGAGATGGCTGACATCAAGGATATCGATATCGCCTTCCTGCCTTGCAACCAGCCATATACAATGACTGTTGAGCAGTTGGTGAAGGCGGCAAAGACCATCAAGCCGAAGGTGCTATTCCCTTATCATTACAGCGACACTCCTATCCGTAAGGTGACGATGTTGCTGGGAGGCAGCGGCATCGATGTCAGGATTAGGAAATATCAATAGGGCGGGATACCGGAATGCCGAAATACCGAAAACCATTTAAAATTAAAACAATATGAGAAAACAATTTTTCAAGGAGGCGTTGCTTGCCGTTGCGCTTGCCGCCTTCAGCAGTACTGCCGCCATGGGACAATCTGACGGGCAGAAGAAAGAGATGATTGACTGGTTGAAAGACGCATCCGAGCGTGTCAGTCTACATGGCTATGCACAAGGCGGTTTCAACTACACCCATCAAAATGGTGAGGACAAAGGAACCTTTGAGCTCAAACGCATCCTCTTTTGGGTAGATGCCCGTATCACAGACAGATGGTCGTTCCTGTTTATGCACGACTTCTCGAGCGTCGTACAGGAGTATTACACCGACTATCGCTTTACCAACAACAAGGCCTTGACCGTTCGCCTTGGACAGTTTAAGAACGGTGTCTCCCTCGAGAATCCCCTATCCCCTACCGCTATGGAGGCTATTGATGTCTACTCAGAAGGCGTCACCTATCTGACAGGTTGCGGCAGCGACCCGCTCATGGGTGTGCAGTATGGTCGTGACCTCGGTCTCGCCATCTTCGGAGAGACCAACGACGGCAAGTTCCGCTATGAGGCTCAGGTGATGAACGGACAGGGTATCAATAAAAAAGACGGTAACAAGGAGAAGGACTTCATCGGACGACTGGAGTACAGACCCGTAAAAGGACTCAACCTCGTTGCCACAGGACAAATCGGACGTGGGCATGCCATTGCCAACTCGCCCTATATTCCTGATATTCATGCAGGTGACAACTACAAGCGTAACCGCTGGACGGTGGGCTTCGACTATAAATCAAAAGACTTCAACGTACATGGGGAGTACCTGGAAGGTAAGGACGGAGATGTCACCAGCCGTGGTGCCTACGTGACGGGAGCTATCCCCCTGTATAAAAGACTGGAGTTCGTAGGCTCCTACGACTTCTTTAATTTCAATACCAACCTCGGCATGGACCAGCACAAGGCGATTGCAGGACTCCAATACTGGTTCTTCAAGAGATGCCGTTTTCAGGTACAGTATGTCTATAAGAGTGCCTATGTCGCCAATGGTGTATTCACCCATGGCGCCTGTCATCAGGTGATGGCTCAGATGCAAGTAAGACTAGATTATTCAAGAAAGAAATGATTATAAAAGTGCTTTTGACTATCATCTTCTTTGCCGTGATGATAGGCGTGGGGCTCTACTCACGCAAACAGGCAAGCAGTGTGGATGGTTTCGTGTTGGGTGGTCGTGCCGTGGGTCCCTGGCTGACGGCCTTTGCCTTCGGAACGAGTTATTTCTCCGCAGTGGTCTTCGTAGGCTATGCCGGACAGTTCGGATGGAAATACGGTCTGTCGAGTGCGTGGATCGGTATTGGCAATGCCATCATCGGCTCGTTGTTGGCGTGGCTGATATTAGGTAAGCGGACGAAACTGATGACGCAGCATATCGAGTCACGTACGATGCCCGACTTCTTCGGCACCCGTTTCAGTGACCAGGGACTGCGTGTCGTGGCTTCCGTCATCGCCTTCGTGTTCCTCATCCCCTATACCGCCGGTGTCTATAGCGGTATCTCCCGACTCTTCGAGATGGGTTTTGACATCCCTTATGAGTATTGCGTCATCATCATGTCTATCCTTACTGCCATCTACGTGATTATCGGCGGTTATAAGGCAACGGCAATGAATGACTTCATACAGGGTATCATCATGCTCTTCGGCATCGTCGCTGTCATCGTCGCAGTGCTGAACGCACAAGGTGGACTGGCTGCTGCCGTCGACAAGCTGGCAGCACTGCCCTCCGATACCGACCCGTCAGCCAACGGCGGCTTCGCCTCGCTGTTCGGTCCTGATCCCTACGGACTACTGGGTGTCGTCATCCTGACCTCGTTAGGTACGATGGGACTGCCGCAGATGGTGGGTAAGTTCTACTCCATCACTGACGAGAGCGCCATCAAGCGCGGCACCGTCATCTCTACCATCTTCGCCTTCATCGTGGCTGGCGGCTGTTACTTCCTCGGAGGCTTCGGCAGACTCTACGACCCGGTGATTAATGAAGCTACCGGCAAGATTGCCTTTGACTCTATCGTGCCTGCCATGCTCGTCACCCTGCCCGACGTACTCATCGCCCTCGTGGTGCTGCTGGTACTCTCGGCATCGATGTCGACACTGGCATCCCTCGTGCTCACCTCCTCATCGACGATGACCCTCGACCTTATCTACCGTGACAAGAAGTCGCTGCCCGGCGAGGTGGAGGAAGGAACCATCGACGATGTCGTCGCCGAGAAAATCGAGCGTCGCAAGGTCGTGGTGATGCGCGTCCTCATCATGTTCTTCATCGCCATCTCCCTGTTGATAGCCCTCAATCCCCCGACGTTCATCGCCCAACTCATGGGTATCTCATGGGGCGCACTGGCAGGAGCCTTCCTGGCACCCTTTATGCTCGGTCTTTACTGGCGTGGTGTGACGACGGCAAGTGTATGGGCCTGCTTCATCTGGGGTGTCGGTCTCACCGTCATCAATATGCTGTTGGGCAATCCCATCAACCCCATCAACTGCGGAGCCATCGCCATGGTCGGCGGCTTCCCCGTTGTCTGGATTGTCAGTCTTCTCTCACCGAAGATGAAACGCGACACGGTCGACAAGATCTTCGAGTGCTACAAATAAACAAAAAATCCGCAGGGTTGCCCTGCGGATTTTTTATAGTATTTCCAGATGTCTTTAATGTGAACGGCGGTAGGAGTATGCCATATAAATACAGGCACACAGGGCAAGGGCAACGACGACGACCACCCACATGTCACCACTGGTAAGTGAGTCGATGAAGGAGGGAGATGGAGCGATGTCCATTTTCTGTACTGTGACACTATCGACATGGGCAACTGTATCTACAGTGTCAGGACTCTGAATGATTTTCGGGTGACGAGGGGGTTCCCAGATAATGTCTAATAGATTCATCATAAGCAAATATTTTAGAATTAACAAGATAACAGGTAAACGAGTAAGCCCGTCAGGAAACTGATGGCGTTGCAAAGGAAACTATAGATGAAAGCCTGCTTCCATTGACGTATCAGGAGTGCATAGCCGAGTGCCTCCAAGATGATAACCACTATTTCGAACATCAACAAAAGGAGGATATCTTGGAGGATATAGTAAGCAAGGATGTTGAGTGGAATATTGGTAAGGATGTTCATAACAACAGAACCCAGCAACACCTTCTTCCTCCGCTCACGAAGGAAGAGCAGTACTGCCAACTCGATGATGATAGTCGGAAGCAGTGCGAAGAGCAGTATATCAATCCATATCATAGGCTATTCTATAGGGTGGCTAACAGATATCCAGGTATCAAGGCTGCAGCAAGCAGTCCGAAAGACAGTCCCTCATGTCCTTTGAGTACGACATTGGCCAGATAGAGGGTGATGGGCATCGTACAGTTGACTGCCAACAAACCCAATAGGAGTATGACATTATCGACATGGCGGAACACGATGCAGCAGGCAACTGTCAACAGTATTACCACCACTGCCGTGATCATCCCCATCCAGCGCACCAACCATCCGCCAAGCATCTTACCCATCATGGAAACAAAACCTATCAATAGGATGACGGCACTGTTCTTGACAAGAGGGGAAGAAAAGGTCTCCCCAACATAGGAACGGAAGCCGACAATAACCATGATAGCCACGACAGACAAGAGCACAAAGGGCAGTGAGAAATGCCGAACATCAGACACATCCCCTTGTATGACACCTTCCTTCATCCTGCCTTCAACATGCAGATAGGTCGATGCCAGCAGACAGAGAGCCAACAGGAAGAGACATAACAGGGACCATGAGAAGAACACTACGGAAACAGCAAGTCCCATCGCTCCCGTCGACACGAACACACCTAATGCCCTGATGTCATTATTGGTGGTTAATACAACCTGCTTGCCACCCCATACATGAAACAGGGAATTGCCGATTCCCAACAGGACAGCAACGATAAGGCAGAGGGATGAGGACACTGTCCACAGAGGAAGCGACAGCGACACCAGTACACCGAGGGTCAGCAACACCAGCGACCACAGCAACAACCAGTGCCTATGAGTCAGCCTGTCGACCATCAGTCCCGTCAACGGCTGACTCATGAACGCCAGAATATTATAAAGCAGGAAGACAGAAAGAATACCATTCGTAGTGAAAGAAGACACTGTCAAGTAGAGGCAACACAGGCAAAGCCCGTCCACCAACAGATGCATCGTCGCACTGACACTCAACAGGACAGTCCCCTCTTTGGTCATTGCTCGATGGTTTGTATCTGACTGTCACCCGGTTTAAAGAGCAAACCTGTGCATTTCTTCGCATCGGCTTTATATGTCTTCAACTCCACCTTGTCCCATTGTATCTGATCGGTACGCTGGGCAAGAGGTACATGCGGAATGAGACTACCGTCACGAACGAGGATGACACAGGGTATCTCACCCACCTTGATGGTCTGATAGCCACCCTCATAGATCTTGCCGCTCTGGTAGTCAATCCACTTGCCACGAGGCAGGTAACACATACGGCTGTCGCCACTCTCCAACAACGGGGCAACCAGTATCTGCGAACCGAACATATACTCATCCTCTACGAGCCATGCACCTGGGTCGTCAGGGAACTCCACCAACAGGGCACGCACCATCGGAAGACCACGCTCGGAGCAGTCTTTCGCCTGTGCATAGACATACGGCATGAGCTTGTATTTCATCTCGGCAGCCTGACGGAAAGCCTTCGTGAACGATTCGCTGATGAGCCACGGCTCAGTAGGCGGCGCACCATGGGCACGGGTATGACTACTCAGAAAACCGAAGGGCAGCCAACGACGGTAAATATCCTCGGGCGAGGCGGTGACGAAGCCGCCCATGTCGTGACTCCAGAAGGAGAAACCACTGAGTCCGAAAGAGAGTCCGCCACGCAGGTCACCCAACATACCCGTATTGGTTGTAGCGGCATCACCGCCCCAGTGCAATGGATAACGCTGAGAACCAGCCCAGGCACTGCGTGCCCAGATGACACCCTCGCCACTATTCGCCTTCACAGCCTCGAACAAGGCTTTGTTATAACGGACAGGATAGAGGTTATGCTCGTAGAGACCACCACGACCGCTATAATAGAAACCGTCGTAAGGAGCCGCCTCACCAAAGTCGCACTTAATGACTCCAACACCGAGTTTGATGAGATTGGCAATCTTATCCTGGTACCATTTCACCGTTTTAGGATTACTCAAATCCAGAACGGCATCCTCGTAAGGCAGGCTACCTGCCGCATTCTTCACTGCCATACCGCCATCGACGAGTTCACGGAAGAAACGGTTCTTGGGTGTGAAGTACGGCAACTGCCACAGACAAGTATGGAAACCATCACGCTTCAACTGGTCGAGCATGCCCTTCGGGTCCTTGAAACGGTCTTTGGCAAACTCATAGTCGCACTGCCAGTCTACACCAAACCATCCTGTATCGAAATGGATGACATCACTCGGAATCTTGTTTTGACGGAGTTGTCGGGCAATCTCCAGACCCTCTTCCTGTGAGAAGTAGGTAATACGACTCATCCACGTGCCGAAAGTCCACAAGGGCAGCATCGGTGACTTACCTGTGATATTGGTGTATTCGTTCAAGATGTCTTTGGGAGACCCAAAGAACACGAAGAAATCTATCTGCTCGTCTGCCATAAACAGGCGCTGTGCTCCGATATACGAAGCACCGAAATCTGCAGTGACAGGTGCTGAGGTGTGCATGAAGATGCCATAGCCGCGATTGGAGAAATAGAACGGTACGGGCTTATACTGTCCGTCGGTCTCTGGTCCCTGCGGGTCAGTCACCATGATCTGTACCTTCTGCCCTACCTTGTTCAAGGCACCAAACGACTCACCACAACCATAGATACGCTCACCCGGGGCAATGGTCAGTACGGGATTGACACTGCGCGAGTTATCGGAACCACGCTTGATAAACGAGAACGGCAGGAGTTTCACCTGACTGGAGTCGTTGTCGATGATATGACGCGTCTGAGTCATTATCTTCCCATTCTTGTCCTTCAACACGATACGCCACGGGTATTTCTGTATCTCCACCGTGCCATAATCTGTTTGGTAGGTGATGGCTTTGCCATCGCTCTTCATTTGCCAGGCAGAGGAAGTAGGCACCGACCCTGCCAGCATCAGGCTCTCTTCATCCTTCCTTGGAGCCTCAATGGGCGAAGTCGCCATGCGGATACGGACACAACGGGGACTGACAAAGTCTATCTTAAACGACAGGTTCGGGTCGTTGTCATACTGTGTATCGGGGAAGTCGAGCATCTGCATCCGCACTGGCCAGTAGCCGTTAAGGTTGAACGCCTGACGAGGCGACAGACGATAACGTTTCCAGTTGACCGTCCCCTCTCCCTTCGCTGCATCGAACGTAGCCAGCGAGTCGGCAAGGAAATAGGTATTACTCAGGTCTGAGAAATCGCCCGACTGGTCTTTGGGCATACACTGCAGATACTGAATACCTGCGGAAGTCTGCAACTGGGCATGGACTGTAGTTGCGGCATAACCGCAACCTACGAAGCAAAGGAATAATAACGCGCGTTTCATCTATTATCTTTTATCTCTTAACATTCAATTGTATGACATCAGACTGCAGTGTCGGTGACTTGGCAGTGATAGAGCCATTACCACTTGCCACTACCATACACTTACCAAAGAAGGCTTTACGCTGTGGAGCCTTGAAGTTCTCCATAGAGGTCTGACAACCGTTGTCCGTTCCCAGTACCTTACCATCACCCTCATAGATGAAATAGATCTGGTCCTCTGCCCATGGACAGAGGTTACCGTCCTTATCCACCACCTCGGCAGTGACAAAGGTGGTATTCTTACCTTGATAATCTTTCGACAAACGAATCTTTGCTGGTGCACCAGCCGTCTTAATCGTCTGTTCGCCAACAATCTTTCCGTCCTTGCGAGCCACTACCTTCACTTCACCTGGATCGAAAGTGACACGCCATCCGACATGGTATTCCGTGTTTAACTTCGTTTTCGTATTATGCATGTCATAGCGTCCCTCAGCATTCTCACCCGTCTTACGACGTACGCCCTGACTCTTGCCGTTGATGAACAACTCCACCTCATCAGCATTGTTGTAGTAGCACCACATATCAATCTCGTCTCCAGGAACCCAGTTCCAATGGGGGAAGAGGTGCAGCACGGGCTTTGTCGTCCACTCACTCTGATACATATAATAGGTATCCTTCGGGAAACCGGCTAGGTCGATGATACCGAAATAACTGGATCGTGCAGGGAAACCGTAAGGTGTCGGCTCACCGATATAGTCGAAGCCTGTCCAGATATACTGTCCACCCACGAAGGCGTTATGCTTCACCACGTCCCATGTCTCCTCATGAGTGGAACTCCAGGAGGCATGCATATTATCATATGCGGAACACATATAGGAGGGATCAGTATAGGGGAGCCACCACTCCTGCGGTGCCCATGTGATCTCATCAGAAGGCATCTTATAATAGCCGCGTGTCTGTAGTGCCGACACACTCTCCGAGAAGATAAAAGGCTTACCGGGGAAGTTCTTGGGAACATCCTTCACCCACTGATGGTGGTAGTTAAAACCGATGATGTCAATGGCACCACTCTTAAAGAGATGGTTGTTGGGATCCGGCTCGTTACAACCGGCAAGAACCGGACGTGTCGTATCGTAACGCTTGATGATATCCGCCAAGTGACGGGTCAACAGGGAGTTGGGACTCATCTCCTTGCCATGTGCCAGTGTCGAGGCATCATGTCCGGCATTCAGGATGAGGTTCGCCTGTTCCAGGGTCAACTCATCGGCATCCGCACTCGACCACTGCTCCAACACCTCGTTACCGATGGACCACATCAGCACAGAGGGATGGTTACGGTCGCGCAACACCAGATTGGTAAGGTCACGCTCATGCCACTCGTCGAAGAAACGGGCATAGTCACCAGCCGTCTTCTTCCGTCGCCACATATCGAAACTCTCATCCATCACGATAATACCCATCGTGTCGCACATGTTCAGCAACTCTGGAGCAGGAGGGTTATGCGAGGAACGGATGCTATTGACGCCCATCGCCTTCAGTTTCGACAGCTTACGGTGCATGGCATCCTCGTTGATAGCGGCACCCAGACAACCGAAGTCATGATGCTCACAGACACCGTTTAACTTAAAGTTCTTGCCATTGAGCCAGAAGCCTGTCTCCGCATCAAACCTAAAGTCGCGGAAACCCGTTGTCGTCCATACCTCATCAACGACCTTGCCATTGACCAAGACTTGCGTACGTACCTTATATATATAGGGGTCCTCCACTGACCAGAGATGCGGATTCTTAACCTTCAATCCCACTTCCTTGCCATTGGCGTCGAAGACTGTGTTCTTGATCGTCGGGCGATGGATGTTGATGGAAGGATACTTAGCCAGCTCCACCTCCACTTTCACCTGTCCTGTCTTTGCATCGGTCTGGACATGAACGCCCCAATGCTTCACATGTACATGATTCGTCTGGGTGAACCACACATGGCGGTAGATGCCACAACCGCTATACCACCGGGAGTTCGGCTGGTCGGAGTTGTCGACCTTCACGGCTATGACATTGTCACCCTGTTTCAGATATTTCGTGATATCATACTCAAAACTCGAATAACCATAAGGACGATGCCCCACTTCCTGTCCGTTGACATAGACGGTGGAGTTCATATACACACCATCAAACTCAATGAAGTAATGGTTACCAGGCACTGCCTCACAGTCGAGAGAGAAGTGTTTACGATACCATCCGATACCGCCAGGCAAAGCCCCGCCACCAGCGCCACTGGGATTGCCAGCATAGAAGTCACCCTCTATCGCCCAGTCGTGCGGCAGATCGAGCGTCCGCCAATGGGAATCATTATACATCGGAGTGGCCATCTGTGCTGAGTCAGCAAGGATAAAGCGCCAACCAGCGTCAAAGTTCTGACGGTCACGACCCTGAGCTGTTAATCCAATGAGGATAACAGAAAAACTAAGGAATAAAAATTTTCTCATATTGTTATGCTTTATCATCTTTCTTTACCAAAGGAATCATAATCTCAAAACGAGCTCCTGGTCCTGCATAGGAAGTATCAAGTCTGACATGTCCACCCAGTCGGTTCGCCATAGAGCGACAGAAAGTCAGTCCGATTCCCATTCCTTCCTTGAAATTATCCAACTTCACAAAACGCTCGAAGATATGCTCTGCTTCTTCCGCCGGGATCCCTCGTCCCGTATCTTCTATCGCTATCACCAAGTGGTCGGCGGTCTTTGTGCAAATCATCCTCACCTCACCATTGTCCGTATTCTTCACCGCATTGTCAAGCAACGGGGTGATGATACGGCGCAACACACTCTCATTCGTCCTTATCTTGAAGTCATCATCAAGGAAGGTCTCAAAATAGAACTTGGTACTGAGGTGTCCTACTTCTCTGCGGTAATCCTCCATGATACGACGAAGCGCCACATTAGCCTGAATGTCCGAGAGGTTCTGTTCCACGACACCCACCTCATTCATTGACATCTCCAACACCTCGTCAACCATGGTCGTAATACGTCTGGTGCTATTCATCATGGTATTGGCAATCCGGCGACGCTCTAAAGGAGTGATGTCGTATTCTGTCGCCGCCATCACCTGTGCGAAGCCACTAATGACATTCAACGGTGTCCGTACTTCATGACTCACATTTTGAATGAAAGCAGTCTTTAACTTATCAGACTCCAGGACTCTGTCATAGGCTTTTTTCATCTCACGCCAATGACGACGTCGCATCTGTACGATATAGAACAAAGCCACGACGAGTGAAGACAACAATATGACAATTGCCACCAAGCCATAGAACCAAAGGCGACTGACCCTTCGCTCAGCCTCATAGATCTTTAATTCGTTCTGAATACCTTGCATGGAACTGCTAAGAATCAGACTATTCAGGGAGTCGGTCTCCGCTACATTCTTTTTCAAAGCATCATAAGCCTCATGCCAACGTCCTGCACTAGAGTATATCTCCGCTTGTGTTGCGAAAGGATTATCAGTAATCTCTGCTGCCATACGAGCAGCATCGTCAACACGTCCTTGCGAAGCCAGATAATAAACTTCCAATGTTCTTCCATGGACTGATGAGAGCCCTTTTTCCACCCCTTCACGATATGCTTTATAGCCATCCAGAAAACGTTGCATGTCACCTAGCCGATAATAGACAAGGGTACGACGTGTCTCAATATCGAACACTCGTTCTGGTGATGATTTCTCGGCAATTGCCACTGCCTGGTCTATCAGTCGCAATGCCTCTTGCGGATTCTCCTCCATCACAATATTCACCAGATTCATATAGATAGGGGGCAGGCTTTCTGTATATCCCTCCTGCTCCATCCTACGGATAACCTCCCAGAAACATTTCCGCGCCCCTTCTTTATTACCGCTGTAATTATAGATATGTCCCATCATATTGATGGCCATATACATCTCCTTATCGAGTTTCTTTTCCGCCAACTCCTTCGACAGTTGGGTGGCTAGCTTATATGCCTCGAAGATACGCTGTCGGTTCAGTTGGAAAACAATCTCGTTACATCGTTGTGTATAGTAGGCATGTAAGTCGTCCTGAGCCAACAGGTAATCCTCTAGTTTGCGGACAGACACAAAGAAGTGTGCGCTATCCCCCTCATTGAAGGCATGATGCACTGAGTCCCGAAGGGTCAGGTATTCCTTCGTGTCCTTGTATTTATCATCCGAATTAGCCTGAACAGCTACGCTCACTGTAGCAACGGCTAATACCAATAATATGTTTTTTAATCTCATTGGCTACAGTTTTACACTGACTTCCTTGCCGTTATACTGCACCATCTTCCCTTCTGGACTGTCCAGATTGAGAGGCTTGGCAGCATCTTTCGTGATGAGAACCACATTGAAACGGCGATTCTTCAACATGCCATTGAACTGTCCCTTACGAGCACCAAACCTCACCGTCTTTGAAGCATCATCATAGGTAATCTCTATAGTAGCGTATTTACCCTTTTCATAGTTATAATTGACACCCTCGTCCTCATAAAGTTGGAACGAGCCGTTTTGCCCCGCATAGACATAGAGGTTAATCAGCTCAGCAGGCTTCTCGTCACTCCACTCCATCTCTGGTCCGAATGGGATGATAGCACCCTCACGGACATAAACAGGAATCTGTTCATAAGGAGCATCGACAACCAGCGACTGCCCACCTTCCACATACTCATTAGTATAAAGGTTATACCAGCCACACTGCTTGGGGAAATAGACACTACGGTTACGTGCCTTGTAATAGCCAACAGGACAAGCCATCAATGCTGGACCGAACATCCACTGGTTACCGATATTCTCTACCTCCTTATCACCATTGAAGTCCATCACAAGGGCACGCATCAAGGTATAATCCTTGAAATGAGCCCAACCAGCCATAGAATAGATATAAGGCATCAGACGATAGCGCAGCTTGTCGTAATAGACAAACGACTGATAGGCAGGGTGATTGTCTGGGGCAATATTCCATATCTCACGCAAGGGCCACTGTCCATGGGCACGGAAGAGCGGGATAAAGGCGCCAAACTGGTTCCAACGGGCCTGCAACTCACGCCACTCCTTCAAATCCTCGTTCTCCATACCTGTCTTATCATAGAGTTGCTGAGCTGCCACATAACGGTTCTCCACACAGAAGCCACCCTGGTCCATGCCCCAGAACGGGATACCTGACATGGAGTAATTCAGACCAGCCGTCATCTGGGCACGCATATCCTCCCAGCGGGTACCGATGTCGCCACTCCATGTGGCAGTAGAGAAACGTTGTTCTCCTGCAAAGCCACTACGTGTCAACAAGAAAACACGAGGCTCGTTATCCTTGCCTTTCCACACACTACGTTGCCCGTTATAGATGGCATCCGCATTAACAGTGGAATAAGCATTGAAGAACTCTGTTGATGTTCCAAGAGCTGTAGGACCGCTGAGAGCCTTACGATACCACATAGGCGTACAGTCACGCACATTCGGTTCAGAGGCATCCATCCACCAAGCATCCACGCCGGCGATGCCATCATGGTTATACTTAGAATATAGGTTCTCATCCATCTGTCGCCAGAACATCTTACGGGCTCCTGCATCATAGGCATCATAGAAACCTGCCACATAACCTGGACCTACCCAGTCATGAATGTCATCCTTCACAGCCTGTGTATACATCCAACCGTTCTTGTCCAGTTCCTTATAGTTCTCAGTGTTCACATAGAACTTGGGCCATACGGAGATCATGAAACGTCCATGCATCTTATGGACATTGTCAAGCATTGCCTGAGGATTGGGATAACGTGAAGCCTCAAACTGATGACTTCCCCACTGGTTCTCTTGCCAGTAGTTCCAATCCTGGACAATATTATCAATAGGGATATGACGCTTACGGAACTCAGCGAGATTATCTTCAATCTCCTCCGCAGTCTTGTAACGCTCACGACTCTGCCAGAAGCCTAACACCCATTTCGGATAGAGGGATGCCTTACCTGTCAAGGTACGGTAGCCGCTAATCACCTCATCGAAATTCTTGCCAGCAATGAAATAATAGTCCATGTCACGAGCCATCTCACTCCAAATGCTCAGCTTACCACGTTCCTCCTCACTACGAGGCTCTGAGACACGAAGTCCACAGTATGCCTCTCCGCCGTCAGGCTGCCATTCGATACGCAACTGGTTCTTCACCCCTTTACGTACCTTTGCCGTAAACTTATAGGTATTAGGATTCCATGCTGTACGCCATCGCTCAGGAACAACTTCCTTTCCGTCAATATATACTCTCACATAACCAGAGTAATAGAGGATAAACTGATAGTCAGCGGGTTTACCTGTACATTTACCATCGCATTCCGGTTCGATGAAGCCCTCATAGACCACACTGGCACCCTGCAGGTTAAAACCTTGCGGCAGGTTCTTGATACCACCATTATCTGTCTTGACAGCAATCTCAGAGGTCGTGGGGAAGGCATACTCATAATAGATAGAATCCTCATCACGAACCAGGCGTTTGCCGTCCTTATCCACATACGTACCTGTCAGGTGTCCTGCCTTACCCTTTTTGTCATAGAGCTTAAAGGCACGGTTAAGTTGGAGATAATCATGGGGGTTACCAAAACGGCAATAACTGTAAGAGTCCCATAGAATACCATAATTCTTATTAGAAAGGACGAAAGGAATGCTGACCTTCGTATTATACTGGAACAGGTCCTCATTCTTACCCTTCATATTAAACTCTTCCGACTGGTGCTGGCCAAGTCCGTAAAAAGCCTCGTCATCTGGAGAATCAAACTTCATCTGCCATTGGATGCCATGCTTCATCGCCTCTGTCAGAGGAGCACCTCCCTTCAGACCATACTCACGCTCTGGAACAGTGAAGTTCTTAAATTGTTTTCCTTCCTTTGCCTCCTTCAGCAACTCTTTGCCTGCGGCATCATAAAAAGTAATCTTACCAGACTCCACATCCACACGAGCCTCTACATTCTTTGCCTTCACATAGACCTTATCATCATCTTCCCTCACATCGAATATCGGCTGAGCCTTCTGCTCCACAATCATCAGGCTCTGCTTCTGCGGCAGTACACTCTCCGAGGTTGCCTGCACACGGATGATGTTGTCGTTGATTACCTGCAGTCGTACCATCTTGGCACCACCTGCCTTCGCTTCTTTCACCGGGATGGTCACAAAATTACCTTTGACAGTGTAGTCAGCGGCTGTCAGTGTTGCCATCATCATCGACAGGATTCCTGTCGTCACCATTCTAAATTTATTCATGATATTTATTGTATTTGCTAGTCTTCTATGATTTCTGCCTCTTCTATTACCTCACCTCCAGGCAGTGTGATGATAAAGATAGAACCACCACCAGGATTATCCTCCAATCGGATAGTGCCATGATGGGCATCCACGATTGCCTTCACCTTGTCAAGCTGAATGCCTTCACCTTCAGGGACAGGATCAAAGAGGTGTTCCCTATATTGCTCGGGAACTCCTACCCCATTGTCTGCCACCTGTATCTGAGCATCCCCTGTCGACATCCGGGCCACACCTACACTGATACGGCTCTCTGTAGGGGCAAACCTAACGGAGTTCGTCAGGAGGATATTCATCGCACGTTTCAACAGCTCAGGGTCAAACATCAACTGTAATTGGTTGACGACAGTGACTATAGACAATTTGAATGGCAAGTTCTCATATCCCTTGAACTCATCACATACCTTCTTGATGAAAGTGACAAGATCTGCTTGTTGCATCTGGGCTTCCATCTTATCTTGTTTCACCACGAGTGTCTCACCAGGTTGCTCTTCTGCCATTTTCCTACGCATCTCCGCCATCCAGGATATCTTCTCTGTCTCACGACGAAGATTCTCTGCCTCTATTCGCCGCTCATGACGTTTGATATACCATTTCCTCCAGAACCATGCGGCAACAGCTATCAAAAGCATGTAAAGCAATATCATCCAACGGGTACGCCACAGGGGGGGACGGATGGTGATGGCTATACAACTCTCTTCCTTTCCCATTGTTCCGTCATCGTTCATTATACGGACACATAAGTCATAAGAGCCGGCACGAAGACTCTGATAGGTGATATTAGGATTCACCACCTCTGTACGCAGCCATTCGTCATTATAGCCATCCAATTTATAGATAAAACGGGAACGGTTATGTATCTCACCACTATTACTTGCCAACTGTACCGTGAACTCCTCATCGTACTTAAGAGCTATCTCACGGCAATAGTCAAGAGCCTCGTCTAAAACAATATTGCCATGTATCTCTTCACCAACCTCCACCTCACGACCGCCGATCTTCAGTCCACTAAAAAGGGGTATCTCCTTCAAACGGCCCTTACCCATCATCTTAGGATTGATGATGTCAAGTCCTCCTTGACCACCCACCAGGATCTTCCCGTCAGGAGTATAACAAAGAGAGCGCTGGTTATAGGGACTACCATGCAGACCGTCACGATTGTTGAAACTACGCACCACAAAATTCCATTTATTATCTGCTACCTTCTGTGGAACCACATTGGTCACTCCGTGGTCCGTTACCAGCCACATCGTATGACGATCATCTTCTATCATACTGTTTACGGTAGAGCCGAACATACCAGAACGCATGTCGATAAGATAGACCTCGTTGGTCTTTGGGTCCCATATAGTAGCCCCCGAAGACGAGCCTTGCCATGACAAGCCACGACTATCTTGCATCGCATTGATAGAAGTCTCCGTAATACTAATATTATTATGGTTGTCCGTAATATTACGATTAATCACCTTCTTCGTCTTGGGGTTGATAATAGAATAGAAAACAGAGTGTGACACCATCATCCAACCCTTCTGTGTACTGGTAATCGTAGAGATATAGTCACTGGGAAGGACAGAGTTCTTGGTGCTTATCGGCACATCCATGCGTCCCGTTCTGGGGTCAATACGCTGAACACCGCTTCCCAGGGTTCCTATCCATATATATCCCCACTGGTCCTCATAAATCGTCCACACATTATTGTTGGCAAGATCATTCGACTTGCCCGTAGCACGATAGTTCGTCACTTGTCCGTCCTTAATATGAATCAGACCACCCTCATAGGTTCCAAACCATACGGAACCGTCACGAGCAGCCAAAGAACCAACCATTGTATTAGAGGCAATACCGCTGTTCGCCTTGTCATAGACGATCCGCTCCTCCGTACGGGGATCAAAACGGATGATACCTTTGTCGTTAGTGCCTAACCAATAGTAACCTGCCTTGTCAACACAGATCGTATTGATATTCCCTAACTCAATATTACGGAAATTCGAGCTACTCTCCGTATAACAGCTGACACCATTCATATAGGATCCCAGCCACATGCGAGACAACTGGTCGCGATAGATGAAACGGATGGTATTGTCACAAATAGAAGTCTCATCATGCTTGTCATTCAAGAATTGACGAATCTCCTTTGACTTACGGTCAACGACAATCACACCATGATGGTCCGTGGCAAGCCATAATCGCTTTTGATGGTCCAACTGGATATCCCAGACGCTCTGCACTTCCTCCGTATCATTAATTCCCCAACTATGAAACAACTCAGGCAGGGAATGGTACCATCGTCCTTTGCCATTCATCAAGATATAGGTTCCCTGCATCGTAACAGCATACAGGTTACCCTCGTTGTCTACCCGCAGCCTGCAGTCCTGGCTGTTTACGAAACCGCGTTTGCGCAGATAATCACTCTTCCAGCTGATCCAGTCTTTCTCACGGTTAAAGCAGAATATCTCACCATTGTAGGAGGATACCAACACGCTCTTCCCAAACTCAGTAAAGCCAGAGACGCCAAAGTCGCTGTTGAACTCCTGACGACCATAGCCAAACGGGTACTGCTTGACTTTACCCGTACGCGGATTATAATGCCAGAAACCGTCCTCATAAGTCTTCACCCAGAAACCTTTTTTCGAGTCAATGTACAGGCGCTCTATACCTCCTTTGACACCATGCTCATGCAACCATTGTTCAGGATGGCGGTCGAACTTCTCCGTCACAGGGTCATAGATGGTATAGTTCATACTCTGACGAATCCACAGTTTCCCGTCATATGCCTCGTAAATCTCGTCCACATAATTATTACGCATTGTGGTCGTATCCTTGGGATAGGAATAGAACGTCTTGAAACGATACCCGTCATAGCGGTTCAATCCATAAGGCGTTCCAAACCACATCATACCCTTCGAGTCACGAAACATGCATAATAACTGGGAGTTACTCAGTCCGTCACGTGTATCCAAGCGACTGAACTTCATATCAGGTATCCCTGCCATCGTAGCCAATGGCATCAGGCATATCAATAAGGATAGTAAAACAAATTTCTTAGTCATTGGTAAAATGTATTTTTACAAATAATATGTGCAAAAATACACTTTTTTTACAATATGACCAAAAAAAAAGCTTACTTTTTGTTCTTTGCGGAAGTTTCTCGAATCATTAACTGCTGGGGAACAATCTTCTTTTGCACCTTGGTATCCCCATGAATATGTCCCAACAACACTTGACAGGCAGTGACACCCATCACATACGACTGATCCACGATGGCAGACATCCGGGGGGTCACATAAGCCGCATGGGCATCATCCGTGAAGCCTATAAGGGCGACATCATCCGGGATGCGTAGTCCCAACTGTTTGATAGCCGTGAAAGCAGCAAAGGTGATGATGTCATTAAAGGCAAGTATCGCATCCGGGCGATCCTCCCTCTGTAGTAATTTCACCGTTTCCTCCAGAGCCACTTGATAGTCTATTTTGTTACAAATCACCAAGTCCCGTTCTATGGGGATACGATTCTCACGCAAAGCTTCTAAATAGCCATGTTTACGTCGTTGCACCATATCCAGATGGTTAGGACCTCCGATGAAGGAGATACGACGACTGCCCGTATCTATCAGATGCTGGGTAGCCATCATCGCAGCCTCGTCACCATTGGCTGTCACACTGGAGAAACGGTCGGAAAGACAGGTTCGTCCAAAGAAGACCAAGGGGATACCCATGGAGGCTAACTCCTCAAAATGACTATAGTCTGTCGTTGTCTGAGCCAGACAGGCAATAATACCCCCCACATGCAAACCGATGAAGTTATCCACCACATTCGCCTCTTTTTCGCAATCCTCATGGCTGTTGGCACTGATCACGCTATACCCTGCCCTTCTCGCCTCATCCTCAATACCGTCAAGGACAGCGGCATAATAGTGGGTTACCAGGTTCGGCACTACCACACCTATAATCTTGGGAGCCTCTTTACGAAGACTTTGCGCGAAAGGATTCGGGCGATAGTTCATCTTTTTTGCCAGTTCCTTCACGCGACGCTGCATTTCCTCGCCTATCTCTGTTGAACTACGTAAGGCACGACTCACAGTGGCAATACTGACATTCAACTCTCTTGCCAGATCTTTTAAGGAAGTTCTATGTTGCTTGTTCTTACTCATCAGATGCAAAATTACAAATAATTTCCAATCTACGCAAACGTTTACGGAACTTTTTTCAAAGTTTTTTGATATTTTTCTTGCAGATATCAGAAAAAGTACTTATCTTTGCAATGTGAATTCAGAATGAGTAATGAATAGTTGATAATAAGTTAGTTAGAAATTGGGTAGGAGTTGTCGTGAGATAGTTCCTACTTTTTTTGTATTCTGAGAAACGATAAAATCCTTTTTTATATATAGTATTCCGCAGAGTCTACGAGTCCTGCTCTCAAGGCATATTTGGTAGCTTCATGGACATTATTGACTCCTAGCTTCCTGAAAATATTCTTCCGATGGGTATTTACGGTATGGAAACTGGAGAAGCGACGCTCCGCAATCTCTTTGGTGGTCTGTCCCAGTGCGATATCCTTCAGTATCTCCATTTCCGTAGGGGTCAGTCTCACATCCTCTTCCACCACTTTCGTTTGCGGAGCCAACAATAGCTCTGCCATCCGCTGACAGATATACCGCTGGTGTCGTTGCCCAAACAACAAGCATTCTCGTATCTCTTGTATAGTCGACTCTTTCAACAAGATACTGAAACGCGGGGAGATGGCAATCACCCGACGGACAAAATCACCCGACAGATCCACGCTGAAGAGTATCCATTGCACTTGAGGGAATCGCTGATACAGGATTTCCAGTTCCTCGACATCATTGATATCAAAAAGGGTATAGTCTAATACCACCACTGCCTCAGGATGCTGTTTCAACTGTTCTATCAGCTCTACCTTATCCTCAGCACGGTGCATCTCCACCTGGTCCAGCTCCTGACAGACATACATCATGCCTGCCCTAGTGATATCCTGATTGTCGGCTAATACCACATACATAACCATTATAGAGTCTTTGAGAAATAGAATTCCCTGATAGGTTTGACGACAGAATCACCGGTTAGGGTAATGGTCTCCTGTAGTTTGATATCCTCTGAGGAGCTACCCACCTTCACGATATACTTACCAGGACGGACGTTCCACTGTCGCTGGGCTTCATGAGTATAGAAGCCGAACTGCTCTGTATAGAGCTTGACTTGTATCGTCTTCTGCTCACCAGGCTGCAAACTGACACGGGCGAAACCTTGCAGTTGGATGGGACGAAGTTGTTGTCCGTCAGCAGGACTCAGGTAGACCTGTGCGATCTCGTCGGCAGCCATCTTACCCGTATTCTTCACCTCGAAAGAAAGGCTGACACCCTCACCCGTGGTAGGAGCCTCCTTGTCGACCTTCAGGTTGCTGTATTCAAAGGTAGTATAGGAAAGACCGTATCCGAAGGGCCACTGGATGCGGGCATCCTTTTCCGCAGAATAGTTATAGCAGACCGGCTCGTTGATTTCCGTATTGGGATAGCTGACTGCCAGTTTGGCGGAGGGTGACACCTTGCCATAGAGGATGTCCGCAACGGCATTGCCGCCTTCCTCACCGGGATACCATGCCTGGATGACAGCGGCACATTTCTCCGCAAGACCGGACACCACCTGTGCCCTGCCGCCGAAGATGACCAATACGACAGGCTTACCCGTCTTTATAAGCTCCTCGACATACTGTTCCTGTTTTCCTGGCAGTCGGAGTCCCTGTCTGTCACGGTTCTCACCGCACAGCATCACGTTTTCTCCCACAGCGGCAATGATCACGTCACACTGACTTGCCATGCGGAGAGCTTCCTGCTTGTCGGCTTTCTCACCAGCGTCCACCTTACGATGGAGTAGTTCGTATTCCCACGCACGGGCATCACCAGCCTCTCCGTATTTGGTCTCTATCTCCTCCGTCCAGTCACAACCTCTGGAATACAGGAGGTTGACGCCCTCCGGTTTCTGTTTCGTCATACCCTCCAGTAGTTTGACGATATGGGGCGTCTCCGACTTATAGTCCATCATCTTCCAGAAGTACGACATGGCAGGATAAGTATAGTCACCGCACATCGACCAGATGCTATTCGCATTCGGACCCGTCAGCAGGATGTTCTTCACCTCCTTCAGGGGCAGTACGCCATTGTTCTCCAGAAGCACCACCGACTGGGTGGCGATGTCGTAGGCCGTCTTACGCTCCTCGGGAGTGTCGAGGACGATCTTCTCCGTGGTATAGAGGTAGGCATCCTTGTCGAAAAGACCTGCGCGGAACTTCTGGCGCAGCACATCCTTCACGGCACGCTCCAGCACCTCCGGCTTCACCAGTCCTTGTGCCAAGGCTTCCGACAGGTGCTGATAGTCGGAGCCTGTGGGGAAGTCGACATCATTGCCACCGTTGATGGCAGCAGCGGCTTTCTGTACCGGGCTCTCCAAACCAGGAATCTGGCTGATGGCGGTATAGTCGCTCACCACCATGCCGTCGAAGCCCAGATAGCCCCGCAGGATATCATTCAGTATCTCACTATTGGCGACACAGTTGGTACCATGCACGGCATGATAGCCAGGCATGACGACACGGCTTCCTGCCAGGCGGATCATCGCCTCGTGGGGCATCAGAATCTCCTCCATCAGCTCCTTTTCCTCTGCATCACCACCGCCGCCATAGCCGAGGTAATGCTTGGAACAAGCCCCCACCCCTTTCTTCAGGTCACCTTGCTGCAATCCTTTGACAAAAGCCGTACCCATCACTGCCGACAGATAGCCATCCTCACCATACGACTCCTCTAGACGGTTGAAACTGGGTATGCGGCATACATCGACCATCGGCGAGAGTGCCAGAATGCCGCCCATCCGGCGCAGGGCGGTACTCGTCTGAAGAGTCTTCAGTTCTGCCAGTTCCGGGTTGAACGAGCACGCCTGTCCGATCTGCTGCGGATAGATGGTGGCTCCCAACGTGTTGACACCTGTCAGCACCTCCTCATGAAAAAGGGCGGGAATACCGTTGGGTGTATGTTTCATCAACCACTCCTGCATGGCAGCCACACGGTCGCGCAACTCATTCGGGTCCCTAGGCTTCTGCATACAAAACTGTGAGAAGTGTCCGATACCGTTCGGTATCTGTTGCCGACACTTGGCAGTATCCAGTTTCCCCTGTTCGTCGAAGAACTCATCGAGATAGAGACTCCGCAGTTGGGCAATACGCTCCTCCTGCGACATCTTTCCATACAACTCATCCACCTGCTGCTCGACGTCCGTACCGGTATTACATCCCGCCAGTATCACAGACTGCGCAGCCACTGCCAATCCAACAAGTTTTGATTTCATACACCTTGATTTTAATTATTATGGGTGCAAATATACGCATAAATTTTCAAAAGATCACATATTCCTATCAATAAAATGTTCCACAGGAATAAGAAACGGGACTGTATATATACTATAGTAGAGTTAGGCGGCACCTATCGCCTGGATATGTGCCGCCTATCGGGTCGTTTGGTGCCGCCTGTCTATGCGATAGGTGCCGCCTAACTAAGGGGAGGTACGGTATGACCCTTTTACTTCACGATTTTCAGTCCTCCCGTATGAATATCGCCAGAGCCACGAGTCGTCTTCTCAAGTTTCCTGACCGTACCAGTGAGGGTGATATCGCCGGAGCCTACCAGGCGGCAGGTGACGGTGCCACAATTCTGGTTAGCCACCTTGATATCACCAGAGCCTTTCAGTTCCAGTTTCGTGTCCTTGGCATTCAGCTGACTGATCTTCACATCCCCAGAGCCTACCAGTTCGACAGCGGAATACTGGGTGACGACCTTCTTGACATCCACGTCACCAGAGCCCACCAAAGAGACATTGACACGGTCGCAGATAATATCATAGAAATCGATGTCACCAGAGCCCTTCAGGGTAATGGCAAGGTTATCCGTATCCACATGCGACTTACTCTCGAAGTCGCCAGAGCCATGCACCTCGACACCGACCAGGTCAGGAGAGGTGACATAGACCGTCACGTCATTATCCTTCATGCTGCTGAAGCTGAACATACTGCCAGAACTCACACTGACGACCAGTGTGTTGTTCTCCACACGAGTCTGTACTTTCTTGATGATACTTTTGGGTGCCTTCACACGGACAGACCATGTCTTACCCTGTACGTACTTGATGTCAGGAGACCCCTCCAGACGGATACGCTCAAACCCTTTCAACCCACGAGACTCCTCCACCTTATCAGAACCTTGGAAGGCATAAACACTTGTTCCAGCCACGACGGCGAACACGACGACAAAAATCAAAAATAACTTCTTCATACTCTTTCTTTTATTAATGTTTCTGTCTGTTAGACGGAGAAGACGCGGAAAAAGTTGCATAGGCGAGAAAAATATCAGAAAGTGAAATGAACGGTCACGCGGATGCCGTTCTTATGAGCCGTCGACAAGTCGTTGTAGTTCAAGCGGCGCACATACTCCACATGGAAGAACTTGAAGATGTTATGGATACCCACAGAGACCTCCCAGTACGGGCGTTTCGGATTCATCACATGGGAGCCCTCAGGGAACACCATCAGCAAAGGACTGTCAGTATTCTGTGCCAGGAACGGGTTGTTCTTGTCGGAGAGTCCTCCCCACAGCATCTTGACCCCGATATACTCACGCCATTTCAGCTTCTTCAGCAACGGGATGCGGTTGAACAGTTTTCCGTTCAAGTCCCAGGCGATAATCGTAGAGAGGAAACGGTCGTTGAGGAACTCCATATTATCAATAAGGCTATATGTGTATTGATGGAGGATATACGAGAGGTTAGCCTCTGGCATACATAACATCGGGAACGGCACCTTCGACCACTGCACCCCACCCTTGACATAGACATCCACCTTTCCCCAGCTGTTTAACCAGAAGCGGTGTTTGACACTCAGTTCACTATAGTGGTAGCTATAGTCACCCCCCAGGAAGCCCTTCATACCGATGGTATGTCCCAGGGTAAAGATGGGCGCCTCACGATTCACCTTCTTCCGACGCTGTTTGGTATTGATATAGAGAGCTCCTGGACAGTATTCTATCTCAGCATGCAGCTCCGTAGTGCGGATTCTCGCAGAAGGACGAGGACCTATATGATCCCATGCGGCATAATCGGCAAGCGGAGTAAAATAGAGGTTGCCGCACGCTTCATTCTCCTCCGTCTTCAAGCTGACCATCGTCTTCAGTCCCGCATTCTCCTCATGAACGAAAGTCAGTTGCTGCCGGTTATAGAACATCATAGCATCCACCTTGCTCCATTTGAATGCCGTAAACACATTATCCTTGTCCGTTGTCAGGAACTTATCCGATGGAGAGCACACATCATACGTTGACGAGAAAGACAGGTATCGCTGTGGGAACTCATTGGGCAGATACTCCTTCTCGTTGAAGGAATACGTCACCTCCCCTTTATAATAATTCTTATGTGACTTCCATCCTCGTGCCATATACCCTTTCAAGAACCAGTGCTTATTGAGGTTTGCCGTGGTCTGCGCACTCAGACGGGTGCGGAAACCGTCAATATAGTTGGAGGAGAAGATAGTGTTGATAGGACCGATATCCACCTTGGAGGGGTTGCCAGTCTCCACATAATTCTCTATGAGTGCCTTCAAGCCCAGCATGATATACTTGAACCCCTTCATCTTCTCGAAACTCTTGACAAAGTCCTTCATCGACGCCTCACCCTTGGTCAGTCCCACCTGACGGTACTGTGCCCAAAAGAGGTCGCTATGCGACATCGCGTCTGCCTCCCTCACATCACGCTTCCCCTTGAACAAGTAGTCGTCGAGGGCATCGAAGGCATAGTCTGTCAGGCGAGTATTCCTAATGACAACCGCTTTCTGCAAGAAACTCAGAATCTCTATCTCGACCATCATATCATCCACCGTCAATACCCACTCACTAGTAGGCAACTGGGAGAACTGCTGAATGACGCGAAGGTTCTCGATGAAATTTGCATCACTCTGACGAGGGATTGACAAGTCACAACGTTTCACCTGGTAGCTGGAGTCTTTTAAGATATAGATATCCCCACGAAAACCGAAATCCTGCATGTTGTTAGGCAGGAAATGCAGATGGATACAACTATCACGCTCCACCTGCAGGGTATCCTCGATATAAAAACGATAGAAACCGATGGCACCCCGTCCTATCGGTGAGGTAAAAGGACGCTGAAGGAGTCGGATTTGGTCGTCGTAGATATTCACATCCGTGAAGATATCCTTCATCATCGTATTCATGATATCCCCCGTCTGGAACAGGTCACCGATACCTGTCGAGTTCTGTCCCATGATGATATTCTTCTCATCATGCGGATGACGACGGTACAGTTTCCTCGTCACTGTCTCGTCAACGGAGATGGGCAGGATGAGTTTGTTATTATAGGGACAAGGCTCTATCTGGTCTAATATCCATTTGTTCTTACGGAAGATGGAGTGATAGAGTTTCTCCGGGGTGATGTCATTACCAGCAAGAGTGAGCTTCTGATATTTGGTGTACTGGTAATAATCCTTATTGGCGAGATTGGTGAGACGCTTGTGTTCTATTACCTTACGCATCAGTTCCACGGCAGGGTTGTTCTTACGACTATAACGCTGTCGCTTGGAGCGTACCGTCACATCCTGTAGTACCTTGGTATCAGGTTGCAACTGGATATCAACGACCACCGGAGTCCTGTCGCCAATAGGTATGGTCTGTGACACATAGCCCACAGCGCTAAAAGTCAATGCCCATCCTACATTTTTCTGGATGACATAACGTCCATCTAGTCCTGAGGCGACAGCCACCCGATGCCCTTTATACGACACCGTCACAGAAGGAATGACCATCCTTGTCTCGGCATCGGTAATCACCCCGGACATTAATTGTGCCAGAGAAGACTGGCACATCAAACAAAGGAGGAATAAGAGAATATATCTATATCTAGTCGCTTGCATATTTAATAGGGAATCTCCACCCAGAAGGTGGATCCTTGTTGATAAACAGATTCTACGCCTACCGTTCCCCCCAGAAGGTCAGCAAGACTCCGGCATATACTCAGACCAAGCCCAGTACCCGCCACGAAATCATCCACTTTCACGAAACGCTCGAAGAGATGGTCGTTACACTTGTCGGCAGGAATACCCTTTCCTGTGTCACGGACCCATATCCTCCATCTTGACGGTAGTTTGTCACAACCCAGTCGGATACTACCTGCAAACGTGAACTTCACGGCATTATTCATATACTGGTTCAGTATTTCCTTCAGACGGTCACGGTCTGTATGGACGATGATGGACTCAGCAGCCTCATCCGTCTCCACGACTACCCCATTGTTGGACGCGACATGCTGGTACTTATCCACCATTTCTTGCAACAAAGGCTGTAACTCAAAATCCTCCAGGACAATCTCACCATTGTTTTCAGCTTCCAATTTAGAGATGTTCATCATATCGTCAAACAATCGGAGTAGATGGGCGTTATTCTGTTTGATTAGTTTAATCAGTTCATTACGCTCCTCCTCACTCTGTGCCATGGGCAGGACATCGCTGAAGCCCACAATGGCATTCAAAGGGGTACGGACCTCATGGGTGATGTTCGCCAGGAAAGCAGACTTCAGACGATCACTCTCTTCTGCCTGGTTACGTGCCTCTATCAATGCCTGTTCGATCTCTTTCTGGTCATCGATACGCATAGAGGTACCCACGATGGTCAAAGGTTTGCCGTCTATGTCATGTTTTTCAACAGTAGCGAAGGTCTCCGCCCAATAATAGGGTGAGGAAGGTGTCGCCTGTGCCCTGTATTGCTGATGATAATCCTCATACTTGCCCTTCATCAGTCCTGTCAGAGCCTCCCTGACTCTCTCACGGTCATCGGCATGGATAAGGTCGAACGTATCATTGACCGGTGTACCTGCTTTGGGAGTATATGAGTTCGTCCCGCTTCGATAATCGCTCTCATATGATACCACACCTTCTGTGACATCCAGTCGCCATGTAGACAGTCTCATCGCCTTCAGCACCAACTCAAACTCGATGTTATGCCGCTTGACCTTTGCCAGCTGTGCCAGTTCCAACTTCAGCTGACGATATTGTTTCATTTGATAGAAAAGGACGAACAGCAATACCAGAATACCAGGAACACCTGCCACCCATATCAGGATGTCAATTCTCATCAGAGAACTGACATCTATCAGAAATATTGCCAATCCGTTCATCATGATTGATTGTCTTGTTCTAGTATTGGTTGCAAAAATACATAAAAGAATCAGAATAATGAAAAAAAACACAATTTATTTTGTGAATCGCCTACTTTATTCGTATCTTTGCACCATATTTACATCATGACATTATGACACAAGATTATGAACTTATCGCCAAGACATTTATGGGTCTTGAACCTGTCTTGGCGAAAGAATTGGCGCAATTGGGCGCAGAGAATATAGAGATAGGACGCCGCATGGTTTCTTTCACAGGCAACAAAGAAATGATGTACCGTGCTAACTTCCAGTTGCATACTGCCATCCGTATCCTAAAACCTATCAAGCATTTCAAGGCACAGTCAGCAGATGATGTCTATGAGGGTGTGAAAGAAGTGGACTGGACCAATTACCTGGATCTGAACACCACCTTTGCCGTTGACTCCGTGGTTTTCTCCGAAGAGTTCCGTCACTCCAAATTCGTAGCTTATAAAGTCAAGGATGCCATCGTCGACCAGTTTCGTGAGAAGACAGGTAAGCGTCCGAATATCTCCATAACGAATCCCGACATCCGTCTGAACATCCATGTCGCGGAGGACAAATGCACGCTCTCTTTGGACTCCAGTGGTGAGTCTCTGCACCGTCGTGGTTATCGCCAGGAGTCAGTAGAGGCTCCTTTGAACGAGGTATTGGCAGCAGGTATGATCTTGATGACTGGCTGGCATGGTGAGACCGACTTCATCGATCCCATGTGTGGCAGTGGTACCTTGCTGATTGAGGCAGCGCTCATCGCCCGCAACATGTCACCGGGACTGTTCCGTAAGGAGTTCGCTTTTGAGAAATGGAAAGACTTTGACCGTGACCTGTTTGACGCCATCTATAATGATGACTCACAGGAGCGGGAGTTCAACCATCATATCTATGGTTACGATATCGACATGAAGGCTGTCAACACTGCCCGTATCAATGTCCGTGCCGCAGGACTGACCAACGACATCACTGTAGAGAACGTTGATTTCAAGGATTTCACACAACCCAAGGAGAAGAGTATCATGGTCACCAATCCTCCATATGGAGAGCGTATCTCCACCCCCGACCTGCTCGGCACCTATAAGATGATCGGGGAACGGTTGAAGCACCAGTTTACTGGGAATGACGCCTGGATCCTAAGCTATCGGGAGGAGTGTTTCGACCAGATCGGTCTAAAGCCATCCATCAAAATTCCCTTGTTTAATGGCTCCTTGGAATGTGAGTTCCGCAAATACCAGATGTTCGATGGTAAGATGCGCGTCTTCCGTGAGGAGGGTGGAACGGTGAAAACAGATGAGGAGAAACGGCAGATGGCTGAGAAGCGTCGCTTCAAACAGAATCGGGAGTTCAAGAAACGCCTGGAGGAACAGGAGGAGAATGAGGAAGCGGACATCCGCTCTTTTAAGTTCCGTTCTTTGGAGAAGAGGGAACCTAGGGAGCCTAGGGAGCCTAGAGAACCAAGGGAGTCTAGATATTCTAGAGAATCTAGAGGACCTAGAGATTCTAGAGATTCTAGATATCCCAGAAAACCTTTCAAGGGAAAGCGAGACTTCGACCGGAAAGGAAGGACTTTCGATAAGAAGAATAGGAGAAATGACCATGATGAAGATTAAGACCTTATTGCTCCTTCTCATATTGTCGTTGAATATGTCTGCCCAAGAAAAGCAACTCTTCACCCTTGAGGAACTCAACTATGGAGGTAACCGTTATCATGCCATCCAACCACAAAACAACTGGTATGCCTGGTGGGGTGACGAATTGGTGAGGACAGACGTGGAGGAGTGCTGGCTCGTCGACAAGAGTACTGGCAAGGAGACGTGTCTCTTTACCCTTGACGAGGTCAATAAATGGTTGAAGAGTGATGACATGTATCATGTCCGTGCGCTCTATCATGCCACCTTCCCCTATCCTGACCAACCTTGGGTGGCTCTTGGCAATAAGAAGTCGTTCCTGCTGCTCAATTTCAAGACACACGAGATTGTCTGGCAGGACAGTATCTCCGAACAGAAGGCTAACGACTGGAATCCTATATCAAAAGCTACGGCATTTATAAAGGACGACCAGTTGTTTGTGGCAGACGGGAAAGGCGGCAGGCACCAGTTGACAACTGACGGGTCACGGGAGATTGTATACGGGCAAAGTGTTCACCGTAATGAGTTCGGTATCAATAAGGGAACTTTCTGGAGTCCTGACGGTATACGTCTTGCTTTCTATCGCATGGACCAGTCGATGGTCACCGACTATCCACAGGTTGACATTGACCCACGGGTCGCCACTTACGAGCCGGACAAATACCCGATGGCGGGGATGACCTCACACCAAGTAACGGTGGGCATTTATGACCTGAATACGCAAAAGACCATATATCTGAAAGCTGGTGACCCCACAGACCGTTACTTCACGAATATCGCCTGGAGTCCCGATGCGAAGACCATCTATATGTTTGAGCTCAATCGTGACCAAAACGATTGCAGACTGGTGTCCTATGATGCCATGACTGGTGAGAGGAAAGCGGAATTGTATCGGGAGACCAGCGACAAATATGTGGAGCCCTTGCATCCCATCCAGTTCCTGCCCTGGGACGATGAACTGTTTATCCTGCAAAGCCAAAAAGATGGTTATAACCACCTCTATCTTTATAATACAGAAGGGACATTACAAAGACAGCTGACTAAAGGTAACTTCGTCATACAGGAGGTCCTGGGGTTCAATGAGAAACAGAAGAGCGTCCTCGTTGCTGCCAATAAATACCATCCGCTCCACCGCTGGCTTTATAACGTCAATATCAAAGACGGTAAGATGACAGAGCTCGTCTCCGCTGACGGGGTGCACCATGGTAAACTCTCTTCATCCGGCACTTATCTCGTCGACAGATGGAGCAATCCCACAACGCCACGTAACATCGACCTCGTCGAGACGAAGACGGCAAAGGCGACACGGTTGCTGACTGCTGAGGACCCATGGAAAGACTATGAGCAACCCATCTTCGAATGTGGGACGATCAAAGCTGCGGACGGCATCACCGACCTTTATTACCGGATGGTGAAACCTTATCACTTCGATGCGACCAAGAAATATCCTACAGTTGTTTATGTCTATGGTGGTCCACACGCCCATAACGTAGAAGCAGCATGGCATTGGTACAGTCGTTCCTGGGAGACCTATATGGCACAGAAGGGATATGTTCTCTTTATCCTCGACAACAGAGGCAGCGAGCATCGTGGACGCGACTTTGAGCAAGCCACCTTCCGTCAACTCGGGCAGATAGAGATGCAAGACCAGATGAAGGGGGTGGAATACCTGCGCTCCTTACCCTATGTGGATATGGACAGGCTGGGTGTACATGGTTGGTCGTTCGGTGGTTTTATGACCATCTCCCTGATGACCAACTATCCTGACGTCTTCAAAGTAGGAGTGGCTGGTGGACCTGTCATCGACTGGAAATGGTATGAGGTGATGTATGGCGAGCGATATATGGACACTCCGGAAACCAATCCGGAAGGGTACGAGAAGAGCTGTCTGCTCTCCAAGGCAAAGAATCTGAAAGGAAAGCTCCAAATCATCACGGGGTATAATGATGACACGGTAGTGCCCCAGCATAGTCTGTCATTCCTGAAAGCATGCATAGAGGCTGGTACCCAGCCAGACTTCTTCGTATATCCTGGCGAGGGGCATAATATGCGGGGACATGCCAGTGTTCATCTGCATGAGCGTATCACCCAATATTTTGAAGACTACTTGAAATAAATCTTAATAAATAATCATGAAGGAAGAACAGATATTAGTCCGTATCACAGGTCAGGACCGTCCTGGTCTGACAGCAGCGGTCATGGGGATCCTGGCGAGATACGACGCCCAGATCCTCGATATCGGACAAGCCGATATCCATAGCACATTATCGCTAGGCATCTTAATCCGTATGGATGAGATGAAGTCAGGACTGGCGATGAAAGAACTATTGTTCAAAGCCACTGAGTTGGGAGTGAACATCGGATTCTCACCCATTACCGATGACGAATATGAGGACTGGGTGGGGCATCAGGGTAAGAACCGATATATCCTGATGGTCATGGGACGACAACTGGAGGCACGTCAGATAGAGGCTGCCACCCGTATCATCGCCAACCAGGGACTAAACATCGACTCTATCCTGCGACTGACGGGACGTAAGAGTATCAAACAACTTGACAAGCATACCCGTGCCTGTATCCAGTTCTCGTTACGTGGTGAGCCTATTGACCGTCAAGATATGCAGTCAAAACTCATGAAACTATCCGCGGAGATGGGTATTGACTTCTCTTTCCAGCGTGACGATATGTTCCGACGCATGCGCCGTCTCATCTGTTTCGATATGGACTCCACCCTGATACAGACGGAGTGTATCGATGAGCTTGCCGAGCGTAATGGTGTCGGTGCCGAGGTACGTGCCATCACCGAGAGTGCCATGCGTGGTGAGATTGATTTCAAAGAGAGTTTCACACGTCGGGTGAAGTTACTCAAGGGTCTTGATGTCAGCGTCATGCGTGACATTGCCGAGCATTTACCTATCACCGAGGGTGTCGACCGTCTGATGAGTATCCTCAAGACCTGTGGTTATAAGATTGCCATTCTCAGTGGAGGATTCACGTTCTTCGGCGAATATCTGCAACGTCGTTACGGCATCGACTATGTCTATGCCAACGAATTGGAGATTGGGGATGACGGCAAACTGACAGGTAACTATGTAGGCGAGATTGTCGACGGGCATCGGAAGGCGGAGCTGTTAAAGCTCATCGCTCAGGTCGAGAAAGTGAATCTTGCCCAAACGATAGCCGTAGGTGATGGTGCCAACGACCTGCCCATGATCAGTGAGGCAGGACTGGGTATCGCTTTCCACGCAAAGCCCCGTGTGGTAGCGAATGCGGAACAAAGCATCAATACCATCGGGCTGGATGGTGTGCTCTACTTCCTCGGTTTCAAGGACTCTTATTTAGGTGAACAAGGAAAATTATAAAAATAACGATTATGAAGATACTTTTGTTGGGCAGTGGCGGACGTGAGCACGCACTAGCCTGGAAAATCGCTCAGAGTGAGAAATGTGACAAACTGTATATCGCGCCAGGCAATGCAGGAACCAGTAACTGCGGTGAGAATGTCGCTATGAAAGCTGACGACTTCGAAGCCATCAAGTCATTCTGTGTGGAGAAACAGATTGACATGGTGGTTGTAGGACCTGAGGATCCGCTGGTAAAAGGTATCTATGACAACCTCGGCAGCGACGAACGCACAAAGGATATCCCTGTCATCGGACCTTCCAAGCAGGGTGCCGTCCTCGAAGGCTCGAAAGATTTCGCCAAGGCTTTCATGGCTCGTCATCATATTCCCACGGCACGCTATGCCACCTTCGACGGAGAACACCTTCCAGAAGGTCTGGAATATCTAGAACATCTAGAGCCTCCCTATGTCCTCAAGGCTGACGGTCTCTGTGCCGGCAAGGGCGTGCTGATCCTCCCTACCCTCGAGGAAGCTAAGAAGGAACTGAAGGAGATGCTGGGCGGTATGTTTGGCAATGCCTCCTCGCAAGTGGTCATCGAGGAGTTCCTGAGCGGTATCGAATGCAGCGTCTTCGTACTGACGGACGGTGATCACTACAAAATCCTGCCTGAGGCAAAAGACTACAAACGTATCGGGGAGCACGACACGGGTCTGAACACCGGTGGTATGGGTTCTGTAACGCCCGTGCCTTTCGCCACCAAGGAATGGATGCAGAAGGTAGAGGACCGTATCATCCGTCCTACCGTGGAGGGACTGAAAGCCGAGGGTATCGACTACAAAGGTTTTATCTTCTTCGGACTTATCAACGTGAAGGGAGACCCGATGGTCATTGAGTATAACTGTCGTATGGGTGATCCGGAGACAGAGAGTGTCATGCTCCGTCTGAAGAGTGACATCGTGGATCTCTTCGAGGGTGTTGCCGAGGGACATCTTGACCAGCGCACCATTGAGTTCGACGAGCGTGCGGCAGTCTGTGTCATGCTGGTCAGCGGCGGTTATCCCCAGGAATATAAGAAAGGCTATCCCATCAGTGGTATCGAGGAGGTACAGGGCAGTATCGTCTTCCATAGTGGTACGGCACTGAAAAACGGTCAGGTTGTCACGAACGGAGGACGTGTCATTGCCGTCTCCTCCTATGGAAAAGACAAGGCGGAAGCCCTTCAGAAATCCTTTGAGGAAGCCCAGAAGATACAATTCACCGACAAATATTTCCGTCGTGACATTGGTGCCGACCTGTAATGAAGCGATTGCAGAACAAGATATCAGAGAGTTATCTCGCACTACCCGTCACCAGTGCCTATGCCACTGGTGTCTGGGTACTTTACGGACTGTTCCTAGAGAAATGGTGGATACAGTTCTGTTGCTTTGCCCTCTCCACCTTCCTGATGGAGAAGCTGAACAACTCCAACGCCCTTATCCGCATCCACTCCCGCATGGTATCCTGTTCCTTCCTGGTGCTCTCATGCATGGCATGTTTCCTGTTTCCATCCCTTGTGGATGCCGTCTGTGAGTTACTCTTCATCGGAGCCATTCTTTTCCTGTTCTTTAGTTATAAGGATAAAGAATCCCCAGGAATCACCTACTACGGGTTTCTCCTGATAGGACTGGCAAGTGTGGGCTATGTGCATATCTTATGGCTGCTCCCTGCCCTGTGGATATTGATGTTCACCAACCTGCAGTCATTCTCATGGCGTACATTCCTGGCATCGCTCATGGGTACCATGACACCTTATTGGTTCCTCTTATGCTGGTATCTCTTCCAAGGTCATCCTGAAACACTGGTACCCCATTTCGAAGCCCTCGGTCACATCCAAATGCCCTTCGACTTCTCGTCGCTCAACAGTCATCAGTTGGTCACTTTCTTCTTTGTCCTTGCCCTTGCCGTTCTCGGGTGCCTGCATTACTGGAAGAGCAGCTATCAGGACAAGATTCGCATCCGCATGTTCTTTGGCTTCTTTATCAGGATAGATTTTCTTCTCATCATTCTCCTCTGTCTGCAACCACAGCATTATGACTTCTCGCTGAGACTCATCATTGTCAATACAGCACCTTTGATTGCCCATTTCATCGCATTGACAGGAAAACGGATAACCAACATCATGTTTTGCTGTATAGTTGTTATCGCACTGGTCATCACAGCCTATAACCTATGGATATAATCATCTCCTTTCTGATCAGCTATGGATATTGGGGTATGCTCATCACAGCTTTCGTGGCTGGCTCTTTCTTCCCCTTCTCCAGTGAGGCAGTGATGATGGGACTGCTGGCAGCAGGACTGGATCCATGGGGACTTATCATCTATGGCACGATTGGCAACGTGGCAGGAGGTATGTTCAACTATACCATCGGACGCATGGGCAAATTGGAGTGGATCGAGAAATACCTGCATGTGAGCAAGGAGAAACTGGATCAGGCAACGCGTTTCATGGGAGGACGAGGCGCGTGGATGGGATTCTTTGCCTTTATCCCCGTCTTAGGCAGTGCTATCACCATCGTCCTGGGACTGATGCGCGCCAACATCCCCATTTCCATCTGTAGTATGGCAATGGGGAAATTTCTGCGTTATGTCTTACTAATATATGGGACACAACTCTTCATATAACCTCCTAAACGTTAAAAAACAACAAGGCGCCATTAATTCTCAATGGTCAATTGTTAATTGTCAATTAAATATATTACCTTTGCAGATTGGAATTAAACGACACAATAGGTAATGAAACAATTTAGACTGGTAGACAATATCCTTGGATGGGTCAGCTTTCTGATTGCCGCCATCGTATATTGTTCCACGATTGAGCCGACAGCCTCTTTCTGGGACTGTCCAGAATTTATCTCCACAGGTTATAAACTGGAAATAGGACACCCACCTGGTGCGCCTTTCTTCATGCTCACCGCCAACCTCTTCTCACAGTTTACCAGCGACCCCTCACAGGTGGCACGGATGGTGAATACGATGAGTGCATTATTGTCGGCAGCTACTATCCTGTTCCTGTTCTGGACGATCTCACATTTGGTGCGCCGCCTGCTCATCAAGGACTGGAGTGAGCTGACCCTCTGGAAGATGATTGCCATTGAGGGCTCGGCAATGGTGGGCGCATTGATTTACACCTTCAGCGACACGTTCTGGTTCTCTGCCGTCGAAGGGGAGGTTTATGCCTATTCCTCTGCTTTCACTGCCGTGGTATTCTGGCTGATACTGAAATGGGAAGACCATGCTGACGAGCCTCACAGCGACCGCTGGATCATCCTGATCATGTATATGACAGGCTTGAGTATCGGTGTCCACCTGCTGAACTTGCTCTGTCTGCCAGCTATCGTATTGGTCTATTATTATCGCAAGTTCCCACAGAGTCTGCCACGCAAAGACCTGTATGGCTCTCTGATAGCCTTGGGCATCTCCATCGTCATCCTTGCCGCCGTACTCTATGGTGTCGTCCCCGGCATCGTACAGGTGGGAGGCTGGTTCGAGCTGTTGTTTGTCAACGTCCTCGGCTGTCCGTTCAACACAGGTGAGATTGTCTATATCTTCTTATTGATAGCCATCACCATCTGGGCGATCTACGAGACGCACCGTGATGTCAGTGAGAAGAAACAGAACATCGCCTTCCTGTTGTCTGTCACCATGCTGGGTATCCCCTTCTACGGACATGGCTGGTCGGCAGTGATCATTGGTATCGTGGTACTCATCGTCTTATGGTTCGTACTGCAATACCACCAGCAGAAACAGCTTCTGGTGACCGCACGTATCAAGAACACCTCCCTGCTCTGTATGCTGATGCTGATGATCGGTTACTCATCTTACGCGTTGATCGTCATCCGCTCATCCGCCAATCCGCCCATGGACCAGAACTCCCCGGAGGATATCTTCACACTGGGCGAGTATCTTGGTCGTGAGCAGTACGGACAGCGTCCGTTGTTCTACGGACAGGCATATACCTCACAAGTTGCCTTGGAGAAGGATGGAGAGTACTGCCGTCCCGTCATGAAGAAGGGAGCACCGGTATGGCAACGTAAGGAGAAGGCTTCTCCTGACGAGAAAGATGAATACTTCGTACTCCGTACCAAAGATGAATACGAGTATGCGCAGAATATGTTCTTCCCTCGAATGTACAGTTCCGCACACCGTGCAGCCTATGAGAGTTGGATGGGTGGCAGTGTGGACGGCACTGATGTTCCCTATGACCGCTGTGGTGAGATGGTGAGCGTGAAGGTCCCCAGTCAGTTGGAGAACATCCGCTTCTTCCTCTCCTACCAGTGTAACTTCATGTACTGGCGTTATTTCATGTGGAACTTCGCAGGTCGCCAGAATGACCTGCAGGGCAACGGAGAACTGGAGCACGGCAACTGGCTCAGTGGTTTCGACTGGTTTGACAACCTGCGCTTAGGCGACCAGAACACACTGCCTGACGAATTGAAGAACAACAAGGGGCATAACGTATTCTATTGTCTGCCCTTGTTGCTCGGACTTATCGGACTCTTCTGGCAGTCATGGTACACCCGTAAGAACCGCGTCATCATGGATGGGAAAGAACAGACAGAGATAGAGCCCGTGGGCATCCGTCAGTTCTGGGTGGTCTTCTTCCTGTTCTTCATGACAGGTCTTGCCATTGTCATCTACCTGAACCAGACACCGATGCAGCCTCGTGAACGAGACTATGCGTATGCCGGCTCGTTCTATGCCTTCGCCATCTGGTGTGGTATGGGTGTCGCTGCCCTCATCGACCTCATCAACCGAAAGATGAAGAACGGACAAGTCATTATAGCCACTATCGTCACGATAGCCACTATCTTTGTCCCTATCCAGATGGCATCACAGACATGGGACGACCACGACCGCAGCGGACGCTATACCTGTCGTGACTTTGGACAGAACTACCTGATGTCACTGCAGGACGAAGGAAACCCGATTATCTTCACCAATGGTGATAACGACACCTTCCCACTGTGGTACAACCAGGATGTGGAGGGAGTCCGTACCGATGCCCGTGTCTGCAACCTCTCTTACCTGCAGACTGATTGGTATATCGACCAGATGCGTCGTCCTGCCTATGACTCCCCCTCTGTACCTATCTCATGGGAGCGTATCGAATACTGTGCCGGCACGAATGAGTATGTAGCCATCGAACCTGACATGAAACAGGCTGTGCTCGACTTCTATAAGGAAGACCCGGAGACGGCAAAGAAACAGTTTGGCGAGGAGCCCTTCGAGCTCAAGAACATCCTGAAATACTGGGTACGTTCTAAGAATGCCGACCTCCATGTCATTCCTACTGACGTGATCTATATGACCATCGATAAGGAGGCTGTACGTAAGAGCGGTATGATGATGGCTACCGACTCCATCCCTGACCGTATGACCATCTCACTGAAGGGAAAGACCGCCCTCTACAAAGGTGACCTCATGATTCTGGAGATGTTGTCTCAGTGTAACTGGGAGCGTCCTATCTATGTCGCTGTCTCTGTGGGTGACGAGAACTATATCAACCTGGGTGACAATACCATTACCGAGGGACTCGCTTATCGTATCACTCCTTTCACCACCAACCAGGAAGGTGCCAAGAACTTTGACACGAAACGTACCTTTGACAATGTGATGCACCGCTTCAAGTTCGGAGGAGCTGACACGAAGGGTGTCTACCTCGACGAGACCGTGATGCGGATGTGCTATACACACCGCCGTATCATGGCACGCCTTGCCTTGCAACTCATCAATGAGGGGAACGACAAGCAGGCTGCTGAAGTGCTGAGATATACAGAGAAGGTGCTTCCCGCCTATAATATCCCACATAACTACACCTCAGGCTCCCTTGATATGGCTCGTGCATGGGCGGCGATGGGTAACCAGCAGGAGGCGATGAAACTCATCAGCCAGCTGTGGATGAACTCCGCCCAGTATGTGGCATGGTATTGCAACCTCAACGATCAGCAGTTCCACCTGTCTGAAGACAGCTGCTACATGCACATCTATATCCTCAACCAACTCTTGCAACTAGGTAGTAACATCGATGAGAAATGGGGTGAGAAGTGTGAGGTGACCCTGAACAAGATACTCGATGCCTTTCAGGCAAAGGGTGGCAGACTAGGGGCTGAGAACTAGACCTATGTAAAGTATGTTTATCGAGCAACCGGCAATATGGTTGCGCTGGCTTTACCCCAGGGCAACGTGGCGTATGGACCGTCATGAGAAGGCAGTTTACCTGACCTTCGATGACGGACCCATCCCTGAGGCGACCCCGTTTATCCTTGATACTCTCAAGCACTACGGCATCAAGGCGACATTCTTTATGGTGGGTGATAATGTGCGCAAATACCCAGCACTATACCAACGGGTGGTTGAGGAGGGACACCGTATTGGCAACCATACCCATAACCATATCAGTGGTTTCCGGCATAGCATCCGTGACTATAGCTATAACGTGGAGAAAGCCAATGCCTATCTGCATACCGACTTGGTACGTCCCCCTCATGGATGGATGCGTCTCAGCCAGTATGCATGGCTCGGCAGGAAATTCCGCATTGTGATGTGGGACCTCGTGACACGTGACTATTCCAAATGGCTCACCGCCGATGATGTCTTTAACAATGTGAAGCGTTATGCCCGTAATGGCAGTATCATCACATTCCACGACTCCCTGAAGTCTATTGACAAGCTACACACAGCCCTGCCCCGAGCCATCGAGTGGCTGCAAGAGCAGGGCTATACCTTTAAAATCTTTGAGTAAGATTATCTCAAAGTCCGTATCAGGAACGCACTGACCGTATCTGTCGTCCGATAGACATTCTGTGAGAAAACGTGATCGAAATACTCCTGTAACACATACTCACTACCCTTCCACTGCTGGTGGAAACGCTCCCCGTAGGTGTATGGAACCACACGGTCACCATTACCATGAATGACCAAGGCAGGACCATGATAGTTCACTGCTGTCTCATAGATAGGCAGTGAGAAGGCTGTCTTGATATAGTTACGACCTAACCTGTTATCACCCCACATCTCCACATACGCCGGTGGGTCTAGCGGGTTAAACATCTTTCCCATAATAGAACCACGGATGGCATCGTCGCGCAGCACGGCGGCAGGAGCCATCAGTGCCACAGCGGCAATATCATCACCCAGTTCTCCTGCTGTCATGGAGGCTACCACCCCGCCCTGCGAGTGTCCCACGAGTGCCATCTTAGAGACATAGCGCAGATCACGCACATATTCAATGACTTTCTTGGCATCGTTGATCTCGTTAGGTACTGTCATGTCCTCAAACCTACCCTCGCTCTCCCCGTGACCGTTGAAGTCGAAACGGATGGAGGCGATACCATGTTTCTGCAACGAGTCGGCAATCAACTCAAACAGAGGACCGTCCTTGGAACCGCCGAAGCCATGGCAGAACACCACCATCGGACACTGCTCACCTTGTTTCAATACAGGCTTCTGGATGACAGCCTGTAACTTCCCATGGTCGCCATCTATCGTCACACGCTCCTTTGTAGGCTGATAACCCGTAGGACGCAGCTCCTTCAGGTATTTGTCTACTTTGTATGTCAATACCGTGGAGAGCGCCACCTTACCGTCTTTGTCAACGACGACCATCGAGGGAATCCATTTCACCCCATACGCCTTGGCAATGTCCGTCTCCTTGAATTTCTTGAGTTCGCTGACTTGCGTATAGGTGATACCGAACTGTTCACAAGCCTTACGCCATGCTGCCACGTCGGTATCCATGGATACACCTACGAACTCCACACCCTGCGGAGCATACTCTTTCTGCATACGCACCACCTCTGGAGCATCCTTACGACAGTCGGGACACCATGATGCCCAGAAGTCGAGCACCACCGTTTTCCCCTTCAGCTGTGAGAGCTTGAATGTTTTCCCTTCAAGGGTTTTCATCTTAAAGTCGGGAGCTACCGTCCCTGTCTTCACCAGTTCCGTAGCATACTTAGCGTCGAAGTCGGGCTCCGTTCCGAACTGCGCCTTCGCTGTTGTGACAGACATCAACAGCGCCATAAACATTATCTTCCTCATTAGAGTTCCGCGTCAGAGCACTGGAAAGTATTACCCTTGGAGATATCACCAGTCTCAAGTCCAAGCTTGAACCATTTCATGCGCTGTTTCGAGGTACCGTGATTGAATGACTCAGGAACAACATAGCCACGTGCCTTCTTCTGCAAATAGTCATCACCGATGACTTGTGCGCAGCGGATAGCCTCCTCAATATCACCATCCTCTAGAGAACTGAAACGCTTATTATCATGATGTGCCCAGACCCCGGCGTAGAAGTCAGCAAGCAGTTCCAGACGCACACTGAGTTTGTTAGCCTCCGCCTCTGGAAGTCTCGCCATCTGCTCATGCACCTTGGCGAGCGTACCGGTAAGATACTCCACATGGTGACCCACCTCATGAGCTATCACATAAGCATAGGCGAAATCACCGTCTGCCCCCAGCTGTTGTTTCATCGTCGTGAAGAACGACAGGTCGATATACAGTTTCTGGTCACCTGAGCAGTAGAACGGACCCATCTGGGCAGAGCCTTGTCCGCATGCCGTAGAGACACCTCCCGTATAAAGCACCATCTTAGGTACCTGATACTGCGCTCCATTCTGACGGAAGATCTCCGTCCATACATCCTCTGTACCGGCAAGGATTTGTGTGGAGAACTTGGCTAGAGCCTGTTCTTCCTCCGTAAACTCAGGTTGTCCCTCAGTAATCTCAGTATTACCACCGAAATTGTTCTGCTGGACCTCCTGCATGACAGCAGCCACCGGGTCACCGCCAGAGAGCCATGCGAAAAGCGCTACCATGATAATACCACCGATACCCAGACCGGCTTTCGCTCCGCCACTCATACCACGGCGGTCTTCAACATTCGAGCTTTCTCGTCTTCCGTCTAATCTCATATTTCTTCAGTTTTTAGAATTGTCTGCTGCAAAGATACGAAAAGTCGAGAGAAGAACAAAACAAAATTATTTGTTTTTTCTTCCGAGACGGAGTATCTTCGCCTATTTATTGGCAAAGATACAAAAAAGTTTGTATAAGTGCTTTTCGATTTTAAAAAAATGTATATGACTAAATGATTGAATAGACGTAGCCGCGTCGCTCGTTGACGATTGTCTCTATCGTCTCCCGTCCTGTCAGGACGGTCTTCATATCATTTCGGATACCCTCGCCAGAGCGTTTCAGTACCGCCTCCTTCATCGTCCAGAAGCGGATAAACTCTAGGGCGGGATTGTCGGATTGCTTGATCTGAGAAAGCTCAGAGTCACTCATCGTATAATGCGCCAGCGATTCCTTGTATTCACGAATACTCTCGATATCAACTCCCACAGGACGATCGCTGATAACACAGATAGCCGCTTCCCGACAATGACTGAGGTTAAAATGGATCTCTGGGTATCCTAGGATAAAGGGCTTGCCATGCTCCCCATATCCAAAAACAGGTTTCTCAACGATACCGTATTCCTTGCGCAGTCCCTCGCACAACAACAGATAGGCTGCCGCACAGGTCTTACGTCCCTGTTCATGTTTGAACCTCAACGCCTGCTCTCTCCGTTGGTCAGACAACAGGGGTAGTGCCGCCTCGAAGTCGAAACCCGCTAGATCATCATTAATTAGAACTTTCAATCCTCTATTCTTTTCATCTTCATTTTTCATCTATAAGAGTTCCCTCCGGTTTAGGAATCTTACGATTAGGATTCTCCTTGGCACCGAGGTCAACGAGCTCACGTCCTTTCTGTACCACACTCTGACGACCGGAGAAGAGTTTGTTGCCTGCTGCCTCGAATGCCCGGTGTGCCTGGTCCAGTTGCTCACCCACTTTCTGATAACGCTGGATGAAATCACCCAAACGGTCCAACAACGACTCTGCGATGCCAAACACCTTCTCCTGATTCTCCGCCTGCTGGTTCTGCACCCAGGCAATATGGATCATGTGGAGGATGCCCAAGAGGTTCTGCTCACCCGTGATAAAGACCTTCCGTTCAAAAGCCTCACGCCATAGCGTTGGGTCATTGGCAAGGGCAAGCTGCAGGGAACTCTCGAAAGGCACGAACATAATGACGAAATCAACAGCCTCACGGGGCGCCTTGATATATTTGGAATAGTCTTTACGGGCCAGTTCCGTGACATGGGAGCGGATAGACTTGATATGATCCTGCAAGGCACGCTCTTTCTCCTCCGGGTCCTCCGCATTGACATACCGCTGGTAAGCGACAAGGGACACCTTCGAGTCGATGACGGCATCCTGTCCCTGCGGATAATGCAGGATGACATCAGGCTGCATCTCCTTACCCGTATCATCATTCTTCAGAGGTCTGCCCTGATCATCACGCAAACGAGCCTGCACCTCATAATGGATGCCCTCTGTCAGTCCCTGCGAGGCAAGGAGGTCGCCCAGGATAATCTCTCCCATATTACCACTGACCTTATTGTCACGACGCAACACATTAGCCAGTGACTCCGCCTTCTCACCAATCTCGCGATTCGACTCCATCATCATCCGCAACTGTTCCTTCAGGGATGCCGACTGCTCCGTATGGTCTTTCGTGTTCTCATTAATCGCCTTGCGCATCTCACTGATAGCGTCTTTCAGCGGCTGGGTAATAGTACCCATATTCTCCTTGTTCTCCTCCTTCAACCGCTGTGCCTGGGCATCCATCAACTGCTGCGCCATCACCCGCAGCTGCTCTTTGGTCGTCTTCAGTTGCTCGTCAAACTGTTCACGAGCCGCCTTCAACTGCTCCGTGGACTGCTCCCGTTGGGCACGCAACTGATCTGCCGCCAACTCCCGCTGGCTACGCATCTGCTCGGAGAAGCGTTCCTCGCTCTGTCGAAGTTCCTCAGTACGCTGCTGGGAGAGCATCTGCATCTCCGTCTCTTTCTTGGCGAGTTCAACATGCAGTCGCCCCACTTTCTGGTTCATCACCAGATAGAGGACGACTGCACCTACAACGACACCGATTACAATATATAATGCAATCATGCTAACGGTTAATGGTTACTCCCATTCTATCGTACCTGTGGGTTTCGGAGTCAGGTCATACAGAACTCTGTTGACTCCAGGAACCTCCGTAACAATACGCTGTGTGATATGATGCAGCAACGAATAAGGAATCTCCTCGATTGTTGCCGTCATGGCATCACGAGTATTCACGGCACGGATGATGACAGGCCAGTCCCAGCTGCGCTTGTCGTTCTTCACACCTGTTGACTTATAGTCTGGAACAATGGTGAAGTACTGCCACACCTTGCCTTCCAGTCCATTCTTGGCAAACTCCTCACGCAGGATGGCATCACTCTCACGAAGTGCCTCCAGACGGTCACGGGTGATGGCGCCGGTACAGCGCACACCCAATCCAGGACCAGGGAATGGCTGACGGTAAACCATGTTGTCAGGCAGTCCGAGCTCCTTACCTACTACACGCACTTCATCCTTAAAGAGTAACTTGATGGGTTCCACCAGCTCAAACTGCATATCCTCAGGAAGACCACCCACATTATGATGGGACTTCACGGGACCTGACTCTATGATATCAGGATAAATAGTACCCTGCGCCAAGAAACTAATACCTTCCAATTTACGAGCCTCCTCCTCAAAGACACGGATAAACTCCGCACCGATGATCTTGCGTTTCTGTTCAGGATCTGCCACACCGGCAAGTTTGTCTAAAAAGCGGTCGGTGGCATCCACATACACTAAGTTGGCGTTCAGCTCGTCACGGAATACTTTAATCACCTGCTCAGGCTCACCCTTACGCAGCAGACCGTGATTCACATGAACAGACACCAACTGCTTGCCAACTGCCTTGATCAGCAGGGCAGCCACCACCGAAGAGTCCACACCGCCCGACAGTGCCAGCAGTACTTTCTTGTCACCAATCTGAGCCCTCAGCTCCTTGATTTGCTCCTCAATGTATTTCTGGGCTAAAGCGGGAGTCGTTATTCTCTCCATATCAGCCGGTCTCACATTACTTGTACTCATAGTCATCAAATTTTATAAAGTTAATACTTCTGCAAAGATACAAAGAAGTAAACAGAAAACCAAAATAATTTTGAGTTTTCTTCATTCACGATGCGGGTAATATTTGTGTCTTCGGCCAGTTGACAAGGTATAGGCGTTCTGTGGCACGTGTGAAAGCAGTATAGAGCCAGTGGATATAGTCGGTAGTCAGCATGTCGTCCGTCATATATCCCTGGTCGATATACACGTGTGACCATTGTCCGCCCTGTGCTTTATGACAAGTGGCGGCATAAGCGAATTTCACTTGCAGGGCATTATAGTATTTGTCTTCTTTGAGTTTCTTCAGGCGGTCACGCTTCAGGGGGATATCCGCATAATCCTCCATCACTTTGAGATATAGCTGTTCCTGTTGCTCACGCGTCAGGGCAGGGGCTTCAGAAGTCAGCGTATCGAGAATCACCATCGCCGTCAACTCATAGTCGTCATAGTCGGGAAAAGTCATCGTCACCTCAGCGAATCGGAAACCATATTGCTCATGGATATTACGTACTTTCCGTACCACCGCATGGTCACCGTTGGCAATGAATTCCAATTGACTATTGTCTTGACTCCTGACTCCTGACTCCTGTCTCCTGACTCCTGACTCCTGTCTCCTGACTCCTGACTCCTGAGTCCTGAGTCCTGAGTCCTGACTCCTGACTCCTGACTCCTGACTCCAGTAATAGTTATTCTTCACGATCATCAGCTGGTCACCAGTGGTTATCTCCTCCTCCCTTCCGAGCACCATGTTACGAATACCCTGGTTATAAATGTTCGCCCTTTTGTTACTGCGGGTGACAACGATAGTCTCGTCAACTCCCACTTTTGAGAAGCTACTTGCCAGTGACTCTATCAGTTCATCACCTGGTACTACCGTGATATCCTCGAAACCTGTCAGGCGGATTTGAGGCAAGACCATGCCATCCTCCCTGATCCTGGTGGCATTGAAGAGGATACCTGATTCCTGACTCTGACGTAACACCTCGTTAAGGTCACAGTCATGGACATGCAGCCCGTAACCACACAACACATCAGACAACAGAGCAGGACTCTCCTCCTCGCCCACAGGAGGCAACTGGGCACGGTCACCAATAAGCAGCATACGACAGTTACGACCGTTATACACGAACTGTATGAGGTCATCCAGCAGTTGACCGTTGGCAAAAGGAGTATCCCCATTGTTGGAAGCATTGGCGATCATCGAGGCCTCATCAATAATATATAAGGTATCTTGAGCGGAGTTGTAGTTCAGGTCGAAGCCTCCCTCCAATGATTTCTGCCGATAGATACGACGATGGATAGTATAAGCAGGATGTCCCGCATAGAGCGAGAACACCTTGGCAGCACGTCCTGTAGGTGCCATCAGTACCATCTTCTGCTTCAGCGATCCCATCGCCTTGACAACTGCCGCAGCCAGTGTTGTCTTTCCTGTACCTGCAGATCCCCTCAAGATCATCACCGCCTGTTCATGACGGTCTGTCATAAACTGGGAGAACACATCGATGGCATGCTCCTGCTCTGCCGTCGGTACATGTTCAAATGCTGAGTGAATACGATATTTCAGTTCGTCGTTTATCATTATTTACATGCAAAGTTACAAAAAACTCTAAACACTAAACACTAAACTCTAAACTTTTTATTACCTTTGTAGCCGATATGAAGATTCCCAATCGCACCACCAACATGATACTTGCCATAGTAGCTGGCATACTTGCCATACTCTGTGTGCTGAGTATCGTGCAACACTAAAAACAGGCAGATATGCAGAATACTAACATCCCCCATAGGCAGCGACTCATTATCCGTATCAGTCGTAACAGCCTTTCCTTTGCCACCATTAGCAATGAGGTGAATGGACAAATCACTTTTAAGCCTTATACTCTTAATACGGGGATCTCCATTGCTGCCAATCTGCGAGAGGCTTTCCGTACACAAGAATTATTACAGGAGACATACTTCCGTGTACTGATTATGATTGACACCCCATCACTCATGGTTCCCATTGAGCTGTTTCACGAGGAAGAACAACGGGACCTCTATCTGCATACCTTTCAAGGACATGAACAGGATGAGATTGTCAATACGGTACTACCAGACCTTAACTGTGTGGCGGTGTTCAGCGTAAACAGGGATTTGAAGCTTGTATTAGACGATCACTTCGCCACTCCCACCTTCATCGCCGCCACTGCTCCTGTGTGGCGCTATCTCCACCAACGCAGCTATATGGGAGTGAGAGAGAAGCTATATGCGTATTTCCATGACCGGCGCATGGAGGTGTTCACCTTTGGGCAGAACCGTTTTAAGTTCTGTAACACCTTTGAGACTCATGATGGTCATGATGAGCTGTATTACTTGCTTTACACCTGGAAGCAGACAGGCTTGCAAGCTGACCGCGACGAGATGCACATCGTTGGTGACATCCCTGATTGTGAATGGCTGGTGGAAGAACTACAGAAATACATCAAGCGGGTTTATACCATCAATCCCGCAGGCGATTTTAACCGCTCTGCCGTCACACAGATTGAAGGAATGCCTTACGACCTTATGACCCTTTTCGTGAAAGGACGATGAGAATTATTACAGGAAAATACAAAGGACGCCATTTCGAGATCCCCCGTTCCTTCAAGGCACGTCCTACCACAGACTTTGCCAAGGAGAACATCTTCAACGTGCTCAATGGTTATATCGACTTCGAGGATGCCACGGCACTCGACTTATTCTCGGGTACGGGCAGCATTACACTGGAGCTGTTGTCAAGGGGATGCAGCCAGGTCATCAGTGTGGAACTGGACCGTGACCATCATCGCTTCATACAGGAATGCCTGAAAAAGCTCTCAACAGTCAATTGTATTCCCATCCGAGGGGATGTGTTCCGCTTTGTAAAGTCCTGTAAGCAACAGTTTGACTTGATCTTCGCTGACCCTCCTTATGCCTTGAAGGAACTGCCGGAGATTCCAGACCTTATCATTGAGAGAAAACTATTGAAAGACCATGGTATCCTCGTCTTTGAGCATGGCAAAGACTACGACTTCTCACAGCACCCCCATTTTGTAGAGCACCGCTCTTATGGCAGTGTGAATTTCTCGTTATTCAGAGTAATGGAGACAGCAGACGAATAAGACTTTCCCACAAACGCTTCTTGAATGATGGATGTATCCTTTGAGGCAAGTCACTCAACAGGACGGCATCCTCCTGATCACGTAAGAACACATTACGCATCCTGATCGCCACTCCTTCGTCATAGATAAAGGCATTAGCCTCGAAGTTATTCTCGAAAGAGCGGGAGTCGACATTCGTAGAACCACAGGTGACGACCGAATCGTCGCAGACCATCATTTTGGAATGCAGGAAACCAGTTTGATAGAGATACACCTTTACACTGGCATCGAAAGCCTCACGGAGATAGGAACGCGAGGCCCATTCAACAAAGCGGGTATCTGAGCGACGAGGACACAAGATACGCACATCAACGCCAGCCTGCGCTGCGGTCTTGATGGCAAACAACACAGGCTCGTTGGGAAGGAAATAGGGTGTCTCGATATAGACATAGCGGTGTGCCGCCAATATGATACGGACAAAACCCTGCATAATCTCCGGATAAGGAGTTGTGGGACCACTCGTCACAATCTGCGCAAGACAGTTGTTCATGGAAAGCGAGGAGCGGAGGGTCGAGAGTGGAGGATAATAGACACGGTTGGTAATCAGTGTACGGTCCACAAAATACCAGTCGATGAGGAAAGCGCGCTGGAGTCCATAGACAGCTCCGCCTGTGATGCGCAACATCGTATCACGCCAAGAGGAAGACACATAACGCATGGCGATATTCATACCTCCGATATAGCCCGTCTCACCATCTATAATGATGATCTTACGGTGGTTGCGATAGTTGACCTTACTCGTAAACGAAGGGAAGCGTACAGGCAGATAGGCAGCGACCTCAATTCCCTCCTCCCGCATCTTCTCAAAGAATTGATGCCTGACTTTCCAGCATCCCACATCATCATAGATGACACGCACCTGCACCCCTTCTTTCACCTTGTCAATCAATGCGTCAGCCACCAGATTTCCCAAGGCATCGTCTTCAAAGATATACATGTCGATATGGATATGATGCCTCGCCCTTGCGATATCTTTCAGCAATTCCGGGAAAAAGGCATAGCCATCTGTCATGATGTCTATCTGATTATCCTTAAAAGGCAGGGAGAACGACTGATTGACAAAGAGGTCGACCAGTTGTTTGTGGTGCTCTGGCACCCTCAGGTTCTGTTGTTCCACGAATCCCAGCATCGAGCGTTTCGTCAACTGGTCGACAGACATCTGGCTGACCATCCGCTCCTTTCGATGGTTAATGCCGAAGAAGATATAGAACACCAGTCCCACCACAGGTATGAAGATAATCACCAGCGCCCATGCCATCGTTTTGGCAGGCTGACGGTTATCCATCACCACATGAACCACTGCCATGGCGACAACGATCCACATGAGGGTCATCCCTATGATATATAATAATGAATGCATCACATTTTCTTAACGTCCTAACATCTTTCCTATCATCTGACATAGCTCTGACAGGGACTGATACTCACTCATGAGTTCCTTCACACGAGCCATATCCTTCTCTGTCCTCATGGCACGCATGATCTCCTTCTGACGACTCGTCACGATATGATACCTAAAGTCGAGATCCAGATGCTCCACTAACTGACGCAGTTCTTTCGCTGTGGGCTCTTTCTGGAAGTTGCGACCCAGTTGGTAGTTATCCACGGCAAGACGATGGGCGACCTGACTGACCTCCACATCAGGATGCTGGGTGAAATAACTCTCTGCCTTGAACCCCTCTTCCTCAGAATGCTCCACCGCCTCTTGCAGGATACGGTTATAGAGGTCATTACCAAAAGAAAGTCCGTCGTTGCCAAGATCATAAGCGACAAACTGGGCGACATTCATTTTCAGATGTCCGTCCTCCTGTGTGTCCTCGTCGATAATAACAATCTCACCATGCCGGATAACCTGTTGGATGAGCAGACGCTCCAACTCCGTCGACTGTTCCTGAGGGGTATGCAGACCTATCGGCTCCTGTGGTAACGGAGTAGTTTCCTGTTGCGATTCCTGACGTACTGCCTCTTTCTGCTTCTCCTCCTTATCACCAGCAATGTACTTGTTTGCCTGTGAGATGAGTGTCTTCTCATCCATATTCAGTCGCTGGGAAGTATCTTTGAGGAACAGCTGACGCTCCACAGGATCGGGGATGACACTCACAGAGCGTACAATACTATTGATCGCCTCCGCGCGTTTGATGGGATCCTTGACACCATTTAGCAACAGGTCGGTCTTAAACTGGATAAAGTCTGTCTGATGCTCCTCAATATACGCCCTGAACTCCGCAGCTGTATGCTTGCGGGAGAAGGAGTCGGGATCGTCACCGTCTGGCAACAGTAACACCATCACCTTCATACCCTCCTGCAACAACATGTCTGTTCCACGCATAGCAGCATGGATACCTGCCTCATCACCATCGTAAAGCAACGTAATATTCTGGGTAAAACGACGCAGTAAACGTATCTGATAGACAGAAAGTGCCGTACCTGAGTTCGCCACCACATTCTCCAGTCCACACTGGTGCATGGCAATCACATCGGTATAGCCTTCCACCATATAGACACGCTCTTCTTTTACGATTGCCTTTTTTGCCTGATAGATACCATATAGCTCGCGCTCCTTGTGGTAGATCTCTGAGTCAGGGGAATTGACGTATTTCTGTTGTACACCCTTCGTGGCAGCATCGAGTTTACGACCTCCAAACGCGACCACCTTACCACTGACGTTCAGCCATGGGAAGATGGCACGTCCCGCAAAGCGGTCATAAACTCCCCGCTCGTTCTCAATACACAAGCCTGTCTTAACCAGGAACTCATCCTGATACCCTTTCCGGTGTGCCTCATTCACAAGGGCATCACGCTTGGTGAGGGCAAAGCCCAACTGGAATTTCTTGATGATATCATCACGGATGCCACGACTACGGAAATACTGTTTTCCGATAGCCTGTCCGTCCACGTCGTTATTCAGGATATCATGGAAATACTGACATGCCCACTCGTTGACGATGAACATCGACTCACGGTCTGACTGCTCCTTCTTCTCCTCTTCGGAAAGCTCACGTTCCTCAATCTCGATATTGTATTTCCTCGCCAACCAGCGTAACGCCTCTGGATAGGTGATCTGCTCATGCTTCATGAGGAAATTGACAGCATTACCGCCCTCGCCACAGGCAAAGCAATGGCAGATCTGTTTGGAGGGCGACACCATGAACGACGGTGTCTTGTCATCATGGAAGGGACATAGTCCCTTGTAGTTAACGCCCGCCTTGCGAAGGTTAACAAACTCGCCCACCACATCCACGATATTGGTAGCATCCATGATCTTTTCTATCGTCGCCCTGTCAATCATGAGTGCAAAGATAGTGTAAATTTTCGATTAAACGAAAAGAAAGCGTATTAATTCGTTTCCCTAAAACAGAAAAAGAAGCCTCAAGCCTTTGATGACTATCAGCTTCTTTCCTCTGTCGGGATTACTGGACTCGAACCAGCGACCTCGCGCCCCCCAGACGTGTGCGCTACCAACTGCGCTAAATCCCGATCCTATACGACTCAAAGATGATGCAAACCGAACGCAGAAAACTTGTTTTTGCTGAGGTGCAGCCCATCTTCGCACGGCAATCTTTCTGAATTGCCGTGCAAAGGTACGGCTTTATTTCTTTATTTGCAAATTTTTAACTGACTTTTTTTAGTTATTCAAGCAATTTGCCGTATCTTTGTATCGTTATATATAAAAATAGGTACGCAAGAATGACACAATACTCCATTACGGCACCCAGCCGTCTTCAGCACACCGCTAAACTACCTGCATCCAAGAGTATCTCCAATAGAGCATTGATCATCCATGCTCTGTCAGGAGGTAGCATCCTGCCAGACAACCTTTCCAACTGTGACGACACCGAAGTGATCGTGACAGCCTTGAAGGACAATCCCTATGAGATCGACATCAAGGCTGCAGGCACAGCCATGCGTTTCATGACTGCCTATCTCGCCGTGAAGGAAGGAGAGGAACATATACTGACTGGTACAGAGCGGATGAAGCATCGTCCAATTGGTATCTTGGTAGACGCGCTGCGTTTCCTGGGTGCCGACATTGAGTATGTAGGTGAGAAAGGGTTTCCTCCACTCCGCATTCGTGGTAAGCAACTGGAAGGTGGTCTCTTGGAGGTTCCTGGTCATATCAGTTCACAATATATCTCCGCTTTATTGATGATTGGTCCCGTCCTTAACAATGGACTGACGCTCCATCTCATAGGCGACGTCATCTCACGTCCCTACATCGACCTGACACTATGGACGATGCAGGAATACGGGGCAGATGCGGAATGGAGTGATTTCGAGACTATCGAGGTACATCCGAAGCCCTATCAGGAGCGTCCCTACTATATCGAGAATGACTGGAGCGGTGCCTCCTACTGGTACGAGATGATGGCTCTTTCGAAAGACAAAGAGTCCACGGTTCGTCTGGAAGGACTGATGGACGGCTCTAAGCAAGGTGACTCTTCCCTGCGTTATATCTTCAGCCTATTGGGAGTGAAGACACTTTTTAAGACCAAGCAACAAGGGGTGCCTACCACTGTCACCATCCGGCAGTCAGGACACTGCGTACCCCGATTGGAATATGACTTCGTCAATGCTCCTGACCTTACCCAGACATTTGTCGTGACCTGTGCATTGCTGAATGTGCCCTTCCACTTCCGTGGACTGTCGACCCTTAAGATCAAGGAGACTGATCGTATCGAGGCACTTAAGAAAGAGATGCGTAAACTAGGGTATGTCATCAAGGATGTCAATGACAGTGAGCTCATTTGGGACGGAGAGCGCTGTGAGCCTGATCTTCAAAAGGGCATCGACACCTATGAGGACCACCGTATGGCTTTGGCTTTTGCCCCTGCAGCCTGTAGTATCGGGAACATTCTCATCAATCATCCACAGGTGGTCAGCAAGTCCTATCCCAACTACTGGGAAGACCTGACCCGATGCGGGTTCACCCTGGAGACAAGAGAATAATCACGAGATCATCATATCCTGTAAGACGTGGACTTCCTTCTGATAGTCATCGGATCACTTGTCGTTCTCGGCATCATCGCCGCCATCCTCTCAAGGGGTGGTGACAATGAGCCTGTCATAGAGAAGGAAGGGGATTGCGCCTCATGCAGCAGCAGGACAGAGTGTAAACTCGCCGACCTGAAGGAAGAAGTAAGAAAGAAGAAGGAAGAAAAGTGCCATCCTTCACATACTGACTCATCCCTTACCTCTTTCCTCTTACTTCTTGCCTCTTTGTTAGTCATCACCTCCTGCTCTACCAAGAAGAACACAGCGAGCTCCCGATGGTGGCACTCGTTCAATGCCCGGTACAACACCTATTTTAACGGCTCTCAGGCATTCATCGAGGGCAGTCTGGAGAAAGAGAACGGTAACAAAGACGACCATACACAGCTGATTCCACTTTATACGGTTGCCAACAAAGGCAGTAAGACACTGGGCAGTGGACAGTTTGACCGTGCCATCGAGAAGTCGGAGAAAGCCATCCGCCGACATAGCATCAAGGCACGTCCCGTATGGAAGAAGACACGACGGAAGACTCAGAAAGACATCGAGTGGCTGAACCGCCGCGAGTACAACCCCTTCCTATGGCGTGCCTGGCTGTTGCTGGGTAAGTCACAGTTCCAGAAGGGCGAGTTCGAGGAGGCTTCCGCTACCTTCGGCTATATGGCACGACTGTATCAGACACAGCCTGTCATCCTGGCACGTGCCAGGGCGTGGCAGGCGAAATGCTATGCGGAGATGGACTGGCTCTACGAGGCAGAGGACCTGATTACCAAGCAGCGTCGTGACTCCATCCCCTATCGGGCTGCGGCAGACTGGGACTATACCCTTGCCGACTACCATATCCGCAGTGAGCACTGGCAGGAGGCAGTTACCTTCCTCCGCAAAGCCATCAAACATGAGCGTCGCAGGAAGCAGCGTGCCCGTATGTGGTTCCTGATGGGACAGATAGAGAGCCTGCAGGGACACCGTCAGGAGGCATACGACGCCTACCGTCACGTCATCCGCCTCAGTCCTCCCTATGAACTGGAGTTCAATGCACGGATCGCCCAGAGCGAGGTGATGGCGACGATGGACACCCGCAAGACCATCAATAAACTGCGTCGTATGGCAGCCTCCGATAACAACAAAGACTATCTCGACCAGGTGTACTATGCCATCGGTAATGTCTACCTGATACAAAAGGATACGGCAAGGGCGATTGCCGCCTATGAGGAAGGCAACAAGAAGGCGACACGCAGTGGTACGGAGAAGGGTGTCCTCTTGCTCCAACTGGGTAACCTCTATTGGCAACAGGAGAAATACAGTGACGCACGGAGATGCTATGGGGAAGCTATCGGACTGCTCGACCGAGACCGTCCGGGCTATAAGGAGCTGGCACAACGCTCGAAGGTGCTGGATGAGCTGGTACCTTATACCGATGCTATCCACCTTCAGGACTCCCTGCAGCAACTCGCTGCCATGCCGGAGGCTGAGCGTAACAAGGCGATAGACCGTGTCATCGAAGAACTGATCCGGAAGGAGAAAGAGGAGAGACGTGCCCAACAGGAGGCGGAGGCGGAACAGCAGTTACAACAGAACAGCGGGTCGAATGCCTCAACGCCACTGACAACGCCACAGCGTCCGACAAATCCGCAACAGAGTAATGTCTGGTATTTCTACAACCCCCAAGTGGTCAGTCAGGGAAAGCAACGCTTCGAACAGCAATGGGGAAAGCGACCCAATGCCGATAACTGGCAGCGCTCGAACCTGACGGTGGTCAAGCTGGACTCAGAGGGAGAAGACTCGGAGAACTCAGAGAGCTCGGAGAACTCAGAGAACACCGACCAAGGCACCATCGCTGGCGATTCCCTTGCTACTGCCACTCCTGACAGCCTCCCCTCCGACCCTCATACCCGGGAGTACTACCTGGCACAGATCCCATTCACAGAGGAACAGAAAGCCGCCAGTGACGCCATCATCATGGAATCGCTGTTGCGGGCAGGCATCATCCTCAAGGACAAACTCGACAACCTGACTCTCAGTCATAAGATGCTCTACCGACTCGTCAACCAATATCCGGACTACGAACATAACGACGAGGCATGGTATCACCTTTACCTCATCTATGCCCGCCAGGAGAGATGGGCGGAGGCGGAGATGGCTCTCGCCCAGATGAAACAGCGACATGCGGAAAGCCAGTGGACCATCCTGCTCTCCGATCCATATTTTGCAGAGAACCAACGTTTCGGACAACATATCGAGGACTCCCTCTATGCTGCCACCTATGATGCCTTCCGTGAGGAGCGTTATCAGGAGGTAACAAGTAATGTCAGGCTCTCCGCAGAGCGTTTCCCGAACGGACAAAACCGTGCCAAGTTCCTGTTTATCGAGGGACTGAGCCTGCTCAACAATAACCATGCAGACAGTTGTGTGGCACGGATGCGCCAGATCGTGGAGCAATACCCGGAGAGTGAGGTCAGCGAGATGGCAGGACAGATCGTCAAGGGTGTGCAACAAGGCAGACGACTGCAAGGCGGCAGGATGACCGCTGCGGATATCTGGCGACAGCGTCAGAACCTGGAGAATCCTAACGATTCCATGAATGTCGACACACTCAGTACGGAAAGGGATACCCGCTATACCTTTATCCTCGCCTACTCACCTGACAGTGTCAACCAGAATCAGCTGCTCTACGACATTGCGAGATATAACTTCACCAGTTATCTCGTCCGTAACTTCGATATCAATATCGATACCGACGGACCAATCAGCCGTATGATGGTCAGCGGCTTCCGCAGCTATGACGAGGCACTGCAGTATGCCCACCAGCTCACGGCTAACCTGCAGATGAAGCAACGACTTGCCGGATGTAGGCAGATTATCATCAGTGACCAGAACCTGCCGTTGCTGGGTACGGTCTTCAGTTACGACGACTACGACATCTTCTTCCATGAAGAACTGGCTCCCGTGGAGGTCACCAAGCAACAGCTGCTCCTGCAGCCTGACACCATCGTGGAGGAGCCCGACGAAGAGGAAGCACCGCCTCAGCAACAACAGGATGACGATGACGACCTCTTCAACTCAGACGCACCTCCACAGAACATAGAGCCTGTCGACTTCCCTGACGACTTCTTCAGATAGCACCAGCCGATAGAGATGCCTCCTTCTGCCGATAGAGATGCCTCCTTTAAGGGTAAAGTGCCAGACTAACAGGGATGAAGTGCCTACCTAACAGGGAGAAAGGGGCATCCTAACAACCGTTCGGCTCCAGCCAAACGACTGTGCGGCTCCAGCCGAACAACTGAACGCCTATAGCCAAAATAGAAGACAACAAAAAGTGTTGCTTGGAGGCATTCTCTTTTTAATATAAGTGGTATGCCACAATGCTCAGTACAAAGACGGCAGTCAGGCTAACCACAAGGATGATTTTTGCTACTCGTTCTTTCATAATACCTTACAGGTCAGTTAATCCATTTATAATACTCAGAAAACGATGCCGTTTGTTACCTTTTATATTGTCGCTGTCTCCACTAGAGGTCATCAAGTTGTAGATACTATTGATGATAATAACCATACATGGTATCAGCCACAGCCAGAAAGAAACAGACGACAAGCCCAGCCAGTCATAGAAATCATAGACTAAGATAATTCCTAAACCAATATCGAAGTAATCCATAAACGATGAACGGGAATCGTCAGCAAGGAAACTTTTCTTTCCTTGTTTCAGACGATATAGCTGACATCCCTCTCCCACCAGTATTATCAAACTAAATACACAGAAGAAATAACACCACGGTGTACCAAAATCATAAAATGCCTGACCAGTAATCAATATACCTGCTATCAGGTCCACCAACAAATTTCTCATAATTCTTTAATTTTCGTTCCAATATTGTACACTATAAAATTACCTAATTTCTACGCATCCAAAACAGGCAACGCTCAACGACGAAGAAGACAACGGGAACCCATATGATATAATGCGTATTCTCCGCATACTTCCATATAAAGGGAGCAATGATGAAGGCTGCATAGAATAGTATGTTCTCCTCTTTCTGATGCCGTTTCTCTATCTTCAGGTCTTCCTTTGCATAACTCAAGACAGTTCTGTTATTGTCCAGCCACTTGGCTTTCAGGTAGGAAAGCAAAAAGATGATAGCACCTGAAAGGACCGTCAGCATGAAAACCATTGTCAGATTGTCAAAAAAGAGATAATCAATCAGCAGCCAGACGGCCATTGTCAATGCTCCTCCATAATGCTCTGACTTCGTTAATTCCTTACTCATCACAAACATGATGGCGTAAAATACTACAACTAAAATAAATGTCCACATAATACAAAATTTAAATTGTAATCATTACTTTTTTCATTTTTACTTTACTGTTTAAATTAAAGATTAGTTTTTGAATCAATTTCCGAGTGCAAAAGTAGAAAAGGAATAAAGGGCTTCCAAACATTTAGCGTTGCAAAACGACCTCGATGTTGCAAGCAAGAAATCGCCAATAACATACTATGGATCAGCTTGTTGCATTAAATGCAACGCATTTGCAACACTCTGTTTTGCAACATTTGCAACGCTAAAAACTGCAAAATATGCCCTCATTAAACAAAAAAATCGTATTTTTGCAGTTAAATATATAAACAATGAAAATAACTACATATCTCATCACAGTACTATTTTGCTTTATAATCACCTGCTGTCAACAAGACAGCATGATACAACAATTAATAGAAATTGATAGCATTGCTAACAAAGAAGGTGATTATAAAGCACGGAAGTTGCTGAATAATATTGTTCCTGAAGCAATTAATGATGATGAGTTTCTTGCATATTATTGGCTATTGAAAATGCGTACAGATATTAGATTACAAAATAAAATATATTCTGTCGATCCTTTAGAACAATCTATTGCATATTATAAAAAGCATCATAACAAAGAAAAATTAGCAAGAGCATATGGGTATAAAGCATATGTTTTACAAGATTTTGGAGATTTAAGAGGTGCTTCCTTAGCATTAAAAAATGCTGAGAGATTGATTGCAAGAAATGCCAAGGAGAAAGAATTGGCTTTCTATATTTATACAAATCTAGCAAACATAAATTTTAGTGCTAAAGAAATGGATCTGGCACTAAAATATAGTAAAATCGCCTTAAGAACTGCTTATCAGACAAACAACGCCTCTAATATTACCTATGCTATTATTAATATGTTTTCCGCATATTATAGTATGAATAATAAAGACTCTGCTTCATATTATATAGGAAAATGTGAAAGTCTGATAAAAAAGATTCCTATTTCAGAACGAGTTCCATTTTATGACAACGTAGGCTTTTCCTTGATAGGAAAAGATGACATATCTGCAGAGGACTATTTGATGAAAGCATATAACATACAACCCTCTCCCTACACGTATAGAGGTCTTGCCCGTATCTATTATAAGAAAGGAGAGCGGGAGAAGGCACTGGAGATGTGGCACAAGGCTCTACAGACCGACAATCTGTATCTGAAGACGGAAATACTGCAGGCACTATATGACTGTCAACAGGAGGAAGGAGACTATAAAGAGGCAAGCGAGACGGCAATGCAAATTGCCGAACTGAAAGACAGCATCGCCCAAAAAGAGAAGGACGAGGATATCCGGGGACTGCAGGAAAAGTTTGAACAGGATCAGAAACGGAAAACAGAGAGACATCTGTTTTATGTCATCGTCTCAGCCGTCTGTGTCCTCCTGCTGATAGCCATTGCTGCTGCCTCCTACCTTTTCTATCGCAACACGAAAGGAAGGAAGAAACTGGCTGAGACCATACAGCGTCTGGAAGGATATCGCATCCGACTGAAAGTGTTGGAACAGGAAGGTAAAACAGATGGCAAGGAGGTGGAGAGGCTGAATCAGAAAATCGCTGAGTTACAGGCGAAACAGGGAGCCTTGCTGCAAAACGGGAAAGAACGTTACGAGGAGATTGAGCAGGGCGGCACTACCCTGCGCTGGAGCCGCAACGACTTTACGGACTGTATCGAGTATTACAGGACTGTGGACGCTTCTTTTGTCACTCACATGGAACAAGACTACCGCCACCTGTCGTCCAAATACATCTTCTTCACCCTAATGGAACACATCGGGAAGACGGACGAGGAACTGCAACATATCATGGCTATCAGCCAGAACACCATACGGTCGTACCGATCACGAATCAATAACGCACTGATTATTACCACTTAAATAAATATCATATGACAAACGGACTATTACTTTGGGCTGACGATGAGATGGAGCTGCTCCGTCCACACCTGCTGTTCCTGGAAAAGAAAGGCTATGAGGTCGTTACGGTAACCAACGGCATCGACGCCATAGAGGAGTGTCGCAAGCAGACCTTCGACCTGGTATTGCTGGACGAGATGATGCCAGGTCTGACAGGACTGGAGACCCTGCAGCGTGTCAAGGAACTACAGCCTACCGTCCCTGTCGTGATGGTGACGAAGAGTGAGGAGGAGGATATCATGAACCAGGCTGTAGGACAGAATATCGCCGACTACCTCATCAAACCCGTCAACCCCAACCAGATACTGCTCACGCTGAAGAAACTCATCCATAAGCGGGAGATCGTGGCTGAGGTGACACAGACCGCCTATCAGCAACAGTTCCAGCAACTCAGTATGCAGATGATGGACTGCAGGACATGGGATGACTGGGCGGAAATGTATCGTCAACTGGTGCGTTGGGAACTGCAACTCTCTGCCACAGACTCTGCTATGGCGGATATGTTGCGGATGCAGAAAGAAGAGGCGAATATCGGATTTGCCAAGTTCGTGAAGAAGAACTATATGAACTGGCTGGGACAACGGGAGATGATGATGAGCCCCGATGTCTTCAAACTGAAAGTATTCCCTACCCTCTCCACAGGGAAAAAGGTATTCCTCATCGTCCTTGACAATTTCCGTTACGACCAGTGGAAAACGATAGAGACGGAACTCTCCGACTTCGAAATAGACGAGCAACTCTATTGCAGCATCCTGCCCACCGCCACGCAATATGCCAGAAACGCCATCTTCTCTGGTCTGATGCCTGACCAGATAGCCCGTATGTTCCCTGACCTCTGGGTGGATGAGGATGAGGAAGAGGGAAAGAACCTCAACGAGGCACCCCTTATCCAGACACAGATAGACCGCTATAGGCGACACGACACCTTCTCCTATCATAAGATCAACACGACGGATGACGCGGAACGCTATATGAACCTGTTTCCTTCCTTGGAGAAGAACGACCTTAACGTGCTGGTCGTCAACTTCATCGATATGTTGTCACATGCCCGTACGGAGTCCAAGATGGTACGTGAGCTGGCACACGATGAAGCCGCCTACCGCTCACTGACCGTGTCGTGGTTCCGTCATTCCATCATGTCACAACTGCTACGACAACTAGCCCAGACCGACTATCAGGTCATTATCACGACAGACCACGGCTCTATCCGCACTAATTCTCCCGTCAAGATCATCGGAGACCGCAACACCAACACCAATCTGCGCTACAAGCTCGGAAAGAACCTTGCCTATGACGACAAAGACCTTTTCGTCATCAAGGATCCTCAAAAGGCTTTCCTGCCCTCTCCGAACATCTCTACAAGTTATGTCTTTGCTACGGGTGACCAGTTCTTTGCCTATCCCAACAATTACAACTATTACGTCACCTACTACCGGAACACCTTCCAGCACGGAGGTATATCGATGGAGGAGATGATCATACCATTCATCACGCTAAAAGGAAAAAACAGATAATCATGGAAATCAGAATCAATAGTTTAGATACCATCCGAGAGGCTGCACACGAGTTTATCAATCATATTGGAGAGGCACGTGTCTTCGCCTTCTATGGGAAGATGGGAGCCGGCAAGACAACCTTTGTGAAGGCTGTCTGTGAAGCACTTGGAAGCAAGGACGTGATAACCAGTCCGACCTTCGCCATCGTCAATGAATATAGTAGTGACACCACACCGATTTACCACTTCGACTTCTATCGTATCAAGAAACTGGAGGAAGTCTATGACATGGGCTATGAGGAGTATTTCTATAGCGGAGCATTATGCCTGATAGAATGGCCGGAACTGATAGAAGACATCCTGCCCGATGATGCCGTTTGCGTCACTATAGAAGAACAAGCTGACGGGAGCCGGTTGGTATCTTGGTAAAAAAAAGACGAGGCGTGTATTCCTCGTCTTTTCTCTTACAGCAGAGACTCAAATTTCTCCTGTATCTTCGCTTTAGCTTGAGCACCAACCATCTTATCAACAATCTTACCGTCTTTGATAAACACGATTGTCGGAATGCTACGGACTTCAAACTCCAAGGCAAGATCCTCATTCTCCTCAACGTCACACTTACCAACGGTAATACGACCGTCATACTCCTCAGCCAGTTCTGAGATCACCGGACCTACCATGCGGCAAGGACCGCACCATGTTGCCCAAAAATCAACCACTAATGGCAGTTCGCCATTTTTCAGGCTCTTGAAATTCTCTGATGTGATAGTTACTTCCATTGTCTGTAATTTTAAAATTAATACTATATGTTTTCTATTCTTATTCCAGCAAATATCATGCCACTCCTTAGTTTATCTTATAGTCCAGTGCCGGTGTCTGCTCGATGAAGTTCACAAGTGCACTCTTGACATCCACGAGCTTAGATGTGCTACGCATCAGCACATGATGCTTACCCGTACTGTCCGTCATCTGCAAATACAGTTTCGTCCTCCCCGGGTTGGAGTTGATCAGTTCTCCCAAGTCCATAACGACCTGCTCGTCCAGCAAATCCGTGGTCAGCGTAATGGTGATACGATCTATTGCCTTCTCCTTGACAGACTGCAACAGTTCTACATTTGTCACCTTCAGTTCTTTCTGTTCACTATACTGGAAGCGGCGAGCCATCTTACCCGTGACATAGACGGCTGCGCCAAGAAGGAACTTACCGTTGAGGTTAAGCCAGTCATCTCCAAAGAGCATCAGTTCCCCTGAGCCCTCGAAATCCTCCAACGTAATAATGCCCCATGGCTTGTTGTTCTTTCCGATGCGTGTCTGTATGTTAGTGACAACACCTCCCATCGTGACATCATCACGATCGGTCATCGCTGCACAGCGGTCTGCCAACTCAGCACAGCGTGTGTTACACAGATTATTAAGCACAATCTTGTATTCATCCAATGGATGGGCAGAAAGATAGATGCCCACATAGTCGCGTTCCCTGTTCAACCGTTCGATATCACTCCAGCGTGGAGCCTCTGGGATAGGTGGTGTCGCGATATCCACCTCGTTCTCCCCGCCGAACAAGGAGTTACGCATCTCCTGTTGTTCCATCTGGTATACCTGTCCATAGCGCACCAAGGTATCGAGGAACATCTCGCCCTTACTATTCTCCCCGAAGAAATTCTCACGAGGAATCCCGAAACTGTCAAAGCCACCGCTCAAGGCAAGACTCTCGAAAGCCTTACGATTGACACAGGAGAAATTGATACGCTGGGCAAAATCGAAAATACTCTTGTAAGGACCGTTCTTCTCTCGCTCATCAATGATGGCTTGTGCCACATTGTCACCCATTCCCTTGATAGCGGCAAGTCCGAAACGGATCTCCCCTTTCTTATTCACACCAAACTTCAGGTATGACTCATTGACATCAGGACCCAGTGTAGCAATACCCATCGCCTTACACTCATCCATCAGTTTGGTGATTTCCGTTATTTGGTCACGACGACGACTCATGATGGCTGCCATAAACTCGGCAGGATAATTAGCTTTCAGATAAGCCGTCTGATAAGCCACCCATGAATAACAGGCGGCATGTGACTTGTTGAAGGCATATGAGGCAAAAGCCTCCCAACCACTCCATATCTCTTCCAATATCTTTGGGTCGTGTCCGTTGGCAATACCGCCTTCTATGAACTTCGGCTTCATCGCATCTACGATGTCCTTCTTCTTCTTACCCATCGCCTTACGTAAAGCATCACTCTCACCACGGGTGAAGTTGGCAAGCTGTCGCGACAGCAACATGACTTGCTCCTGATAGACCGTAATACCATAGGTGTCCTTCAGGTACTTCTCCATACATGGAATGTCATATTTGATTTCTTCCCTACCATGCTTACGGGCAATGAAGTTAGGAATCTTCTCCATCGGTCCCGGTCGATAGAGGGCGTTCATGGCTATAAGATCCTCAAAGACGGTGGGCTTCAACTCACGCAAGTATTTCTGCATACCATTCGACTCAAACTGAAAAGTCCCCACAGTGCGTCCCTGCTGATAGAGCTCATAGGTCTTGGGGTCGTCAATGGGAATCTGGTCAAGGTCGATATCAATACCCCGATGCAATTTAATGTTGGCACAAGCCTCCTTCAGCTCCGAGAGCGTCTTCAAACCCAGGAAGTCCATCTTGATCAATCCCGTTGACTCAATCACATGACCATCATATTGGGTACAGTTCGTCTTCTGGTCTTTGAAATCCGGGTCATCAGCCGTAGACACAGGAACCCAGTCGCTGATAGGATCACGACAGATGATGAAGCCACAAGCATGGATACCCGTTCCACGCACCGTTCCCTCCAGCATCTTGGCATACTTGATGGTATTGCTCAACGCTTTGTCAGGCGATGTCTCAGCCTCACGAAGTTTCGGCACAGCCTTAATGGCATTGACAAGATTCATTTTCGGAGTCTTGCCGTCCACGTCAGGCAAACGGTCTGGAATCGCTTTACACAGATCATTTGATACGGCAATAGGTACTTTCTCCACACGAGCCACATCCTTGATGGAGTTCTTCGTCGCCATCGTAGCATAGGTGATGATATGAGCACAGTTCTCATGGCCATACTTATCCTCTACCCATTTCAACACTTTGCCACGTCCGTCATCATCGAAGTCAGTATCTATATCTGGCAACGAGATACGGTCAGGGTTCAGGAAACGCTCGAACAGCAGATCGTATTTCAACGGGTCTATCTTCGTGATACCAAGACAATAGGCAACTACTGAGCCGGCAGCAGATCCACGACCAGGTCCCACCATCACGTCCAACTCATCACGTGCAGAGTTGATAAAGTCTTGTACGATGAGGAAGTAGCCCGGGAAACCCATCGTCTTCATGATATGCAGCTCGAAACGGACACGGTCATCCACCTCCTTCGACAAAGGCATAGGGTATCGCTTGGCAGCACCCTCATAGGCGAGTTTCGCCAAATAGTCAGCCTCGAACTTAATACGGTATAGTTTGTCATACCCACCCAGCTTCTTGATTTTCTTCTCACCTTCCTCTGGTGACAAGGGGTTCTCCCCATTCTCATCACTGGTGAACTCATCATAGAGTTGCCGCTCTGTGAATTTCTGGCGCCACTGCTCCTCCGTTCCGAAAGACTCCGGAATGGGGAAGAAAGGCATGATAGGATCATGATCCAGACTATATATCTCCACCTTATCGAGAATCTCCAGCGTATTCGAGAGAGCCTCAGGGACGTCGGAGAAGATCGCATTCATCTCCTCTTTGGTCTTAAACCACTCCTGTTTGGAGTACAGCATTCGCGTCGGGTCGTCCAAGTCCTTGCCTGTCGACAAGCACAACAGATGGTCATGCGCCTCCGCATTCTCCTGATCCACAAAGTGAGCATCATTCGTACAGACGAGTTTGATACCATACTCACGAGCCAGCTCTATCAACACCTTATTGGCTTTCTGCTGCAAAGGAAACGTCTCACGATTAGCGCGGATGGTGGGATCCGTCACCTCATGGCGCTGAAGTTCCAGATAATAATCCTCTCCAAAAATATGATGATACCACTCTATTGCCTCACGGGCTCCAGCGATATCACCCTCCAGAATCTTATGAGGCACCTCACCAGCAATACAGGCTGAGCAGACAATCAGTCCCTCATGGTATCTCTCCAAGTCGGCACGATCGGTACGAGGTCGCATATAATAGCCGTCCACCCAGGAGTTGCTGACCAACTTGATCAAGTTCTTATAGCCTTTATAGTTCTTGGCAAGCACGATCAGGTGATAGCCACTCATATCCTCCTTGCCACGCCTCAACTCCTTAGCACCATTACGCGACACATACATCTCACAGCCAAAGATGGGCTTGAAAGGTTCCAAGCCCTCCTTCTTACGTCCCTTGTTAATACCTCCTACATAGTCATGGAACTCCTTGATACCGAACATGTCGCCATGATCGGTAATCGCCATGCCACGCATGCCGTTACCAATCGCCTTGTCCACCAGCTTCTTGATACTCGACTGACCATCCAGTATCGAGTAATAAGTATGTACATGTAAGTGTATAAAGTCTTCCATAAAGATGTTTTTGCAGATTTTGAGGTTCAAAGATACAGTGAAAAAATGAAATATCCAAAAAAATTATGAATTATGAATTATGAATTAAGAATTATTTCGTATCTTTGCATGTTGAATGGAAACAAACCATATTACTACTCATGGGAGAAAGAATCCAGAAGATAAAGAGGCTTAAGAAAATCAGAATACATCGCGAAGGCACCAGCGAACTGTTATACAGTGCCATTGCCATCTTTGTGATATGTACAGGACTATGGTATCTGCTATATGCCATCAATCCAATCATCAGTCATATTGTCATGCCTATCATCTGTGTCATTCTGGTGGCAGCATGGATAATGACGCTGAACTTCTATCGTTGTCCGATACGTTATTTTAATGGAGACACCGAGAATCTCGTCGTAGCCCCTGCCGATGGGAAGATTGTGGTGATAGAAGAAACTGAGGAGCATGAGTATTTCCATGACAAGCGTCTTATGATATCTATCTTCATGAGTCCGCTTAACGTGCATGCCAACTGGTTCCCTGTCGACGGCAAGGTGAAGTTTGTCAAGCACTTCAACGGCAACTATCACAAAGCATGGCTTCCCAAGGCGAGCGAGGAGAACGAGCATGCCGACATCATGATCACGACACCCAAAGGAGAAGATATCCTGGTGCGTCAGATTGCGGGTGCTATGGCACGTCGCATCGTCACCTATGCCAAACCCGAGGAAGAATGTTATATCGATGAGCACTTAGGGTTTATCAAACTCGGCTCCCGCGTGGATGTGTTCCTTCCTGTCGACGCGAAGCCCTGTGTCATCATGAACCAACCCACGACGGGTGATCAGACAGTTATCGCAAAACTGAAGTAACGATTATTCTTCATCATGAAAAAGCATATTCCCAATACGATTACCTGTTGCAACCTTATCTCTGGTTGCATCGCTACCTTTTGGGCATTCCAGTCTGACTATCAGATGGCATTGCTGTTCATCGTGATTGGTGCTGTCTTCGACTTCTTTGACGGCATGAGTGCCCGCTTGTTAGGAGTATCCTCTCCCATTGGCAAGGAGCTTGATTCCCTCGCCGACTGCATCACTTTCGGTTTTGCACCATCTGCTATCGTGTTCAGCTTTCTTTGCTCTTTTCATATCCATATGCCGTATGTGCCATTTTTGGCTTTTATCATGGCGGCATTCTCCGCACTGCGTCTTGCCAAATTTAATCTGGACGAGCGACAGGCGTTAGGGTTCATCGGAATGCCCACCCCTGCCAATGCCCTCTTCTGGGGGTCACTCATCGCAGGAAGTGGCGAATGGATGGCGAACATACCATCTGCCCCTTACCTGGTTTTACTGGGAACATTCATCAGCAGTTACCTGCTGATCAGCGAGATACCTATGTTCGCCCTGAAGTTCAAGCACTGGGGATGGAAAGGTAATGATATCAAATACATCTTCCTGCTGACCTGTATTCCACTCCTCATCTTTTTGGGCATTAGTGGACTTGCCGCCATCATCGCATGGTATATCATCTTGTCGATCATGACATCAAAACGACTCTAATAACTAAAATCCATATACTATGAAAGAGAATATAGGAGTCCTTGTCTTCGTTTTTTTTGCCATTGTCTTTATCCTCTTGCTTACAGGTGGTAAAATCATCCGTTATCTTAAGAAGGCAAAGCTGGATGCGAAGAAAGCCGCTGACGAGAAAGAGCAGAATTATCGTGATGAGACAGGACGCCAGCAACGCCAGTATCACTATAGTGGTCAGACAACTACCCCTAAAGGAGGGGCTAAGCCTCGTGCCGAACAGGAGAAAGAGAAAGAGACAGTGGAAGAGCCGATAGAGGTACACACCAGGACTGCTACTGGTGAGACCATTATCGACCGTCGTACGAAGCGAGAGAATAAAAAGATCTACGAGGAGGCTGAGGGCGAATATGTGGAATTCAGCGAGGAATAACTGCTGACATCAAGCCCAACAACGACCCCTCGCCTTGCTTAGCCTTAGGGGTGTACCAACGTTCCTATATCCTCACCCGCCATTACTTTCTTCAGGTTACCCACGATATCCATGTTGAACACATAGATGGGCAGGTTATTGTCCTGACACATACAGATGGCTGTAAGGTCCATCACCTTCAATCCACGTGCCAGCACTTCCTTATAAGTAATCTCATTGAACTTAGTAGCGGAGGGATCCTTCTCAGGGTCAGCCGTATAGACACCATCCACACGGGTACCCTTCAGCATCACGTCAGCCTCAATCTCGATACCACGCAGACTAGAGCCTGTGTCTGTAGTAAAATACGGATTACCCGTACCTGCAGAGAAGATGCAGACACAGCCCTGCTCCATTGCCTCAATCGCCTTCCACTTGGTATAGAACTCACCAATCGGCTCCATACGGATAGCCGTCATCACCTTGTTCTTCACACCAATAGCCCCTAATGCCGAACTAAGGGCTAGGGAGTTAATCACTGTGGCGCACATTCCCATCTGGTCGCCCTTCACACGGTCGAAGCCCTTCTGCGAGCCACTCAGTCCACGGAAGATATTGCCACCACCGATGACGATACCAATCTGGACACCCATCTCACTCACTTCCTTAATCTGACGGGCATAGTCACTCAGACGCTCAGGGTCGATTCCATAGCCCTGTTTTCCCATCAAGCTCTCACCAGAGAGTTTCAGGAGGATTCTCTTAAATCTTGCCATAGTTCTTTATTAATTAATTTCGTTATTACGGTATGCCGATATTATAACTTTATAAAATGAAACTCACTTCCTTGAAGGCATAGCGGCATAGCTGACCGTTCTCCTTGCTGAGCACCAGATGCCCGTCATCCTCCACATCCTTGAACTCCGCCATGAATGTTCCATCTTTGTCGCAATAGGGGTGGAAGCCCTTGCGACGATAGAGTATATTGACATATTGCGACTTAACATCCTTATTAATATATAAGGAGAACCTGTCGAGGATATTCCTCAACAGTGTTTCCCTGTCTGTCTCATGCCCATGGATCTGCCATAAGGAGATGGGGTTGAGCGCATCGCTATGAAACTGTCGCTGGTTGACATTAATACCCACGCCGACGATACTGTCCTTGATCGTCTGACCCATCAAGCGGTTCTCAATCAATATCCCACCGATCTTTGCGTTACGCCAATAGATATCATTAGGCCATTTGATACTCACGTCACCAATCTGTTCTCCCAAGGCATCGGCTATTGCCAATGACACTGCCATAGAAATCTGGAACTGACGGTTGGCTGGAATATCCTGAGGGTGATAAAGAATGGAGAATAACAGGTTCTTGCCTCGCTCTGACTCCCAGGAGTTGGTGCCCTGTCCACGTCCTGCTGTCTGATAGTCTGTCCATACGACCATATCCCCGTGATACTGGCTATCGCGTAACCAGCGATTCGTGGAGTCTGTCTCGTCGATATGAACGATTTTCCATTTCATGTTGCAAAATTACGAAAAAATTTCCTAATTTTGCACCATGACAGCAGAAGAACAACAAAAAAAAGACGAGCAGTATATGCGGAAGGCACTTGCGGAAGCACGACAAGCATTGGAAAAGGGTGAGATTCCCATTGGTGCCGTTATCGTATGTCAGGATCATGTCATTGCCAGAGCCCATAACCTCACAGAGACCCTGCATGACGTAACGGCACATGCTGAGATGCAGGCAATCACCGCTGCCGCCAACGAGTTAGGAGGGAAATACCTCACGGAATGCACCCTCTATGTCACGATAGAGCCTTGTACGATGTGCGCTGGTGCCCTTGGATGGTCACAGATCAGTCGTATCGTCTATGGGGCAGAAGACGAGAAACGGGGCTACCATCAGTATGCCCCGCATGCACCTCATCCCAAGACTACAATCACTTCCGGCATTCTGGAAGCGGAATGCCGCCAACTGATACAGGATTTTTTTCGCACGAAGCGAGTCAGATAAGACGATTGATTATTTCCAGACACTTCTGACCGCTAAAGGGTTTCGTCAGGAACTCGTTACACCCTACTGCCTCTGCCTCTTCCCTGTCCCTTTCGAAAGCGCTTGCCGTCAGGACAATGATAGGAAGATTAGGATACTTCTTCCTGATTTGGCGAGAAGCCTCAATACCGTTAATAACAGGCATCTTCAAGTCCATCATTACCAAATCGGGAGCATAGCTCTCCACCATATCCACCGCTTCCTGACCGTTACGAGCTCTTTGGAACTCGTAACGGTTTTTCAGGATATACGTCATCAGCAGGTAATTGCTGTCATTATCTTCTGCTACAAGGATTCGCTTCATACATTTTCAATTTTACTCTTACCGCCACGATCTGAATAAGCCGTACCTTCATGAACGCCTTCACCAGGCACATAGCCCTTCCAACGCCATAGTTTGGTCATATCCTCCAGCGTCTTTCCCTTCGTCTCTGGAACAAGTCTCCATACGAAGATGGCTGCGATGACACAGATAACACCATAGAGCCCGTATGTAAACCAGTGACCAAAATCGTCGCCTTCCGTCAGATGCATATTGAACATCGGCACGAAGGTGGAACTGACGATGAAGTTGAAAATCCATTGGAACGCAACAGCGATAGCCACAGCGGCACCACGGATGGTGTTGGGGAATATCTCGGCGATGAGTACCCAGCAGATAGGACCCCAAGAGAACATAAACGAGGCGGAGTAGATGAGCAGTGAGGCAGCAGTGACAAACTCCATACCTGCATGTCCGAAAGTAACAGCAACACCGAAGGCACCCAGTGCCATTCCCAGAGAACCTGAGATCAGCAATGGCTTACGACCCCATTTCTCTACCGTGAAGATGGCAACAAGTGTGAAGAGGATGTTGATGACGCCCATAAAGACGGTGATAACCATCGGGTTCTCCATGCCCATATCACCGAAGATACGCGGTGCGTAGTAAAGGACAGCATTGATACCTACTGCCTGCTGGAATACGGAGAGCATGATACCGATGAAGATACACATCGCACCATAGGTCATCAGTTTCTCGGTCTTCTGAACCAGTGTCTCCTTGATGGCTTTCAAGATAAACTCGGCACGTTCGGAACCATTGATCTTCACAAGGATATCCAAGGCACGCTGGTCCTTACCCACAGACACGAGGTAACGCGGTGTCTCAGGAACGAAACAGATCAGCAGGGCAAAGAGACCTGCGGGCACTGCCTCACTACCGAACATATAACGCCATCCTGTGGTCACTGTCCATTGTGCGGCGGGATTGATGGCTGCAAGACCCTTGCCCATCTCCTCCACCAGCGGCTGGATATGGTCGCCCAGGATGAAGAAGTTTACGAAATAGACCACCAACTGTCCGAAGATGATGGCAAACTGGTTACAGCTCACCAGCATGCCACGGATGTTCGACGGGGCCACCTCACTGATATACATCGGACAGATGGCAGAGGCAAGACCAACACCGATACCGCCTATCACACGGTAGAAATTGAACATGATAAGCAGTGAGTAAGTGGGCTCACCATACGTAAAGAACAAGAACTCCGGATCCATCGAGCCTAAGGCTGAAACGAAGAACAGGAGTCCTGCGATGACCAGAGAGCGCTTACGACCGAAATTGGTGGCAAGATATCCAGACAACGCAGAACCGATGATACAGCCAATCAATGCTGAAGCAGACGTAAAGCCATGCCAACCATCGGTATAGGCAAAATCCTTTGCCTCCGAGAAGAATGCCTGAAGACCTTTCTCAGCACCAGAGATTACTGCGGTATCATAACCAAAAAGCAGACCACCCAACACGGCGACCAGCACAATAGAAAACAGGTAGGCTGAACTACCTCTCTTTTGATATTCCATACTTTATTGTATTTTTAGTTTAATGGGTAAACTTAGTGTAAAGGCGGTACCTTCCTCCGATGTCTTGTCAAGCACAAGTGTACCACCCAGTTTCTGAACCGTCTCATTACAATATGCCAGTCCAAGTCCCAAACCCTTTTTGAACTCATCTGCTTTCATGAAGCGGTCGAAGATGGAGTCCACCTTGTCGGCACGAATACCACAACCCGTGTCCTCAACAGTGAAGAGCATATATTCCTCCTCCTTTCTCAGTATCAGTTTCACATATCCCTGCTCTGTGAATTTCACAGCATTATCCAACAGGCAATCCAACATCTGTAACAAACTGTCGCCATTGGTACAGAGAATAGTACCCATACCATCAGTCTGGTCCTCAAATATCACTTTCACCTTGTCAGAATCTACACTGGGCATCGACTCTACAGCCCTCCGACAGATGTCGAGGGCGTCCGTATCCTCCACATCCTTCAGCAAATCCTTGGAACTCTCATTAGCCAGTGCCAACATCTGATTCACGAGTGATGTGATCTGACGCGTATTGTCACCAATAGTCTCGACAATCTGCTGCCGTTCCCCAGGTTCCACGTCACCCACATCTCCCATCATCACCTGGGTGAAGCCATTGATAATATTAAGTGGTGTACGGATTTCATGACTGACACTACGGATAAACTCTGTCTTCATCTCATCCGCTGACCGTGCCTGACGGTTGGCTATCTCCAACTGACGGTTCTTCTCCACCAGTTGCCGTTGATACCTCATACGCTGGATAAATGCCAATACAAGTGCTATCACCATCAGCAGAGCCAGCACGAAAGCAATGGTTAGGATAATGTTCGCACGTTTCACAGCTGCCTGTTCTGCCTTGATAAGATTCATCTCCTCATCCATATTCTCGATATTCTCCGCTATGGTGATACCAGTCACGGAGTCACGTATATGCATCAAGCGCCTTTGAGTCGTGAAGGCTTTTTCATAGTTACCCTGATAGCGCAGAATATCCGACTTGACGATATAACGGTCTTTATGGTTAGGGATACGCTCTATGGCGACGTATACGCTGTCGTACTGATTCTCAAGAGCCATCTGATAGATGTTCATATAAGGGAAAAAGGAGCCCGTGCTCCCCGTGGTATTCAATGCCTCATGCTCCCGTGCCAGTTTCTGACATTTCCAGAACTGTTCGAAATCGTGTAACTTGAAACATATCATCGCCTTGAAGGCATAGGCATTGGCAAGATTACGGTGATAGCGGGACATATCCTTGCGACGCTCCACTTCCTTGATATCCTCGTCTATCCATTGCATGGAGACCCTGTACTTGGAATTCATGTAGATATGGGCAAGACCGAGATAGAGTGTACTCAGTCCTGTGGCCTCGTACTTCGTGCCCTTGATGAGTTCGATGGCTTTCTGAAACTCCCTGCTGGCACCGTCGACATTGCCACAGGCATTATAGACCTGTCCTAACATATTTGGCAAAAGGAACTGTTCCTCCTCTCCCTTCTGACCATGAAGTAGGTCTTCCTTCATGGTCTGTACGATATGGTAGGCATCCCGAATGTTGATACGGTCGAGATTATAGACAATGCCGCAGACCCATGCGTTGTAGTAGGACTCTTTATCACCCTCTGCCTTAGCATGCGTCTGGTAGTCCTGACATGCCTTGTAGAGGACGTTAGGCTCTTCCTGCCCGCAGGCTTCCCACATCTCTTCCTGCAACCGCCTGTGTTCCAGTGTGTCCTTACACTGCGGAGTCTGTGCCGACACTTGTGGTGCCGACAAGAAAGCTATTGCCACGAGCAATAGTCTGAGACAATGGGGTAAATCCATCCGTTCAGGTTTTTAGAAAATCTTTGCAAATATAACGTTTTTCCATGAAACCTCCAAAATTTATTATTAATTATCCGACATTTTTAAATAATGTTTCCTCAAGTCAACTTTTTTACTTATCTTTGCACCTACAGATTATAACAATAAAACTACTAATGATGAGAAGAACTATCACACTCTGTCTGTTTGCTATTTGCGTTTCCGCTATAGCACAAAACAACACCATCGAGGTTAATACTAAAAAGCTCGGTGCACCTATCCAGTCTACCATGTATGGTATTTTCTTTGAAGACATCAACTATGCCGCCGACGGTGGCTTGTATGGTGAACTCGTCAAAAACCGCTCGTTTGAGTTTCCACAACACCTGATGGGATGGCAAGCCTTTGGCTGTGTCGATGTGGAGGATGATAACGCTCCCTTCGAGCGTTGTCCGCATTATGTCATCCTCTCCGACCCTGGTCATAAGGACCGTCGCTCTGGACTGGTCAACGAGGGTTATTTTGGCATTGGCATAGAGAAAGGCGAGGCTTACCGCTTCTCCGTATGGGCAAAGGCTCCTAAGGGCACTGCCGCCATCCGCGTACAACTCATCAAGGAGAACTCCATGGATGAGAAACAGGAGTTCGTAGAGGAGGAAATCAATATCACCTCCTCGCAATGGAAGAAATATACTGTCACGCTGGATGCTCCCCAAACAGAGAAACAGGCAAAGCTGCGCATCTTCCTCAAAGGTACCAACAGTGTCGCCCTAGAGCATATCTCCCTCTTCCCTGTGAATACCTTCAAGCAGCGTGAGAACGGTATGCGCCGCGACCTCGCCCAGGCACTTGCAGACCTAAAGCCTGGCATCTTCCGTTTCCCTGGTGGCTGCATCGTAGAAGGTACTGACCTTGCCACTCGTTACCAGTGGAAGAACACATTAGGCCCTGTAGAGAACCGCCCTCTGAATGGTAACCGCTGGGAACACACCTTCGACTACCGCTATTTCCCTGATTACTACCAAAGCTACGGACTGGGATTCTTCGAGTTCTTCCAACTCTCTGAGGATATCGGTGCCGAGCCATTGCCTATCCTCAGCGTCGGACTTGCCTGCCAGTACCAGAACTGGAACGACGAGTCTGCCCATGTTCCTATGGACGAGTTACAACCGTATATTGACGATTGTCTCGACCTCATAGAGTTTGCCAATGGACCCGTCACCAGCAAATGGGGAAAGGTACGTGCGGACATGGGACATCCGGCTCCTTTCAACATGAAGTATATCGGAGTGGGTAACGAACAGTGGGGTGCGTTCTACTATGAGCGACTGAAACCCTTCGTGGCCGCCATCCGTGCCAAGTATCCTGACATCAAGATTGTAGGCAGCAGTGGTCCGATGCCTGATGACCTGCCCGACAACACCTACCGTTTCGAGGACGGATGGAAGGCGATGAAGGCACTGAAGGCCGACCTTGTCGACGAGCATTACTATCGTGACGAGGAATGGTTCCTAACCCATGGTCTGCGTTACGACACCTACGACCGCAAGGGTCCGAAGGTGTTTGCCGGTGAGTATGCCTGTCATGGAAAGGGCAAGAAATGGAACCATTACGAGGCTGCCGTCTTAGAGGCTGCCTTCATGACCAGCTTTGAGCGTAATGCGGATATCGTACAGATGACCTCTCCTGCCCCGCTCTTCGCCCATGTTGACGGATGGCAGTGGCGTCCTGACCAGATATGGTACGACAATACGGAGATGTTCAAGACGGTGAGCTACTACGTACAACAGATGTATGCCACCAATGCAGGCACAAATGTGCTCTCGCTGACGATGGACAAGAAGGCTGTTGCCAACCAGGCAGGACAGAACGGACTCTTCGCCTCTGCCACCTACGACGGCAAGACGGATGAGGTTATCATCAAGATTGCCAATACCACCAAGGTACAACAACCTGTCTCTTTCATCCTTACTGGTATGAAGGGAACACGCACGGCACAGACACTCACCCTCTGTCATGACGGCATGGACGATGAGAACTCCATCAGTCAACCAGAACTCATCACACCTCAGAAGGGCACCGTCCACGTGGACGAAGGCAAAGGCTCCTCCCTCCTCCTCGACGACCTGCCCCCTATGTCGTTCCGCATCTACCGCATCAGGAAGTAGTATCCTTGATATATTGTCATCATGAAGATACTACTTTTAATCATACCGATGGCACCTACGGGTCATTAAGATGCCTGTTATAGGGGATAAAGTGCCGTTGTAACAGGGGTAAGGGACGGCACTAGCAGGGAGAAAGGAGCATCCTTTCCTTTTTTCAGCGGCCGCAGAAAATATTCGCAGCGGGCGCGGAAAATATCAGCAGCGGCCGTGGAAATTATTCGCAGCGGCCGCTGCGAACCTCTTTTCTACCTGATAGAAGGCTTCAGAATAAAAATAAATACGTTTTCTTTTTGCCATTCGCCTGTTTTTTAGTAATTTTGTAGCGTATTGTGTGCATACACGAATTATGACAGTAGCAGATTATATTAAAAAACAAGATACAGGAGAGAGGCGTTTCTCGTTTGAGGTATTGCCACCCTTGAAGGGTAACGGCACGGGGGCGTTGTTTGAGACGATAGACAAGCTCGTGGCGTTCAATCCTGCATTCATCAATATCACGACGCACCACTCCGAGTATGTGTATAAGGAGTTGGAGAACGGACAGTTTGAGCGTCAGCGCATCCGTCGCCGTCCTGGTACCATCGCCATTGCCGCAGCTATCCAGCAACGGTATGACATCCCTGTGGAACCCCATGTCATCTGCAGCGGTACGACCATCGAGCAGATCGAATACGAACTGCTCGACCTGCAGTTCTTAGGTATCCGCAACCTGATGTTACTGCGAGGCGACAAGGCAAAGGAAGACAGTCGTTTCACGCCTACCCCCGGAGGACATACCCATACGACGGACCTGATCCGTCAGGTGGTACGCTTCAACGAGGGTTTCTTTGCCGACGGCACACCTATCAAGCACCCGGGACCGAAGTTTGACTTCGGCGTGGCCTGCTATCCTGAGAAGCATGAGGAGGCACCCAACCTGGAGAGGGATATGGAGTATCTGAAACAAAAACAGGACTTGGGAGCGCAGTATGCCGTGACGCAGTTGTTCTATGACAATGAGAAGTATTTCTCCTTTGTGGAGAAGGCGCGAGAGATGGGCATCACCATTCCCATCATCCCAGGCATCAAGCCGATGGCGAAACTGAGCCAGTTGACGGTGGTGCCCAAGACGTTCCATTGTGACATCCCAGAGGCACTCGCCAAGGAGATAGCAGTATGCAAGACCGACGAGCAGGCCCGTCAGTTGGGTATCGAATGGACCACCCAACAGTGTCGCGAACTCTATGAACACGGTGTGAAGAATATCCATTTCTATACGGTCTCCGCTGTCGACTCTGTAGTAGAAGTCGCAAAACGACTCCTGTAATAATTATAAAATTAAACAATGCAATAATGTAACAAGGATGTTCGAGCAGGTCATAGGACAACAGGAAGCAAAGGATCGGTTGCTGCAACTGGAACAGGAGCAGCGGTTGCCGCATGCCTTGATGCTCTGCGGACCTATGGGCAGTGGTAAGATGGCCCTTGCGATGGGCTTTGCAGCATACTTGTTAGGAGACAGGAGACAGGAGTCAGGAGACAGGAGTCAGAAGGCGATGCTTGCCAAATGGGAGCATCCTGACCTGCACTTCACCTACCCCACCATCAAGCTACCGTCGATGAGTGCAGACCACAAGCCCGTGTCTGACGATTTCGCAAGGGAGTGGCACGAACTCATCATGGCTAGTCCCTATTTCACCATGAACGAATGGTTGGAGATGATGGGCGGTGAGAACCAGCAGGCAATCATCACGGCAGGCGAGAGTGATGCCCTGATACGCAAGCTGTCACTGAAGTCCAGTCAGGGTGGCCATAAGATCAGCCTCATCTGGTTGCCTGAACGTATGAACATCGAGTGTGCCAACAAGATACTGAAACTCCTGGAAGAACCTCCCCAGCAGACCGTCTTCCTCTTGGTATGCGAAGAACCTGAGAAACTGTTGGAGACCATTCGCAGTCGTGTACAGCGTATCGATATTAAGCGCATTGCCGACGAGGATATCCGCGAGGCACTGATCAGCAAGCGAGGACTCACTGACGAGAATGCACAGCGTGTGGCTCGTATGGCTAACGGCAGTTGGCTGAAAGCACTGGAGATGCTGAGTGCCGACTCCGAAAACGAGTTGTTCCTCGATATGTTCCAGGCCCTGATGCGACTCGCCTATATGCGCAAGGTAAAAGACCTGAAGACATGGAGTGAACGCATGGCGACAGTGGGACGTGAGAAACAGAAACGGTTTCTCGAATACTTCCTGCGACTCACACGGGAGAATTTCATGTATAACTTCCAAAAACCGGATCTCTGCTATATGACACAGCGAGAGGAGGACTTCGCCCAGAACTTCGCACGTTTCATCAACGAGGCGAATGTCATCCCCATCAGTGAACTTGCCAACCGTGCCATCAGGGATATTGGACAGAACGCCAATGCGAAGATCGTATTCTTCGACTTCGCCTTACAGATGATTGTACTATTAATAACAAAATAACTATAAGAAACTATAGGAACTATAAAAACTATAGGAATTATAAAAACAAAAAGAATATGGAAAAAGCAAAAGACCTTGAGATAAAAATCGGATGTGACCGAGGACTCTGCCATCAGGCTGTGGGACGACAGGACAAGCAGTTGAACACCTACGACTGGCTTGCCGATGTTCCTGGTAATACTGACACCACTGATTTGGTGGAAGTGCAGTTCAAGCATACCCGCAAAGGCTATTATCATAATGTCAATAACCTCGACCTGAAAAAAGGGGATATTGTTGCCGTGGAGGCAAACCCCGGACATGATATCGGCGTGGTAACTCTGACAGGACGATTGGTCAAATTACAGATTAAGAAAGCGAACATCAAGAGTGCTGACGATATCAAACGCATCTACCGCATTGCACGTCCCGTGGACATGGAGAAATATCATGAGGCAAAGCGTCGTGAGCATTCAACGATGATAGAGAGCCGACAGATTGCCAAAGGACTGGGTCTACAGATGAAAATCGGAGATGTGGAATACCAAGGGGATGGCAATAAGGCAATCTTCTATTATATCGCTGATGAGCGAGTGGACTTCCGTCAGTTGATCAAGGACCTTGCCGCCACATTCCATGTTCGTATCGAGATGAAACAAATCGGCGCCCGTCAAGAAGCTGGTCGTATCGGTGGTACAGGACCTTGCGGACGGGAGTTGTGCTGTGCCACATGGATGAAGAACTTTGTGAGCGTAGGTACCAGTGCTGCACGTTTCCAAGATATCTCCCTCAACCCACAGAAGCTGGCGGGAATGTGTGCCAAACTGAAGTGCTGCCTGAACTATGAGGTGGATGACTATGTGGAAGCTGGCAGGAAACTGCCTTCCAAGGATACCATTCTGATGACACAGGATGCGGAATACCATTTCTTCAAGTCCGATATCCTAGCAGGACTTGTCTCCTACTCTACGGACAAGAATATTGCAGCCAATCTGGAGACAATTACTGCAGAGCGCGCCAAGCAGATTATCGAGATGAACAAGAGGGGGGAGAAACCCCTTTCCCTACAGGAAGACGGCAGGAGACTAGAGCCAGAACGTCCGCTCGATCTTGCCACACAGGAGAATATCAACCGTTTTGACAAGGCAAAGAAGAAAAAGAAGAAGCATAAGAAGCCTGTCAATGGTAATGGTAGTGGTAACACCAATGCCAACAATGGCAGCCAGCCTCAGCGACGCAATCAGAAGCCCAGGGATGAGAAAGAGTAGTCACACCTTATTATATTATATTGGAGTGGTCTTACTTTGTGTCGCCTGCGACAATAAGATCATCTATAGCCACTACCAGCATATCACCATCGCCGGCTGGGAGAAAAACGATGCCATCTCCTTTGCCGTCCCATCTATTCTGCAAGACGGTATCTATCAGGAAGCTATCGGGGTACGCATCAGCAGTGCCTACCCCTTCATGGGACTCTCCCTAATTGTCGAACAGACTGTCTTTCCCTCGTTAGAGACCTATACAGACACACTGAATTGCAATGTGATTGACAACGATGGGAATGCGGTAGGACAAGGTATCAGCCACTACCAGTATAACTACCCCTTAAACATTGTTACACTGCATAAAGGTGACTCTCTGAGTATCCGTATCCGCCATGATATGAAAAGAGAGATACTCCCTGGGGTGGCAGATATCGGGATGATACTCACCAAGCAATAGTCTTTGCTAAGACCTGAGGAAATTACGGCTGGCATCAATCCGCAAGAAGATAAACAGCAGGATGGTAAAACCCCATAGGGACGAGCCACCATAACTGAAGAAAGGTAGCGGAATACCTATCACGGGAGTGAGTCCCAACACCATCCCAACATTAATAAAGACATGAAAAAGGAAGATACTCAGTACGCTATAGCCGTAGACACGACCAAAGCGGAACGGTTGACGCTCCGACAGATGAATCAGTCGGAGGATTAAGGCAAGGAACAACAGTAACACACCAGCAGAGCCCAAGAATCCCTCTTCCTCACCTACCGTACAGAAAATAAAGTCAGTATCCTGCTCCGGCACAAACTTCAACTTAGTCTGTGTACCATTCAGGAATCCCTTTCCCTCAAGACCTCCAGAGCCAATGGCTATCTCACTCTGATGGACGTTATAGCCGGCACCCCTCAAGTCTTCCTCCAACCCCAACAACACATTGATACGAGTACGCTGATGGGGTTCCATCATATTGTTCAGGATGAAGTCGGCACCATAGGAAAATCCCACGGAACCCAAGGTAAAAAGAGCTATGAAGAAATAATTGCGGATTCGGGAGCTCAGTCCTTCCCATATCATAAAACCTACCAGCACAACAATCATGGCAAGTTGTACATAACAGATGTCAAAAGATAGTTTCAACAACAGGAGAGAGACGAAGGTTATACCTAAACAATACAATCCTATACGCCATGCCAGTCGTTTGTTCATGCCATACACCCACACCAGTCCTGCCGTGAATAACTGTATCAATAGCAGGACAGAGAACTTTCCTATGGAAGTGGGAGTGTCAGCAAGATACACTTCCGCATAACGAATACCTACCACGAAATAGACAACGGCAGCAACTCCCGTGAACAGCACGGAACCTGGCATACCTTCCCGATAGAACATCAGGAAGAAGGAAAAATACACCAGTGCTGATCCCGTCTCACGCTGCAAGATGATGAATACCATAGGCAGGAATATAATCGCCAATGTCGCCCCAAAGTGTTTCCACTGATGGATATTGTACCCATAGGTGGACATGAATTTCGCCAGAGCGAGGGAAGTCGCGAATTTAGCGAACTCTGCCGGTTGGATGCGCAGAGGACCTAATACCAGCCATGATCGGGAGCCTTTGATAGTATGTGTGTTGAAAATGGTAAGGAACAACAGGATCAGCAATAGCCCATAAATGATATAGGCAAAAGTATCGTAGAAGCGGTCATCAGACATTAGGATGACAAAACCCAAGACGATGGAAGTTCCAATCCATACAATCTGCATGCCAGAACGGGTGTCGAGACTGAAAATATCCGTATTACCGTATGAGTAACTGGCACCACACACACTGATCCAACCGAAAGACAACAGGGCGATATAAATGAGTATCGTCCACCAGTCGATAGAACGGAAGATGCTGGTCTGCTTACCTGATTGTGTTACCATACGAGATATGTCTGTTTTGGAACTCTGTCGCCTTTCTCTCCGAGGCTTCTGAGAGTTTTCCGTGAATATACTGCTCCATGATCAAACCACCAATGGGTACACCATACGTGGCACCCCATCCGCCATTCTCCACATAGACCGCAACAGCGATCTTCGGCTTGTCCATCGGGGCGAATCCCATAAACACCGAATGGTCATGGCCACGGTTCTGTGCTGTACCTGTCTTACCACATGCCATGAAATCATAACTTGCCAGAGCATGACACGTACCTCCTGTCGCCGAGGCTCTCATTCCAGCCACCACATAGTCGTAAGCATCCCTCTTCGCCAAGGTATAGTGTTTTTTGGTAAAGGTCGTGTCAAGGGCTTCTCCTTGTACTTTTTTCACCACATGAGGAGTATAGAAATAGCCGCGATTGGCTATCGTCGCACCAAGATTAGCAATTTGTAGAGGGGTGGCATTTACCTCACCCTGCCCAATGGATATGGAGATCACTGTCAGTCCGTTCCACGATCCCTTATAGGCATGGTCGTAATAGTCAGCATTAGGTATCAGACCTCGTTTCTCACCAGGCAGGTCTACACCTAGCTTATAGCCGAAACCCATACTCACCATATAGTCACGCCATTTATTCATGGCTTTCTGGACACTGCCATACTTGGAGATATTCTGGTTAATCATATAGTATAGACCCCAACAAAAATAGCCGTTACAGGAAGTAGAGAGTGCTGGTACGAGCGATAAGGGAGAGGCATGACCATGACATCCGACATGCAAACCTCTAAAGTTAAAGCCATGTCCACAAGGATAGGACGTCTGGGTGGGATGAAGGATGCCCTCGCTCATAAAGGTAAGACCTTGTGTGGTCTTGAAGGTAGAGCCTGGAGGATACTGTCCCATGATACTGCGATTAAGCAGAGGTTTCCATACGTTCTGACTCAACAGACGATGGTTTTTCGAGCGGGCACGTCCCACCATCATACGAGGGTCGTAAGAGGGAGACGACACCATACAAAGGATTTCCCCTGTAGAGGGCTCTATCGCCACGATACTACCTATTTTCCCTTCCATCAGCCGCTCACCCAATGCCTGCAAATCGGCATCCAAACTGAGTGTCAGATTCTTTCCCGGCACAGGTTTACGATCGAAGGCTCCATTCTGATAGCGCCCCTGTATCCTGCCATGAGCATCACGCAACAATATCTGCATACCCTTCTCGCCACGCAGTTGTTTCTCGTAGCTACGCTCCACTCCTAGTTTCCCGATATAGTCACCAGGGATATAATAGTCGTCTACCTCAATATCAGCAGGAGAGACTTCTGCCACATCGCCCAAGACATGAGCAGCAAAGGGGTATTGATATTGTCGGATACTACGACGTTGTATATAAAAGCCTGGGAAACGGAACATCTTCTCCTGAAAAACGGAGAAGTCTTTGTCGGATAACTGGCTCATGAATATCTGCTGGGTAAAACGACTGTAACCAGGATTCTTGATACGGTCTTTGATTTCCGCCATACGCTTGTCAAACTCAGCCTTCGTAATGTTCAGTGCCTCACAGAACTCAAGAGTATCGAGATGATCCTTTGCCTCGTTTATGATAACCATAATATCGTATGACGGCTGATTATAGACAAGTAATTTCCCGTTTCTGTCTGTGATGATTCCCCGGGATGGGTACTCTATCTTCTTCAGAAAGGCATTAGAGTCAGCGTTCTTCTTGTAGTCATCACTCATGATCTGCAAGGTAAACAGGCGAATAATATAAATCACGACAATAGCAATAGCTATCCCGCTAATCACATAACGCCGGTAGTCTATCTCATAATCCTTCATTCCTGTCTGCCACGAACAGTCTCAAACGTCAATATCATCAACAAAGTAATAGCAGAGCTTCCCACCACACACTTGATCCATTCCAACCAGTTGTAGAAAGTAAAGGCATCAAGTGTGAAGAACACTAGACAATAGATGATCACCAACACCAACGAGTAATAGAAATACTTCACCCATCCGATATTATCCATAGAAGGCTGCAGGTTCTCTGCAGCATCACGGGATACATACATCTCGAAATAATAGGGTTGGATGGCACCAATCAATGTCATCGAGGCTGCAGCCACTCCTGGAGTATTGTAGAACACATCTACCATAAGTCCCAATGCGAAACTCCATAACAACACACCCCATTTGGGATAGTTACGTGGGAAGAGGAGAACGAAATAGACATAGAGCAACGGAGTGGCGCATCCAAACAGATGGATACGTCCCAACACCAACGCCTGTGCCAACGCAAAAGCGATAAATAAGCCTGCCCGTTTGAAAATATCTGATGACATTCCTTATTCTTTCACATTTAGTTTCAATGAGTCACGTGCAGATTGCAATAATCGGGTACGCTCGGCTATCGTGGGATCGTTGACAACGACAACATCACGCAAATGACCAAAATCCGTCGACAGGCGTACCTTCACACGATAAGACAAGCCATCGTCAGAGTTATACACCGTTTCTATCTTACCAACCAGCACACCAGGGGGGAAGATCGAGGAGTATCCGTTGGTCTCCACCCAGTCACCCCGTTTGAAACGGGCATGGCGGGGAATATCCTCCAGATAGGCGACACCAGCGTCCTTGCCATCCCACCGCAGCACACCGAAATAGTTATGTCCACGGATGGCACAACTGATACGTGAGGCAATGTTCAGTACAGGCATCACCACCGCATAATGGTCAGACACCAGATAGGTCACTCCCACCACCCCTTGTCCACAGGCAACACCCATACCCACTTCGACACCGTCTTTGGTACCGCGGTCAATGGTGAGCAGGTTGTCCTGACGGTTCAACTCGTTAGTGACGACCTTCGCAGGAATCATACGGTATTGCTTGAGGAATGACATCTCTTTCGCCCATAATCCCGCTGTATCCTCTATCGCCTCACTATACAGGCGGCGCAACTGACTGAGCTGTCGCTCCATATAGAAATTACGCAACGTCAGACCCTCGTTCATCCGCCTCAAGGAGAAGAACGACTCCACTTCTGCCCTCCCCTCGTTCACTTTGCCGGATACCGCATTGGCGGAGGACAGCCACACACTGCCTTGGTAGCTGTTGTACTGGAACAACAGCACCAGACTGATGACTTCCAACAAGACGAAAAGAAACCAGTGATGGTATTTCTGTAGGAACTCCAGCAGGTTCTGCATCGTTCACTTATCGCATCAGGAAGTTGAAACGGTCCACGTTCTTCAAGGCGATACCGGCACCTTTTGCCACAGAGCGCAACGGATCTTCTGCAATATGGAACTGGATATTGATCTTGTCTGTCAGACGCTTGTCAAGACCGCGCAGCAAGGCTCCACCACCAGAGAGCCAGATACCGTTCTTCACTATGTCGGCATACAACTCGGGAGGTGTGTTCTCCAATGCGGAGAGAACAGCATTCTCAATCTTTGCCACTGTCTTATCAATACAATGTGCGATCTCTTGGTAGCATACAGGCACCTCCATAGGCAATGCCGTGATACGGTTAGGACCATGTACAATGAAATCGTCGGGAGCCTCGTCACCAAGGTCTGTCAATGCCGAACCCACATTAATCTTGATACGCTCAGCCATACGCTCACTGACCTTCACGTTATGCTGACGTGCCATATACTCCTGGATGTCGGCAGTGAGGTCATCACCAGCCGTACGAATAGAGTTGTTGCAGACGATACCGCCCAGTGAGATGACGGCAATCTCCGTAGAGCCACCACCTATATCAACAATCATATTACCCTCCGGAGCCTCTACATCGATACCAATACCGATAGCGGCTGCCATCGGCTCGAAAATCAGATACACATCACGACCGTCAGCGTGCTCTGCAGAGTCACGGACGGCACGAAGCTCTACCTCTGTAGAACCAGAAGGTACACCAATCACCATACGGAGGGATGGTGAGAACAGGCGACTACCTGTATGTACCATCTTAATCAGTCCACGCATCATTTGCTCACAAGCAGAGAAGTCAGCAATCACACCATCACGCAATGGACGGATAGTACGGATATTATCATGTGTCTTCTCATACATCATCTTCGCCTCGTTACCGACAGCAATCATCTTGTCGGTACGGCGGTCGAGAGCAACAACCGACGGCTCATCCACCACGATCTTATCATCACTGATAATAATCGTGTTAGCCGTTCCAAGGTCCATGGCTATCTCCTGGACAAAACTAAAAAATCCCATATCTTTTCTACCTATTTATTTTGTACTGATTATTTATCAAACCATGCATGAATAGCTGTGTCATAATGGCTGCTGACACCAAAGGCACGAGTAGCAAACTCACGACGCTGCGCCTTCGTAGTCTCCGCACCCTGTTTGTTCAGGATATCCAATAGAACACTGTATTCTGCTTTGGAGGGGACGATAACGACATCATTGAAATTCTTGGCTCCGGCACGGATTAGGGAAATACCACCAATATCTATCTTCTCTATGATATCCTCCTCTGAAGCGCCACTTGCAACGGTCTGCTCGAAAGGATAGAGGTCGACGATTACTAAGTCAATCTCCGGAATCTCATACTGAGCCATCTGCTTGCAGTCACCCTCGTTCTCACGACGACCCAAGATTCCTCCGAACACTTTCGGATGCAAGGTCTTCACACGGCCTCCCAAAATAGAGGGATAAGTGGTTACGTTCTCCACTTTCTCACACTCGTAGCCCAGACTCTCAATAAAGGTCTGTGTACCACCTGTTGACAAGAACTTCACACCTTCAGCATTCAGTTTCTTCAACAATTCTTCCAGCCCATCCTTATGAAATACGGAGATGAGCGCAGTCTTAATCTTCTTTGTATCTGCCATAATATAACGTTATATATATATAATTTCGCATCGTTGAAAAACGATGCAAAGGTAGTAAAAAACCACCATACTTCATCATCTTTTCACTAAAAAGTTTCTCGCACGTAAAAATTAATAATGTATATCAATGCCATAAGCATCATCCCCTTCATTTTTTCTTTTGAAGTATTTGCGACTTTTAATTTTATTCATTATCTATGCAACAAAGAGTGATAAACTCGCCCTCTTGGCAACCATCGGATTTTGTAAATTAGAACAGGATTTCACGAGTTAGGCGGCACCTATCGATGCGTTTGGTGCCGCCTATCTCCATTCATATTTGTCCTTAAAAACAAAGGGATGCCTTCTATCACTTACGGCATTACTGCTTCCTCATCGTAACACCTGCCTGCATGCCATTGATGCTCTTCATCAATGAGGTAACGGTGCGGATCTTGGAGTTGCTCGACTTTGCACCGAAGGTCTTGAAAAGGTTGAGCAGTTTGGTGGCATCCGTTACAAACATCATCTCCTTGCCAGAAACCTGCGTCATCACCGCCAGTGACTTTACACCAGCAGCGGTCAGCATCAACTTCGAGTCCTTCACCGCCCATTTACCCTTAGCCGTCTTTCCGTTCAACGTCTCCGTAAATGTCCCGTCCTCATTGAAGGTCATAGTAAAAGCACCTGGCTTGATACCATATCGTGTCAGGTATTCCTGTATCTTGTTCTCCAGTTTGTTGGCGGCAATCTTCGAACCTGCCTTTGCCAGGATATTGTCAGAAGTAAACACAATAGCAGGTTCCGTGTACGACCATGTACCGATAACATTTTCCTTGGTCGCCTGTTTTTTGCTGGAGAAAACAGATGTCAGGTTAGATACCGCATCATCACCAGAGCCGCCAAGTACAGCACTCAGCACATCGTTGATGTCTTGTGCCTGAACCGACACACCCGTCATTAACACAGCCATCATCATGACGGCTTTCATCATCATTCCTTTCATATCATATCTTTTTAGTAAACAAGAACCCCTGCGAGCATTTGTCCGCAGGGGCTTTTGTAGCGGGACCCAGGATTGAACTGGGGACCTCATGATTATGAATCATGCGCTCTAACCAGCTGAGCTATCCCGCCATCACAAGGGGTGATTCCTTGAAATCGGGTGCAAAGGTAATATAAACTTTTTAATTCGCAAAACTTTTTTCAGAAAAAACATTGCATTTCGATTATTTTTTGTATTTTTGTAGGCAGAAACTAACCTCTTAGGATATGCGTAAACACATTCTAAAGAAAGAATACCCGCTTTCAGCGAAGTCTCCCAAGATTGTTTGGGACATGATCAGCAACGCCGCAGGATTGCAGAAATGGCTCGCCGACGTAGTGACAGAGAATGGAGATGAGTGGACGTTCACCTGGGGACATCCATGGACTGAGCGTGACACAAAAGTCTCGAAAGTCTTGGAACTTGAGAAATACGATCATATCAAACTGAAATGGGACTATCAGGAGGACGACCCCGATGCCTATTGGGAAATGCGCATCGAGCAGAGCGAGTTGACAGGCAACCTGAACCTGCTGATTACGGACTATGCCGACGCTGAGGATCTTGAGGACCTGAGTGGACTTTGGGATGCCAATATGGAGCGACTGCACCGTGTCAGCGGATTCCTATTATAAGAAAATGAATTGATAAAAAAACGAAATATTTGCCGTGCTCTAAATTTTTTATGCTAACTTTGCATGCCCATAAAGCATGTCGCTGATGTTTCGGATCAAGAAATTAGACATATTCATCACGAAGCAGTTTGGTCTGCTTTTCATCGGAACGTTCTTCATCTGCCAATTTGTGCTGATGATGCAGTTCCTATGGCGTTATGTCGATGAGTTGATCGGAAAGGGACTCTCGCTGGAGGTGATGGCACAATTCTTCTGTTATATGGGACTGATGCTGATGCCTCAGGCATTTCCCCTCGCTATTCTGCTGAGCTCACTGATTGCTTTCGGAAATCTGGGTGAGAGTTCCGAGTTGACAGCCATCAAGGCGGCTGGCATCTCCTTACTGCAAGCGATGCGCTCCCTGATTGCTATCGTCATCGTGATCTCATGCATCTCCTTTTATTTCCAAGAGGTAATCGGTCCGAAATCATTCATAGCCTTCCGTCAGTTATTGATCTCCATGCAACAGAAAAACCCGGAGGTGGAGATACCAGAGGGAATCTTCTACGACGGTATCAGCGGGTCGAACATCTATGTCCAGAAGAAAGACATGAATACGGGGATGCTCTATGGCATTATGATTTACCGTATGAACGGAGGTTATGAGGATGCTGCCGTCATCCTCGCCGACTCAGGAAGGATGCAGACGACAGAGGAGAAAAAACACTTGTTGCTGACCCTCTATAGCGGTGAGTGGTTTGAGAACATGCGGTCACAGGATGTGGCAGGATCCGCCAATGTCCCCTATCGCCGTGAAACATTCTCTACAAAACGTATTGTCCTCGATTTTGATGGAGATTTCAACATGGCAGATGCAGACTGGATTTCCGGCGATGCCCGCTCAAAGAGTATGGGGAAAATCCTGCACGACCTCGACTCCATCCGTGAATTCAATGACTCTGTGGGGCACCAGTTCTATAAAGAGGCAAAGCAGACTGCCTTCTACCTTCCCGTCATTAGCAAGAAAGACTCCACCAAGATTCTCGCAGAGATACAGAAGGACAGCCTCAACTTTGATTCCCTATATGCCAAACTACCTCCAGAAGCAAAACAGCGTGTAATGAAAGCTGCGGTGAACGAAGCCCAAACGGCATCCGTCGACCTGGAGTTTAAGGGTGACTACTCTGATGCACTGAACACCAACGACCGCCTCCACATGATAGAGGCTATTAACAAGGTAACACTTTCCCTCTCCTGTCTCATTTTCTTCTTCATCGGAGCCCCCTTGGGAGCCATTATCCGCAAAGGAGGACTAGGTGTACCCGTCATCATCTCCGTCTTGGTGTTTATCGTCTATTATATTTTAGAGAACACTGGTATGAAAATGGCACGAGACGACAACTGGACAGTGTGGTTCGGTAAGATGCTGGGAACCTGCGTACTGACACCTATTGCCATATTCTTCACCTACAAGGCGAATAATGACTCTGTCGTGTTCAACATCGACCTATACAAGCAGATTTTGTTCAATATGTTGGGAATCCGTGGGAAACGCCATGTTAGTAGGAAAGAGGTCATCATTGAGGATCCTATCTATATGGCAGACGCTTATCATCTGTTACGCATCAATCAAGAGATCGAGCAATACAGTTTGGAGCATCAGTTATTGCACCTACCCAACCCCATCAAGGTATTCTTCCGTCCTGGCGACGACCATACCATCCAGCGTATCAGCGAAGAATTGGAGGAGGTGATCGAGGATCTGTCGAATACCAAGGACAGGGGTGTCCTCACCTACCTCAACCGCTACCCTATCGTAGCGACGCATGCCCATACCCGACCGTTCCGTCAGAAATGGCTGAATGTCATCACGGGACTAGTAATTCCTGTTGGTATATTCTTCTACCTAAGGATGTGCCGCTTCCGACTGCGTCTGCGTAAGGACCTGCATACCATCACACAGACTAATCAGTTAATGGTACAGAGAATCGCAGAGTGCCATCCCGGTACCCCAATAACACTGGAGGAGTTGCAGAAGATGCCTTTGATTATAGACCTTATTAATAATAAATAATGTGTAATTACTATCAATAAAGATATGGAGAATTTCAAGCTCAATACTATTGAGGAGGCTTTAGAAGACTTCCGTGAGGGAAGGTTCGTTATTGTTGTGGATGACGAGGATCGTGAGAATGAGGGAGACCTCATCTGCGCGGCAGAGAAAATCACACCAGAGATGGTGAATTTCATGCTGAAATACGCAAGAGGGCTACTCTGTGCCCCTGTCACTATCAGTCGTAGTCAGGAACTGGACCTGCCCCATCAGGTGCAGGACAACACCTCATTACTGGGAACTCCCTTTACCGTTACCATCGACAAGATTGAGGGATGCACCACAGGAGTCTCCGCCCACGATCGTGCTGCCACCATCCGTGCCCTTGCTGACCCTAGTTCGACCCCTAAGACATTCGGACGACCAGGGCATGTGAACCCTCTCTATGCTCAGGATAATGGCGTACTACGCCGAAGCGGACATACAGAGGCCGCCATTGACCTCTGCAAGCTGTCAGGTCTCTACCCTGCTGGTGCTCTCATGGAGATCATGAATGATGACGGCACCATGGCGCGTATGCCCCAGTTGGTGGAGTTTGCCCAGAAACACGACATGAAGATCATCACCATCAAGGACATGATTGCCTACCGTCTGAAGAAAGAGTCACTCATCGAGGTGGGAGAAGAAGTGGATATGCCCACAGACTATGGTCATTTCAAACTAATTCCTTTCCGCCAAATGAGCAACGGACTGGAGCATATGGCACTCATCAAAGGAGAATGGAAAGAGGAAGAACCTATCCTCGTCCGTGTCCACTCCTCTTGTATGACAGGTGACATCCTCGGATCGAAGCGCTGTGATTGCGGGGAACAACTCCATAAGGCAATGCAGGCTATTGAGAAGGAAGGTAAGGGTGTACTCATTTATATGCAACAGGAAGGACGCGGTATAGGACTGATGAACAAAATCGCTGCCTATAAGTTACAGGAAGAAGGACTCGACACAGTGGACGCCAATGTACACCTGGGATTCAAGCCTGACGAGCGCGACTACGGTTGTGGTGCTCAGATGCTTCGTCATTTGGGTGTCCATAAGATGCGCCTGTTGACCAACAACCCCGTCAAGCGTGTCGGTCTGGAGGCTTACGGACTGGAAATCGTGGAGAACGTTCCCATCGAAGTCACTCCCAATCCTTATAACCTGCGTTACTTGGAAACCAAGAAAAACCGCATGGGGCATATCCTCCACTTGAAATAGTGTCAGTTTTTTGATGGTTTAAGTTAAAAAATGGTATATTTCTTTCTTCAAAAAGAATAAAATGATTACTTTTGCAGCTAATTATAAAACACCAACAAACAAATATGGCACAATTATCTGACCGCTTACAGCGTCTGGCACCCTCTGCCACGCTGGCTATGTCACAGAAAAGTTCAGAAATGAAAGCACAGGGCATCGACGTCATCAACATGAGTGTCGGAGAGCCCGACTTCAATACACCCGATCATATCAAGCAAGCCGCCAAGTTGGCGATTGACGAGAACTACTCACGCTACTCACCTGTTCCTGGCTATCCTGACCTCCGCCAAGCCATTGCCCGCAAATTGGAACGTGAGAACCATTTGCATTATCAGCCTGCAGAGATCCTGGTGTCCAACGGTGCCAAGCAGAGTGTATGCAATACCGTTATGGCGCTGGTCAACCCTGGCGACGAGGTCATCATCCCTGCTCCCTATTGGGTTAGCTACCCACAGATGGTACTCTTGGCTGGAGGAAAACCCGTCATTGTAGAAGCAGGTTTCGAACAGAACTTCAAAATGACTCCAGAGCAATTGGAGGCAGCTATTACCCCCAAGACCCGTCTATTGATCCTCTGTTCGCCCAGCAACCCTACTGGCAGTGTATATAATAAAGAGGAGCTGGAGGGACTTGCCAATGTCATTAAGCGTCATGACGATCTTTTTGTCCTTGCCGACGAGATTTACGAGCATATCAATTACGTGGGAAAACACGAGAGCATCGCCCAATTTGAGGGGATGAAGGAACGTAGCATCATTGTCAATGGTGTCAGCAAGGCCTATGCCATGACAGGTTGGCGCATCGGCTACATCGCTGCCCCCGAGTGGATAGTCAAAGGATGTAACAAACTGCAAGGACAATATACCAGTGGTCCCTGTTCTGTTAGTCAAAAAGCTGCCGAGTTCGCCTACACCTCCAGTCAGGAGTGTGTAGAGGAGATGCGTAAAGCCTTTGAGCGTCGCCGTGACTTGATCGTCAGACTCGCCAAGGAAATCCCTGGTCTGGAAGTCAATATCCCCGAAGGTGCCTTCTACCTATTCCCCAAATGTAGCAGTTTTTATGGCAAGAGTGATGGAGAGAAGACCATCAACAATTCTACCGATCTGGCACTCTACCTGTTAGAGAAAGGTCATGTGGCAACCGTAGGAGGAGATGCTTTTGGAGATCCCGAGTGCTTCCGCATGAGTTATGCCACAAGTGATGATAACATCATCGAGGCGATGCGTCGTATCAAAGAAGTATTGGAACAACTTCATTGAAAAATTGACGAATATCAAGTTAAAAGTTCTTAAATAGGTCGTTTAACCGAGGTAAATTGTTATCTTTGCCAAATGATAGGCGCATGAAAATGCCCTGTCTGCGACCTAAATCAAGGCAAAACGCAATAAATCAGAAAGATATATTATAATTTAATTCATTTAATAACTAAAATTTAAACTTTCAAAATTATGGCAACTACACAAAAGGCTGCAGCCCCAGCCAAGAAATCGGGCTTCCAAGGTGTTAAAGCTGCATGGATTATTCTTGCTATCTGCTGCATCGCAGGTTACAGTGTATGGTATTTCGTGATGGGTAACCCCGACAACTTCGTTGGTGGCGACCGTGCTGGACACCCCGCAAACCTGTTAGGTACAGTTTATAAAGGAGGTTTCGTAGTAGGTCTGATTCTGACTCTGCTCTTCACCGTTATCTGCTTGGGCATCGAGCGCTTCTTCGCTATCAAGAGTGCTTCTGGTAAGATCAACCTCGCCAAGTTCACTGCTCAGGTTAAGGATCTCATCAAGGCTCAGAAGTTTGCTGAAGCTGACGCTCTCTGCGACAAGATGCAGGGTTCTGTAGCTAACGTTGTAAAGGCTTCCATCAGCATGTACCAGTCAGTTGAAGGCGACACCACTCTGAAGAAGGCCGCTAAGATTGCTAAGATCCAACAGGCTCACGAGGAGGCTACTCAGCTGGAGATGCCTACCCTTCAGATGAACATGCCTATGGTTGCTACCATCGTATCTCTGGGTACTCTGACCGCTCTGTTCGGAACTGTGCTCGGTATGATCGGATCATTCCAGGCTCTGTCTGCAGGTGGTGGTGCTGACTCAATGGCTCTGTCTGCCGGTATTTCTGAGGCTCTTGTGAACACAGCATCTGGTATCTTGACCTCTTGGGTTGCTACCGTTGTTTACAACTTCTTCTCAAACAAGATCGACAAGCTGACTTTCGCTCTCGACGAGATTGGTTACACCATCGCTGCAACATACGATTCTAACCACAACGAGGCTTAATTTTTAACCATTTAAAACTTTAAAATCGGTTTTAGTATGGCTAAAATTAAGATACAGAAAAAAGACATCTGGATTGACATGACGCCTATGTCAGACGTGATGACGCTGCTTCTGTG
>JBGUNO010000043.1:0-4791 GCA_045117415.1 Prevotella sp. | reverse complement strand
GTAAAGTGGCAGGTAAGGAAGTGGTACAGCTCTATCTCTCTGCGCCTGTAGCCTCTCAAGATAAACCTTCAGAGGAACTAAAGGGCTTCGTCAAGACCAAACTCCTGAAACCAGGTGAGAAACAGGTCATCACATTCACACTTTCCGCCGACGATCTGGCCTCTTATTATACTGACCAGTCGTCGTGGATAGCTGACAAGGGTACCTACACCGTAAAGGTGGGTAACTCGAGCCGTAACTTCCAGCAGGAGGCAACGTTCTCGCTGAAGAACAATGTAGTAACGGAAAAATGTCATAGCATTCGATAATTAAAAATTATAAAATAAAAAGATGAAAAGGTTATTTTTCATACTGAGTCTTATCGTTTGTTTTTCTGCAGCATCTTTTGCACAGCAACCAGACGCTGTATTGTGCAAACCTTGGAAGGCTTATTGGATTGCTATGCCAGGCGAAGACCTCTCAAAGTATGGTGTCTATGAATATCAGAAGACCCTGAAACTCGCTGCCAAGCCAGAGAAGTTTGTTGTCAACGTCAGTGCCGACAACCGCTATAAGCTCTATGTCAATGGAGAACTGGCATCGCTTGGTCCTTCACTGGGCGACTTGGAGCACTGGTTCTACCACACCGTAGATCTCGCTCCCTACCTCAAGGAGGGTGACAACGATGTCAGGGCCATTGTATGGAACGACGGCGAGAAACGTGCCGTACACCAGTTCTCCATGCAGACTGGCTTTATCATCAGCGGTGAAGATCAGGAGTCTGCAAAACTCAAGACAGACCTTACATGGAAGGTGCGCCGTCTGAACCGTTACCACCAGCTGGAGCAGCATGTGATAGGTTTCTTCCCGCTTAATCCAGGTGAACTGATTGATATGAGCGTTGCCGACAGCAAATGGGTGAATGCCATCGCTCTCAATACCGGTATGCTGAAAGGATGCAAGGATAACTTCGATGAGCACCAGCTCATGCCAACGATGATACCTGAGTTGGTGGTAAAGGAAGACCAGTTGGGTGATAAGGCATGGAAACCGATGACTATTCCTGCTAATACCACCAAGCATATACTGCTTGATAATAAGGTTCTTACCAATGCCTTCTTCAAGATGGTTACCACTGGTGGCAAGGGGGCTCATGTTGCAATCCGATATGCAGAAGGCCTTTATAATAATGTGGGCGAAAAGGGCAATCGTAATGAGACCGAAGGCAAGAAGTTCGTGGCCCGTCATGACAGTCTCATTCTGGATGGCACCAACTACACCTTTACCAACCTCGACTGGCGTACCTATCGCTATGTGGGCATCGATGTTAAAACAGGTGCCGAACCTCTCACCATCGCTGAGGTGAAGTCGCTTACCGTCAGATATCCTTTCGACAAGACCTCTACGGCCACCTGTTCTGACAAGCAGATGGAGAAGATGCTGGAGATTGGCTGGCGTACAGCTACGCTCTGTGCGATGGAAACCTATATGGACTGTCCTTACTACGAGCAGTTGCAGTATCTCGGTGATACCCGTATTCAGGCCATGGTGACGCATTTCAATACGGCGGACGACCGTATGCCGAAGAAAGCCATCAAGATGATTGATGCCTCGCGCAATACCGACGGTCTGACACAGAGTCGTTATCCATCTTACCGTCTGTCTGTCATTCCTCCATTCTCACTGGCATGGATTGGTATGGTGTACGACTACTACCGCTATCGCAATGATATGGGCTTTGTAAAGCAGCAGTTGAACGGCATCCGTCAGGTACTCCATTTCTTTGAACTCTATCAGGAGGCAGATGGCCGACTGAAGAACCTACCCTACTGGCTCTTCACCGACTGGGCTGAGAACTGTGGACGCAACTGGATACAGGGTGCTCCTGTAAGCGACAAGAAGGGCTATAACGGCGTGGTTGACCTGCAACTGCTTTGGGCATACCAGATGGCGGCTGAGATAGAGGCAGGTATCGGCAACGCGTTTATGGCTAAACACGATAGCGAGAAGGCTGAGCTGTTGAAGGCTGCCATCCGCAAGAACTATTACAGTGCTGAGCGTGGACTTGTGGCCGACAATGGTCTGAAGAAGGCTTACTCACAGCAGGCCAACTCACTTGCCATCCTGACGGGTGTCTTCGAGGGTGAGGAGGCAACAGTTGTTGCCAAGAAGATGGTGGAAGAGAAAGATAATCTCATTCAGTCATCCATCTATTTCCTCTACTACACCAACTGGGCACTGCGTAAGGCAGGCTTGGGTAACGACTATATCGCGGGCCTTGACATCTGGCGCAAGAACATGGCGCTGGGTATGACCACATGGGGAGAAGATTCGAAGGTGGAGAGCACACGCAGCGACTGTCATGCATGGGGTGCCAGTCCTAACATTGAGTACTATCGTACCATCCTTGGTATCGAGAGTGATGCACCAGGCTTTGCCACCATCAAGATCGAACCACACCTCGGCACACTGACGCAGGCTTCTGGCTCTATGCCTCACCCCAACGGCATGGTATCTGCCAGTTATCAGAAGAAGGGTAAGAAATGGCTCGTAGAACTCACTATCCCTGAGAATACCAAGGCATACTTCATCTGGAACGGTGAGAAGAAGGAACTCGTTTCTGGAAAGAATAGTTTTACCCTGTAATACGTCTTTGGATTAAAAAAATGAGAAAATGAAGAAATCTATCATCCTATGCATGATATGCATGATATGCGGTGTAGCGTTTGGACAACATTGCTACAGTCTTAACTCACTGAAGGAGTTTACGCCTCCTAAGAAGGTTAAGTTCAGCAAGGAACATCCATACGAGCCTTATATGCAAGTGTTTCTTGCCGACAAGACCAAGTCTGCAGGAAAGAGTATCATGATATTCCCTGGTGGCGGCTATGGCATGGTTGCATGGTCGCGTGAAGGAATAGACTGGGTACCTTTCTACAAGAATCTTGGCATCAATGTGTTCGTTGTGAAGTATGCCATGCCATTCGGCGAAAAGGAGACAACGTTCCAGAGTGTCCGAAATGCCATGAGTGTTATCAAGGCGCATGCTCAGGAATGGAATGTAAACATAGACAGCGTCGGCGTGATGGGCTCCTCTGCCGGAGGACATCTCGCTTCAACTGTTGCTACCCACTTCACCGAACCGTTCCGTCCTGCCTTCCAGGTGCTTTTCTATCCTGTGATAACCATGGATGCTTCCTATACCCACGAGGGTTCAAGGGACAATCTGTTGGGAAAGAAACCTAATAAGAAAATTGTGGAGGAATACTCCAATGAGAAGCAGGTAACACCTCAGACACCTCCAGCCATTATCATGGTTTCATACGATGACCAAATTGTCGATATCAATAATAGTATCAACTATTTCAAGAGCCTTAAGAAGAATGATGTGCCAGCTTCTTTACATATCTACACCGTAGGCAACCATGGATGGGGTAGTATGGATAGTTTCCTGTATCATGATACCATGCTCCAGGATCTAACCTCTTGGCTAAATAATTTGTAAAGATGAAAAAGAATATTTTCCTGACTGGTGCAACGGGGCACATGGGTTATCAAGGTTTGCTGCAACTCAGCAAACGCCTTGATGAGTTCAACCTTACCCTATTGGTGTTACCGACAGAGAAGGACAAGACAATTATTGCACCATTTGAAGGTGTAGATGGAATAAGGGTTGTATATGGTGATCTGACCAATTACGATGATGTCCTCAAATGTGTGAAGGGGGCTGACATTGTATTGCATGTAGGCGGTATGGTATCGCCTGCTGCCGACTATCACCCCAAAGCCACTTTGAAAGTGAATGTTACAGCCGCCCAGAATATCGTGAAGGCTATTAAAGCACAGCCTGACCCAGACAAAGTGAAACTGGTATATATCGGAACGGTAGCCGAGACGGGCGATCGTAATCCTCCCATTCACTGGGGACGTGCCGGAGATCCTATCAAGATCAGCATCTACGATTTCTATGCGCTGTCGAAGACTATAGCAGAACGGGAAATCATAGAGTCGGGACTGAAGTATTGGGTATCCATGCGACAGACTGGTATCCTGTATCCAGAGATTCTGAACAATCTGGATCCCATCATGTTCCACGAACCGTTCAATGGTGTATTTGAATGGGTGACAGTAGAAGATTCTGGACGGCTGTTGTCGAATGTCTGCAATGAGGATGTAGCGGAAGACTTCTGGTGTCATGTGTATAATATTGGTGGTGGCGAGAAATACCGCACCGTGAACTGGGAGTTCATGAACTGGTCGTTTGGTGCTTTAGGGATGAGTGATGTGACGAAAGTTTTGGAGCCGAAATGGTCAGCTACCAGGAACTTCCACGGACAGTGGTACACCGACTCCGACAAGCTTGAAGAATACCTGCATTTCCGTAGCGGTGATGTACATCAGTTTATCAAGCGGATGGGTGATGAGGCGCCGGCAACAACAAAGCTCGCCAAATATGTGCCGTCGTGGATCATTAAGAACTTTGTGTTCAAGCCAGTAGCCCAAAAGCCCTTTGGTCCCCTCTATTGGTTCAAGCATGACGTACAGCCTCGCATTACCTCATTCTTTGGCTCACGCGAAGCATGGAACCAGATTCCCAGTTGGGAGAACTTCAAACTCGAGAGACCTTCCATGACGCCCACCTATCTTGATCATGGATATGATGAGACAAAGCCAGAGAGCGAACTGGATATTAACGATATGCGAAAAGTTGCTGAATTCAGAGGAGGCAAATGTCTCTCAGAAACCATGGTGAAAGGTGATCTGCGCACCAAACTGAAATGGGAGTGTGCTTTCGGACATCAGTTCGAGGCA
>JBGUNO010000042.1:0-98317 GCA_045117415.1 Prevotella sp. | reverse complement strand
ATCGCCTGCAAATCGGGATGTAGCGCAGTTGGTAGCGCACTACGTTCGGGACGTAGGGGTCGGGCGTTCGAGTCGCCTCATCCCGACCAACGAAAAAAGCGGCAAGTGAAGATTTTCACTTGCCGCTTTTCTTATTGGTATTGGCTATTACAATCCAAGTTTCTTCTTGACCTCTGCAGTAACGTCAGTAGAGAGCGTGCTGCTGATATAGGGGACACCACCGGCAATGTCCATGACATAGACATAACCACCAGCCTGACCTACTTGTTTGATAGCGTCAATCACCTTGGTCTGGATAGCCTGCATCTTCTCAGTCTGTTCCTTGGCGAGAGCCTGCTGGTTGTCCTGATAGGTCTGCTGGATCTTCTGGTACATATCCTGCAGTTCCTTCTCGCGACGCTCTTTAATATTTGCGGGCAGGGTAGCCTGCTCCTTCTCATAAGCCTCAGCCTTCTTCTGCAGCTCATCCTGCAGACTCTTCAACTCTGTCTCATAAGTCTTGGTCAGTGCCTCGATGTCAGCACGAGCCTTTGCGAACTCAGGCATTGCCTGGATGATTTCCTGGGCATTAACATGACCAAACTTCTGTGCATTGGCGGTAGTGAAACCGCAGATTGCGCAAATAGCGCAAAGAATCATTTTTTTCATTTTCTCTTTCTTTTTTATTTATTTCGTTATTACGTTATCTCAGTATTACGGTATGCCGGTATTACGACTTCTTTAGTTACTATATCCCAATCGGCTTAGCACCTCGCTGGAGATATCCACCTTGGGAGAGCCGAAAATGATACCACTGTCACTGGCACGATCAAGGATGAGCTGGTAGCCTCGCATATCGGCTATCTCACTCACTGCGTTATAAATCTCCTCCTGAATAGGGGACATCAGAGCTGTACGTTTTTTAAACAGTTCTCCCTCTGGACCAAAGTATTTCTTCTTCAACTCAGAAGCCTCACGTTCTTTCTCCATAATGGCATCCTGACGTGCCTTCTTCTGTTCTTGAGAGAGGAAGACCACCTCTTTCTGATAGTCCTTATACATGGTCTGTGCCTCTGTCTGAAGAGCATCCACCTCTGCCTGCCATTTCTTCGAGACTTGTGACAACTGTTCGTTGGCACGCTCATAGGCAGGAATATTCTTCAAGATATAATCCATATCCAACAAGGCAAACTTCTGTGCATGCGACGACAAGGTCGCAACACACATCACCATCATCAATATTACCTTTTTCATATTTGTCTCTGTTTAAGTTAATACATCACTTTGACGTGAAAACTTCAGAAAGGTTTAAGAGTTTCCTTAGAACTCTTGTCCCAGGATAAAGTGGAACTGGCTGCCACCCTTATTGTAATTGCTACCGCTATACACCTTGTCGAAGCCATATGCCCAGTCGATACCCATCAGACCTACCATCGGCAGGAAGATACGTATACCGACACCGGCAGAGCGTTTCATGTCAAACGGATTGAACTTCTTCGTATCCACCCACGCATTACCGCCTTCCAAGAAGGTGAGACCATAGATGGTCGTGTTACCCAACATGAACGGATAGCGGAGCTCCAGTGTGAAGCGGTCGTAGGCATAGGCATTGTAGTAAGCACTCGTTCCTGCCTGATAAGCTGCCGTATTCGAGATAGATCCGTTATCGTAACCACGCAAACCGATGGTCTCCTCAGCGTAACCTGAGGAATAGCCACTCATACCGTCACCACCCACATAGAAGGTCTCAAACGGTGATTTCTTGAACTTGTTATAAGATCCCAGCAATCCAAACTCCACACGGGTCATGAGGACCAGACACTTCTGACCATTCGTCAAGGAAGTGAAGGTACGAGACTTAAACTTCCACTTATGATACTCAATCCAACGATACTTGTCCTGCTGCTCTCGCTCGAAGGTGGCAGAGGAGCGGTCAGTGGCAAGATGCTCATAGTCTTTACCGTCGAAGGCTGACCAGGGTGGCGTGAGTGTGACAGAAGCCATGAACTCAGAACCACGACGTGGGAAGAGCTGGTTATCCGTAGAGGTACGAGAGAGCGTCACCCCTAAGTTGATATTGTTACAGTTACCGTTCGAGATGATGAAGTAGTTCCAGTCACGCAGCATATAACGTGTATATGACAAGGCAACAGACAACTGGAAATAGTCATCAGGCCAGCGCAGACGTTTACCCCATCCTACTGACACACCGAACATCTTGATGTATTTGTCATCATCGAGCAAGGCATCATAGTTATAGCCAGAGCCCGTGCTACCGTAACCAGACATATACATCCAATAGTTATTATAGAGGTTGTTATTGCGATAGCTACTGGAAATATCAGACTGCTTAGAGTAGAAAGCACTGACATTCAAGGCATTCGGTCGTTTCCCGCCAAACCATCCTGTGCTATAGCCCGTGGAGATAGAGCTATAGTAGCGACCATTGGTCTGCAGGGAGAGAGACAACTGCTCACCATCACCAATCGGCATGATACCACGATGCATCTTATTCTTGCCGAAGAGGTTACGCATGGAGAAGTTGTTCAGCTTAATACCCACACGACCGATGATACCCGTCTGACCCCAACCAAGGGAGAACTCCAGCTGGTCATTAGACTTCTGCTCCAGTTCCCAGTTGATATCAACGGTACCGTCCTCATAGTTCGGTTTGATATCAGGGTTCACCTTCTCTGGATCAAAATAACCCATCGAGGCAATCTCACGGGCAGAACGCTGGATGGCATCTTTCGAGAACAAGTCACCAGGCTTTGTACGCAGCTCACGACGTACAACCTCCTCATAAAGACGGTCGTTACCATAGATACGCACATTACTGATATGTGCTTGTGTTCCCTCCTGGATACGCATCTCCAGGTCGATAGAGTCACCGACAATATTCACCTCCGTAGGATCCAAGTTATAGAACAGATAACCATTGTTCCAATAGTAGTTACCAACGGCATCCTCATCCTCCGACAAGCGTTTCTTCAATAGTTTCTGATTATAGACATCACCCTTCCTCATACCCAGTACGGCATTCAGATAGTCCGTCGTCACCACGGTATTACCTACCCATGTGATATTACGGAGATAATATTTCTGTCCCTCGTCAACCTTCACAAAGACATTGACATGCTTCTCGTCATTGTTCCAGACAGAATCCTCGAGAATCGTCGCATCACGGAAGCCCAGCTCGTTATATTTCTCTATCAACGCCTTCTTCGCCTCCTCATAACGCTCCGGTGTGAACTTCTTTGACTTGAAGATGTTGCGCAGTTTTCCTGCCTCGTTGATCTTTCCGAATGCACCTTTCTTAAACAGATTACCTTTTATCTTTTTGGTCTTTAACTGGTTATTTCCCTCGAAAATAATATGGCGCACCTTCATCTTGTCCTTCTTGTCAATCATGACATCCAAGATCACCATATTCTTGTCTGTCACATCATCACGCTGGACGATCTGAATATCTGCGTTCTTAAATCCCTTGTCATCAAAATAACGCTTGGCAAGGATCTTGGCACGGTCTATCATGTTAGGTGTAATCTGACTTCCCTTCATGATACCGAGTTTGGCTTCCATATCCTCACGCTCAGATTTCTTGATGCCATGATAATTGATCTTGCTGACACGAGGACGGGTAGCAAGATTAATACAAAGGTAAATCTTAGAGCCCACGATGGAGTCTGCCGTAATAGAGACCCGTGAGAACAATCCATGACGCCAGTAACGCTTCACGGCATCTGTTATCTCCGAGCCCGGCACTGTTATCACCTGCCCTACGGAAAGACCAGAAAGTCCTATCAGGACGTAGTCCTCATACCCCTCAACTCCCTTGACGGCAATACCACCAATCTCACATGTCCTGGGAGTACCCGCATACGAAATATCAGGATTGGTTATCACATCCTGTGCACTAACGTTGATGGGTAAAAAGGCAGAAAGGTAAAAGAGCAAAATACCTTTTACCCACCTTTTAACCTTGTATGATATGTTCATTCTCATGATTACCTTTTTACTTTTTTACTTATACCTTTCCTTCCACTTGTGCTTCTGTCTTACCGAAACGACGCTGACGACTCTGATAGCTCTCTATCGCCTTGTAGAGAGCCTCCTCGTTGAAGTCTGGCCAATAGGTGTCACAGAAATAGAACTCGGAATAGGCACACTGCCAGAGCAGATAGTTGGAGATACGAATCTCACCACCCGTACGGATCAGCAGGTCCGGGTCAGGCATCCATGATGTCCACAGATGCTGACGAATCGTATCCTCACTGATATCGTCAGCACTCATCTCACCGTTCTGTACTTTCTGGGCGATGAGTTTTGTGGCGTTCACCAGTTCCTGTTTAGACGAATAGCTCATGGCTATCGTCATTGCCATACCGTCGTACATCGCCGTCTCTTCCTCCATAGAGCGCAGTTTGTCCTGTACACTCTTGGGAAGCCGGTCACGATCACCTACCACATGGAAGCTCACGTTATTATTATGAAACAAGTCCATCTTGATGAAGCTAAGCACTAAACCCATCAGAGCCTCTACTTCATAGGCAGGTCTGTCGAAATTCTCTATAGAGAAGGCATACACCGTCAGATACTTCACGCCCAAGTTTGAGCAAAGTGTGGTAACGTTCTCTAAGTTGTCGAGTCCAGCCTTATGACCGAAAGTACGATCCAACCCGCGATCCATTGCCCATCTGCCATTGCCATCCATAATAATGGCAACATGCTGTGGTATGCGCGTCTTATCCAGTTCTACTGTCATATATCTATTATCTATTTTACTTCTTCATTCTCTGTCATTATGACACGTCTTACATTTAGCCCATAGGTCATAGGTCATCGACAAGCGCAGGTGGCTGTAGCAGTCTGTATTCTTGAAGAGACCGCTACTCTTGATGCCATAAGGATCCTTCGCCCCGTCAAGCAGGTCACTCGTCGTGAAATGTATGGTCCATTCCAGTGCCAAGTTCGTACGATTCCCCATCTTATACTTGACACCGGCACCTATAGGCAGGTTCATCGCCACCTCCGTTTTCTCTGGTTTTGCGAAAGTGGCACCTATTCCCATATATATATAAGGTGTAACCCGTTTTGCTCCACGATATTCTCTTCCTGTTCCATAAGGCCAGAAATTATACTCGTATCTCACACCCACATCCAAGAGTCCATGACTGAAACTCACTTCCTCAGGGAAGGGAAGATATGTCTTGGCGTCCTTCGACGAGCCTTTGATCTTACCATAGCTCACGTTCAATGCCAAACCCATCCGCGGGTTAAACTTATAGCGACCCAACAAGGTGAACATCGGCTGCATGTTCTTAAAGAGGTTGCCATTGAAGTCACCCAGATAGGAGACAACACCCACTCCACCACCTACCTCAGCGCGATATTCAGGATCTTCCTGCGCACTGATGGAGACCGTTAAGGTCAACAGCAAGATGGATAACAGCGCCTTTCTCAACATCACACCTTATTCTGACTTATCCCAAGCCACCCTGTTCAGATGACCCTGCCAAACCTGTCCGTTACTACCGACAAGCCATATCTCCTTACCGTCAGTGGCTGCCCCGAAAGGAACCACTCCACTTTCCACGAAGGTAACTGGCAGTTGATAGGAAGTATTCTTCTTCCAGATGATACCATTGTCACGACTCTGGTATATCTGTGTATAGGCATCATCTTTGACTCCCCAAGCAAGGATACCGTCATCATAAGTCATCATGACTAGGTTCTCCATCTGGGGCAGGGCAAAGCGGTTATTGTCCGTACGACTTATATATACCCATTTCTCGTCACCTTGCAAGTCATACTCTACTATCTTGCGCCATACAGAGGCAATGCCTGAGATGCCAGTAGAGATTCCCGCTAACAAGATGTTATCAGCATAATAGGTCATCTGGGCAGGATAGCAGACATAGGCAGTCCATGCTGTGGGAAGCCAGCTCTTGTCTGAATCCACGAGGTCCTCCATCCAGGTCACCCCATTGTCAACGGATAACATCATCGTACCGTCACTGGTCAAGCCAAACAACTGGTCGTAGCTGGCTGCTACCAACTGCGTGATATCCAAGGTACTGTTCATCTCTTTCCATGACATGCCGTCAGCAGACTGCATCAAGGAGCCATTGACAATGGTATACAGATGCCCCTCAAATACCAGCATGTTACGATAGGCGTTCTCATCGTTCAGTTCCTCAAGGGGGTTCCAAGTATCTCCGTCTGTCGTCATATAGCCTAATGTCTTTCCTTCTTTGGTACCATAGACAAAAAGCTGGTCATCCAACATCATCGCCTTCATCATGTTCAGCTCTTCTAGTTCCGGACTGTCCTGATGGAGCTTCCAGATGAACTGATCACCCTTCTCCTTATGGACATTCAACTCTACCTTGTAGGTGTCATAGGTGACGCCATCTGTGGCGTATACCTCGAATTCACGTGGGGTAGAATAGTCGATGCTGTCCAAAGAACTGTATATAATCAAGGTTCCTTCTTCCTCCAGGCTCTTCAAAAAGGGTGTGGCATTGTTCATCGTAGAAATATACGTAATGACATGCTCCACATCAGTACCATAAGGCAGTGAGTCCACATTGAAGATACGGTGGTTTTCCTGATCAATAGTGAATATATAGTCAGAGCCACTGAAAGTCTGCTTGTAGACGGAGTCTTCTCCTGTAGAAGACTTCGTATGCAAATACTGATTGAGTGTTCCCAAAGAGAAATTGGTGATGGCAGTATCATTATAGATCGTAATCGTATTATCGCTAGACTTCATACACGATGCCAGCAACGACACGGTCAGCAACAGCCCACAGACGGTCTTTATCAGTTTATTCATTTGATTTCGTTCAATTTTTGGGTGCAAAGTTACTCACAATTCTGCAAATACCGACATTTTTCTACCTTTTATTAAGTTAATTATATGATAAAATGTCATATTTTAGATTTTGTAAACAAAAAAAGAGTGCGGTATGAATCACTCACTCCGCACTCCTTCTTAACGAATGTTGGTTTTTATAAGTGTTATTACACTCAAAATTGTCGTAATTACTACCGACACCAACATCATCGTTGTTTGAAAATCTAATAACATAATCTTTACCTTAAATCTATTAACTACTAACCTAATGAATAACAACGTAATCTCTCGATTACATGTGCAAAGGTACGAAACAATTACCTATCCACCATAAAATATAAGCATTATTTATTCTCTTTAAATCTCTTTTTGACTTACATCAAAAAAAATTGGCTACACTTTACAGTGCAGCCAATATCATTGAAAGAATAATTTATTACAGCTTTGGACCTGCAGCGACAAGTGCCTTACCTGCCTCGTTGCCCTCGTACTTCTTAAAGTTCTTGATGAAACGGGCAGCCAGATCCTTAGCCTTCTCTTCCCACTCATTGCGGTTCTGATAGGTGTCACGAGGATCGAGAATACCCCAAGCTACACCATTCAGCTCTGTGGGAACTTCGAAGTCGAAATATGGGATCTTCTTAGTAGGAGCGTTCAGGATGTCGCCACCGAGGATAGCGTCGATGATACCACGGGTATCCTTGATAGAGATACGCTTGCCAGTACCGTTCCAACCAGTGTTTACGAGATATGCCTTAGCACCGCTCTTCTCCATCTTCTTCACCAGTTCCTCAGCATACTTGGTAGGATGCAGCTCGAGGAATGCCTGACCGAAGCAAGCAGAGAAAGTAGGAGTAGGCTCTGTGATACCACGCTCTGTACCAGCCAACTTAGCTGTGAAACCAGAGAGGAAGTAGTACTTCGTCTGCTCAGGAGTCAGGATAGATACTGGGGGCAGTACACCGAAAGCATCGGCAGAGAGGAAGATGACGTTCTTTGCCTCTGGACCAGCGCTCTTACCATTGACCTTCTGGGCAATCTTCTCAATATGGTTGATAGGATATGATACACGAGTATTCTCGGTTACGCTCTTATCTGCGAAGTCAATCTTACCAGCCTCATCAACGGTAACGTTCTCCAACAGGGCATCACGACGGATAGCATTGTAGATATCAGGCTCGCTCTCCTTGTCGAGGTTGATGACCTTGGCATAGCAGCCGCCCTCGAAGTTGAACACACCCTCATCGTCCCATCCGTGCTCGTCATCACCAATCAGCAGACGCTTAGGATCGGTAGACAATGTGGTCTTACCTGTACCAGACAGACCGAAGAAGATAGCGGTGTTCTTACCCTCCATATCAGTGTTGGCAGAGCAGTGCATAGAAGCGATACCCTGCAGAGGCAGATAGTAGTTCATCATAGAGAACATACCCTTCTTCATCTCACCACCATACCAAGTGTTGATGATAACCTGCTCACGAGAAGTAGTATTAAAGGCAACACAAGTCTCTGAGTTCAGACCCAGCTCCTTGTAGTTCTCCACCTTAGCCTTAGAAGCATTATAGATAACGAAGTTAGGCTCGAAGCTCTCCAACTCCTCAGCGGTTGGCTGAATGAACATATTCTTTACGAAGTGTGCCTGCCAAGCCACCTCCACGATGAAACGGACACGCAGACGGGTAGCCTCATTGGCACCGCAGAAAGCATCCATTACATACAGGTTCTTGTTGCAAAGCTCCTTGATGGCGATGTCCTTAACGGTCTTCCAAACCTCCTCGCTCATGGGGTGGTTATCGTTCTTATATTCCTCAGTGGTCCACCATACCTTATCCTCGCTCTGTGCATCCTTCACGATGTACTTATCCTTAGGTGAGCGACCGGTATAGATACCTGTCATCACGTTAACAGCATTCAACTCAGTGTTCACACCCTTGTCGAAACCTGTCAGACCAGCTTTTGTCTCCTCTTCAAAGAGGTACTCATAAGACGGATTGTGAGCAATCACGGTAGAACCTGTGATGCCATACTGTGTCAAATCTAACTTTGCCATAAATTACATTATTAAATTGAATATTTACTATTACCTATTTTTACGACCGCAAAGGTACGAAGTTTTTGAGAATTAAAGGTGATGAATTAAGATTTATTTGCGCTTCTGCTTGTCTTTTTGAGTTAAAGTATTTAAAATTCGCATGGTCTTCCAACTTTTTGCAACGCAGAGTTGACAAATTTTTGTATCTTTGCGGAAATCAAATTGAAAATTATGGAAGTAATCGATTTCAGTAAAAGCAACTCCATCATTAACCAGTATATGTCGGAGTTACGTGACAAGAATTACCAGAAAAACCGTCTGTTATTTCGTCACAACATCAAACGCATCGGAGAGATGATGGCATATGAACTCTCCAAGACTTTGGACTACAAGCCCAAGACCATTACCACCCCTCTTGGCACTATTGACATTCCATTGCCCAAAGACGATATGGTGGTTGCCACGGTATTGCGTGCCGGACTGCCTTTCCACGAGGGGTTCCTCAACGTGTTCGACAAGGCTGACAATGGTTTTGTATCAGCGTTCCGTATGTATATTAACCGTGAGCATACCGAGGTTGGTATCCATACCGAGTATATTGCTACTCAGAGCGTCAAGAACAAGACATTGCTTATTGTCGACCCCATGCTTGCAACGGGCGGCAGTCTTGCTGCAGCCATCGAGTCCTTGATGCAGGCAGGAAAGCCCAAGAAGATACACCTCTGTTGTGTCATTGCTGCTCCCGAGGGTATTGAGGTCGTCAAACAGGCACTGCCAGAAAACTCCACCATTTGGTGTGCCGCCGTTGATCAAGGTATGAACGAGCAGAAATATATCGTTCCCGGATTTGGTGATTGCGGTGACCTTTGCTATGGTGAGAAGTTGCAGAGTTTTCGCAAGATCGCAGATAAATAAATGATTTAATACTCTACATAAGGAATCAGTCTCCGAATATCCGCTTCCGTAAAGTCGGGCGAGAAACGGAGGTCGTTGAGATTCTTGATATCCCCGTGCAACCGGCGGTAATCCGTAATAGCCTTCGCCTGATAGAAGTTGATATACGGATGCCGCCGAAGTTGTTGTAGGGAGAGTTTGTTGACATTCATTTTCCGAGGATTCGCGTGTATTATCACAAAATATCTTTTCGACTCTTTGGGGAAATGATCAATTTCATCCAGCTGGTCGACATTCACATAACCACCTAACCATTTCCCATAACGCACGATCTCTTTGGCGTAATAGGCTCCGATACCTGGCACCTGCCGGAGCGAGGAAGTGTCTGCCGTATTCAGCACTAACTGCTCCCCTTCCCTCAATTTGGCGGGATAGTTTTTTTTATAATTACTATAGTTACTATAGGCACTATAGTCACTATCCTTCCTATAACCACTATCCCTCCTCTCTTTCACCAGCATCGAAGCTGGCAGGTAATCCTCAGAGATACGGATATACGGTTCCAGCCTTCGGTAGTCTTTCACCGTCAGCCCATAAAGCCTTGCAAAGTCCTCCTTCTTCCGATAGACTCCCCCCTTGGCACGATATTTATAGATATTGCGTACTTGCCAAGACTGTAGTCCCAGTCTTAGCAACTGCGTAGAGTCAGCAGTATTGGGGTCAAAATAAAATGTCTCTGGTTGCTGCCGCACTGATACAGCATAGGAGACATCCTCCTTCTTACTTCTTCCATCTTCCTTCTTCCATCTTCCATCATCCATCATCCTTCTCCCATCATCCATCATCCTTCCTCCCCCTAATAAGTAGATGCCCAAGAGGATGAAGAATCCTGTAATGATAGTGACAATAAGTACGCGGCGGTCGTTACGGTTCATACAAAGCCCAACTGATGAAGGAAGATGAGGGTGATACAGATAGGACAGACGATACGGACGGCAAAGAGGTAGATACCGAAAAGATATCCCTTTATCATGCCACCGTTGGTAAATTCGTCTCTTACAAGTTGTTTGGGAAGATACCAGCCCACGAAGAGACAGGTGAGCATCGCTCCTGTCGGCAGGAGGAAATTGGCAGTCAGATTATCGCAGAAGTCCATCAGGGTGAGACCTAACACTCGTAAGCCATCATAGGCTCCTACGGACAGGGCACATAGGACACTGATGATGCCGGCAACGACCGTCACGATCCATACGGACTTACGACGGGGCAGAGTCATCTCTTCGGTAAAGAAAGCCGTACCTATCTCATGCATGGAGATGGTGGAGGTGAGTGCCGCCAAGACCAACAAGGCATAGAACAGGATGCTCACCACATAACCCATCACAGGGAAAGCACCGAACGCCTGTGTAAAAACATTCGGCAGGGTGATGAAGATGAGTGAGGGACCGCTGTCGGGACTCACTCCTACAGAGAAGGCGGCAGGGAAGATGATAAGACCGGCGAGTATCGCTATCAGTGTGTCAACCAAGGCTATCTGTCCTGCCGACTGCAACAGGTTGGTATCTTTCGAGAAGTAGCTGGCATAGGTACAGAGACAGGCGGTTCCCAGTGACAGGGAGAAGAACGCCTGTCCAAGGGCATCAAGCATCACATCGCTTGTCAGTTTCGAGAAGTCGGGATGAAACAGGAACTTGACACCTTCCATGGAGCCTGGCAGCAGGCAGGATGCCACTACCAGAATAAGTAACAGGACGAGGAGTATAGGCATCAACAGCTTAGAGACACGCTCAATACCGTTCCGTATGCCACGCACCACTACCAGATGGGTGATCAGGATAAAGGCGATGCCCCAGAGCGTAGGTTTCAAAGGATCGCTGGAGAAAGCTATAAAATAGTTCTTCACATATTCCGCATCACCACTGACCTGTCCGGCAACAGATGCCCACAGATATTCCAGGCACCAGCCTGCCACCACAGCATAGAAGCCCAGGATGATGATGGAGGTGAGGATGCCTAAATAACCTACCAGCTTCCAGGGACGTCCTCTTGACAACAGGTCATACGACTTGGCGGCATTCGACTGTCCATGACGTCCCACAATGAACTCGCTGACCATCCCGGGGATGCCCAACATGAGAATACAGGCTATATAGAACAGGATAAAGGCGGCACCGCCATTCTCGCCTACCGTATAGGGGAAACGCCATACATTGCCGAGTCCTACCGCCGAACCCGCCGTAGCCAGCACAATGCCTATCTTACTTCCGAAATTCCCTCGCTCCTTCATTTCAATAGTCCAAACTGATGAAGGAAAATAAGAAGGATGGCAAGCGGGCAGACATACTTCACCAAGAAGAGGAAGACATGGAACATGCGGACATAGCCAATACTCCTTAAAATACCTCCATTCGTAAACTCATTCTTAACAATATGATGGGGCACAAACCATCCAATGAAGATACAGGTGAGGAAGCCGACGACAGGCAGGAAGACCTGACCTGTAATGAAGTCGAACCAGTCGAAGAGCGACTTGCCAAACATCACCATTCCATCGACAGCGCCCAACGACAACGAACAGAACGTTCCGATGATGGACGTCAGGACAGTCACCATCAGCGCCGCTTTCTTACGACTGACCTTCATCTCCTCATGGATAAACGCTGTGCTGACCTCATGCAACGATATCAAGGAGGTGAGTGCGGCAAGCGACAACAAGAGGAAGAACAGCAACGAGATGCAATAGCCAAGGAGAGGCACCGAGGAGAAGGCCTGCTGGAACACGTTGGGCAGTGTGATGAAGATGAGGGAGGGACCGCTGTCGGGACTCACTCCTACGGAGAAAGCGGCAGGGAAGATCATCAGTCCGGCAAGTATCGCCACCATACAGTCGATGATGGCTATCTGTGATGCTGATTTCGTCAGATTAGTCTCCTTGGCAAAATAACTGGCATAGGTACACAGGCAGCCCATGGCGATACTCAACGAATAGAAGCTCTGTCCCAAGGCACCCAGGAACACATCGCCCGTGAACTTCGACAGATCCGGATGAAACAGGAACTCGATGCCTTTGTCGGCACCGGGCAGCACACACGAGGCACCTACGATAATTAACAATAAGATAAACAAGGTGGGCATCAACAGCTTGGAGGCTCGCTCAATCCCGTCTCTCACCCCATGTTCGATAATCAGATAAGTCATGCCTAATATGATTACCGTCCATAGCACCGGTTTTACCGGATCGGTAGACAGTTCGGTGAAGTAGGTCTTGAAATAGGCAGGGTCTCCCTGCAGATGTCCTATCAGCGATGCCAGGACATATTGCAGGCACCAACCGCTGACCACCGCATAATAGCCCGTAATCAGGAAGCCCGTCAGCACACCCATATAGCCAATCAGCGCCCAAGGTGTACCTCCTGCCAGCTTGCGATAGGCTCGTGCTGTATTCGCCTGACCGTGACGACCCACGATGAATTCGCTGATCATACAGGGGATGCCCAACAGCATCACACAGACTACATAAATCAGGATAAAGACAGCACCGCCATTCTCGCCCGTCATATAAGGGAAACGCCACACATTTCCCAAACCGACGGCAGAGCCTGCTGTGGCAAGAATGACACCTAACTTACTCCCGAAATTCGCTCTCTCTGACATAATATCTCTCTTTCCGCTTGCAAAAGTATAAAATATTTCTTACTTTTGCAGCATTATTCAAAGTAAATATGCATAAAATAGCCCATTTTGTAAAGAAATACCCGCTGTCAGTGAGCTGTATCATACTCATCTGGATACTGTCGTTTGTTCCCTTCTTCCCAGAGACACCCTTTGACGATGTGCAGTTTATTGACAAATGGACCCATCTGGTGATGTATGGCGGCACCTGTTCTATTATTTGGATTGAATACCTGCGCCAACATGTCTCCATCGACAAGCAGAGACTGTTTCTCCTGGCATGGCTCGCTCCCATCCTCATGAGCGGTGTCATCGAACTCTTGCAGGAATACGCTACTACCACACGCAGTGGGGAATGGTTCGACTTTGCAGCCAACTCCACGGGTGTCACCCTTGCCGTCGTAGTGGGAATACTACTCTATGCGATCAAACCTTTCAACAAGAATCTTCGTCACAATTCCCTGGGCTGAGACGAAATACACACGGGGAATCACCGACGAGGCAAAGAGGTCATAAACCAAACGGTCGGTCTGTGCGGAATACGGAATCTGTAAGTTGTATTCCTCCCAGAAAGAAGCCACCGTCTCTTCTCCTTCCGCACGACTGATAGCTACCATCTGGAAACCAGGATCCGAGCGATGCTGAAGATAATAGTCGTTCAGTTTCGGCAACTCACGCTGACAGTCAGAGCACCAGGTATTGAAGAACACAATGACCGTCTCACCCGTCAGATGAGACGTAGAAAACATGCTTTGGACACCGTCATCCATCACATCGACAGAGAAGGACGGAACGTGGTCACCCACCTTGACCCTCTCTACCCTATCCTGGTCATCATCAATGCTGCTACACCCCGCCATCAGGAGGCATAGCAGCATTGTATAAAGGAGTCTATTACTCTTCATCCTTCTTACCAATCTGTACTTTGGCATCACCCGTCACCTCGGCATTGTTACCGCCGCCATAGACGTTGTCCCGGATATCGGCACCTAAGACGGTCATCTTCTCGTAATAGGTCACATCAGCCTCGGCAGTACCAGAGGCATCCGTATAGACAAACGGACTATCGGTTGTTCCTGCACCAGAACGGGTATAGCAGCCTTCTGGCAAAGTCTCACCTGCGGTAACCTCCTTCACCACATAAATCTCCTCAAGGGTACCAATATTGACGGTAGTGTTACCAATGACCTTGGCAGCATTACCACCGCCAAAAACGTTGCTAACGGCTCCCATCTTGCCCTTGGCATGCGAAGGGATAGGATAATGGTTGGGCGTTTCAGCATCTTCGTCGACAACAGATACTTCATCATTATACCATCTGCCGTAGGCTTCATTGATGTTCACGGTTGGATTACCCACCATCGTAGCACCGCTACCATAGCCGCCACCGAAGATTTTACCGATGCTGGTAAACGACTTGACATTCACTTGGGGATCACTATAAGGATTCGTGAGCACATCAACGGCTCCGTCAGCAGTATTATCTGTAGCAGACTCACGAGGCTTCCATACCAATTTGCCACCTTCCATCATCTGTTTGTAACCAAAGACAGAATAACCAGCCTGGTTACCACCACCATACAGCTCACCAATCTTAATTGGTTTACAAGCCACTTCCTCAATATTCACCGTAATAGCTCCGCGGATGGTGCCACTGATATTATTACCACCGAACACACGGTCGAAGGTGCCGTTGGTGATATTCAGCGTAACGTCACTCTGGATATCAGCAGCCTCAGCACCACCGTAGGCAGCCTGTAGTCCGGGGATACAAGCCATCAGCAACTTAGCCTCAGCATCCATCGGGGCACTCTTACCACCGCCGTAAGCCTCATCCACGCAGAAGGTACAACCGCTATTCTCATCCAACAAAGTCAGTGCCGTCTGGCGCACATTACCCTTCGTATTTGAACCACCGAACACACGGTGAATCGTACCTCCAAAGACATTGACGGAAGCCTTTCCAGAACCATATCCATAGTTTGCTGCCCTGGCTTCTGGTGTCTGCGCATCTTCGGCATTATCCGCGTAAGTATAGAAACCTACATTGGCACCAGGGTTAGGCTTGCTTTCGTTATTGACAACAATATTATCCTTACCATTACCACCGCCAAACAATTCCTCAATTTCGAAAGTACCATTGACGGTGACCTTGGTAGCTGGTGTAGAAGCAGCATTACCGCCGCCATATACAGTCTGGATACTTGTCAGTCCACAGCCGTCGATGATAACGTTTGTGGAATTGGTCGTGTTCTTACCACCAGCAGGTTCGTAGGCAGCCAGGTTGCCACCGCCATAGACAGCTTCTACGTCATAGGAGCCTTTAACCTTGGCGTCCGTCACCGGCGTTTCGCCTTCAGTATTAGCTATCTGTGATTTGCCCGCTTTCTGCGTAGCATACACATGCACCAGTACATTACCCATTGGTGTACCGGCAGCATTGTTGCAGCCAAAGACTTCATGGACAACACATCCTCTTGCAGTCTCAGCGATGGCTTCGCCTGTTTCCCCAGACGTTGTAGTACCGTTCAAGTCTAACAGCACATCACCATACACATAGGCAGGCTTGCCTGTTTCACCCAGTCCGCCACCATAAGCTTCACCAAGGATAGTACCACCCGTCAGACGGACAGTCGTTGTGGTACTTGCAGAAGATTTGCCTGTTGCCCAGCCACCTTGATTCTCGTTGAGGGTAGCATCCCAGTTGCTGGTCTGTGTATCTGCCAAAGCACCACCACCATAAATGTCTTTCAACAGCAAACCGCCAGTCATCTTGACAGTTACGCTACCCTTGACGGTACCGGACTCACCGCCGCCAAAGACAGAACCAGTAATAAGCTGTTCCGTTTTTCCATCATTATCTTCTGCAGGTGTCGTTGCATAGTTGATGTTAACCTCCGTCTCCCTGACATTGGCAAGATTTGATTCAGCAGTACTAATGCCATACTCACCACGGGCGGCACCAAACACATTTCCATTTCTTTCGCCATCATAGCCAATGCGACCACCACTAATGTTTATTTGGGTCTTACCGCTGTTGGCATCAGAGGCAGTACCCACAGAACCCATAGCGCCAGCACCATAGAGATTGTGAACTACCTGACCACCAGTGATATTGACAGTGGTAGAACCCTGTACAATACCAGCCAGAGGATTGTAATGCTCCTCGCCCTCATCAACCACACCATTATCATTGGCATCAATCCAATAGGTGTCTGTACCACAACCACCTCCATACACATTACCACGGTAGGGATAAGTAGCACCAGAATAGGAGACGTCATCAGATGTATCTTCAGGCGTACCATTATTATCTATAATAGGCTCATCTGTAGGAATACCGATAATACCTTTCTTTATATCAACAATGGTATTCTGGAAGGTGTGACCATTCTCACCGCTTCCATAGACAGAACCCTTAATCCTAGGACTTGTTTCAGCACTGGTATCACCAATAGTGACATGCGTACTATATACCCAAGCCATACGGTCGTTAGGATCAACACCATCAGTGCCAGGAACAGCCACATCACCTCGTGACGAACCGAACACCATACCGTTCTCCTTACCGTTACTGCCAAATGTACCGCCAGTGATCGTGACATTACAAGCACCCGTGTTTGATGTTTTCAACGCTGTAGGCATTCCCGTAGTGGTGTTGTAGGTAAAGTCACCAACAGAGCCGTAAGCTCCACCACCATAGATGTTATGGTAGATGGTGGTTGTCTTATTCTCAGCCTGACTGATGTTAACCGTCGTATTACCCTTGATATAGCCAGCATCTTTGTCGCCAATCTTGCCTTTACCGCCGCCAAAGACATTACCATATTCAACACCACCTTGGCCCTGTGTTCCGATAGTGCCGCTAGTGACATTTATTTCTGTATTACCGCCTACGCCAGACTCCTCTCCACCACCATAGACGCTCTTGCCAACGGTGGTTGTACCATTAATGTTGAGAGTGACATTTTTGCTGACAGTCCCCAAGTTGTCAAGAGGTATCTCTGTGTAGAAATAATTCTTTCCGTCATTATCGGGGTTTATTATTGATGGCGATGAAGTACTGAGTTCTGTTGTGCCAAAAATTTGTTTATTAGTCCAGTAATACATGGTGGAGGTACCATCCTTCTGAGGCTTAATCATACCGGTATATGTGTTTGCCACAGGCGGAACCTTATCCGTATTGCTGATAGAAACGGTGCCTGCCGAAGCCGAGTAGCCTGCTCCAAAAACAGAACCTACCACAGTGCAATTGTTAAGGGTAGAGGTTACATTGCCTGTAACGCCACCAAGGAATCCACCACCGTAGAAATTGGTATTAATCGTGCAGTCGTTCAATGTATTGGTGACGTCACCGGTATTGGTGGTGGCAAATTGAGCAGAGTAGTAGTAGCTACGGTTAACCACCTTATTACTCTCGTCTCCAGTGGAGGAATTGATTATTTCAATGTCATAGTCGGCTTCATAGCCTTGATCTTTACTGAGGTATTGTCCTTGGTGATAGTTTTCGTTGATTTTGCTAGACCAATTAGTGATTGGTGCACCAGTTTCATCGGTGCTGGCATACTGCACATAGTTGGTGCCACCGTTGCCTGCACCAAAGAATTGGTTAAAGGTGGTGCCAGTGGCACTGGTGGTGACGGTCTTCCCCGACACCATATCACCGAACTTAGGACCTCCGCAGTATTTGCCCACTATACTGTTATCGATGACCACATCAATGTTACCTTTCACTATCTTGTAATTATTACCAGTGGCCTGGGACATCACGCCACCACCGTAGAACTCGTCGATGAGAGCATGGTTAATGCGCCAGGTGACATTTCCCGCAATACCTTCCTTATAAGCTGCGGCTATCGTGCCAAAACGACCACCGTCAATATAGCAGTGGGGGTTGTCGTTATAGGGTGCAATATCCTCATTGTAGCCACCAGTGAGATAGAAACTCTTAAAGTCACCGCCAATGGCATTGACAGCACAATGGCGTGTCTGATACTTGGCAGATTTATTGACGTGGGCTCCAGGAGTAAATGAAGGCATAACAACATGACCGCCAAGGATGACGTAATTGATATGTTGATTCGTTTCTTGGTTACGACCACGGCAGTACTGTTCGTAGATACCACCGTTGAGAATAACGGGACCTTCGTCACGTTCTTTAAGTTCAAACTCAAACTGTCCGAAGCGGATTAATGCCGTTTCAGTAACCTCGAAATGCCCCTTGGAACGGAAGCAGCCAAGGGAGAAGAAATTTTTTGAACCATGTAGTTTACCTGCGATACCCAATTCTACCACGGGCAGGAAGTCAAAACGGATAGGGGCGATCATCTGACGTCCCATTGCTTTACCGAGCTGCCATTCAAGACAATAGTCGGGCTCCTCGTCAAAGTCAAGATCCACACTCATGATGGTGAAGCCACGAGTAGCATCGGTTTCATGGACAACATCATTGTTACTCACAGACTCCTGCACGTTACCCACCAACACGAGGGCATAGTCATAGACCGTCTTTTTTTCATTGATATTAGCATCAGTCAATGTTCCTTTTATCGATGTGGTCTGAATAGTGGCACCATTGACATTATTATCGCGCGTTCCGGCAGGAGCGAAAGCATAGCCTGTGTTACCTAAGGTAATATTGACGCGGTCGTAGTAGCTTCCATCATTTCTGACATAGATGGCTTTACCCCAATAGGCTTCGATGGTGATGGCTGTAACATCATCTGGTACATAATAATAGCCACCTTGGGCAAAGACACGACCGCTGACTTCGTAAAGGTCTTTGTCTGTGCATTTACGATCTGCAAAGTTATAGCCAGTTTCCCAGTTTGCAACAAAGGAGCCTTTCGTGCCTCCTGTTACTGCGGTTATCTTCCAACCTGTTACTACCTGTTCGGTGTAATTGTTGGCATACTTCTCTGCCCATATGCTAGCTTCGGGATTACCAAATACTGTGTTATAATAGGGCAGCTGTATCTTGCGGTAACCGAAGTCATAGTGCAGTGTATCCATGTCGGTGATGGGAATAGACAGCACCCGGGTTGGTGCGGACGAATGGCCACCCGAGTTAACGGTGACTGTCAAGGTACCAAGTTTTTTACCTTCGTATGGATTGGCAGTAGCCCTATTAACCCAAGGTGTCCCAGTGTTACCATTAATGACAGAAGTGTATTTGCCAAAGGGCTTCAATATCGGATAGGGAGCGATACTGGGGTCTACCACCCACTTATACATCAATGAGGCATCCTTAGGAATTGCCTGCACCTGAGCAGTTGTCAAAGTTCTCGGTGCCACGTCAGAACCTACCCACCAGCCGCAGAGCTCACGATTGCTGTTCAGTAGGCTACGGTGGAACTCCACCTGCGTGAGATAGCGCACATCAGCAGGGAAAGAGCAGTTGTAGGTAGGCTCACCAGAGGCAGTGTTGAAAGTGGAATTACTGCTGTAATAGTTATAGCTATTGATACCTGTATCAGCAGCATTGGTAATTCGCTGACCACCATAGACAGAGTAACGATTCGTTCCCCCCGTAATATTACCATAGAACATGCAGTTCACTACAGCTGTTCGCAAGTTTGAATAGTAATCTTTACCCTCTGTTGTCGTAACGGCAGCGTTTGACGCATAGTTATTATATCCTACAATACCTGCCACGTATTTTCCACCACTGACATTTGCATAGCTAAAACAATTGATGACACGCGAATCATCTGTCAAGAAACCGACCAACCCACCACAATAGTTATTGGAGTTGGTGGTTGCCACCAAGGAATTTCGCACCCTATTAGAGAAGGTATTATCGTTTGGTAAGATACCACAATTATAGATGCGGGTATACCCCCTCGCCTCACAAGTAATAGCCCCCACATTACCATCTTGGTTGATATGTACATTCTTCAGCATGACATTCCTCACCACACCCCCATTGACCTTTTTGAAGAGTGGTTTGGTAAGACCACTAATAGTGTAGCCTCCTCCGTCAAAGATGCCCGTAAATATTTTTGAATCCGAGTAGAAATTAGCCACGACGGAAGCATCGACATCTTCCACCAGGATGTAGTGCTTGGTCATATCGGGATTATTGTCCAAGTTAGTATTTGCAGTGATTCTGATAATATCTTCTCCCTCTGTCAATAGATGGAAAGTGGCAGTGACATAAACACCATCATAATCAGCAGGAACAGTGAAGACATATTTAGCAGTGCTGCCCGCCTCAACGCTACTGATTTCCTCTGTCATATCATTGTTGTACAGCTTTCCTGTGATTACATCAGAAACTTCTGGTGTACGCATTCTCGGAGCATTGGCATTTCCTGGATCAACCAGTTTCTCTACTACGAAGTCCGATGCTTTGATAAAATAGCCCGTAGCAGGTGTCACGGTAAGGATGATCTTACGTGTCGTTGCATCGACACTATAAATACCAACAGTTCCTGCTGAAGCACTTGGTTTTACTTCTATTTCATCGTTAGTAATAAGTTCTGCCCACGCTTCACTTACTGCCCCAAACATCAGGGCTGTTATCATTATCAGAATACGTATGTAGTTCTTCATATATATCATCATCTGCATTTACCTACGGTTTCACTTTACTACTATCTTTTTCCCACCAACGATATATATTCCCTTTGCGTTTGGCTTACCGCTCAGGCGACGTCCATCGATGGTGTACCACCGTTCACTTCTTCCATCTTCCATCTTCCATTTTACATCTTCCATCCCTGTCGTATCGTTCCATCCTATCAGCAGACGGGCAGGGGGAGTATCTGTGGATGTAGTGGTATGGTTCGGATTGAGATAGACCTTACCCTTTTTCATGTTTCCAGCCTTGTTGAAAACAAACTCGTTCTTATAGAGTATGTAAATCTGTTTGGTTGCGAAATAAGCAGATTCCGTGCTGGGATCATAGCCTGGGGTATCCGCAGTCACTTCCTCCAGCATATTTCTCGCTATCTGATCGTCAGTGATTGGAGTCACATCTCCGCTTTCTGCTTTCGTTACCACGAATCCGTTGACCTTTTTATGGGCAACCAACAGTACTGGCACACCTGCAGGAATATAATTCAGCGGTTCTGGTATCGCCCATTCTCCTCGAATGTCTGAAATGATATAAGCACTGACACCTTCTGGCAGAGCAAGTCCGATTCCGATATTATATCCGTCTGCGTTCTCTGCCGCAAAGGTGGCAGACCACTCTTCTTGGTCGGTATCGGTATTGAAGGAAATGACAACATTCCTGACTTCAAAAGAGCCCGTATAGTTATTAATGCCTGTGACGATCCTTTTGGCATATTTGTCACTGGGATCCGTATCCGCTCCAACGGTGTAATCTGTAGAAATCACCAGTGTCCTGCCAATAACTTCATCTGTCAGCAGGATGGTGTTACCCTCACCAAAGTCAATGGAGTAGCCATCAGCAAGAGTAGTACCATCACCTATACTTTTGGGGGTAATGGTAAATGCCTGCGTAATGACTTCAGGCAATTCAGGCAATTTATAGTTGCCTGCCTTATCACCTTCAAGGGCTGAAGCAACAGCTGTGTGGTTGCCAGCATTCATATTAGCACCTGTTACAATGACAGTAACGACATCACCATTTACCAAACTGGTAGCGGTAGCTGTAGCTGTGGGAGCATGAAAAGAACCGTCATAGGGGAAAGATGTCGTTTCATCCCAAGTGATACCCACTTCCTTCTGTCCAACAGTCAAAGTACCTGCAACGAAAGAGATGTCGTAGTTGTCACTTGTCAGACCTTTGGGCGTGATGGTATAGGTATTACCCACATCGCCAAACTGCGTATAACTATAATCGTAGGCAAGCGAACCGCCAAGCTTATTTTCATCATCTCCTTCTATAAAGCCTTCGTATGTCACACCATTACCTGCTGGAGCATCACCATAAGTAATGGTGTTACTATTAGCAGTAATCGTCAGTCCAACTTTAGTGATGGAAAACTCACATGTATTAGCATCAGGCAATTTGTAGTTGCCTGCCTTATCACCTGTAAGTGACGCTGTAGCGGTATGGACTCCAGCATCCGTTTGAGCACCTGTTACATTGACAGTTATGACATCACCATTTACCATACCAGTGGCAGTAGCAGTGAGGCAATGACTAGCACCGTCATAGGGGAAGGATGTCGTTTCACTCCAAACAAGACCCACTTCTCTCGGATTGACAGTCAAGGTACCAGCAACGAATGAGATATTATAGTTAGCGCCCGTCAAGCCGCTGGGGGTGATGGTATAGCTTCCTACATCACCAAATTGTTCATAGTTATAGGCATAGGCGAGTGTTCCTGAAAGCACACTCCTATCCTCGCCAGGGGCAAATCCACTATATGTCACCCCATCATTCGTAGGCTCATTGCCATAGGTAATAGTCACGGGCTTGGCGGTAATGGTCAGTGGTCTCGGGGATATTGTCAGCGTACCCTTTGTTGTGCCAGTCACCACGTAGTTTCCTGATGCGTCCATTGTCGTGTTTATAGTTACGCCAGTAAATGTTACATCATATTCGCCTGCATTCGTGCCACTACCGTTGGCAGTTACGCCCTCAAAAGTCAGTCCGTCCACACTGCTGGTAAAACCTGTTACGGTCTTCTCTGTGCCATCATAGGTTTCTGTTCCGCTATTAGCTGTCAGAGTCACTCCTGCTGGAACAATGGTGAAAGTCGTAGAACCATATACCATATAGCTTCCACCTTCATTATCAGTGATTTTGACGGTTGCTGTACCCGCATCGGTATTGTCCTTATAACTGATAGTATATTCTTCTTCATCAATGGGTGTTGCACCATCCTCTACGCTACTTACCGTAGGCATGATGGCAGAACCGCTATATGTATATTCGGTTGCAGCAAGGGTAATCGTCGGATTCAAAACAAGTTTTGAGGATGCTATTTCCGAATCCAATATGCCTGTTTTAATTGCTTTCGCTTTCACTGTTTGTTGGTCAGTCACACTGAATGGTTCTCCATATAGGATATTTGGTGTTTCTCCATCAATCGTATAGTAAATAGAAGCGCCACCAGTTTCAGAAGAAAGAGTCACCTCACCTGTTTCTGTGGAATAACTAATTACTGGAGTTATACAACGAGCAGGTACAAGCGTACCGCTTGTTGCCACTTCTGAAAGAATCACATCATAACGTTCAACTACGGCTTTGATAATGCATGTCTCACTGACTTCATAACCAACACTAGAAGGATTCTCCAATATGGGACTGGAAGCATCTGGGTCTGCAGGGGGTGTGCCATCAGTAGATACCGTATAGCGTATATTGTAGCCTTCTGGCAACCAATCGGGTCCAGTAATAGTAACTCTATTTGTCTCAGGATTGACTTCACTAATAGTTGGTTCATCAAGTGTAGCTTCTTCTAAATGCCAGAGAGAAAGATCAGTAGTTCCCGACCATACACCAATAATACCACCACTATTATCCTTACTAGCGTCTGCATAATACTTCTCATAATTATGGGTGCAGACATTTAAGTATTTAATAGTCGCTGAAGATAAAGCATTGGGTACAATAAGAATACCAGTGGTACCAGTTATTGAGAATAGAGTATTGCTATTGCTTGATGCTTGGGTGTCACTTTGTTCAACCAAGTGAACAACTCTTCTTGTTGGTTTATCTGTATCTGGTATTGCATATTCCACATATTTTCCCGTCAAAGCATGAATGATTTGATAGGAACTTTCTTTTTTCTTTAGTATCCATATAGAATTATTATCCCGATTCGTACGATATGTAGTTAAATAGGGACACTCGAAACCATAATCAGCATACTTATAGTATGCTAATTCTTTATTTTCTAAAGACTCGCCTTTTGCAGGCACAAGATAACAATGATTTGCTGTACTTCCGCTACTACTATAGTGGGTGTTCTCATTTTTATATGAATCAATATCGCTAGCAATATACCAAATACCCGTCTGTCCCCACACATTCAAACCCCCAAATACTAGCATCAGGAGGAGAAGGAGAAGGGAACTAATTCGTATTGTTATCTTACTATTCATATCTTGTTTCTTGGGGTATTACTTGACTGCAAGTTTCTTCTGGTAGCGACCACCGTCAGCATGGACGATGTAAACACCAGCGATGTAGACAGGTGTCTCGACGGTCTGTCCAGGTTCGATATTGAAGTGAGCCACGCAGAGACCACTGATATTGAAGATGCGTACTTCGGCAGTCTTCTTCAGGTTAGAGATCACGGCAACCTTATGTTTTCCGGCACGAATCATCAGGTCTTCGGTTACATCACCCTCAGACGGATCCTTGTCATCACCACCGAAAGCAAATGATGAGTCGTCACTGTCGAAGACGATACTCCGGATTGCCCTGCGGGACGGAGACGGATTGGTCGTTTCTGCCACGAAGTACGGACGGAACGGAACAGTAGCTACAGCCACAGGTGTAGCAGGCTCTGTCGTCGTCATGGTCCTCGTGAAGCTGTTGCCGTCGGCATTCATGAGGTAACCCGTCACCGTCTTACTCATGTAGTTAGGCATGAAGCTATAGCCATCAGCTGTCACTGCAGACTGCTCAAGCTCGCTATCGCTGACAGCAATGGTGATTTCCGGCTTAGAGACGAAGCTGATAGTCTGCTTGTCAAGTTGCTCAGGTGCCGTCGCTGCCGTATTCTTTGCCGTCCATTCACCACTGAGGTCGAACTCATAGTAGGTCTTGCCTGGGAAGCCTACAATATAAGGCTTAGCGGTAGTCAGCAGCGGATAATGCTCGAACGTGCGACTAGTATTGTAGTACGTCTGGTAGGTGTCCGTATTGGCATCCTTCTGGGTGTTCTTACTATAGTAGTAATCCCACAAGAAGGTATTGCCTACCTGCCTGTCGCTGCCTGCTGCGTCAGGATAGTTGAAGGCAGCGATGAAGGTATCACCCGTTTCCTCCTTCTTACCCTTGTATTCACGCAACCAATACTCATGACCTATCTTGGTGCCATTTGCATCGACAGAGGGACTACCGCTATAGAAGTGGGTAATCTCACCCTTATCCTGGGTGGTGACGAGTTCGGCAGTGAATGGCAGGCTGACGGTCTCCCAGCCCTGGGTCAGATTGACGAAGAGGTCTGGTGTGCGCTGGTACCACATACGCTTGCCACTGTCGAAGGTGTAACTGATAGGACAGTTGAAATCCTTCTTGTCTACCAACAGATGATCGCTGATGGCAGTGAGGTCGCTCTGTACCAGATGACCGAATACTGTCCAAGTCGGAGCGGTATTGACGCAGCGATAAGTGTTATTCACATTATAGTCGCTATATGCCGGCTCTGTGAAGTAGCCTGTCAGCACGTCGTAGGTCGTCTTGTTGGCATAACCCTCTGTGGACGTTTCTGCAGGAGCATATACCAACAGGTTCGGTGACTCATCACGGTTAGTGATGCTGTAAAGACCACTCTCATCGAGCAGCGGCTGATAGAACCACTGTCCGTTGAGACCCAACTTGTAGTCCGTGTCGTTATGACCGGCAAAGTCGATAGCCGTCATATTCGGATAGGCTGGTTTTATTTCCGTATCGCTAGTGGCCTTTGAGTAGGCGACGAGGTTAACTGCCGGGTTGAAGTGTGCCACATCCATATCCTTGCTCTGGTAGTAAGCAGGAGCACGATAGATACGGTTGCTCTCGTCTGTATTTGACAGACGACCGTTGTTCTTCACGATGTGTGAAGGCACCTCCTCGTGCGGACGCTGGTTGTTCCATCCGTAGGTCAGCATCTGTCCGAAGTAGATATAGTCATCAGGCCAGACAGGATAGAAGTGGACTTTGTCTTCTGTATCCTTAAATTCACGCTCGTCATCACTCTCGGGTATTACACCATCGGCATAGCGGAAGTCACCGTCAGCATAGCGGTCTTCTACGTAGCCACCGTTTGCATAGACACTGGTGTATCCTGACGAACAGTATTCGGCATTGGTGTCATAGTGCTTCGTCTGAGGAGTAGATAAAGTGCCATCGTCCTTGATGGTATAATAGGTATATTCTGTACCCGAAGTCGTCTTCTTGTCATTATAACGCTTGAACAGATAGAAACCATTTAGGTTATAGCCCACCGTACCGTTGTAGAAGTCTTCCGCAGGCATCGGGCGAGCCAGACCATGACTATTGTCTGTGGTGCTATAATTCCTTCCTTCCTGATAGTAGCAGTTGACTATCTTCTTGCCATCAGCGGTAGGATTGCCAAACACCGCCTTGACATTATCAACATTCTCCGCTGTCGTATTAATCCAGCAGTTCTCTACATAGCCGTCGCCAGTATCTGCCACACCTGCCGATGTGAACGAGCCCGTCACACCGAGGTTATAGACATTACCGCAGAGTTTGCCGAACAGCGAGTGGTCAAGACCATCGATATGGTAACCGTCACCGTGGAAGTTACCTGCGAAGCAGTTGTCATTGTCACCAATAGATGTCCAAGTACCACTGTGGTTAACGTTGGTATGCAAGAAGAATTCCAGTTTCTTTCCTGCCTTGACACGCTCTTTGAGAATGCTATGCCCCGCAAGAGGTCCTGTGGTAACTACGCCATCGGTCACCTCAGGAGATGATTCGCTGAGCAGGCTAAGGTCGAAGAACTGCTTGAACTGCGTAGCGCCATTGGTGGCATCGGTGATGTATATCTTACTATCGCGCTTAACGGTCTCGTTGTCCACATAATAGTGATGCTCTATATCCTCCACCACCTTCTTCAGGTCGTGGTAGTTTGCCACACTCACCTGAACAGTGTTAGAATAGGTCTCACCGAGATAGGTCTTGGCGTAGTAAGCGAGGTAGTAACCATCCTGATACCAGTAAAGCGGGTCGAATTGCGGCGTGTAGTCAATACCGTTGATATGACTCTCAGCATCTCCGATCTTCTCGAAGAGTTTCCAGCCACCACCCGTTACCTCATAGGCACCCGGTGTCACATGCGGTTCACGGATACCAACGAACGTACCTGGCAGTACAATCTGTGGAGCCTTGATGTCCTCAACGGTAGGAATACCGCTCTTGAACTGCAGGTGGATATTTACGACATGGCGCTCACTGATTGGTGTGACATGGGTTCCAGAAACGTCACTCTCCTCATAGTCATACTGATAGACCACCGTGATAATCTTCTCCTTCGAGAGGTCAAAGATGTCAGACTCACGGCTGACATAGAGCGTCGAGGTCTCTGTAGGTGCTATGCCGTGGATGGTAAAGTTGGTCTGCCAGTTCTTCAGGGCGTTGTAACTGTCACTGCTAATCACCAGTCCGATGGGCACTGTCTGTCCGTCAGAGTAGGTGCCCGTTTCGGTAGCACCTTTGCCCGTTACACCTGTTACGCTGACCCCTTCCGTATTCTCGCCAACCTCATAGCTTTCACGACAGAAATAGTAGGTCTTGTTCTTATCGTCATTCGTGAAGTTCAGCGTAGCGATATTTGCCTGATCAGTCTCGCCCAAACTACCGTATGTTGAAGCTGAGATGATAGTACCCACGGCGTATGGTGAGTTACCAACCTGGAAGGGGCTCTTGACAACATAGACAGGACCCGCTTCCTTCACATCGATGGCAGCATAATGGCGCTTCTCATTAGGAAGTTTCTCGAAGTCCGTACGTGAATATTCCTGGTCGTGCACCAGTGTTACGCCATTGTGAGTGGGATTTTCTGTTTCATTACCATTATAGGTAGCCCTATAGTCAACCGGTTTCTCCAATGAGTAGCCTGCAGGATTCAGTTTAGCAGCAGCTTCTGTGCCTGCAGCAGAATCATACTGGTATTTCTTGCCCTCAGCATAAACAGGATTTCTGCTATAGTTCGGATCGATGAGCAGGTCGAGGGCATCGTAGTTGAAGCTAAACTTCTCACGGTCAGACTTCGACATCGAGCACCATACACCCAGTCCACGGTAGTTCTTTCCAGCCTCGTAATAGTCTCCACCATAGAGACCATCACTTGTACAGTAGTAAGCAGGTACGATATTATTGAGAATTTCCTGAGCTATCTGCTTCTCGGCAGCTGTTCCGTCCTTAAATCGATTATAATAAGCCGTCTTCTCTGCCTCTGTCATGCGGCTACCAGCGTAGATGAACTCCGTCTTGCTAAGTGGGATGGTGTTCGTACAGATGTAGGCAGGAGCCACATAGCCTGTCATAGAGGCTGCATCTGTTTTGGAAACGGTACTTCCTACATGCAGGCGCTTGGTGCCATTGTCATATTCCACCGTCACAAGATAGGCTTCTTCGAAGGATGCCTGACCAGCAGGAATATCTCCTGAATGATTAGTCACGATATTCTGATAGGTATCGTAAACCTCCTTCGAGATGAGGTTGCTCACCTTGTAATCGCGCTGACCAAAGACACCACCTGTATTACCCGTCAGGTGATAGGTCGGTCCGTCTTCATATGCAGTGCCACCTGTCTGGTTCTTAGCATTCCAATCACCTTCCTTTATTGTGTACCACGTATTCCAGTCGGTGGGGTTGTTCACCTTATAGGTCAGCATATAACCGGTATCGTGACCGAGGTTGTTGGATGAACGGAAGACAAAGTCGAAGTCCACTTCTTTCTCCAAGGCTACGTGATAGACTTTGGGATTAGCAGCCTTGAGCGAAGCATACTGACTAGGTAACAAGACACTATCGGCAGGGAAGGTGACAGCTGTACTGCCCTCTCCTATCCTACATTCAGCCGTTGTGACATAGGTCTGGTCGACAAACAACTCCTTCTCTGACTTGGTCAGCAAGTACCAGTCCCAATAGCTGATAGGATCGTTCAGGTGATACTCCACATCGTTGATGACAATCTTCTTGTCATTTCCAATTTTCGTACCAGGAGTTGAATAGTAAGCATACTTATTCGGCATCACGTTGAGCAGTTTCATCGTGCCGTGCGAAGCGGCAGTAATGGTCAACGGAATATCAACGCTCTCGCTATAGGCATTAGGAGCACCCGTATAGGCAGAGATATACTGGTCGTAAACATATACAGAACCCTTGATGAACCAGTAGTGGGCAGGCACAGCATCATCACCGCTGTACTTTCCACTGATGTTGTAACAGTCATCGATAATTGTCTGTGTGCCATGTACGAAGTTACCAGAAGTCTCCCATTCTACGGGTGTTCCACTATAGGTGAAGTCCTTTCGCGTGATGGCATCAGCATTCAGAGCTGTCAGCGTGGTATGCTTTTGCTTGTTGTAGGTACCTGGCCTGTGTTCATTCTTGGCATAGACGAAACCACCACCGATACCAGGCTGCACGTTGATCAGGTCGAGCTCTACGACACCGGTGATGTAGCCCCAGTCTTTCTCATAGAGTCCCAAGTCGGTACCCTGTACCTTCTCCGTGTACAACTCCAGATACACACCTGATGCCAATGCCACCTTATTCAAGCTGATACCGTTGTTGCGCTTGCGCTCCTTGACATACTTGCTTTTCCATCCGTAGTAAGTCTGGTCGTCATCGCCTGTAGGACCATACGTATCTGTATCGGTATTGTCGGTTCGGCGAATATCCTTAGTAGGCATGAAGTGTACGTCGCTGGTCAACGCACCCAGATAGTTCACGATGTTATAGATACCGAAGTAGTTGCCATGAATAGCTTTATCAAGGTCAGCAAAATCATCAGGATTCTGGTCTTCTGGGAAATTGTCGACTCGTGTTTTACCTGCTTTAAGCGTCAAGTCATCATCAATCAAAGAGTGCTTTTGGTTGAGTGATACCTCACGGACACGGTTGATGGTGTAGTTGGTGTGATCCACGATCTCCGGCACACGGTCCTGAGCACCCTGCATCACCATACGACTGCCGAACACACCGCAGAAGTCAGCACGCTGGATGGAATTCATCAGACGACCGGCATAGACCGGCAATACACCATTCTCCTTCCAGTAACCGTTAGTCGGATCGGTGTTGATGGAACCGTCGGAGTTGTAGAAATTAGTGGGAACAGTATATGTTGACGTGTTCCTGAACAGTGTATAGATCTCGTCAGCTGTCAATGTTGAGGCCTTGCTATGATCACCACCAGCAGGATAATAAGAGGTACCTTCATTGTCTGTACACGTGTGGGTACACTGATATCTCAACTCATAATAAGCTGCCTCACGAGCAGGAAGATGTTCATACTGGTCAATAGTGATTTCCCGCGCGATGGAATAGTAGTCCGTACCGTAATTGGTGATATTCAAACCACGATAGCCATCCACGAAGGTCAGGTTACCGTCGCCATAGAGACCTCCGGTATGACCTGTACCCAACGTGATGAGGTCTCGGTGATAGACATCGTGGATAGATGCAGTGGCATTACCGAATACCGTCGTCGTGTTGGCATACACCGATGAAGAACCTGACGACGTGTTACCACCGGCAAACACGGCATTGTGGATGATGATACCCGCGGGATCCAAAGAAGTCCAGCGACTGTCAGCATTCTTGTTGCCCATGGTATTGAGGTCGTCAATAGGAACGAAGGCACCAGCAGCATAGCTATGACCATTGATGGTGACAGCTGACAAAGCCTTAGGATGTGGCTCTACCAGCACTTTGCAGTCCTCGGTAAGCACATACTCGTTACCGTCTTTCACCCAGTTGGGATCGCTGTCTGCAGGCTTGGTACCAGGGATATAGGCATCATCGCCCTTCTTATAGGCATAATAATAGCCTTCCCATACATTATCGTAGCGTTCGCCGTCCTTAATGCCGACATACAATTTACCGTTTTCATCACCCACGGTTTTCTCACCCTTGCCCTCGTAGGCACTGTACACATAACCTATATCGCCACCACCGAAGACATTACCGTCACCCCGTTCCATACCTTTGTCAGTACCAATCTCTCCACCATAGATATGTACCTCAGTCTGTCCGAAGACATAACCGTCGGAATAGAGCGTACCACCTTCACCTAGGTTGTTGTAGCCTCGACCACCGCCAAAGACGTTGCGATGTACATGACCTTCGTATAGCTCGACATTGGCTTTACCGGCTTTATAGATACCCTGTAGCTCACGGACACTGTTGTCTGTACCACTGGCGTTGATGATGCCACGACCCACAGCCGCAATCTCACCACCACCGAATAGAGCGTTGCGGACGTGACCGCCATACATCTTCACGTTGGTAATGTCCACACTACTGTTGTCGATATAGCCACCACCGAAGATACAACCACTATCATACAAACGGTTCGTTCCGTCGCCTGTCCATGTCTCGTCATGCAACTTCTCCTGATAGTAATCAGAGCCTACCTTTATATAGTCGAGGTCAGGATCTGTGGTGGGGACAGCAGCAAAATGACGATAACCGATAAAGCCCTTGTTGAGCGTGATGTTGGTCGTACCGAATACGGCACCACCCTCACCTCCGCCATAGGCGTTACGCTCGATGGCAGGAAGACCGTTGATAAAACTGGTGCCGTCAAGCTTACCGATGACAACATGTGTCTCACCGAGGACATCGTCAGCTGTGCTTTCACTGATAGCTCCTGCGTGATAGCCTACACTACCTTCCCAACCTCCACCATAGACGTTACGTGCCGTACCGCCCTCGATATAAGCATTGGCAGAGGCGATAAAATCTTCGTCGAAATCGTCCGTTTCAACATTGTACTTGTTGTTCACCGAACCCACGGTACCGGCAGCATAGAGGTCTTTCGTCACCTTACCGCCAAGCAAGGCTATGTAGGTCGTTCCATGTACATCACCGGTATTCTCAGTATTCGCATCACCCAGACCACCACCGTATGCATAGGCACCACTCAGGCTACCGTTATACATATAACCGCAGACATCGGCACCTTGGTTGATGATGACATTGGTGTTGTGTTTCTTACCTTCGTAACGCGCTATCGCCAAGCCGTTGTCCAGTCCTTCGTCCGTGTAGCCACTGCCCAGCGAGAGGTCAATAGCCTGTGGTGCCTGTGGCTCAGGAGTAGTGGCTTTCTCACTTTCTGACAAAGCCGCCCAAGTGTTATGTGCTGTAGTGTATTCCGCAGTAGCCTGAGCATTTGCTTCCGAAGCCCATGCATCAGCAGACTTTTTGTTAAGCACACGTCCTAACTGTCCACCGCCATAAACCTCATACAGACGGGCTCCATCGTTCAGGTTGACTTCCGTATACTGTGCCCAGGTATCTTTACCATAGCCGGCACCATAGACAGTGGCATAGTATTCGTTCTGCTTGTCGTAATAGACAGGCGCATTGATATTGACCTTACTATACAGGGTGCGACGGCAGTTGTTGTTACCGCCATATATACCCGTTCGCCATGCTCCCACAAGCGCATCGCTACTGTTCCAGTTGACGTTCGACTCGTAAACGTCGCAAGGATATTCGTTATACAGACCGTAGGCACCACCGAAGATAGCCTCAGCACGGAAGGTAGAACCTGTAGGCACGTTAACAACCGTACGACGGGTGACACCCTCCTGATAGCTACCGCCATAGACCGCCTTGAAATGTCCGCTCAAGAGGTCGATGATGGCTGACGCCTGGTGAGCTGTAGCCGAGGCAGCTGCAGTTGCTTTATCAACACCCATACCTACACCGCCACTTTCACCGGCACCGAATATTTCTGTATTCTGATAGGTGGTCATGGTCTGGGGCACGTCAATAAGGATATAGCTGCTGTTCTGCATGAGGTCTTCTTCCTCCTCACCGAGATAACCCTGACCAGCACCATAAATCTGCTGCACGGTGTTCAGCGAGTTATTGGTTTCGATAGGACGGAAGTTAATAAAAGCATTACCTAAGAAAGGCTTGTGGTAGCCCGTCTTGGCATGACCGTTTTCGTCGAAGAACTCCCTAAAATATGCGTCTTTATAGTCATAGACACCATAGGCACCACCGAAAATCTTCTCTACACGTCCCTGAACATATTCCATATATGCTGAGGCATTGAGCATATCAGATTTGTACACCTTGGCACGTACGGCATCGCTGCGCAGACGACTGTTGAAGTTGGCGGAACCCAGGATTTGTCCACCCAGGTCGTTACCGCCATAGACGAAGTCTCGAACATATGGGAAACCATTGGTGCCTATGTAAGTCTCGGTATGTCCAAGAATATCAGCATTACATGCACCTGCGAAGCTGTTGAAGATACGTCCATTATCCAAATGGAGGATACAGTTACCTGCCACCGGACCTAAGAAGCCGCCGCCATACATGAACTCACACTCGGCGATACTCTCTGTCATGTTGGTTGCCTTTGACACACCAGCTATAGGACCATTCAGGTTGATGTAAGTACTATATCTCGCATCGTAGGAATATTCTAGTTTATTTGTTGATGTATTAAAGACACCCTTTCCGATGGCACCTTCCTCGCTACCTCCGAATATCTGGAACATATAGCCACGATTCAGGTTGATGGTGGTGCTACCCCAGATCTCCGTGTTGACACCCTTACCACCGCCAAAGACGTTCAGTGCAGAACCCAGCACATCCATTCCTTGTTCGTCAAGGATGACACCCGTGTTTCTCTTGGTAATCTTAAATTCGTCATTATCATAAAGCTTTCGCTCACCGTGTTCGTCGCCTTCCACCTCGTCGAATACCACATCACGGTCGACTATTGAGGCACCGATATTGATGATGACATTACCATTCACGATGCCACTGTTATAGCAGCCACCATAGATATTGCCGCCCTTCAGACGACGGTCGATGTCAGCATCATTACTGGTGACGGGTGAAGGCAAAACACCAGAAGTAATAGGAACAACATTCTCACCTGTCGCAGCACTGATGGTGTTCCACTCCAGTGCCGTATGTTCAGCATTCCATCGCTTGGGCTGGATTTTCAAACCACTAAAGTTCAGCTGTAGCTTGTCACCTATGGTTCCTTCAGAAGAACCTGCTGGAGCAGGGTCGGGACTGCCGGTAATACCGCCTTCGTAGATTGCGTTGTAGTCAGAAGGAGTGACGAAAGCATTATTACAACCACCCACTACCTTGTCGTAGATAATCACCTTATCGTTGAAGTTGATGGTCGTCTTACCGTCAGCAATCATACTACCTACGTTACCGCCGCAGTAGAACGAACCAAACTGGGTAGAATATTCTTCGTAATCGGCACCGTCACCATTTTTTGTACTCTCAAAGACAACGGTTGATTTCACCTTCATGGCACAACCTTCCATGTACTTGTCAAAGACTTCTTTGACTGTCAAATCCATCGAGTTGAACTTGGTACCATCAGAGCCATCGATATCTGTCCTTTTCATTGTGCGCAGCACACCTTCACCTCTGCCCTCGGAGTCAGGGGCATTGTATTTTATCATGTTCTCGCCGTTGTTACCGAGGAACACGTTGTCGATGATAGTGTATGAACCAATCTTGATGTGCGTTTGGTCATCAGAACTTGTACCTGCAACATTCTCTCGCAGCGAAGCACTATTACCACCCACATAGAGGCCGCCATCCACAATGGTAGGATTCGCTGCTGTTCCTCTCACGAGGATAGATACCTTCTCCGCATTAGGACGTACTTTGTTAAGGGCTGTAACAGACAAAAGCTTGTCATCTGTAATAGCAGCTTTTTCTGCTGCTGTCAGTACTTCATCAGGATTATAGTAGAAGTCGCTCCAATGCGGATCATCCTTCAGCTTTGGGTTATCTGTATAAGCATAAGAGCCGTTACCGCCACCATAGACGTCGCCGTAGATGTGGGTCAAGATACCTACGGTGTTACCGGCATAGACGGTACCTGAGATATCGTTACCACCATAAACGTTGTTGACGTGACCCGCCAGCACTCTGACACGAGCAGCATAGCCTGCAGGGATGTGGTTTGGGTTATCCGCAGGGTCCAGTGCTATGTCGCTATAAGGCACCAGTGTACCATCGCTGAGTAAAGGTTTCACATCCGCCTTACGACAGCCACCATAAACGTTATCAACTACCATTCCTGCACCTTCAATTTGCAGCAACAGACCTTCTGGACTGGTCATACGTCCCTCATTACCTCCACCGTAGAGGTTACGGATCCTACCTTCTTGCAGATTCCATCGAGGACGGATAGCCATATCAGCCTTGTTGTTGCCACCAAAGAAACGTCCAATCTGGTAGGCATCACTGCTGGGATAGGAGAAAGTGGTGTTGATACCCATCCTATTCTCGAAGCGGTCATTGTTCAGCAACTCGCCCGTGTTATCAGCATTAGGATTGGTGGTGTCGATGATACTATTCACGACCTTGCTTGGATTCTTCAGAGCGATGACAGTTCTATTGGTAATGGTCGCATTGTTACCGCCACCATAAGCATATACGATGGAACCGCCCAAAAGCTCAAGATAGGTCTTGCCTAAATCAGGTCTTGTCTTATCTTTGTAAGGACTTTCGTCAGAGGTGTAATCATAGTCACCGTTGCCACCTCCGAAGAGCTGTCCGATATAGATAGGTATCTTATTCTTTGTGTCACTGGTCGTCTTACCATACGCATCATCGCCCTCTTGTGCAGCATCAATTTCTTCTTGAGTATAGTTAATGGCAGGGATTGATGCGATACGTACGAAGGCATTCCATGTATTATCGATATTATTCTTTCCTGTCTCCGTGCCTACTTCCGTCAATTCCGATGGTATTTCGTCAGAAGAACCGATGGTTCCGGCAATATCGTTACCGCCATACGCCTTGTCAATAACGATATACGAAGAGGCATGCTCACCGTCGATATGCAGGAAGGCACTGCCGCCGACATTTGCCTGACGGGCTCCGCCATAGACGTTATGCAGGTCGCCACCATAGATATTAACTGTGGTCTTGCCACCTGTATCACCGGCATTACCACCACCATAGACGTTACCGCCAATGACGATCTGGGCATAAACATTGAACATTGAACATTGAACATTGAACATTGCCACCATCAGTAGCAATCGCTTCCAATGCCTATACCTTAATATATTATATATATATATGCTCATGTTCATCTTCAATTGTCAATTCTCAATTTATCGTTATCGTCGGGTTGTCCAAATCAGGATCAGAGAGCACATACAGATAGGTGGGATTCACTGTCAGATTCAGCTGTACCCGCTGTCCTCTGGACGCCTCTAAGTTCGGTATCTTATTGGTTGCCGAGCAGTTTTTACGTATCAGGTTGCCTTTGCGGTCGTACACATCATAGGTGCTGACCAGCGTCAGATTGCTCGAGAGCGTTGAGGTTGGGGCAAAGTAGGCATTGACGACGGTTGCTGTCGTCTGACTCAGTGCCGTGCCTTCGCTGTCGCTGAAGATCACTGCCTCGCTGCTGCTACCTGTTTCTGTGTAATCGACACTCGTTATCGGAATCGCGCCTGTCGTGTTGTGTGTCAGCGTAATCATAGCACTGACGGTTTCTTTGGTTGTGCTCAGCGTCATGCTCTTCAACTTGATGGTACGCAACTGGGCATAGTCTGCGTCAACCTTCATACTGAACTTCACAGAGGCATAGAGATGGTTGAGCAGCATATAGATGTAGTAGTCATCGTTAGTGACTGCCTGATACCAAGAGAAACTTCCTTCCTTCAGACCCGTCTCAGTCTCCTTGGCACCCGTAATGATACAGATGTCGTCTGTCGTAACCGCCTTCATGCCAGAAATGGTCAGCGTTGCCGCATCGGCAGTGCTTTTCGACAGACTACTGCTCATGCCTGTAGCTTTTGGCAAGTAGCCATATACGGTATAGGTCTTGTCTTTGTCTACAGAGAAATACGCATGCCATTTGGCACCATCGTACTTGATGCGTTGCTCCTCTGGTACTCTGGGGGGTGTATAATCAGCTGGCAAGACCATGTAGATTCCCATCTCAGTCACCTTATCCAGCGGGTAGGCACTATAGCCTGTAGGAGCAGCACGATGGCTGGAGACCAGTTCCTCATAACTGGAGGCAAAGGATAGCAGATGTAAGACATGATCTGTAGAACCCTTACCAGCAGGAACCGTTGGTGCTTCGGAACTATCCGAGGAACAAGCGGTCAACAGTACTGCCGCCATTATCAGTAGCAGCACCGTCTGGTAATATATGTGGAATCTTACTCTCATTGTTTCTCTTTGTTACCAGTTATAAAAACTATAATTCATCTCCTTTCCTGACCAGTCTTTCATGTATAGTGACTGAACCTGTAGTCTGCCACTACCGGCATAGTAGGCATAAACTATCCAGGTGTGGTTGCGCAGGAAATCGCCAGCCTGCTGCATCTGGAATTCGACCGGCTCTTGTTCTGTACCATCAATCGTATAGGATATCGTACCCGACAATTGCTTGTCGGACTCGCGCAGATAGATAGGACCATGTACTGTCAGCCCAGCACCATTGATGAGGTTTTCATAAGCCTGCGCTTCCTGATCGAAGTAGATATAGTCAGTGGGGTTTGCCGTTTCAGCGATATCTTCGATAGCTTGCGACAGCAACACTCCTACATTTTCATTGTAGGTCATGGACTGCGGCGTAGTGAACAGATATTCCTCGTCGGGAATCATCTCTGCATTCATCCTGATGCCGGTGATACTTACCGTAGGCTCGCCTGTGGTCTTGGCGAAGACGAAACGCAGTTTCGAGACGGCTCTCGTCAATGGTACGGTAGCCACTTGACTCAGGGTTCCCACTCGCAATGCAGGAGCCTCACCTACGACAGGCTGCACCGTCAGTTTACCTGCCATGGGCAGTCCCTCATCAGGCACACTCCTGACCAAGTTTCCAAGTCCAAAATAATCCTTTGTTAAATCCTTTGTTATCTTGGCTCCTGCCATCAGTTCTTCATAGGTAGTTTCTTTATTTAATGTGCCTACGCCACAGTTGTTTGCTGTTACATTCGCCTGTACATAGACATTGACGCTGGGTTTCCTGCTTGCGAAGTCATCGCTGACGGGTAATTGGTAGGTAGCACCCTCGCCCAAGTTCAGTGTTGTCACTTCCTCTGTGTCCATATAACCTACAAACGCTTTGCTCTCCGACTCATAGATCCATATCTGCAAACTATGAATGGTAGCTTCCTTTCCGATGGTCTGTACATTACCGGTCTCAGCACGCAGTGATGCTGACGGCTGGTTGATGGCTGCCCGTTCAGGAGAATAGACATGTATCGTCAGCATCGCAGGCTGAGGTCCTACGCTGCCTTCCTCCCCATCCTCGCTGGAGGAACAGGCGCTGAACAGCACTATTAGCAGGCTGCCCAAAAGCCATTGGAGGATATGTATATGTCTGTTCTTGAACATGTTTCTCCTTTATAATTCCACGTTGGTGGTCGTTACTTGAATCCAATGTGTGACAATCTGTACACCTATTTCCAGACGTGGCGCCAACAGGTCGGGCATGCTGGTATAAGCTTTGGCAAGTGATGTCACGCTCATCGTCATCGTCGTGGTGTAGTCCTGCGTGAACACACGGTTGGTATAGTCTTTGCCCGTCTCTTTTTTGTCGGCAGGGTCAATCATTCCGATGAGGTAGAACCTTGTACCTGGATAGATTTTACCGTCCTTACCCGTAAACGACTTGCCGGTATTGTTCTCAAACTCCAGGATGACGGGTACCTTCTCGTTGTCATAAGACTGCAGTACCAGTGTGTTGATGGACTTTCCTGCATCTCCGGAGACGATATTTGTCTCGTAGATAAAGCACTCATCGACATCGGTCTGCTCACCCTGGGGCTTCATATTATAACCTACCGTATGCTGACCGCCTATAATGACACCCTTGAGAGGTAGCGTTGACATGTTGGCATTAGTCACCTCTTCGTCCTTGGCATCCTTCAGCGTGGTAGCCATACCCGTCAGTGTCAGTTGCAGATTAGCCACACCGTACTGTAAGGGATTTACCACCGCGACAGCCTTGGTTATGTTACTGACGGTCTGTGAGGTATTATAATGAGCATCCAAGAAGTCGCTCCACTTTGTATTAACAGATGCCTCTTCATAGGTCTCTTTAGGCACTTCCGTTGAAGAGGTACGGATAGGACTGTCTGTAAAGAACATCAGTGCGGCAGGATAGGTATAGCGGGTGATGCCGTTGATGTTGTCGAAGGCAGATCTGTTGGTACGTACGGAGAATTCTTCTTCACCTGTTTCCTCATTCTTCACCCAGCGGATGACTGCTGCTCCGTCGGGCAGACCGATAGAACGGGGATAGGTGTTGTCATCAACATTGTAGACCGTTTCGTCAATGGTAACAGTCTTGTTATCGATATTGGCTTTAATGGCTGTGCTCACAGCATCGGTTCTGCCTGCCAGCTGCGTTTTCAATGAATCTACAAACACCTTGATATTGGCTGCTGCACCACTCATCAGTCCTCCATCTTCAGACTTGGCACGGATGAAGTCCATATAGTAGCTCTTCAGCGTGATATCATCTGTGGTGCTCCATCCATCGCTGTTGGCAATAGCCGTCATATAGTCCGCTAATACCTGGGCATCGGAATGTACCTCTGTAGTATTACGGATAGATGACAAGCTGAAATGGATATTCTCCAGTTTCGTGCGGACAGTAGGCAGACCGCTCAGCACACCGTTCACAGTAGGGTCATCAGACGACGGCTCCGACTTGCCATAGACCAACATACGGTCGGTACCTGTCATGAAGTAACAGTGATCTACATAATAGTTGTTGTGTTCTTCCACACGATTGTCATCTTCTGTAGCTCCAACGACATCTACCAAGGGGACATCACTCGGTGCGACAGCATTTCCGCCGGTTTGGAAGGGGATGGCTATCAACCCCGCCATACCTTGGAATGTGGCTGCTCTGAGGGAGGCATTGGCTGACATCTGACGAGGTATGGAAACCTTATTGCCAACACTAATCAGCAGGTCAACCTGTTGGGCTGCCTGTGGTGTGTCGACATCATCAGCTATATCGTCAGAAGCAGAGCATGATACCATCATCATACCCAACAACAGACTATATAGAATGTATTTTATGTCAGTCATCGCGCGCACGCAAACATTATATATTATAAGTCAATATCATGCTGACCACCTTCATTCCAGTTCAGCGTGACACTGACACCTACCGCCTGATCTTTGGGACGGATATCACCGTCATCACCCATATACCCTCCGATAATCCTTAGCTGACCAGCCTTGTTAGGAGACCTGACACTCAGGATGGACTCCGTGACAGAGCCGTCGTCCATGGTGACATAGACACGGAACTGCCAGAATACCGTCTCAGACTCATCCTCGTCGAAAGGAACCTCAACGATGGTACGCATTCCCTCCACATCCGTTGTGGGGAAGTTCACTGCGCAGAAGCACAGTTTCTCACCCTCTCCCGTCTCGACTTTCGTCGCACGGACATAGGGATACTTCTCGGGGAAGGTGTAGGTACTGTCATTGATATGGAACTTCGAGGCAAAGCCTGTGGCAAAGACTTTGATATCCTTGTAGGAGTGTCCACGAGGGTCTATCACCAGAGCCTCCGCACAGTTCGCCATATAGAGTCGTACGTGGAATGTCTGGCTGACACCCTCCAAGACCTTCAACGGATATCTTGCCGTGAAGAGACCCGTTTTGTGGGAGTCGATAATCTCCTCCCCCTCTGGGATAGTGGCAAGCTGGGAGGTCGGACATTTGTCGTCGCCTGACAGTTCCACCACCTCATTGTTCTTGATATTGGCAGCGGCAAGGTGCATGTACTCCCGCATCGGCAGGTAGAGCGTGTAGCTCTGCTCGCTGGCGTTCATCTCATGCTGGTCGTGGCTCAGCCGTTCTTGTGCGTTCTCCGTATCGTAGAACGAGAGGTCCACGTCATGGGCAAAGTCGGTGAAGATATTTTTCAGATGGTCACGCAAAGCGTTAGCGACATTGGCATCCGTTGCGGTACCGAGTTGGGTAGTGAGCTCAGTGGTGATATTCGTCACCAACCGCAGCTCATAAGTCAACTCAAAATCCTGCCCCTCAGGAGGACAGTCGCTCAGGTCATCGTCAATGTACGAGCAGCAGCCCGCCATCAGCCAGCAGGCTGACAGCAGGAGCCACATCGCGATAGTATTTCTTCTCTTCACCTTGTTCTACGCTCTTTATTATTAATTACCGAGAGTATACTCGAAGCTGAGACCTGTCTGCCACTTCAGGTCAACACTCAGACCGAGTGATGTCTGGCTGCTACGCAGGTCGGGCACTGTGACGAAAGCGTTCTGCAGTGAGTTAGCGCCAATCTTGAAGGTGGCAGTGGTCATGAAGTCCTGAACGAAGACACGTGTAATCTTGTTAGTGGCACCACTACTTGTATAGGGAGGAATGGCATAGTAGGTAGGCCAGTTGCTGTCGGCTATGGCTTTTGCGTCCGTTGTCGTGAGTTTCAACTCCAACTTACCTACGAGATAGAACTTTCCACCGTAGCGAATTAAGTTACCCCTTCCGTAGAAATCCTTTGAGGTGTTCTCGAACTCAAGGGCAACCAATACGTCTGTCTGGTCGGCTTGCGCACCTGGATGATAGTTGTCAAATACCAGCGTATAGTTCTCCTCACCAGAAGGTGTCGGAATAGCGCCCGTTCCATTTATTTCGTTATCATAGATGACATAGTCCCAATCGGTGGAGGTATTGGCTTTTGCCAAATAGTTCCAACCCAGCTGGTGGTTCTGACCACCGATAAGTATACCTGTCAACTTGAACTGCTTCACATCATCAGCAGTAAGAGACTGATTGCTCTCTGAAGGGACAATAGCATGACGGTTGTCGGCAAAAGCCGTACCATCAAGTACCACCTTGGTCTGGAGCATAGCGACACCATAGTTGATGTTGTTCTTCACAGCCACGCTACGGGTGGTTGAAGCTACGGCACCGGTAGTCCATCCTGCGGCAGTCCATGTTGCTTCAGTATCCCACGGATTCACACCATTAGGATAATCTGCTGCCTTCTTCTCTGTATCGTTCACACGGAGCGAGCTGTTATCGAAGTAAAGCAACTCTGCCGGATACATATAATTAGCTGCAGCAGTTTCCTTGCTTTGATCAAGTAGCGAGGTGCTGGGGTTCTTGTATGTGAAATTACCGTCACTATCCAGATAAAGAAGAGCAGAACCAAAGGGAAGGTTAAAGGACGTAGGAAGATTCTTCAAATCACCCGTCTTTACCTCACCGAATTTAGTTACCCAATAGTTGGCATCGCCAGGAGTATTGTTCACAATACCAGCACTGATAAGATTGTAGATAATGGTGTTGGTCTCACTTGCATTACCAATGGACTTCCATTCGCTCACTGCGTCTGAAACAAGGTTGAAATAGTTACCGATACGGTTTCTGATTTCGATGGCAAGGCGCTGTGCGTTAGCCTCACTGTCGTTTGTTGCCGTTGCGCCATAAACTGTCGTTGCTGTAGCATAGAGCGAACTGAAGATGCTGAAGAGAGCTGAACCAGAACCAGCACGCAGTTCACCAGGATTGATAGTAGTCAGCGTTACATAAGCCTTTGCCAATACCTCTTCCAATGGGGAAAGTGTAACATTATTTTTATAATCATCGCTAATATCCTCCCAGTTAATGGCAGGCAGAGCTGCTACATTTGTATAGCCATTATGAGTGAATTCACCCGCACCTGCTGCTGAAGAATTTGCGTCCAGAACACGATTAAGAATCGTAGCACCGAGAGCACAGGTCTGATTATACTCAGTGGTCCTACCATTGATACGAGAAACAAGGTCGAAAGTACTCTTTTCAGGATTTGCATCGATATTTATCGTCACCTGACCATTAGCTTCCTTGTCGGTAGTGGGAATAGCACGTGCATAGACCAGCATGGCATCGGTCTGCAACGGCATAGCCAGTTCAAGTACTCGGTTAGAACTGCTGGTTTCATTGTTTGCAGCAACTACAGCCGATGAGCCATAGAGTGTTCCGAGGTCGAAAGTTTTGTTGACACCAGTATAAGCTGGGGTAACAGTGCTCTCGCCGTTGTACGGAGCTAAATAGCCGACATTACCCGTTGACAAGGCAACGAGTTTAGCATCTTGCATGCCACGGAAGTTCGAGTTCCTCTGCACAATGTCCGAGGCTTGACGCATCGAACCCATCTCACCGCCAGCCACATTCAGTACGAACTGGGTCATAACCTCGTTCCTCTCCGTATTATAAGTAGGATTGGGATCCAACGCTGTCTCGTCGCTTGACGAGCACGCTGCAAAAAATACTGCGCTTAACAGTGCTATCGCACCTGTATAAGCAAAATTCATCAATTTTTTCATAATCGATTAATGTTGTTGTTTATTTATATTTATTTGTAATCAAAATAGATTCTCAAGTATCCGGAGTTACGCTGGTCGGCAAGCAGCTGCTCCTTGATATACTGGAAGGTGCGACCACCATTGAGCTTACGGATCTGCTGCTCACGACGGGCGAGGTCCGGCTCACGGTCGATGATGTCTATCACCTTCTGTAATGCCGCGGCATGGTCAGAGCCGTTGGCGATCGCCTCTTCCACCTGGTCACGGAAGTCTGCCCAGTCCTCACCACCGCAGGCGACATCAAACTGGTCGTCACTGACGGCGAGGCGGTCTTGAATATATTTCTTCAGTGCATAAGCACGATCACTGGCAAGACGCTCATTCGCCTCAGTCTTACCATCGAAGGAGGCAAGACCTACAATCTGGATCTTTCGGATCTCACTATCCTTGTCAGAAAGCATCTTCCGGGTCACGTCGATGATACGGTCAAGGGTCTGCTGGTTGTCACGGAACTCCGACTGGATATCACTCTTCGCCACGGGGAAGTAGACAAAGAGGGCACGCTTGTCACGACGCAGCACCTGACTGCGGTCGTAAGGCTTGTACTCGGAGATATGAGCAAGTACCGGCTCTGTACGTACCAAGATATCGATAGCACGCTCCTTGACGGGCTCCGGCTCCTTCACGACAGGGGGCTCGGGAACGACAGGCTGTGTCTCGACGACAGGCTGGACGGGTTCTATGGGTTGCACGGGCTCCACGACCTTCTTCGGACGACCCGGGAGGTTGAACACGATATTGATGGCTGCCTGCGGCATCACAAACCATTTGTTGCCGTCACCAATCTTCGTACCACAGTGACCACACTCATACCGGTCGTATTTGGTATAACCGACAGCGGCACCTATCAACGCCTCGATGTTCCAATGGCGGGCGATGGGCCATGAGTAACCATAGAAGACACCCAGGGCGCCGAGGTCACCCTGACGACGCTCGTCACGGACGCTCTTGTAGAGTCCAAACGGGAATTTCACGTCAGCGACGTTATAATGACTGTAGATGAGGTTCACTCCAAAGAAATGGTGCACATTCACGGAGTCTGTCCAGTAACGCACAGAGGGAGACACCAACAGGTGTTTCCATTTCCTCGACTTATTCTCATCAGAGGGCCATGGGTTATAACCTGCCGTCAGACCTACTGACCAATGAGGAGCCAGACGGACCCCTACTCGGAGGTTAGGGGTCAGCCACGCATCATATAACAGGTTATTACTAATCGTTACTTGCTGTGCAGAGACTACACTGGACATCCCACAAAACAGCATAGCCAAAATCACAATTTTTGCTGCCATACGGGATTTTTTATCGTTATAATTTAGTTTCATGCCACAAATTTAACAAGAATTTGCGACATATACCTATTTTATAAAGAAAAATTTTATTTCAAAATGTCAAAAACTGTTTTCAAATTGTCCGTTATGAGGTTATTCGTCTATATTCTGGCGGAACTCAGAAGGAGTCATCCCATAGACATTCCGGAAGTTACGGATGAATGTCGCCGGGCTCTTAATACCGCAAGCCTCCGCGATGGCACCCATCGTGTACTCAGGGTGTTGTCTCATCAAAAGGACCGCATACTCCATGCGTTTCGTATTGACATAACCTGTCACATTCATGCCGGTATAACGGGAGATAATGACGGAAATGGCGTTTTTATCGACACCCATCAGACGCATCAGCTCGTCACGTCCGAAGTCGGGGGCACGGAACAACTCTTCCTTCATGACACGTTTGTCCATCTGTTTGAAACGTTTCTCCTCCTCGTCGAGAGCCTTCTCTTCTTCGCTTTTTTCTGCGATTTCAACAGGATCTCCATTGGCGACAACGATGTCACGATAATGCATCAGCTCACGAATCGTCTGGGTCATGGCCCGGTTTTTACGGTTGATGACACGGTTGTGACGCAACAACAGGAAAAAGACGACGAGCAACATCAGACTACCTACGATGACGATGGAGAGGATCAGGTTATGACGAGACATGGCACGCTCGCTGTCTATCACCTGCTGTACCCCGCTGGAGATGGTACGGAGCGTCCGCACACCAAGGGTGTCTGCCTGCAAGGCGACACCTCGATAGCACTCTGCTGCTTTCTGGTAATCGCCCATCCTGTAATAGACATCCCCCTCGTCTCCCAATACCCGCTGCATGTTACGACTTAGCGTGTCCTCATCTTTCCTCATATGATCTTTTACCAACTGGAGAAAACGCAACGCTTCCTCATCCATCCCTTGGATTTGATAATATTCCGGGAGGGCATCCCCGCTTATCGGGTCTAAATGGGGGACGATATGATGGCGCTTGTAGAGTTTGTCGGCTTCCGCCAGCCGTCCCATCTTAGCAAGCAGCCAGGCACGGATGGTATACAACCGTTGTTTATCCATCTGGGCATAAATGGTGTCAGACTGTGAAGCCAGATGATATCGCTCCTGTTCCTTCGACATGCGCAAGGCTTCTTTATAGTTTCCGTTTATTCCGTACAGTTTGGTTAGGAAGGCATAAAAGATACCCAACTTGTGATCCCTCTGCGGATGGTCTGCGTCCTTCAACTGCTCGACGGCTTCGAAACAGGTGCGGAAACCTTCCTCCAGATTTCCTTCAAGGCACAGACGCTTGCCCCTCATAAAGAATGCCAGCGCCTGATATGCCTTAGCGTTATTCTTCTTTGCCAGCATATACAACTGGTAGGAGGTTTCTGACAGCTCTTTCCACTGATAGAGCACGTCATAGGTACACATGATACGCTCCAACACTTGTAAATGTGTTTCAGTATTGTTTTCCAAGGAAGGCTCCTTTTGTGCCTGCAAGTAGTATGCAAGTGCTTTGTTATATAAGTGTTGGTCGCGACACGAGTCACCTTTCTCCATCAACAGGATAGCGGTATCTGTAGGTGCTGTCCTTCCCGGAAGGGTCATCAGAAAAAAGATGGTACATAATATGAGTTTGCTGATTCGCATAGTATTCTGTCTTTCATTTAGCCATGCAAAAATATAAAATATTTTTCCCTCCACCAAATTTTTCCCTGAAAAAAATTGTTTGAAGGCTTTAATTCATTCATTTAAAGCCTTTAATTAATTCGTTTGGAGGCTTTAATCACCTCGCTTAAAGCCTTTATTTATCGACGTTTCAGCCACATCGAGTGATTTAAGTGATTCTATAATACACGAATTAAATATATAGCAAAAATAATTATGGGGGTATTTATTTTTGTATAATAAGGATTTGTAAAAACTTAATCACTTAAATCACTTTTTTATCATGAACGGGCTTCCATTCCCCTTCCATTCCCGATAAGGATGCCGGCGCAACTGGCTGTTATAATAACGACGGTCACCTGTCAGCTCTTTTCCGATGAAATCGGGCATTTTTGGACTTTCATCAACCGATGAGAGTTCCACTTCTGCCATGATAAGACCCTCGTTTTCTCCAAAAAACTCATCAACTTCAAAGGTATGCTCACCACTTTTTACCAACCACCGTACCTTATCGATGATGCCTGGTTCACACAAACACATAAGCTGACGACCGTCCTCTAAGGGAATCTCCTGCTCAAACTCATAACGGGAGAGTCCACCGTCCATACTCGGACCTTTAATAGTGATATACGCATGTTCATCACGGATACGCACACGTACAGTACGTCCCCGTTCACTACAGATATATCCCTGTTGGATATGACTATGACTGAACGACTCCTGTTTGTAGGAATCGTTCAGTACTAAGAATTTCCTTTCTATCTCCAGCGCCATTACGACATCATGGAGAATGTCCAGATCAGATAGATGACAGCGAGGATGATCAATCCTCCGAAGATCCATCCAACGACTTTCTTACCCTTCTCTTCCTGTTTCTTGGCGTATGCCTCACGTTTTGTTTGATTTTTCTTGCTCATAATAATATTTAGTTTTAAAGTTACTCTTCATCCGTAGTAGGGAACTCCATCAAGTAAGCCTTGATGAAATCGTCGATTTTTCCATCCATCACCCCATCGACATCCGATGTCTGGTAGTTGGTACGATGGTCTTTCACTCGGCGGTCGTCGAAGACATACGAGCGGATCTGGGAGCCCCATTCTATCTTCTTCTTGCCTGCCTCTATCTTTGCCTGTGCCTCCAATCGTTTCTTCATGGCACGGTCGTAGAGCTGCGAGCGGAGCAATGCCATCGCACGTTCCTTGTTTTTCGGCTGGTCACGCGTCTCCGTATTCTCGATGAGGATTTCCTCTTCCTCCCCCGTGTCAGGGTCTGTGTACCAATAACGCAGACGGACACCCGACTCCACCTTATTGACATTCTGACCACCGGCACCACTAGACCGGAACGTGTCCCAGGAGAGCTTGGCAGGGTCGACATACACCTCGATGGTATCGTCTACCAACGGTGTGACGAAGACGGAGGCGAAGGATGTCATACGTTTGCCCTGTGCGTTGAAGGGAGAGACACGCACCAGACGGTGCACCCCGTTCTCACTCTTCAGGTAGCCATAGGCGAACTCCCCTCCTTCTATCTGCATCGTGACACTCTTGATACCTGCCTCGTCACCATCCTGTAAGTTAGAGATGCTGACCTTATAGCCATGAGCCTCTGCCCATCGCTGATACATACGCATGAGCATAGAAGCCCAGTCCTGACTCTCGGTACCACCCGCACCGGAGTTGATCTTAAGGACGCATTCCATCGGATCCTCTTTCTGGCGCAGCATATTTTTGAGTTCCAGGTCCTCTATCAGCCCAACGGCACGTCGATAGTCGGCATCTACCTCCTCTTCCGTCACCATCTCCTCTTTGTAGAAGTCAAAGGCGAGCTGGAGCTCGTCAGCGGCACTACGCACCTCATTATAGCCGTCAATCCATTTCTTGATGGATTTCACCTTCTTCATCTGCTCCTCAGCACGTTTCTGGTCTTCCCAGAAGTCAGGAGCCTGCGTACGAAGCTCCTCCTCCTCGAACTCTATCTTCTTCTCGTCAATCTTCAGATAGCGGTATAGCTTCTCCGTCCTATCCAAGACATCCTTCAGTTGGTCTGCTGTAATCATTCTTCTTAAATTAGGAATTGAGGACTAATCGACATACATCTTATCGATTTGCTCCTTATAGTTCTCATAGAGCACACGACGGCGTACCTTCAGGGTATTGGTCAGCTCACCCTTTTCCATCGAGAGGTGATGAGGCAGCAGGGAGAAGCGCTTCACCTGCTCATAATGGGCAAGCTGCTGCTGGAGCGTGTCGATACGTTCCTTCATCATCTCATTGATCTGTGGGTTGGCACAGAGCTGTTCACGATTCTCAAACGCGATATTGTGCTCACGGGCATACTCCTCCAAAAGCGAATAGACCGGTACGATGAGTGCGGAGACAAACTTACGCTGGTCAGCAACGATACATATCTGGTCGATATACTTGTCGACCAACAGTTTCGACTCGATCATTTGCGGAGCGATATACTTGCCATTGCTGGTCTTGAAGAGATCCTTGATACGTTCCGTCAAGAACAACTCACCATCTTTCAGGTAACCAGCATCACCTGTCTTGAAATAACCGTCCTCTGTAAAGGCTGCCTTCGTCAAGTCCTCACGGTTGTAATAACCCGGAGTGATCGTCGGGCCTTTCAGGAGAATCTCTCCCTCCTCACTGACCTTGATATCAATGCCCTCTATCGGCTGACCGACGGAACCAACGGTATAGGGATCCCCTAAATGGTCGCAGGAGACGGTGGCAAGCGACTCTGTCAAACCATAGCCCACAATCATATTAATACCGATGGAATGGACGAATTCTTCCACATGGGCACTTACTGCAGCACCTGCTGTGGGGAAGAAATGCGCATTCTCCAGACCCAGCTCCTTACGGACGAGGGAGAAAACGGTACGGTTCAGCATCTCATATTCCAGATGGAGTGCCATCGGTGGTTTCTTACCAAGACTCAGATATTCGATGTTATGCTTACGACCGACGGCAAGGGCATGCTTGAAGAGTTTACGCTGCATGGCACTTGAATGTTCGATCTTGTCCATCACACCCATGTACACCTTCTCCCAGAAACGAGGGACACTGGACATACAGGTAGGGTGTGTCTCACGCATCGACTGCTGCACCTCCTGCGGATGGGTGTTCACTATCATCGTGGCACCCTTCGTCAATGAGAGGATTGCCCAACCTCTCTCAAAGATATGGGTATAGGGCAGGAAGTTCATCACACGGTCGTTCTCACCCACCGGTACACATTTGTTATTCGCCTCCATAGCGGCATGGAACTGGGAGTGAGGCAGGATGACACCCTTGGAGTCACCAGTAGTACCACTGGTATAGAGAATATTGGCGATATCATCGAAAGATGCCTCCTTCTGGCGTGCCTCCACCTCCGTCTGACGGGGAAGGTTCTCACCCAGTTTCAAGAAGTCACTGAAATAAAGGGCATTGGGATCGTGTGAAGAGATATGTACCAACGGGTCGAAGACAATGATACGCTCCAGCGTAGGACAGAGCGACACCACCCTGCGGGCACGGTCGTACTGTTCCTGTTCTCCCACGAACAGATAACGGATCTTCGCATCATTGATAATGAACTGTATCTGCTGCTCGGAGCTGGTAGCATAGAAAGGTATCGTGACGGCACGTACTCCCCATGCGCCGAAGTCACACTCCAGGTATTGTACAGAGTTCTGGGAGAAGACACCAATATTCTCCTGTACCTTCACGCCCAGGTTCAACAACGCATTACTGACCTGCATAACGGTCTGTGACACCTGATTCCAAGATAACGACTTCCACTCCTTGCCACCGAAATCCTGATAGATCAGCATCTCACGGTCACCATACTTTTTGGCTAAGTCGTGGATCAACACCGACATGTGACTGTTTATCTGCATAAGCTATATATATTTAGGTGCAAAGGTACGAAAAAGTTAAGAATTAAGAGTTAAGAATTAAGAGTTTTTTGTATCTTTGCATCAAGTATGACATACAAGCAATATACCAAAGAGGCAGTGGAACTGTTGAAGGCACTCATCAGTACCCCGTCCGTCAGTCGCGACGAGAAGGCTGCAGCCGACCTGTTGCAACGGCAGATCAAGGCATGGGAGCTGCCCTGCAAGCGTATTGGCAACAACCTGATCGTTGCCCGGCGAATCAGCAAGAGGAAACCTACTTTATTGCTGAATGCCCATATCGATACCGTGAAACCCGTGGCGACATGGACCCGTGACCCCTTCCAGCCAGTCATAGAGGACGGCAAACTTTACGGATTAGGTGCCAACGACTGCGGGGGTGGACTCGTCAGTCTGTTGATGGCATATCGCATCCTCATCAACAAAGACAACCTACCTTATAATATAATATATGTGGCTTCCTGCGAGGAGGAGGTCAGTGGACAGAACGGTTTCTCCGCCGTACTGCCCCATCTGCCGACCATCGATGTCGCCATCGTGGGAGAACCCACTGGTATGCAGCCTGCCATTGCCGAGAAAGGACTGATGGTTATTGACGGGGTGGCGCATGGGAAGAGCGGACATGCCGCTCGCAACGAGGGCGTCAATGCCATCTATGAGGTATTGGACGACCTGCAATGGCTACGTAACTACCAGTTCCGTAAGGTCAGTCCACTGTTGGGAGAGACGAAGGCTACCGTCACTGTGATACATGCCGGTACCCAGCATAATGTCATCCCCGACAAAGTGGAGTTTGTCATCGATGTCCGCACCAATGAGTATTATCAGAACGAGTACCTGTTCGCTTTCCTGCAAAAACACATGAAGAGTGAGTTGAAGGCACGCTCATTCCGGCTGCATTCGTCATCTATATCTGAGGACCATCCCCTGATCAAGAAATGCAAACGGATGAGGATGAAGCCGTTCGGCTCACCAACCCTGTCGGACCAGGCTCTGATGCCTTTCCCCTCTTTCAAATTGGGACCAGGAGAGTCTAGTCGCAGTCATTCTGCCGATGAATTCATCTGCATTGATGAAATTCATCAGGCGATCAACTGTTATGTGAAATTGATTTCGGGATAACAGCATTCCGAAATTCCATGATTCCGTAATTCCGTGATGCAAGCATCACCTTCCCAACCAAGACTCCGGATTGAGCTTTGCCGTCTCCCTGCGTAACTGGAACTGGAGGATGTCATCCTGTCCTACCCGTCCCAATGCCTGACGGGTGCTGACTTTCTGTCCACGATGTACACTGACAGAGGCAAGGTTACAGTAGACGGAGATATAACTGCCATGGCGAACCATCACCACCATAGTACCTCCAAAACTGAATACCGCACTCACCTCACCATCGAAGATAGAACGAGCCAGTGCACCTGTCTGTCCTTTGATGTTAATACCTTTATTATCAAGAGTGACATTATGCAGTCCCTCCACGTTATACTGTCCAAAATGACTGACAATACGATAGGGACCTGTTATCGGCATCGGTAAACGACCACGGTTGCTCTCAAAATTACCGCTAAGACGACGATCCTCCGAACTCATGGAATAATCGAGTGTCTCCGTGTTCTTCTTAGCCTCCGCAACCTCCTTGGCATGCTCACGTGCCTCTGTCTCCGCACGACGCTCTGCGGCAAGACGAGCAGCCTCAGCCTCCCTCGCCTGACGCTCAGCCTCCTCTCGAGCTTGCTTGTTACGGGCAGCACGCGCCTCAGCCTTCGCCTTTTCCTCACGAGCCTTGGCTTCTGCGATACGACGGGCATTCTCCCTTGCCGCTGCTTCTGCTGCCGCTTTCTTACGGGCAAGCTCAGCAGCACGCTTTTTGGCAGCCTCCGCCTCTGCCTTCCTCTTCGCCTCTGCAGCGGCACGTGCCTTCTGGCGTGCCACCTCCTCAGCGATCAAACGGTCGATTTGTGCGTTCAAAGCGGCATCTTTCTTCTTCTGCTGGGCGATGACGTTCTGAATCTCTTTCTGCTGCTTCTGCAAGCCAGACACCACATTCTTCTGCTCTGTCTGCTTACCTTCCAGTGAACGGCGCTCACTCTCACCACGTCTCAAGAGCTGGTTCTTGTTATCACGGGCAGCGAGAAGCTCCACCTGTTTGGCATTGACCTCAGCTTGTTTCACCTTCACATCCTCACCTTGGGAACGCTGATAGGAGGCATACTCTCTCATAAAGCGTATACGGCGGAACATCTGGGTAAAACTGCTGGCACTGAAGATAAACATCAGTTTACTCTGGAGCGACTGGTTACGATGCATATAACGCATCGACTTGACATATCTCTGCTTACAGTCCTCCAGCTCTTTCCTCAGGACATCCAACTCGGTATTCAGGAGTTCTATCTCAACATCTAACGAAGAGAGGTCCTTACGAATGGTATCTATCGTGCGACGCTTGTTGGCGATCTCAGTATTGAGCATCAGCAAGTTCTCCAGACGCCTCTTAACGTCACGCTCATTGGAACGCAACTTCTGCTCCTGTTCCTTGATCTGCTGCTGTAACTTCTGTCGCTGGTTCTGAAGACTCTGTACAGAGACAGGCTGAGAGGACGACTTTGAGGTCGTCTTCTTCCCTGCCGTCTTCTTGGTCGTCTTCTTGACAACAGTCGTCTTGCCCTTACTCTTTGCTGTCGTACGCTTCTGCTGAGCGTACGGACTCAAGGCAAAGCCTAAAAGCAGTAAAATGACACCTATTCGCCTCATCTATATTTACAGAGCCATAAAGCGACGAAGAATCTCGTCTACAGATACTTCACGATATTTTCCAGAAATCTCTGTACGGGTCTCCCACTCATCATCATTACCCAAGTAATTGAGGGTCATACCCATCTTGACAGACTTCCCTGGGGTGTTGAACAGGATGTTGTGGGTAAAGGGGAACAGCTTTTTGCCATTGGCACGGAAATCCTCATAGTCCCAGTTCAACTGATAGTCACCACGAATCTTATCCTCATACATGATATTCGCCATCTTGATGAGTGCGCCCTCTTTATCAGCCAGCCAACGATAGGAGAGCTTACCATTCTCCATCGAGATGATAGCGTCCTCACCGATGAGGTCAGTCTCATAGTTATTCAGCAACTCATCTGTCACCTTCGACTTTCCTGGCTGGAAGAGCTCGTTCCAGAACAAGGACTGCAGGGAATAGAAGTTCAAGCCACTGTTACGCATGAAGTCCAACTGGTTGTAGTTTGCCTTGATGAACTGTTTGTTGATACGGTCCATAATCAGGACGTAATCCTTCGTGAACTCCAGACGACCAGCCTCTACGAAGCCGAAAGCCATCAGTTGCAGACGGATCACGTCATCACGCTTCATCTTTAGGTTACCTGTCAGTGTCAACTGCTGATTGCCCACCTCTACAGAGAACTTCACCTTGGAAGTGATGAATTTGGCATACTGAGCATTGTCATTTACCTTTTGCAAGAACTGCTGAGCCTTCATGGTCGTAGGCGTCGTAGTCTTAGTCTCTTTCACAGCTTTTTTCTGTGTGCCGCAAGCTACCAGCATCAGTGGAAGTGCCAAAGCGGCAAGTTTCATAATACGTGATGGTTTCATTCTTTTAGGTATTTTTTGAGTTTTATCTTTCGTGTTAATATCTGACGTCGGTCCTCACTGCCCAACTCCGACTTAGGCGAAGCTTTGGCAAGTGCCTGCTGCCAATAGGCAAGTGCCCGCTCATGGTCACCAGTATGGTAATAAATATCTCCAGCATGCTCCAGCAAGACCGCTGATGAGTCGGAGTCACATTGCAGCGTCTGGTCGATATATATCTTCGCCTCCGCATAGCGTCCTTCCTTGAAGAGTATCCAGGCATAGGTGTCAAGATAAGTGGCATTCTTCGGCTCTGCCTTGATGGCACGATATGACATCTGCTCTGCCTTATCCAGATGAAGCTCTTTCTCACTAAGATAATAGGCATAATTGTTCAGACACCCATAATTGTCGTCTTTCCATGTCAAACAAGAGTCATAGGCGGCAAAAGCCTCCTTGTCAAGTCCCTTCTGGTGCAGGATATCACCCATCACAGCATAGAAATCACTGACAATTTCCGTATCACTCTGCTGGTTGATGACGCTAATACCATTTTGGAAGGCATTCAGGGCATCATCCAATTGCTCCTGCTTGTAGTAAGCGATGCCTTGATAGTAATAAAATGCCATTTCATCAGGGTTATACTGTCGGGCATCTTTACAAAGGGAGATGATACGATCCATATCCCCTGCTTGCCAAGCGTAGCTGACTAGTTGCAAACGGGCTGCGGCATTGTCGGGAGCCACCTGTAACACCTGTTCCAATACCCTACTGATAGAATCGTTAGGCATTTTCTTCAGATTCATATAGGTTGCACAGAGGATAGCGACATCCGCATCCATCTGTGGCTGCTCCAGCATCCTGCGGAAGAGATAGAGGACTCTGGTAGAGTCACCGCCTTCCTGTTCGCTCTGTCCGATTTCCTGACGCATGAGTAGAATCCTGTCTTGCGACGTGATATTCTTACTTAACAACACCTTCTCTGTCAAAGCCTCAGCCTTGTCGGGATCACCTTCGTCTTTCTCATAGGCAAGTAATGCCATGAGCGCATTACGGTTCTCCGGTTCTATCTTAAGGATGTCGTCATAGATCTCCAAGGCTTTCTTCTTCTGACCGTTAACGAACAACGTATTGGCATATAGTCCGCGATAGTTCTGGTCGTTAGGATACTGGTCGGCAAGATGTTTCATCTCCGCTATAGCAGCTTTCTTGTCACCCAGTTGCGTATAGAAATTACTTTTGGCATAAGAGAGCCGCTCACTCTTACCTTCTATCATCTCTAATTTGGCAAGGGTCTTAATAGCTGCCTCATATTCATGCTGCTCCTCATAAAGTTGGACGAGAATGCCCAGTACATCATCCCTGTCACGATGCTGGTCGTAGAGACGTTCCAGGACCAATACCGCCTGGTCATATTGACGCAGGTTGATATAGGCATTCGCCAAAGTCTCCTGATAAGTAGAGTTCTTCGGCTCCAAGGCAGCGGCTTTCTCAATACATGCCATGGCACGCTCTTTCTGTTTCAGGGCACCATAGTACTGACTTAAATAATAATAGGCTTCCGATTTCATGGAGTCAATCTCCACGCAACGGCGCAGCAAGTCAAAGGCAGCATCATTATTTCCCTTGGCACGCTCACAAATCGCCTCCAGGAAGAAGGCGTCATAGCGACGGTTCTGACTGACGGTCTGTGCCACCACAGACAGTCCTGTCGTCAATACCAAGAGGAAGATGACACCTGCTCTTTTCACTTCAAGTACCCAAATTATTTATTTAACACCAGTATGTCCATAGCCACCCTCGCCACGCTCTGTCTGGTCTAGTTCCTCCACCACGACAAAATCAGCTTGTTCATGACGGGCTATCACCATTTGCGCAATCCGCTCACCATCGTTGATGACAAAGTCTTCCTGCGAGAGATTAATCAGTAACACTCCGACCTCACCACGATAGTCAGCATCTATCGTTCCAGGAGAATTCAGCACTGTCAGTCCATGCTTCAAGGCGAGACCACTACGAGGGCGAACCTGTGCCTCATAACCCTCCGGCAGAGCGATATGTAAACCTGTAGGGATCAAACGACGCTCCATGGGACGGAGGATGATGGGCGCCTCAATATTCGCACGGAGATCCATGCCAGCACTCTGTGGAGTGGCATAGGCGGGCAATTGCTGATGCCCTTTATTGACTACTTTTACCTGAATCATTTCAAAATGTTACTAACTATTAAGGTGCAAAATTAGTCATTTCTCTCCAAATATCCATATTTTTATATAAAAAATATCGGTTTTTAATAAAAAAACACTACTTTTGCACGATGATGGACTGGAATAAACTCATATCAAACAAACGACTAGGACAAGAATTCCGGCATTCGAAGCCACATGACGACCGTACGGAGTTCAAGCGTGACTATGACCGATTGATTTTCTCGGCTCCCTTTCGCCGACTGCAAAATAAGACACAGGTCTTCCCTTTGCCTGGCAGTATCTTTGTACACAACAGACTGACGCACTCCTTGGAAGTTGCCAGTGTGGGTATGTCGTTGGGCAATGATGTGGCACACCGTATCATCAAGGAGAGGCGACCAGCATTAAAAGACACGATGTTTGAGCAAATCGGACAGATCGTGAGTACCGCCTGTCTTGCCCACGACTTAGGGAATCCTCCCTTCGGACATAGTGGCGAGAAAGCCATACAAACCTTTTTCACAGAAGGACCTGGTAGTTTCCTGAAAGAGGAGGTCAGTCCTGCCTTCTGGGACGACATCACTCATTTTGAAGGCAACGCCAATGCCTTCCGCCTGCTTACCCATCAGTTTAAGGGCAGACGCCCTGGTGGATTCGTCATGACCTACAGTACTTTGGCAAGCATCGTAAAGTATCCTTTCGCCTCATCCGCTCCCAGCAAGAAGGGGAAGTTCGGATTCTTCTACTCCGAACAGGAATACTATCAGAGAATTGCCGATGAAATGGGGATTATTCGCATTTCCAAAGAAGGAGAGCCACTACGTTATGTGCGTCATCCCTTGGTCTATTTGGTAGAGGCAGCGGATGATATCTGCTACGAGATTATGGATATTGAAGATGCTCATAAACTGAAGATTCTCTCCTATGAGGAGACAGAAGGACTGTTACTCAGCTTTTTTAGTGATGAGGAAAAATCCAGTATCAAGGGACGCATCCAAGAGGAAGGCGTTCTCGACCCCAACGAAATGGTGGTCTATATGCGAGCATGTGTCATCGGAAAACTAGAAAACGAGTGTGTCAATGCCTTTATAGAAAATGAAGAGAACATCTTAGCAGGAACTTTCGAAGGTAGTCTTATCGAACATATCAGCGAAACCCAGGCTCGTGCCTATCAGCATTGTGCGGACATCTCTTTCGAACGCATCTATCGCAGTCGTCCCGTATTAGACGTGGAATTGTCTGGTTATAAGATCATGGATACCCTATTGGAGCAAATGATAGAAGCGGTGACCCATCCCCAACGATTTTACTCCCAGCAACTGATTGGACGTGTCTCTGGCCAGTATGATATTCACGCCAAGAACTTAGAGACACGTATCATGGCTGTGATTGACTATATCGCAGGTATGACAGATGTCTATGCGCTGGATGTTTACCAAAAGATGAATGGTATCTCGCTGCCTATCGTTTAGGAATTAATCTTTTCCCTCTTTATAAATCACCTTGTTGGCACCAGAGGTGATAGCTATCTCGTCACGATGCTCTACCATGAAAGTATCGATATGACGTTTCCGCTTCTCCTCGAAGATCTCGTCAATGGCAATCAGGATACCAGTCTCCTCGACATCGCCAAAACCATAATTGATCGCTGTCCCGAAGAGTTTCATCGTAGGAGAAAGTCCCATATAGGCATTCACCAATGGGGGGATATTGTAACCTAACTTACGAATCTCACGATTCAGGATACGATAGTCTTCCCTGAAAGAATTCATACAGAAAAGTTGTTCCAAGACCGATTCGTCAGTCTCAATTTTCAACGGTTTCATCGGAATAATCAGCTTTTCCTTGTCATCAAAATATTTTTTGAGGAAATAGAGGATCATATCACGTCCCTTACGGATATAGGAAGGGTACATCGTCATCTTACCAAAGTAGTAGCGGACATTAGGACGAATGACGGTGATGGCACCCAGTCCGTCCCATAGATTATCAAGGGCAAACAGACTCTTGGCACCCATCCTGGACGATTGATAGGGCAGTGACACGAAGGAGCGTCCCAGCTCTGCTGTATAGGGAGCATACTCCTTCAGGAACTTCTCCGAGAAATGGAACATATGACTTGTTGCGAGAATGGGCTGACCTTTGTCGTCATATTCCCAATCTGTTCCCAACAGATAACGATAGCCTCCGATAATCTCCTCTGCCTCCGGATTCCATACAATCAATTGTTTATAGCAATTCTCACAAAGGTCGAATTCATCGAGATCCATATCCTTGCCAGTACCACCGCCTGCCTCACGGAAGACAATCTCACGCAGACGACCAATCTCTTTGAGGACATTGGGAGCATTATGCACGGTCACCACATAAATCTGGTTGTTGCTCTTGTTGGTCAGACGCAACTGCTTGTCTGGTGTCAGCTCACGCTTAAGCAGCTCTTTGTCTATCGGCTGGATGATTTCCTGTTCCATTGTTATTGGTTGTTTTATAGTTCGTAGACTTTGTCCTGTACATATTTCGCCCATTCTAACGGAGTCTTGCTTTTATCAAAAGTCTGCCAGGGAATGGGTTTTCCTATCTTCACCTCAAAGGTCTTTCCCACATTCTTATACATCTCGTCAACCAGATAGAGCATCGCCAAGTTAAATGGCAAGAACTTGTCAGAGAAACGGGCAAGGCGATAGAAGAACTGGGAGTTCTGACCACTAAAGTGAATAGGCACAATATCACGCTGATATTCAACACTTTTAACGATAAAGGTCTTGGACCAAGGGATGTCACGTATCGTACCATCAGGCTGCTTGCGAGAACAGATACCTGCAGGATACATCAACATATGGTTGTTACTCTCAAAACCTGCCTTGACCATCGCTGGGAAGTTACGGCTCTGATGTCCCGTTTTATTGATGGGAATACAAAGCGGGGCAAGACCCGGGAGGTTCATCAACAAGTCGTTGACGAGATAACGGAAACGGCTGTCATAATGACGTCCGATAATAGCCCCTAAGGCGACTCCGTCCTCCCCACCCAACGGATGGTTAGAAACAAAAGTATACAGTCGACCGTCGTTCTTGTCGGGAAGATTCTCCTTTCCCTCTATCTTGAGCGTCATCTGAAGATATTCCACACAAGCCTCCAACCATTCCGTACCTTTTTTGTCACGACTTCTCCAAAGGAATTCATTGACCTCATCCTGATGGACGGTACGCTTAAGCCAAGAGACAAGGAAACCTGGAATCCATTTTGCCTTGGCTCCCATCTTGCTCTTGAGAATCTTCTCGATATCTATCGTCTTCTCCGTGATTTTCTCCATTTCTCTCACGCTTTCACACTAACAGCATGCAAAAATAATCATTTTGTTTGAGAATCTGCACTTTTTTACGAAAAATTTTTTGAAAGTGGTCATGAGTGTCATGAGTGTCATGTGTCATTAAGGATTTCGGAACCCTAAAAAGTATCATAATAATAAATATATATTTATATATTTATTATTATGGCGGAATTTTGCATTCAAAAACCTTAATGACACATGACACTCATGACACTCATGACACATTTCAGGGTAAGACAAAAACTTAACGATAACCCTTAACCATGAACCCTTAACCCTTCTTTCTAATATCTGTTAAGGGGTATGACCGTATCTCCTATGGGGGTATAACAGACTTTAGTATCAGGCATAACAGCCTTTAGAATGAGGTGTATGAGATACTGCGGTAAGTGATAGAAGGCATTAGAATAAGCAAAAAGTTACAAAGCAAACCTCCCCACCAATAATCAAAAGACTAAATCGTTAAAAATCAGATACTTATTTTGTTTTAAGAAAATTTAAAAGTTTATTAATGAAAATAATGTGGGGGATTGTGGGGGATTGTGGAGGAAAATAATTAATTTTGCAACCGATATATTAATAATAAGAAGTACGCATGCGATTTTTAGGTAATATTGAAGCCAAGATTGACGCGAAGGGACGCGCCTTCTTACCAGCCTCTTTCCGCAAGATACTGCAGGCTGGTGGGGAAGAAGGACTTGTGCTTCGCAAAGATGTCTTCCAATCGTGTCTGGTGCTCTATCCTGAGTCCGTATGGAACGAGCAGATGGATGCCATGCGCCAGCGATTGAACAGATGGAACAAACAGCAACAGCAAGTATTCCGTCAGTTCGTCAGTGAGGTGGAGCTCATCACCCTCGACGGCAACGGTCGTTTCCTGATACCCAAGCGTTACCAGCGTCTTGCTGCCATCGAGCAGGACATCAAGTTCGTAGGCATGGGTGACACCATTGAGATATGGGGTCTCAAGAAAGCAGAAGAGCAGCAGATGTCAGCCGACGACTTCAGCAATGCCTTAGAGGAACTGATGCAAATTAAAGTTGAAAGTTGATAGTTGAAAGATGAAAGATGAGAATGGTCAAAACGGCTGAGACATATCACGTACCAGTACTCCTTCAGGAGAGTATCGACGGACTTGACATCAAGTCCGGCGGTATTTATGTGGATGTCACTTTCGGAGGTGGCGGTCATAGTCGCGAGATCCTCTCGCGTCTTGGTGCCAAAGGACACCTCTACAGTTTCGACCAAGATGCGGATGCGGAGAAAAACATCATCGATGACAACCGTTTCACCTTCGTCCGCAGCAATTTCAGATACCTGCGCAACTGGATGCAGTATTATCAGATAGAACAGATTGATGGTTTGCTGGCAGACCTCGGGGTGTCCTCCCATCATTTCGATGATGAGACCAGGGGGTTCTCTTTCCGATTCGACGCCCCCCTCGACATGCGTATGAACAAGCGGGCTGGCAAGACCGCTGCGGATATCATCAACGAATACGATGAAGGAAAGCTGGCAGACGTTTTCTACCTCTATGGGGAACTGAAGAACGCGCGTCGCATAGCCAGTGCCATTACGACATACAGACAACAGAAACGCATGGAGACCACTGCTGACCTGATCGCAGCCACAGAGAAACTGATGCGTACAGAGAAAGAGAAGAAAGACCTCGCCAGACTGTTTCAGGCTTTGCGTATTGAGGTCAACCATGAGATGGACGCACTGAGGGATTTGCTGAGCGCAGCAAGTCTCCTCCTGAAAAAGGGAGGGCGGCTGAGTGTTATCACTTACCACTCCTTAGAAGACCGTATCGTGAAAAATGTCATGAAAGCTGGTAATGCGGAGGGAAAGGTGGAACAGGATTTTTTCGGACACATAACCAGTCCCTTCCGTCTCGTCAACAACAAAGTGATTACTCCTAAAGAAAGCGAACTACAGAACAACCCACGAAGCAGGAGCGCTAAACTCCGGATTGCTGAAAAGATATAACAGGCACATGAACAAAAAAGAAGAACAAGAAGAGCTCAACAATGTCGAAGATATTGTCGAAATAGACGAGGACATCCTCCAAGAAGAGGACGACGACAAGAAGGCACTGCAGGAAACCATCAAGAAAATCAAGGAGACAGCCAGCGAGGAAGACCCCAGACCCTCCCAGCAAGTCAATCTCCGAACGATTCTTGGTGGAGACATCCTTACTGCGGAGATGGTCCGCTCACAGATCTGGCTGTTTGTCCTGGTCGTCGCCTTTACCATCGTCTATGTGGCTTTCCGCTATCAGTGCCAGCAGGACATGCAGACTATTGACAAACTGGAGACACAGCTGAAAGACGCCAAGAACAAGGCACTTGCCGCTTCCAGCACCCTCACGGAGAAATGTCGTGAGAGTCATGTGCTCGAAATACTGAAACAAAACAAGGACTCGCTGTTGCATATTGCCGACCAGCCTCCTTATATCATAGAACTACCAGAATAAGAATACCGTCATGAGTAAATTCGACAATGATAAAGTAATGCCGCGCTACATGGTTATCGCAGTAGTGCTCACGATTATTGGTATTGCCGTCATCGGCAAAGCCTTCTATATCATGACGGCTAAGAAACAATACTGGACAGACGTTGCTGACCGCCTCAAACGTGACAGTGTCTGTGTGAAACCCAAACGTGGCAATATCCTCAGTTGCGACGGACAGTTGATGGCAAGCTCCATCCCAGAGTACAAAATCTATATGGACTTCAAAGCTGGTGGAGAGGAGAAAGACTCTATCTGGCAGGAGAAAGTGGACTCTATCTGTATGGGACTGCATGAGATCTTCCCACAGAAAACTGCCGAGGAGTTTAAGAAGCACTTGGAGGAGGGACACGAGAAAATGTCGCAACACTGGCCTATCTGGCCGCGACGTATCGACTACAACACCTACACAGAGGTGAAGCAGTTACCCCTTTTCCGCCTGCCTAAATATAAGAGTGGTTTCCATGAGGAGGAATACAATGCACGACGCCGACCCTTCGGTTCTTTGGGAGAGCGTACCATTGGATCTATGTTTGGTGCCAAGGACAGTGCCAAGCAAGGACTGGAACTCGCTTACGACTCCACCCTGCGTGGTACACCAGGCTTGACCAACCGTCGTAAGATCCTGAACAAATACATGAATATCCCTGTCACCCTGCCTATTGACGGCTGTGACATCGTGACCACCATCGATGTCAATATGCAGGACCTTGCGGAACGTGCTGTCATAGAGGAGCTTAAACTCATCGGTGGCGACCTTGGCGTTGCCATCCTCATGGAAGTAGAGACGGGTGACATCAAGGCTATCGTCAACATGACACGCTGTCCTGACGGCGAGTATCGGGAGGTGAAGAACAATGCTGTCGCCGACCTTCGCGAGCCAGGCTCCGTCTTCAAGACTGCCTCTATCTTAGTCGCACTTGACGATGGAGTCGTTGACACGACCTATCGTGTGGAGACGGGATGCGGCATCTGGAACATGCATGGTCGTGACATGAAAGACCACAACTGGCGTCGTGGAGGTTATGGCAATATCTCTTTGCCACGTATCCTGGAGGTCAGCTCCAATATTGGTGTCAGCCGTATCATCGACGAGAAATATGGAGGTAAGCCCGAGAGGTTTATCGAAGGTATCTACCGGACAGGATTGGCTGCAGACCTCAAGCTCCCTATCAAGGGATATGCACGTCCTCATATCCGTATGCCAGAGAAAGACAAATATGGTCATTGGACCAATTGGAGTAAGACGGCTCTTCCTTGGATGTCAATTGGTTATGAGACACAGATTCCTCCGATTTCAACAGTGACTTTCTATAATGCGATTGCCAATGACGGTATCATGATGAGACCCCGTTTTGTCAAGAGCGTGATGAAAGATGGAAAAGTGATTGCCGAGTTCCCACCAGAGAAAGTGATGGAACGAAGGATTGCCAAGCCGCAGACCATTAAGACGATGCAGACCATTCTGGAACATGTCGTCAGTCAGGGTCTTGGAAGAAAGGCTGGTTCACGAATGTTCAAGGTGGCTGGTAAGACAGGTACGGCACAGATTGCGGAAGGTGGTGGCTATAAGACGGGTATCGTCAAATACTGGTTGTCATTTGCAGGATACTTCCCTGCAGACAATCCGCGCTACACCTGTATCGTCTGTCTGAAGAAATCGGGTCTTCCCGCCTCTGGTGGTGGCATGAGTGGTGTCGTATTCCACCATATCTCTGAAGGTGTCATGGCTCGGAACCTGAAACTGGATGTGAAAGATGCCCACGACAGCTCTTCTATCGGAATCCCAGACGTCAAGAGCGGTAATATCCTGGATGCCAACTATGTCCTGAGACACTTGGATATCAAGACGAACCATTCATGGTCTGGTTCCTATGCTAATGGCAACCCCATCTGGGGAAAGGCAGAACGACAGTCTGACCTTATTGCCCTACAACAGGTACAGGTAGACAAGAACACGGTTCCGGATGTGACAGGTATGGGAGCGAGAGATGCTGTCTACCTTTTGGAGAGCCTGGGCTTGAAAGTGAAACTGCATGGCAGGGGTAAGGTCAGGAGCCAGAGTTATAGCGCTGGTAAACAGATTACAGCAGGCAGTGAGTGTGTTTTGAACTTAGAATAATAAAAATAATGAAGGTATCATGAAATTAAGTGAACTACTTAAATACGTCAAACCGGTCAGTATCATCGGTGATGAGCAAATAGACATCACGGGTGTCAATATTGATTCTCGCAAAATCGAGAAGGGACATCTGTTTGTGGCGATGAAAGGCACCCAGACGGACGGTCATAAGTTTATCCCCAAAGCCCTGGAACTCGGTGCCGCTGCTGTCTTATGCGAGGATCTCCCTGCTGAGAAGGCAGAGGGTGTCACCTACGTACAAGTTGCATCTACGGAGAGTGCCGTGGGACCTGTTGCCACTGTCTTCTTCGGCGAGCCCTCCCAGAAGTTGAGGCTGGTCGGCGTCACTGGTACCAACGGCAAGACGACGATAGCCACCTTATTATATAATATGTTCCGTAAGTTCGGACATCGATGCGGACTGCTCTCTACCGTCTGTAACTATATCGAGGACGAGGCGATTCCTGCAGACCATACGACACCTGATCCTATCGAGCTAAACCGTCTGCTGAGCAAGATGGTGGATGCCGGTTGTGAGTATGCCTTTATGGAGTGTTCCAGTCATGCCATCGCCCAGCAGCGTATTGGGGGATTGAAGTTTACAGGAGGACTCTTCACCAATCTGACACGTGACCATCTGGATTATCACAAGACCTTCGAGAACTACCGTGATGCCAAGAAAGCATTTTTCGACAGTCTTCCCAAAGACGCCTTCGCCATTACCAATGCCGACGACAAGAACGGTAGCGTGATGGTCCAGAATTGCAAGGCGAACGTGAAGACCTACTCCACCCGTTCGATGGCAGATTTCCGTGCCCGCATCATCGAGTGTCATTTTGAGGGTATGTACCTGGAGATAGACGGGAAAGAGGTCGGTGTACAGTTTATTGGCAAGTTCAATGTCAGCAACTTGCTCGCCGTCTATGGCGCAGCCGTCATGTTAGGAAAGAAACCAGAGGACATCCTGCTGATATTAAGCACACTGAAGAGTGTGGCAGGTCGCCTGGAACCGATCCGTTCCAAGGAAGGAGTCACAGCCATTGTCGACTATGCCCACACTCCTGACGCATTAGAGAACGTGCTCAATGCCATCCACGAAGTGTTAGACGGTAAGGGCGGACAGGTCATTACTGTCTGTGGTGCTGGTGGCAACAGAGATAAAGGCAAGCGTCCTCTGATGGCACAGGAGGCAGCTAAACAAAGTGACCGTGTCATTATCACCAGTGACAATCCCCGTTTCGAGGAGCCTCAGGACATCATCAACGACATGTTGGCTGGTCTCAGCGCACAACAGATGAAGAAGACCCTCAGTATCACGGACCGCAAAGAAGCCATCCGTACGGCATGTATGATGGCGCAGAAAGGGGACGTCATCCTCATTGCTGGCAAAGGACATGAGGACTATCAGGAGATCAAGGGTGTCAAGCACCATTTTGACGACCGTGAAATAGTACGTGAAATCTTTGAAAACAATTAAGGCTTATGTTATACTATCTGTTCCGATTCTTAGAGCAATTCAATATCCCAGGCGCACATATCTGGTCGTATATCTCCTTCCGTGCCCTGTTGGCACTCATCTTCTCGCTGATCATCTCAGCATGGTTTGGAGAACGTTTTGTCAAATGGATGAAGCGTCGTAACATCTCTGAGACAGCACGTGACGTCAGCATTGACCCCTTTGGCGTTGAGAAGAAGGGTGTTCCGACGATGGGAGGCATCATCATCATTGTCTCTATCCTTGTCCCCGTTCTCCTGTTGGGTCGTATGCGTAACATCTACCTGTTGCTGATGATTATCACCACCGTCTGGCTGGGATTCTTAGGATTCATGGATGACTATATCAAGATCTTCAGGAAGAACAAAGAGGGACTGAAGGGGAAATATAAGATTGTCGGACAGGTGTCCATCGGTTTCATTGTCGGTCTGACCCTGTGGCTCAGTCCTGATGCCGTCGTCCGTGAGAACGTCTCAGAGCCCGAGCAGAACAAAAACAAACAGGAGATTGTCGTCAAGCATAAGACGGAGGCGGTCAAATCGCTGCAGACCACCATCCCGTTCATCAAGAACCACAACCTGAACTACTCAGATATCATGTCGTTCTGTGGGAAATACAAGGTAGCGGCAGGATGGGTTTTGTTCGTCCTCATGACTATTTTCGTAGTCACTGCCGTCAGCAACGGTGCTAACCTGAACGACGGCATGGATGGTATGTGTGCAGGAAACTCTGCCATCATCGGGTTTGCCTTGTTGATCTTTGCGTATGTCAGCAGCCATATTGTCTATGCTGCCTATTTCGACATTATGTATATCCCTGGCTCCCAGGAACTGGTAGTCTTCCTCAGTGCCTTTATCGGTGCGATGATCGGTTTCCTTTGGTACAACGCCTATCCGGCACAGGTGTTCATGGGAGACACCGGTTCCCTGACGATTGGTGGTATCATTGGTGTATGTGCCGTCATTGTCCATAAGGAGCTCCTGCTTCCTATCCTTTGCGGTATCTTCTTCATCGAGAGCCTGAGTGTCATCATACAGACCCAATGGTTTAAGATTCAGAAGCGCAAGGGCAAGCGCGTGAGAGTCTTCCGTGCCACCCCTATCCACGATACATTCCGCAAGCTAGACTCCCAACTTGACCAGACCAGTACGTATATCCTGAAAGGATGGCCTCATCGTCCCTTCCATGAGTCGAAGATCACCATCCGTTTCTGGATCACGACCATCATATTAGTAGCAATAACGATTATAACACTGAAAGTAAGATGAGCAGAATCGTCATATTAGGAGCTGGTGAGAGCGGAGCTGGTGCCGCCGTCCTCGCCAAGAAAGAAGGTTTCGACGTATTTGTCAGTGACATGTCGAAGATCAATGAGAAATACAAGAAGTTGATGGACTCCCACGATATCGAGTGGGAAGAGGGACAGCACTCAGAAGATAAGATCCTCAATGCCAACGAGGTTATCAAGAGTCCTGGTATTCCTGACACGGCTCCCATGATTGTGAAAATCAAGGAGAAAGGCATCCATATCATCAGCGAGATAGAGTTCGCTGGTCGTTACACCCATTCCAAGATGGTCTGTATCACAGGGTCTAATGGTAAGACAACGACCACCAGTCTGATCTATCATATCTTCAAAGAAGCAGGATATGACGCCGGACTTGCTGGAAACATTGGCAACTCCCTCGCCCTTCAGGTGGCGGAAGAGCCACATGAATATTATATCATCGAGCTCAGCTCATTCCAGTTGGACAACATGTATGACTTCCGAGCCAATATCGCCATTCTGTTGAATATCACGCCCGATCATTTGGATCGCTATGATTTCAAGATGCAGAATTACGTGGATTCCAAGATGCGCATCATCCAGAACCAGACTCCTAATGATGCCTTCATCTATTGGAATGACGATCCCATCATCAAGAAAGAGTTGGAGAAATACCATATCCAAGCCATCCAGTATCCCTTCTCCGAACTGAAAGAGAAAGGTAGTATCGGTTATATCGAGGAAGGACAATATACGATTGAGCAACCCGAGCCTTTCAATATGGAGCAGGAAGCCCTCAGTCTGACAGGCAAGCATAATATCTACAACTCCCTCGCCGCTGGTATCGCTTCTAACATTGCCGGCATCAAGAAAGAGGTTATCCGTAAATCTTTGAGCGACTTCCCGGGAGTAGAGCACCGATTGGAGAAAGTATGTACCGTCCGTGGCGTACAATACATCAACGACTCCAAAGCCACTAATGTGGATGCCTGCTGGTATGCCCTGGAGTCGATGAAGACCAAGACCATCCTCATTATCGGAGGAAAGGACAAGGGTAACGACTATGACCCTATCAAGCCACTGGTCAAGGAGAAATGTGCCGGACTGGTCTATCTGGGTGCCGACAACAAGAAGCTGCATGACAATTTCGACGGGATGGGTCTTCCTGTCAGGGACACCCATTCGATGAAGGAGTGCGTGGAGGCATGCTACGAGCTTGCCGAACCAGGCATGACCGTCCTGTTGAGTCCCTGCTGTGCGTCCTTCGACCTCTTCAAGAATATGGAGGACCGTGGTGAGCAATTCAAAGAATTAGCAAGAAATCTATAGATATGAACAAGAAGATAGGCAATATTTTCAAGGGAGACAAGGTCGTCTGGATGGTGTTCTTCTTCCTTTGTATGATCAGTATTGTGGAGGTGTTCTCTGCCTCCAGTAACCTGACCTACAAAAGCCAGAACTACATCGGACCTATCGTCTATCACACAGGAACCATTGCCTTTGGTGTCCTCGTCGCTGTCATCACACTGAATATCCCATGCCGGTTCTTCAAGCTGATGACTCCCTTCCTGTTGCTTATCACTGCGATAACACTGTTATGGGTTCTTGTCGGAGGTCAGACGATCAATGGTGCCAATCGTGTCATCTCTTTGCTGGGATTCACGTTCCAGCCCTCTGAGATAGCGAAGGGGACCATCGTGTTGGCGACGGCACAGATCCTCAGTGCCATGCAACGGGAGAACGGTGCCGATAAAAAGGCATTCAAATGGATCCTGTGGATCACCATCCCCACGTGTTTCCTGATTGGTCTGGAGAACCTCTCCACGGCAGCCCTGCTCTTCGCTGTTGTCATCCTCATGATGTTCATCGGACTCGTACCGTTAAAGCAACTTGGCAAACTGGTCGGTATCCTGCTTTTCCTCGTCATCTTTGCCATCTCCATGGTCATGCTGGTCGGTCACGACACCACCGGGCAGCAAGAAGTCGCCAAGACGGAACAGACAGACCAGCCTAAGAAAAAGAGCAAGTTGGAGAAGATGCTCCATCGTGCCGACACCTGGAAGGGGCGTATCCTCAAGTTCGGCAAGGATGACGTCACCCCACAGGAGTACGACCTCGACAAGGACGCACAGGTGGCTCACGCCAATATCGCCATCGTATCGAGTAACATCATCGGCAAAGGACCTGGCCAGTCTGTGGAGCGTGACTTCTTGTCACAGGCGTTCTCTGACTTCATCTATGCCATCGTTATCGAGGAGTTGGGCATCTTGGGAGCCTTCGCCGTAGCCTTCCTGTATATCGTCTTACTCTATCGCGCGGCACGTATAGCGAGTCATTGTGAGAACAACTTCCCTGCCTTCCTGGTGATGGGTCTTGCCCTCCTGCTCGTCGTACAGGCAGCCTTCAACATGATGGTGGCTGTAGGACTGGCTCCTGTAACGGGTCAGCCCCTTCCGCTGATCTCAAAAGGTGGTACCTCTACCATCATCAACTGCGCCTATGTCGGTGCTATCCTGAGCATCAGTCGTTCGGCGAAAATGAAGAAAGAGCCCAATGACGAAAAAAATATCGAGTAACATTCGTTCATAAGAAATTAAATTCGTAATTTTGTAGGGTCTATATATAATAAGGTGTATGAAGAACGAGTTAAGGGTTATCATCAGTGGTGGCGGAACAGGCGGACACATCTTCCCAGCCATCTCTATCGCCAATGCTATCAAGGAGTTACGCCCTGATGCCAAGATACTTTTTGTAGGTGCCTTAGGACGTATGGAGATGCAACGTGTTCCTGCTGCCGGTTATGAGATAAAAGGCTTGCCGATCTGTGGTTTCGACCGTAAGAACCTCCTCAAGAATATCAGTGTGCTTTTCAAGATATGGAAGAGTCAGCAGATGGCAAAGGAGATTATCAAAGACTTCCAGCCACAGGTGGCAGTGGGTGTCGGTGGCTATGCCAGTGGTCCTACCCTTAACAAAGCAGCCTCCATGGGTATTCCTTGTCTGATTCAAGAGCAAAACTCCTATGCGGGAGTCACCAATAAGCTGTTGGCGAAGAAAGCCGATAAGATCTGTGTCGCCTATGACGGCATGGAGCGTTTCTTCCCTGCCGATAAGATTATCAAGACAGGTAATCCCGTTCGTCAGTCTCTGCTCGACACAAAGATTTCGCGCGAGGATGCCATCAAGACCTTCGGTCTCAATCCCCGGAAGAAGACAATCCTTCTGGTAGGAGGCAGTCTGGGAGCCCGTACCATCAACGAGAGCGTCCTACAGCACCTCGACCTGATCAAGAAAGGCGACGTACAGTTTATCTGGCAGACTGGTAAGTACTACCATGCGAAGATTGTAGACCAACTGACAAAAGAAGATCGCCTCGACGACCTCGTTGTCTATGACTTCATCAGCGATATGGGTGTGGCTTACAAAGCTGCCGACCTGGTCATCAGCCGTGCGGGAGCCAGTAGCATCTCCGAGTTCTGCCTGATAGGCAAACCCGTCATCCTGGTTCCGAGTCCTAATGTTGCCGAAGACCATCAGACGAAGAACGCCATGGCACTGGTGAACGTGAATGCCGCCCTTTATGTGAAAGACAGTGAGGCACCCGCCCAGCTGTTGCCGACAGCTGTAGCCACCGTCAACGACCCGCAGAAACTAGAGTCCTTGAAAGAGAACATCCTCAAACTGGCACTGCCCGACTCTGCAGAGATCATCGCCAAAGAGGTTATCAGATTAGCAAACAATGGAGAATAAAGATATCAAAGCCGTCTATTTCGTAGGTGCCGGTGGCATTGGGATGAGTGCCATCGCCCGTTACTTCATCCACCGAGGACTGGTCGTCGCTGGTTATGACAAGACCCCCAGCGACCTCACCCGGCAGTTGGAGAAAGAGGGGATGCTGATTCACTACGAGGAGCGTGTCGACATGATTCCCGAGGCATGTAAGCAACCAGCCTCCTGCCTCGTCATCTACACCCCTGCCATCCCTGCCGAGCACCAGGAGCTGCAGTATTTCCGAGAGAACGGTTTTGAGATACAGAAACGCGCACAGGTGCTGGGTACGCTGACTCGTCAGCATAAAGGGCTCTGTGTCGCTGGCACCCATGGCAAGACCACTACCTCGACGATGTGTGCTCATATCATGCACCAGAGTCATCTTGACTGCAACGCCTTCTTAGGGGGTATCTCGAAGAACTACGGTACCAATTACATCCTCTCCGACTCCGACTATGTGGTGATCGAGGCAGATGAGTTCGACCGTTCCTTCCACTGGCTGCGCCCCTGGATGTCCGTCATCACGGCAACAGACCCCGACCATCTGGATATCTATGGCACGAAAGAGGCTTACCTGGAGAGCTTCCGTCATTATACAGAGCTCATCCAACCGGGTGGTGCCCTCATCATCCATCGTGACCTGGAGATGCAGGAGCATCTGCAGGAGGGTGTCCGTCGCTATGACTATGCGCTCCACGAGGGCGACTTCCATGCGGAGAATATCCGCATCGAGGATGGGGAGATCTCCTTCGACTTCATCTCTCCCATCGAGTGTGTGAAAGGTATCGAGCTGGGACAACCTGTTCCCATCAATGTCGAGAATGGCATCGCCGCCATGGCGATGGCACAGCTGGCTGGCTGTACTGCTGAGGAGCTGCGCGAGGGTATGAAGACCTTCGGAGGTGTCGACCGTCGCTTCGACTTCAAGTTGAAGAACGACCATATCGTGTTCCTCAGCGACTATGCCCACCACCCGCAGGAGATCTACCAGAGTGCCAAGAGCATCCGTGAGCTCTATCGCCATCGTAAGATCACTGCTATCTTCCAGCCTCATCTGTACACCCGCACCCGAGACTTCTACAAAGACTTCGCCGATGCGCTGAGCCAACTCGATGAGGTCATCCTCACAGAGATCTATCCTGCTCGCGAGCTCCCCATCGAGGGAGTGACCTCCGAGCTGATCTATAACAACCTGCGACCAGGTATCGAGAAACAGATCATCCGCAAGGATGATGTCCTCGACCTCGTCAGGAGCCGTGACTTCGACGTACTCATCGTACTGGGTGCCGGCGACCTCGACAACCAAGTGCCGCAGATCACAGAGATACTGAAGAATAAGTAATAACCAAGAAGAATTCCGTATGACACCCACCTGGAAGAAATCACTCTTCATCCTTGCAGACATCGCCCTGGGCGCCTACCTGCTTCTCGCCATGACGGCTTTCAACGAGCCCGATGAGCAGAAGTTCGTATGCACGGAGGTCGACATCACCATCATGGACGGACAGAATGACGGCTTCCTGGGGAAGACAGAAGTCAGGGAGCAGCTCAAGAAGGCGAAGATGTGGCCGCAGGGACAGCCGATGAAGGAGATCAATATCCGTAAGATGGAGGAGTGTATCAGCAAGAATCCCTTCGTTGACTCTGTGGAGTGCTACAAGACACAAGGTGGCAAGGTAAAGGTGAACCTCACCCAGCGCCTGCCTGTCTTCCGTGTGAAGGCGGATAATGGTGACGACTATTACGTGGACGCACAGGGGGGTATCATGCCGAACACCCACTATGCCAGCAACCAGCCTGTGGCGACCGGTCATATCAACCGTTCCTTCGCCCAGAAGCGGTTGTCACGTATCGGCAACCATATCATGCACGATGCGTTCTGGAACAGTGTCGTCGAACAGGTCAACGTCCTTGAGGACGGTACGATAGAGATGGTGCCGCGCATCGGCGACCATATCGTCTACCTTGGTGCGCCCACCGATATCCCACAGAAGCTCGACCGTCTGGAGAAGTTCTACCGCTATGGGCTGAGTACGGCGGGATGGAACAAATACTCCTATATCAGTCTGGAGTTTGACAACCAGATTATCTGTAAGAGAAAAAGGAAATAAAAAGAAAAATAAAATATAGTATTAAGATGCCAAAAGATTTTATCGTTGCTATCGAACTCGGGTCATCTAAGATGACAGGTATCGCAGGTAAGAAGAACCTCGACGGCAGCATCCAAGTGCTCGCCGTGATCAGGGAGGACTCCTCGTCCTTCATCCGCAAGGGTTATGTGTATAATATCGACAAGACCGCCCAGTGTCTGACGACGATCGTCAGCAAACTGGAGAAACAGCTGAAGACATCCATCACACAGGTGTATGTAGGTGTCGGAGGACAGTCGATCCGCTCTATCCGTAATGTCATCACCAAGGAACTGCCTGACGACACTGTCGTCACACAGGATATGGTCATTGAGCTGATGGATGCTAACCGTAGCATGAAATACCCCGACCAGGAGATCCTCGACGCTGCCGTACAGGAGTATAAGGTAGACTCCCAGCTGCAGCTCGACCCCGTGGGTATCCAGTGCAGCCATATCGAGGGTAACTTCCTCAATATCCTGCAACGTAAGGCGTTCTACAAGAACCTCAATATGTGTTTCGAGACTGCCAATATCAATGTGGCAGAGATGTACCTCGCACCACTGGCTCTTGCCGACAGTGTCCTCACAGAGACGGAGAAACGCTCTGGCTGTGCCCTCGTCGACCTGGGTGCTGACACGACGACAGTGAGTGTCTACTCGAAGAACGTGCTGCGCCATCTCGCCGTCATCCCTCTGGGTGGCAATAACATCACGAAGGATATCGCCTCCCTGCAGATGGAGGAGCACGACGCGGAGAAGATGAAGCTGAAATATGCCTCTGCCTATACCGACAACAACGATATCGACAATAACATGAAATACTCCATCGACCTCGACCGTCAGGTGGAATGCCGTAAATTCGTCGAGATCGTCGAGGGTCGCCTCGAGGAGATCATCGCCAACGTATGGTGCCAGGTTCCTGAGGAGCTCTGCGACAAGCTGCTGGGCGGTATCGTCCTCACCGGTGGCGGCTCTAACATGAAGGATATCGAGAAGGCTTTCTCCAACTATACCCATATCGACAAGATCCGTACGGCGAAGTTCGTCACACAGACCATCGTCTCTAACAGCCCTGAGATAACGGCGAAAGACGGTAGGATGAATACGGTGCTGGGACTGTTGGCGAAGGGAGACCTCAACTGTGCCGGACAGGAGATCGACCCCAACGGCGACCTCTTCAGACAACAGCAGCAGGTCGTAGAGAACCCTCTCGACCAGCGCAGGGCACGTCAGGGCTTCGAGACACCTGCCGGTGTGGTACGTACTGCCGAGGAGAAGCGTAAGGCGGAGGAAGAGGCTCAGCGTAAGCGTGAGGAGGAGGAGCGTATCGCCCGTGAGAAGGCGGAGGAAGAGGCTCGCCTCGAGGCTGAGGAGCGCAGACAGAACAGTTTCTGGAACAAGGCGCTGAAGGGTCTCAAGAAGTTTGGAGAGAATATTGTCAAGGAAGAAGATTAATAAAAAAATATATATGGATAATAATAATGTATTACTGGATTTCGGTGCGCCCGAAAAGGAGAACAGCATCATCAAGGTGATTGGTGTTGGTGGTGGAGGCGGCAATGCCGTCAACCATATGTATCGAGAGGGAATCCATGACGTGACCTTCGTACTCTGTAATACCGATAACCAGGCACTGAACGACTCCCCCGTACCCGTGCATCTGCAACTGGGCAAGGAAGGACTGGGTGCCGGTAACAAACCGGAGCGTGCCCGTGCGGCTGCCGAGGAGAGCATCGAGGATATCAAGTCGATGCTGAGTGACGGCACAAGGATGACGTTCATCACCGCTGGTATGGGTGGTGGTACGGGAACAGGTGCCGCCCCTGTCATTGCCCGCATCTCCAAGGAGATGGGTATCCTGACAGTAGGTATCGTCACCATCCCCTTCCGCTTCGAGGGTGACCGTAAGATTGACCAGGCACTGGATGGTGTCGAGGAGATGTCCAAGCACGTCGATGCCCTGTTGGTCATCAACAACGAGCGTCTGCGTGAGATATACCCCGACCTGTCTGTTCTCGACGCCTTCGGTAAGGCAGACGACACCCTGTCGGTAGCAGCCAAGTCTATCGCGGAGATCATCACGGTACACGGACTCATCAACCTCGACTTCAACGACGTGAAGACGGTATTGAAGGATGGTGGTGTCGCCATCATGTCAACCGGTTATGGTGAGGGTGAGGGACGTGTGAAGAAGGCGATTGACGATGCGCTGAACTCCCCGTTGCTCAACGACAATGATGTCTTCAACTCCAAGAAGATCCTGCTGAGCATCTCCTTCGCAGGCAGCAAGGACGGTAAGGACTCTCTGATGATGGAGGAGATGAACGACGTCAACGAGTTCATGGCGAAATTCGGCGACTTCGAGATCAAATGGGGTCTCGCCACCGACCCCGAGCTGGGTAAGAAGGTGAAGGTGACCATCCTCGCCACAGGTTTCGGCATCGAGAATGTCGATGGCATGAACGGACACCTGAAGCGTCACACCCAGGAGGAGGCTACACGCCTCGCCGAGCAACAGGAACGTGAGGCAGAGCGTCAGGACCGTCGTAACCGCTACTATGGCAACGAGGGCAGCACGAAGCGTTACAAGCGCCGCCCCCATATCTACGTGTTCCGTCCCGACGAGCTGGACAATGACGATGTCATCTCCGCCGTGGAACAGACACCGACGTACAAACGCACGAAAGAGGTGCTCGACAGCATCTACTCACAGGCGAACGGTGAGGACCCCTCACAGGCTGCTGACAGCCAGCAGGAGTCGCCCGTACAACAGGGACCAATTGTCTTTGCGTGAGCAACGGCAACCATTATCATATAATTCTAATTAGTATCAAGTCCACAGCTGGTGGAGCACTGCCAGGCTTCTCAAATCAGGGAAGTCTGGCAGATGTAGTTTATAATACCTCATCAGCACGTCAAGGATCCGCCCCCTGTCCTGTCGCGAGAGCTGGAACAGGTGCATCGTGGGATAGTCCATACGCATCAGCAGGCGTATCATCCTCGCCTCGGCAGGCGCCAGGAAGTCCTGATGCGTAGGAGCAGTGGCAGCGAAATGACCCTCACGAAGGTCGAAGAAGGAGACCTCCCCTGACTCCCCCTGTTGAGGTGTCTGCATATTCGGGTAGAAGCCCAGGAACCGTGACAGGCGCATGAGAAAGGTCAGATGGAAATTGGCATAATGCGCCTCTGCGGCATCCAACCACTGCATGGAGTCCGTGATATAGTCAAAGAGCAACTCATTACGCTGTTCAGAGCGCAGGGCATAATACAGAAACTCGGCGACGAAGAGAATGATCGACAACTTGGCGGGCGACAACGGGATACTGGTGTACGGCACCTGCAGACGCACGTCATGCAGTTTCTGTAATGCCACACGGGGGCGCACGTCACTCTCCACCTCCAAGATTGTCATCGGCTGGAAATACTGTTTGCGGAACGGCGACTTTGCCGACTTCGGCAGGGTCACGATGAACGACAGGCGACCCCACGTCCTGGTGAACATCTCCACCACCACCTTATGGTCGCCATACTTCAACGTATGCAGCACGATAGCATGTGACTTTTCTAACATCCTGCTGCAAAAATACGAAAAAGTGTAGAGTTAAGCGTTTAGAGTGTAGAGTTTTTAGAATTAAATTGTTAAAAAAGTATAATTTAAGCCTTTTCTGTTATCCTTGTACCTTGTATATCAATTAATTTGAGTAATTTTGCACCCGCAAAAAATGGCGATGGTCCCTTCGTCTATCGGTTAGGACGAGAGATTTTCATTCTCTAAAGAGGAGTTCGACTCTCCTAGGGACTACTATTAAATCTGTCATCTGCACAGCCAAGTGCTACCGCAAGGGAAAGGTGGCAGAGGGTGGCAACACCCGCCCAGGGCAGCCTATAGGACGTAAGACCCACAAGCTTTATATTAACAATTAAACAAAAGAAAAAAAATGGCAAACCACAAGTCATCCCTGAAGAGAATTCGTCAGGAGAAAAAAAGAAAAGAGCATAATCACTATTATGCCAAGACCATGCGTAACGCTGTTCGTAAACTGCGTGCCATGACCAACAAGGAAGAGGCAGTAGCCCTCTACCCTAGCGTACAGAAGATGCTGGATAAGTTGGCTAAGACCAACATCATCCACAAGAACAAGGCTGCGAACATCAAGTCAAGCCTCTGCGCGCACATCAACAGTCTCTAATAAAAAAAGAGATAAAAAAGAGTCAGATAAACAAAGTTTATCTGGCTTTTTTTTGTGTTTTCTTCTTTTTTTCGTATCTTTGCATCCTATAAAAGACTATTAAACGAAATGGCAGAAGAACTGAACAAAGAAAGTAATTATTCCGCGAGTAATATTCAGGTACTCGAGGGCTTGGAGGCTGTTCGCAAGCGTCCGGCAATGTATATCGGTGACATCAGCGAGAAGGGTTTGCACCACTTGGTGAACGAGACCGTCGACAACTCCATTGACGAGGCGATGGCAGGTTACTGTACCCACATCGAGGTAACTATCAATGAGGACAACTCCATTACAGTACTAGATAACGGACGAGGCATTCCCGTCGACGAGCATGAGAAGATGCACAAGTCGGCACTGGAGGTCGTCATGACCGTGCTTCATGCCGGTGGTAAGTTCGACAAGGGCTCCTATAAGGTGTCCGGTGGTCTCCACGGTGTGGGTGTGAGCTGTGTCAACGCCCTGTCAACCCATATGATGTCACAGGTGTTCCGCAACGGACATATCTACCAGCAGGAATACGAGAAGGGAAAACCCCTTTACGACGTAAAGATTGTCGGTGATACTGACAAGACAGGTACTCGTCAGCAGTTCTGGCCCGATGGCACCATCTTCACCACAACGGAATACAAATACGACATCATTGCCCGTCGTATGCGTGAGCTTGCCTACCTGAACGCAGGCATCACCATTACGCTCACCGACCTTCGTCCCGACGAGGAAGGCAAGCTCAAGGAGCCTGAGGTGTTCCATGCCAAGGAGGGTCTGAAGGAGTTCGTCCGTTACGTGGACCGCCATCGTACCCACCTTGTGGATGATGTCATCTACCTGAAGACCGAGAAGCAGGGTGTGCCCATTGAGGTTGCCGTGATGTACAATACCGACTATAGCGAGAATATCCACTCCTACGTCAATAACATCAACACCATTGAGGGAGGTACCCACCTTGCCGGATTCCGTGCCGCCCTCACTCGTACATTGAAGAAATACGCTGATAACGACCCACAGATCTCCAAGCAGATAGAGAAGGCGAAGATTGAGATTGCCCCGGAAGACTTCCGCGAGGGTCTCACGGCAGTCATCAGCATCAAGGTGGCTGAGCCGCAGTTCGAAGGACAGACCAAGACAAAACTCGGTAACTCAGAGGTCGCCGGAGCCGTCCAGCAGGCTGTAGGTGAGGCTCTTACCTACTATCTGGAGGAACACCCGAAAGAGGCTAAGATGATCTGCGACAAGGTCGTTCTCGCCGCCACGGCACGTATCGCAGCCCGTAAGGCACGTGAGAGCGTACAGCGTAAGAACCCGATGACAGGCGGTGGTCTGCCCGGCAAACTCGCTGACTGCTCGGAGAAAGACCCGGACGTCTGTGAGATCTTCCTCGTCGAGGGTGACTCCGCAGGCGGCTCTGCCAAGTCAGGTCGTGACCGTCATTTCCAGGCTATCCTCCCACTGCGTGGTAAGATCCTGAATGTGGAGAAGGTACAGTGGCACCGTGTCTTCGAGTCAGAGTCCGTCATGAACATCATCCAGTCCATCGGTGTCCGCTTCGGTGTGGACGGAGAAGGCGACCGTGAGGCCAATGTCGACAAGCTGCGTTACAACAAGATCATCATCATGACCGATGCCGATGTCGATGGCTCCCACATCGACACCCTTATCATGACCCTCTTCTACCGCTTCATGCCACAGGTCATCCAGGGCGGTCACCTCTATATCGCCACCCCACCCCTCTACAAATGTACGTACAAGAAATACTCTGAGTACTGCTACACCGAGCAGCAGCGTCAGGCATTCATCGACAAGTACGTGGAGGGACGTGACGACGACAAGGCATTGCATACCCAGCGTTACAAAGGTCTGGGTGAGATGAATCCTGAGCAGTTGTGGGAGACCACCATGAATCCCGAGAACCGTCTGTTGAAGCAGGTGACTATCGAGAATGCCGCTGAGGCTGACGAGATCTTCTCCATGCTCATGGGTGACGATGTAGAGCCCCGTCGTGAGTTCATCGAGAAGAACGCCACCTATGCCAATATCGACGCATAAAGCAAACACAACTGCTTAACTATACATACACTAATCCCCCTGCCGAGCCACAGACTTAGCAGGGGGAATTTTATACTATTTAACTCTGTCCTCAGAGGGATGAGACAAAAACGAAAACAATTGAGAAAAAATTGAAAACCTGTCTCCGTCCTGTTTCGTAACTTTGCAACATGTTAATAAAAAAAGTGTTGCTAATTATTATCTCTATGTTCTCACTAACTTGTGCATCACAAACTCAAGAAGGATGGGAGGAGGCTTTCCGCCAATGGATAGATGCTGAAGAGACAGAATCTTCAGCTATAGAGAATGTGTATGAGGATTTGTCAGAAATTGCTGACCATCCTATCAATTTGAACCAGGCTAGCCGTGAAGATTTGGAAAAGTTACCTTTTCTAACAGAGCTGCAGGTAGAAGAACTTTTGGCATATCTACATCGTTATGGGGTTATTCGTTCTAGAGGGGAACTTCAGATGATTAACTCCTTGGATGCGGAGCGACGCCATCTACTGAGTTATTTCGTCTATATAGGTGAGCCGGCAAAAAAAGATAACAAACTACGACTCGACTCTATCTTTTATAATAGCCGTCATCAACTATTTACAACTATAAAGATTCCTCTTTACACTAGAAGAGGTGACCGAGACGGATATCTAGGTGCTCGTTATCGACATTCCATACGTTACCAACTAACATATCATGATCGTGTGAAATGCGGACTGACAGGAGCACAAGATGCTGGGGAGCCTTTCTTTTCTAATAAAAACCACTGGGGCTATGACCACTATTCCTATTACCTACAGCTGAAAGATCTCGGCAATATTAAAGATCTATGTCTGGGTATGTATAAGGTACAATTGGGAAAAGGACTTATTATAAATGGTGGATTTTATCTTGGGAAACTATCCACACTCCAATCGATGGGACGTACCTCAACAACTCTTAAAGCTCACTCTTCACGTTCTTCCAATGATTATCTGCAAGGTGCCGCAGCCACCATTCGTCTTCATCGGAACTGGCACATAACAGCCTTCGCATCCTATCGTCCTTTAGATGCTACATTGAACAAAGACAGTACGGCTCGTACTTTACTTACCAGCAGCTACCATCGCACTCAAACAGAAATGAATAAAAAAAACAATACCCATGAGACAGACTTAGGAGGCAGTATCAGATGGCGTAAAAAGAGCTACTATGTCCATCTTAATTACCTTTATACCCATCTCGACAGATTATTACGTCCTGAAAAAGAAAACGCCCCCTACCGACGCTATTTCGCTGAAGGTAATGACTTTATGAATTGGAGTCTTGATTATGGTTATACTAACTCCCGTTTCTCATTATCTGGAGAGGTCGCCCTCAATAAGGAAGGAGCATTGGCTACCATCCAACAGTATAATTATCGACTAAAATGTCCTATGACACTTATGTTACTTCATCGATATTATGACAAGCGATATACAGCACTTCACGCCCAGAGCTTTAACGAGGGATCAAATGTACAAAACGAGCATGGAATATATGCAGGATTCGTCTGGCAACCTTCCTCCAAATGGACATTTAACGGATATGTTGACTATGCACATTTCACTTGGAAACGGTATCAAGTGAGCATGCCTAGTGATGCTTTTGATACGATGATTCTCATGCGTGCCACTTTGACTGACAAATGGAAAATAGAAGGACGCTATCGATTACATTTACGTCAGAAGGATCATTCTCAGAAAACACATATTATTAACCGTACAGAGCATCTGTCACGACTTCGTGTCAGCTATGAGACACCCGGATTATCCTTACAAACGCAATTTGATGGTATATCCGTCTCTTTGGAAGGAAAGAATAAAGGCTGGATGATATCAGAGCAAATCAACTATCAGTGGCGCTGGTTATATCTCTATGCGAATGCCGCCGTCTTTCAGACAGATAACTATGAGAGCCGTCTTTACTTATACGAGCGTTCCTTGCCCTACAATTTCTCATCCATCATGCTCTATGGCAAGGGGATTCGTTATGCCTTTATGGCTCGTACCGACATCGGAAAGCATCTCCTGATGATTGTAAAGTTAGGTGTCACCAATTACTTCGACCGTCAGAAAATCTCCAGTAGCTGGCAGGAGATTAATGGCTCCTCACAAACAGACATAGATATCCAACTCCGCCTAACCCTCTAGACAGGTAGTTGCAGGACGAAGCGGGTGCCTCCGATATAGGTGTCGTCGAGGAGGAGGTCGCCTCCCATGAGGCGGGCGAGACGGCGGGCGAGGTAGAGCCCGAGTCCCAGTCCCTCGCTGAAGGTGCTGAGCTTGGTGAAAAGGGTGAAGACACGCTCTCTGTCGGCGGGCGGGATGCCTTGTCCGGTGTCGCTGATGGCAATCTCGACATAATGGGGGTCGCTCTGCTGGCAGCGGAGGCTGATGACTCCTACCTTCGTGAACTTATTGGCGTTCTCCAGGAGCTCGCTGAGGATCTTCAGCAGATAGGCGCGATGGGTGCGCAACAGGAAATTGTCGGGGAGACGGGTCTCCATGGTGAGGGAGACGGTGAGGGGGTGTATGAGGGTGACTCTCTCGATAGCCTGCTGGCAGATGCCGTTGACATGGAGGGTGTCGTTGAGTTCCACACTGGTGGCATCCTCTAAGGAGGAGACGATATGGAGGTTGTCGATGACGGTCTCGATACCCCGGCTGTTCTGAAGGATTCCCTGGGAGATGGATTCGAGGTCGGCGTCCTCGAGGTTCTCGCTGTCTGCCTGCAGCACCTGTGCGAAGCCGCTGATAATATTCAGGGGGGTGCGAATCTGGTGGGTAAGCTCTTGGATGAACGCTGTCTTCCTACGGTCTGACTCCTCTGCCTTGATCTTCGCCACGATAAGTTCCTCGTTACGCTCCTCGGTCTGCTGCTTCACTTGCTGGAGGTCGGAGACATAGCCGTTGATAGACTGTTGCATGGCGACGAAGGTGTTCTGGAGCTTTCCTATCTCGTCGACACGGTTGCTCTCTGGCAGTGTTCCATCATAGTCACCCTGTGCGATCTGTTGTGTCTGGTCGGCGAGCAGCAGCAAGGGGCTGACGGCAAGACGCACGACGATATAGCAGAAGACGAGGATGAGGAGCAAGCCAAAGAAGACGATACTTCCGATGATATAGGTCGACTTACGGAAGTTCTTATAGATGTCGTGTGTAGGACAAACGACACTTATCGTCCATTCGGTGCGTGGCACATTCTCATGGAGCACCAGGCAGTCGTCGCGACGCAGGTCCTCGACGGTTGCCTCCTCTCTTCCCGAGGCGATGAGTTTCCCCTCATGGTTGAGAAGGAGGTAATAGGCGTGCGGATAGGGAGGATCGCCCGCCAGCAACTGCGACAGTCGTCGCTGTGAGAGATCAGCGGCGATGACACCGATATAACGTCCGTTGGGGTCGACGAGTGGTCGGCTGTAGGTGGTGATCATCTCTTTGTAGTAGGTCTCCTCCTCGCTGTTATAGTCGTGGAACGGGTCTATCCAACAGGGCTTACGGGTGGTCATCGGCATCTTAAACCATGGCATCTCGAAGTAGTTATACTCGGCATTTCCCTCCTGTTCCGTCTGGATATGTCCGTTGTCATTCGACGAGTAGGCGGAGAAATAGCGCCCCTTGTCCGGGAAGAAGTCGGGAATCATGGCGACGCTGCATCCATAGAGGTTCGAGTTCAGTAGGAGGATACGTTGTGAGATCTTGAAAAGGGAGTCAGGATGCAGGTCATGGAGCGTCGACCATCCTGTATTGTTGGTTGCCGTCTCCACCTCGTTGAGCACACCACGGATCTGCAAGGTGGTGTTATGGAGCGACTGCGACGCCTCATCAATAGCCATCTTTCGCACCAGCTGTCCGGAGCGGAAGTAAAGGAAGCCCATCGTCACGAGGAGGATGACCAGTGTCCCCATCAGGATACTGAGGCTCAGGCTGAATGCCAGGGATTTCCGGATAAATCTCAGTATCATGCCTCACCCTCCTTTCTCTTTGTGGTATGTGCCTCCTCCTGTGCTGTCTTCAGCAGTTCGTCGAGGAGACCCGTCACCCGTGTCGTGTCATCCGTCACTTCCCTCGTCATCGTCCGCAACTTGTCGGCACCCATCTGTCGTCCCTCGTCATAGATCGTCTGTGCCGTCTTAACGATATGTGACACCGGTTCCGCCATCTGTCCTGTCATATGATGGAGCACCGCCGTCTTCATACGCTCGTCCTGCTTCGCCCGCTCATACGCCTCCTCCAGTTCACGGTTACGTCCCTCGAGGGTCTCCGTCTCCTGTCTGATCTCCCCGACATAGCCCGCCAGCGACTGTTGCATGGTCTTGAAACTGGACTCCAGCTGACCTATCTCGTCGATGCGGTGGCTCTCATGGACGGTGCCGTTGAAGTGCTCGTCGGCAACACGCTGTGCCGACTTCGTCAGGTGCTTGAGTGGTCGGAGGCTGGTACGGACGATACGACTGCTGAACAGGATCAGGAGGAGGATCCCCACGACAGCGATTGCCACGTAGGCACGTCTCAAACGGACAAACGGGGCGATGATATCGCTCTTGCTACAGACGATTGCCACGCTCCACTCTGTGTTCTTAAACGGTTTATAGAACACGAAACAGTCCACTCCGTCCATCTTCATCTCCTTATAGCCCGTCTCCCGCTCCAGCATTGCCTCGCCGAGTGCCGTCAGTGCGGAGTCCGGTTTCTCGAGGGTACGGGTGAAGATTGTCTCATAGAACAGGCGGGTAGAGTCAGGATGGACGAGGAAGGTGCCTCCTCTGCCCAGCAGGATACTATAGGAGTTAGGATAAGGCTTTGCCGCCGATACCGTCTCCGAGAACCAGTCGAGGCAGATATCTACCGAGAAGGTACCTATCGTCTTCCCCTGAAGGTCGTGGATAGGTTGGCTGTAGGAGGTAAAGATATCCTTGACAACGATACCCACGGTAGCATCCTCCATATATGGCTCCAGCCAGTACGGTCGGTCGAGGAGGCGTGGTATCAGGTACCAGTCCATGGTGTGGTACTGGTATTCGTCGTTACCCTCCTGTTCCGTCCGGATGCTGTCACCATCGTTATACGAATAGGCGGAGAAATAGCGTCCCTTGCTCTTGTAATAGAACGGGTCGAAGGAGATGCTGCAGCCTGTCAGTATGGGATTGTCTGTCAACACCTGCCGGCTCAGCTCGAACATCATGTCAGGTTGATCGAGGTGATGCTCGATATTATACAGCATGTTAGTGGAAGCCACCTCCACACTATGCAGGGTGTTGTCAATATGCAGGACAGTACTCTCCAGTGACTTTGACGCTTTTCTAAGAGCCTCCTCTTTCACCACTTCACGCATCTCGGAGAACGCCAGGCTATACACAATCACGAAGATCGCCGTGGCGATAACTGCCACCCACAGACTGAGGCGGGTGGACAGCGAACGGCATATATTTCTCAGTATTCTCCTCATTGTCCTGTCAGCTCTTGGTACGTCACCTTACGATTGATGAAGCCACACTCCTTCAGCATGTGGCTAGCTTTCTCCACCATGTCACGACGCAGGCGGAACTCCCGTTTGCCCGACTCGGGATCGAGTTGCAGGCGGAGCACCTCCTTCAGCATGAAACGCTGCATGGTACGATTGGTGGGGGAATTATAAGTTCGCACATATTTCATCACGATATCGAGAGCCTCCTCAGGATGTGCCGCTACCCATTCCCAGCCTTTTCTGCTGGCACGTGCGAACTTACGACATACCTCCGGGTGGCTTTTGTAATAGTCAGGTTTCACATAGACCCCATGCTCCTGGATGTTGAAGTCGTGGTCGCTGAAACGATAGGTATTCTCCTTCGTGAACTTAAAGCCCGCCTGCAGCAACTGGTAGTATTCGTTATAGCTCAACGCCATCATCGCATCGACGGCACCAGAGAGGAAGAGGTTGACCTGACTGGTGAAGCGTACCCACTCATAGTTTAGTTTTTTATAATGGTTGAGAAAAAAGACGGAGTAGTTGAGGTCGGTATTATAGACCGCCACCTTCTTACCCTTGAGTTCCAGCGGGTCGGTATCCCAGCGGGCTATCAACATATTACTGCTGTTCATGGAGTCCTGGAAGATATTCACCATGGGGATACCCTGTGAGATGAAGTCGATGGCAGACATCAGGGTAAGCATGAAAGCATCACTATGATCATGTTGCAGACGGTAGAGGACGGAGGTGGTCAGTGACGGGTGCTGGATGACGACATCCAGTCCCTCGGCTTTGTAGAAGCCCTTTTCCTTGGCGACATAATAACCAGCAAACTGCGCCTGTGCCGTCCATGCCGTAGTAAACACGAACCGCTCTGCGCTTGACGGAAGGGAAACGAGTAACAAGAGTCCCATCAGTATCTTACGTATGCTGTCTCTCTTCACCTTTATTTTAGGGTTTATAGTATTATTCCGTTCGCAAAGATACGAAAAAAAAGGAAATATACAACAAAAAAGGCGATTTTTTCGCCTATTTACCCCAATTCACGGTAGATTTCGAGTACCTGACCAGCCACATCCGTACCCCGGAAGCGCTCGATATACTGTTGACTGAGTCGGATGCGCTCCTCCCTGCCATCGGCACCGTCGAGGACAGAGAGGATGGCAGCAGCCATACCCTCGGCATCATCAGGGTCGACATACAGGCAAGAAGGTCCGCCAGCCTCCTCGAGACAAGACCCTGTGCAGGCAACGACAGGCAGTCCTGCGGCTATTGCCTCGATGATAGGAATACCGAAGCCCTCGTAGCGGGAGGGATAGACGAAGGCTTCCGCAAGGTGATAGATGGCGGCAAGGTGATCGTCAGGAACCCCGCTCAACAGGTGGAGGCGGTTGCTCTGAGGCAGCGACTTCGCATAGCCCGTCTGTCGTCCCACCGCCACCAGATGGATATCGGAGGGCAGCAGGGGCAGGGCGTCGACAGCAAGGCGTAGGTTCTTACGCTGCTCGATGGTGCCTACATTGAGGATGAAGCGGTCGGGCAGGTGGTAGTGCTGACGGACGTCTGCTATGCGTTGAGGGTCAACAGCCTCGGAGAAACGGGGGGCATAACTCTGATAGATGACACGGATGCGGTCGTTGCTGACGCCACCTAGTTCCATGATGTCTTGTTTGGTGCGCTCAGAGATGGCGATGATACTATCGGCTTCTTTGAGGGTCTGACGGAACTTCCACTCGTAGATCCTCGTGTCTATCCAGTGGTAGTATTCGGGATGGCGCAGGAAGATGAGGTCGTGGATGGTGACAACACCCTTGATACCTGCCTTACGGAGTCCGATGGGTAACTCGCCAGAGAGTCCGTGATATATCCGCACACCGTCGCGCTGGAGGTCTTTGAAAATGCCATGGATGCGCCAGAGGCCTTTAAAGGAGTCAGGAGACAGGAGACGGGAGTGGGGGTAGCGGAAAGTGGCACCGTCGATGATCTGGTTGCGCAGGTCGTCACGTCCTTTATCGGGGGCATAGAGGAGGTACTGCATATCGGGGTCGTGACGACGCAGCAGGTCGTTGACAAGGGTACGCCCATAGCTGCCTAAGCCTGTGCCGTTGCGCACGATGCGCTTTGCGTCGAAACCGATAATCATCTCTATGAACCCTTAACCCTTAACCATTACCCCTTCCAACACCTGCTGCGCCACACGGGTAGCCTGCTCATCGGTGAGTTCATAGAAGAGAGGCAGACGCACGAGGCAGTCGCCATAATGGTCGCAATGGACGAGGGGCTCACCTGTGAACTGGTCCTTGTAGTAGGCACTGGAATGGAGCGGCAGGTAGTGGAAGGTGGTTTGTATGTCATGCTCCTTGAGGAACGCCATCAGTTTCGTGCGGAACTCCAACGTGGGGCACACGAGGTAGTACATGTGTCCGTTGTTGGTGGCATAGGCGGGGATATCTGGCAACCGGATGCCATACTGCTCAACCTTTCCACGTAGGATGCTGTCGTAGATATGCCAGATGCGGAGACGCCTGCCCTGGATATCCTCCAACTGTTCGAGTTGTGCCCACAGGAAGGCGGCATTGAACTCAGAAGGCAGGAACGACGAGCCGATGTCGCACCAGCCGTACTTGTTGACCATCCCCCGATAGAACTCGGCACGGTTGGTACCCTTCTCCCAGATAATCTCAGAGCGACGGATGAAACGCTCGTCGTTGACGACAAGCATACCACCCTCACCACAGTTGATATTCTTCGTCTCGTGGAAGGAGAAAGCCCCCAGATGACCGATGCCCCCAAGGGGACGACCCTTATAGAACGAGTCGATGCTATGGGCGGCATCCTCGACGACAAGGAGATGATGCTCCTCTGCCAGTGCCATAATGGCATCCATGTCGCATGCCACACCGGCATAATGTACGACGACGATGACCCTCGTACGCTCGTTGATCAGTGGACGGATGGTCTCGACGGTGATGTTGGGATTGGAGGCACCACTGTCGGCAAACACCACCTTGGCACCCTCACGAAGGAAGGCGATGGCAGACGACACAAAGGTATAGGAAGGCACGATCACCTCGTCGCCAGGCTTCAGGTCACAGAGCATGGCACACATCTCCAAGGCATCGGTACCAGAGGTACACAACAGGCATTTCCTGAAGCCGTAACGCTTCTCGAAGAACGCATGACAGCGTTTGGTGAAATCACCATTTCCAGACATCGTCATGGAGCCACACACCTCTTTGATATAGTCCAGTTCACGACCAGAACAATAGGGTTTATTAAATGGTATCATCGTCTTAAATATATTTATTTTTGCAAAGTTACGAAATATTTCGTACTTTTGCAAACAGAATATGAAAAAAGACACTTTAGGCGAGGTTTTGCGTTTCGGTATCGTGGGGGTCATCTCCACAGCATTGCACTATGGCATCTACTGGGTGCTACAGCACTGGATGAATGTGAATATCGCCTATACGATCGGTTACGGACTGAGTTTCCTGGTCAACTACTACCTGACAGCACATTTCACTTTCCATGAGAAAACGACCAAGCGCAACGGTGTCGGTTTCGGAGGAGCCCACCTGTTCAATTACTTTCTTCAGATTGCCCTCCTCAACTTCTGGCTATGGGTCGGTTTAAGTAAGGAGATAGCCCCTCTGGGAGTCTATGCCATCGCCGTGCCTACCAACTTCCTCTTCGTCAGGTTTGTCTTTAAGCATCTTAAGAAGGGGGAGTAACGCTCAATCTACACTGCTATAGTCTTTCGTCAGCATCTCATAGCATAGTTTCAGCCAGATGATGGTGACAGGTAATGCCTTCAGGGCGTAAGGCTGTACGAACTCTTTACGCAGATAGGCAGGGAAGAGGTCGCTGGGCGACAGACTCGACAGGATGAAGGCAAACACCAATAGGAAGATGTCCCATCCGTTACGTTGCCAAGGGGCTGCCGTATACCAGATGACGATACCGATGAAAGGGGTGATATAACCACTCGACTCACTGCCTGTCGAGAACAGGATGATGAACATCATCACTGAGGCAAGCAGGGTCTGACGGAACGCCACGTGCTTGTATTGTCCAATACGCAGGTAAGGCAAGGCGAAAAGCACCATACCAGGCAGGATCAGCCATAGGTCACTGAACTGCAAGCCTGTCACACGATGTGCCATCCCCAACAAGGAGATATTCTGCATGATAGACCCTGCGTTCAGCGAGTTCTTCTCTACCAAGGAGAGGTACCACTCATGGTACTGGCTGACGATATAGTCCCAACCATGGAAGAAGGGCATGGGAGCTACAAACATCACGACAGCCCAGAACAGCAGTGAGCCGATGAGCTTGCCTTTGTGCTTGGAGAAGAAGAAGAAGGCGAGTCCCACAATACTATATGCCTTCACAAAGGTACCCAGCATGATAAAGAAGGCTGCCCAGAAGTCTTTCTCCTTCTCAATGAGATAGTAGGCAAGGAGGATAGTGGCGGCTATGGCGATGTTAAACTGCTGCATGAAGAGTGCCGTCAGCATCTCATGGGCACAGAACCAAAGGATGAACACCTGCTGGTATTTCGTGAACTGCGACTTACGGATAGCCCAGTAGAGAAAGAGAGTCAGAGCGATACCCCATAGCAACAGTCCCAGCCATTTAGGACCGATGGCGAAGGGGGCGAACAACAGGGAGAACAGCGGACCGTAATGATGGCTGTCGGCATAATCGGCAGGATTTAGCATATAGAGGTTCCACCCTCTCACCGCATTCCAGAACGAGCCCCGGTAGATGTCGTAGTTATTGGCACGCGTCATCTTCGCCAGCCACATGGCAATGGGCAGTATCATCCATAATCCGAACAGCGTTCGATAGTCGCTGAAGAACGGTTTTGAAAAGAATTCACGAATTTTATTCATACTCGGTGCAAAGATACTAATTATTTTTTGTATTTTTGCACACACAAAGAATATAATAATGGAAATATCAGTTATCAGTCCATGTTATGGAGCCCCAACCCTGTTGCATGAGTTGGTGAGGCAGATAGAGGAAACGGTGAGTAAGTTGACTCCCGACTATGAGATTATCCTGGTCGAAGACCATAGCCCCGATAACAGTCGGGAGATTATCACAGAGATCTGTCAGAAAAACAAAAGGGTGAAGGGTGCCTTCCTGAGTCGTAACTTCGGACAGCAGTATGCGCTGAACGCAGGCTTCGACCTGTCGACAGGTGACTATGTGGTAACCCTCGATTGTGACTTACAGAACCCGCCTGCACAGATCAAAGACCTCTATGAGAAGATACAGGAGGGCTACGACATCGTATATGCCAGCAGACAGAACCGCCCTGATAACTTCTTCATGACACAAGGGTCGCACCTCTTCAATAAACTGATGGGCTTCCTGACAGACACCAAGCAGGACGAGTCGCTTGCTGAGTTCGCCATCTATCGTCGTAAGGTGATCGACGCGATGGCACAGATGGGCGACTATCGTCGCTACTACCCGTTGATGAACCAGTGGGTGGGTTTCAAGACGGCAAAAGTACTTGTGAACCATGACGAGCGCACAGACGGTAAGGAGTCGTCATACTCTATGCGTAAGCGCATCGAGCTGGCCGTATCAACAGCAGTATCCTTCAGCACCAAGTCATTACGACTGATTGTCTATTTCGGAACCCTCGTAACCCTTGCCGCCATCATCGGAGCCATCGCCCTTGTCGTCAAGACGCTCATCATGGACGAGCACGTCAGCGGCTGGGCTACCCTATTCGTCTCCATGTGGTTTATTGCCGGTATCCTGGTAACAGTCATCGGGGTGGTAGCCGTCTATGTGGGCAATATCTTCGACGAGGTGAAACGTCGTCCTTCTTACATCATTGACGAGAAACTGAATTTCGATGAGTAAGAAAATCTTCTCCAATAAGTATTTCTGGTGGGGGTTGGGACTGCTCATCGTCCTCATTGCCACATCCGTGGAGGTGTTCCGTGGCCGTAATACTAACTACTTCGACTACCAAGACTCCACCCGTATGTTCTGGGAAGGACTCTCGCCTTATAACCTCGAATATGCACAGGCACATCAGATATACTTCCTCTACACCCCTGTGTTCAGCGTCCTCTTCGCCCCTATCTTCTACCTGCCGTGGTGGCTGGGTCCCTATGTGTGGAATATCGGCAACTATACCTTGTTCTCCCTTGCCATCAAATGGTTACCACAACAACTCGACAAATATAAACTGTATATCTTCGTGTTCCTGTTGTCGGTAATCCTGCAGACCGTCTTTTGCTATCAGCATAATATCATCGTCGCCTATATCTACCTCTTCGCTTTTATCCTGCTGGAGCGGGGCAAGGGCTTCTGGGCGGTATTCCTCATCATGCTGTCTGCCACGACGAAGATCTACGGGGCTGCCGAGCTGGGTATCCTGTTCTGCTATCCGAAAACCCTTCGTAACTTTGGCTATGCCATCCTCTGTGGCGCCTTCTTCCTGCTGTTGCCTGCTATCAATACTAACTTCGACAATGTCTTCGTGCTCTATCAGCAGATGTTCGACATGATAGCCTCGCACCATAGCGACACCGACTATATAGGCATTCTCTTTGCCGTAGGACTCAAGCCCTTCCTGCTACCCAACTACCGTTTGGTGCAGGTCGTGGTAATGGGAGTCTTAGCCATCCTTTTCTTCTGGAGACATAACAGATGGAGTGATTTCCGCTTCCGTGTACAGGCTTTAGGCGTATTGAATGGTTTTATGATACTTTTCAGCGACTGCCCAGAGACCCACACCTATATCATTTGTCTGCCTTTCTATGCGATGGCATTCTGGTTGCAGCCCAAGCGCAACTGGATTGACTGGACCCTGTTCTGGTCGCTGGTAGTCAATTTCATGATTCTTCCAACGGACGTGCTATGTCCCGCATGGCTGCATAACTTCATCCATCGCACCTTCTGGCTGGATGTCTATACCTATTTCTTCTGCTGGCTCAGAATGATCTGGTGGGCAGTGGGACCTGATAGATGGCTGATGGCTGATGTCAGATGTGAGAAGGTAGCGTTGAAAGTCCTGTTGCCTTTGCTGATGCTGTTACTACCGTTTGGCGCACAGGCACAGAAAGTACCTGCCTCGCATACCTTCACCATCAACGGGGTACGTTTTAAAATGAAGTTCGTACAAGGGGGTACCTTCATGATGGGAGCCTTGCCACAGGACACCCTTGCCGATGCCGACGAAGTGAGGCATCCTGTGAAGGTACATGGTTTCTATATCGGGGAGACAGAGGTAACACAAGCCTTATGGGAAGTGGTGATGCACAAGAACCGCTCCAAACAGAAAGGAGCCGATATGCCCGTGGAGTATGTGACCTACGAGCAGATCCAAGCATTCATCGCACGACTGAACCAACTGACGGGCAAGCATTTCCGTCTGCCGACAGAGGCAGAATGGGAATATGCCGCACGAGGAGGCAGGAAGTCGAAAGGCTATCTCTATGCAGGCAGCAACAATCCCGATGAGGTCGCCTATACGCTGACCAACGACTTTGACGACCACCATAAACGAGTGGCACAGCTTAAGCCCAACGAACTGGGGCTCTATGATATGTCAGGTAATGTGTGGGAGTTCTGTGAGGACTGGTATCGTAAGACACCAACGAGCAAGCCATCCAGTAATTTCCATGTGATGCGTGGAGGCTCCTACGACTGTGACGCACGCTACAGCAGAGTGACCAACCGTTTCATGTACGACCAGCGACGTCGTCGTATGGAAGTAGGATTCAGATTAGCGATGGAGGTGAGGTGAAATATTTCTATTTATTCATGTAATCGGGGAAAGTCAACGACCAGCGCGACCCCTTCCACTGACGACAAAGGGTCTCATAGTCAGCAAGTTTCTTATAACGCAGCGTCTTCTGTAACCACGGACGACGAATCTTCTCTTTGACGAAGTTACCATATAACTCAAACTCCGAGAAACCCGCATGACTATGACGGTCATAGTTGTCACAGATCGTCTTCACCCACTGGTCACCCCCTAACGCCTGATGTAACACTTCCAGCTGTTCCTTGTCAAACAACATCTTATGGTCGACATACGACAGGGTATCGAGAGGCAGACCAGGTATCAAACGATGGATATTATCATAGTAAGGCTGGTGCTCCTCATAACTCATATAGAAGACCGTCTTATACTCTCTCGTCAAGAACACATGGGGATGTATCAACACATGGTCGGCATCAATACAAAGATAGTACTGACAAGTACCTACCTTACCACTTAGTTTTACCAGTTGCTGAAACAGCCACCCGCTGCGGTCTCTCACCTCGCCTTTCTCATTACTATACTGGATATTCAACGCCTTAGGACTGAAACCGAAGATGCTGGTCTCATCGACAAACTGCAGACGATGCTCCCTACAGAAGTCAAGGATCTCCTGCTGAACAGGTGCTACGATATAGATCTGTTGAACAGGGTGAGCCACACATTTTTTGACTCCCTCTAGACAAAGGGGCAGGATATGAAGGTCTTTGGCAATGATGGGTATCACCACGTCAATAGGTTCCTTGGAAGGTTCCAGACCAGGGAACTTCCGCCATGAGAACAAGCGATATCTTATCTTACGAAGTTGTGACATATCTAAACCATGTTCTGAAACCAATAGGCAAACAGTTTGAAGCTGTCTTCCGTCATCAGGGAGGCATCCGCCGTGTCCATACGATAAAGTGGGATATCCCGATACATGGCAGCTACCAGGGAGAAGGTGCTGGGAGGACCTATCACAAAATCACATTCGGAGAGCATGAAGAGATCCTCTGGCGCACTGCCATGCAGATGATGAATATGCACATGAGGACATAACTCCTGATAACGCTCTTCTGTCACTTCACCATCGTTGGTGGAGAGATAGACATGAGTCTCTTCGTTAGGATGCATCTCCGCAAAACGGTTGATATGTGCCGCATAGACCGTATCATCGAAATAGAATTGTCCGTCACGCCATTCTGCATAGTCACCCCGACGGATATGGACACCCAGACGAAGATGTGAGATGTCTGATGTCTGATGTAGGATGTCTTCTGCCTCTAGCATCTTTGCTTTGACAGGAGCAGTGTATTGCTCATCCAAGGTGAAAAGGTCAACAATCTCGCTGCGATATTTCAGGAAGAGGTCGTAATAGCGTACGAACCAGCCACTGACGACGATATTCCTGTGCTTGAGCATCTTACGCTCCAACGCCTCACGGTCACAATCTCTGTGTTTGAAACTGGCAGTAGGCAGAAGCCTGAGGGCGGCAAGATATTTCGCCAGCAGATACCAACCAAAGCCCGTCAGATCCGTATGACAGATCTTGAAATATTGATACTTGTAACTGAAACGCATAGAGATGACCTTACGACCATGCTCCCTGCCCCACGCATAGACATGGGCATACTGCAACAGGTTGTTGCACATCTGGGACTTGTCTCTTGCGAATATCATAGGGCGGCGTTTGTTATATCGAAATACTTCCTCATGACCAAGAGGGAGATGAGTTCCTCACGCTTGGAGTCCATAAACTGAGCCACGAACTCATGGGCATGCTGGATGATCGCCTCTGCCTCCTCTGGGTGTTGGATATAGTAGGTCAAGCGTTCCTCCAAGTCGGAGAAATCTGGTTTTACCTCCACATAATGGTAGTTGGGAATCAGTGTCCCCTCCATAAACCAGGTCTCACAAGTCAGACGAGGGGTAACGGCTATACTGTTGGACGACATCACCCATTTGAGGTTAGAGGCGACATCATTGCCCTCCAGGGACATCACGAACTTATAGTCCAGATGCTCCCCTATCGTCATCTTCTCACGCTGCCATTCCGGATGACCCTCAATATGGTCAATGGAAGCCGCGTCAACAAGGGGGTGCCCATACCAGCGGTTCATAAAGATAACCCTGTTGGGCTTGACATTCCCATCCTTGGGGTTACCCACATCCCCACGGAATATCGCCACATCACGTTTCTCACGCCAGGGTTTAGGATCGTTGACGAACAGGAAATGGCGCACCTTGTTAAGATTCAGCACCACAGAGCATTGGTTGTGATCCCCTATGGGACGACTCTTCAGGATGGTGGGTAACGCTTGTAAGTCTGCGACATCACCTGGTCTCAGAATCCAGCGAAGACGCTGGTCGAAAAAGCGTGCCGTATCCATCGCGTCAAAATAGTAGACCTTCGGTTGGATGACAGGCTGGTCCTTGAGGCTGACAGCCATCTTGTCGAATCCCTCACGATCATAAGATGTCTCAGGAGTCAGCTTACAATAATAGTCAACTCTCCGCAGGATATCCTCCTTGTCATCACGCGACTGTAACTGCTTCAGTTTACTTCCCAGCAAGCGACGAGTAACCCATCCAGGAACACATTGTCGTATATATGCCTTCATAAAGAACTTAACCTTGCTGTTCTTTCCACTATGGAGCAAATAATATATCTTGCGCTTCTTCGACATGCCTATGAACTTATGGATGCAAAAATAGTGTTTTTTTGCCAATTTGACAAAAATTGACTTAATTATTTGCTCATTCACTTTGAATTAACTACCTTTGTGGCACATAAAACCATTTGCTGATGAAATTCTCATACTATCTCCTGATGGCTGTGTGCTACCCTATCTCACTACTGCCGTTTTGGATACATTATCTCTTCTCTGACATACTCTATTACCTGATATACTATGTGGGAAGATATCGTGTGAAGGTAGTGAGGAAGAACCTGGCAAGTGCCTTCCCTGAGAAATCTGAGACTGAGTTAAAGACAATTGAGCGAGACTTCTACCAGTGGTTCTGCGACTATATCGCAGAGAGCATGAAACTGCTGACCATCAGTAAGAAGAATATCAAACAGCGGATGGTGTTCAAAGGTACGGAGCTATTGGATCCGTTCTATAACAACGGACAATCCATAGGCGTATACCTAGGTCATTACTGCAACTGGGAATGGGTCACCTCCCTGTCATTATGGGTATCTCCCAAAGTTCAATGCGCACAGATCTATCATCCCATCGAGAACAAAGGGGTGGACCAGCTCTTCCTGCGCCTACGCCAGCGACTGGGCGCTGAATGTATCCCTATGGCTGACACCCTCCGTAAGATCCTGGAGCTCAAGCAGACAGGACAAACATCCATCATCGGCTATATCTCCGACCAGAAGCCTAATTGGTTTAATATTCACCACTGGGTAGACTTCCTGAACCACGACACTCCCGTATTGACGGGTGCCGAGCGTATCCTGCGGAAATTCAACCATGTCGTGTTCTATCTCGACGTACAACGTGTCCGCCGGGGCTATTATGAGGCTACGTTCAAACTGATTTCCCAAGAGCCTCAGCAATTAGAGGAGTTTCAGTTGACGGATATCTACTATCAGTTGTTAGAAGAGAGTATCCGAAGGACACCTGCCTACTGGTTGTGGAGCCACGACCGATGGAGCCGCACCCGTGAGGAGTTCGACCGTCGTTTCGAGGTTGTCAACGGGAAGGTGGTGAGTAAACTCACTGAATTTACTGAGTAAACACACTGAATTTACTGAGTAAACTCACTGAATTTACTTTCATAGGAGATACTTCCATATAAGGACAGTTCGAAAAAACTACTCCCCTTCTCCCGTCATGTGGCTCAAAGCCCGATAAATAAAGGGCGCAAGGCACGGGAGTAGTTGGCTGAACATCTCCCATACTACTCCCGTCTCTCATCATCTGCTCCTCCCTCGTCTCTGCGTTTACTTCAAAAAAGCAAGGGGTAGTCCAAGCGAAAAGGGACTAGTACGGGAGTAGTTGGAGCAACTACTCCCTTCTTGAAACGCCCTGTATATCGGTGTTTCAGAAGAAAATGGGAGAAGGGGAGTAGTTTTTGCGAAATTCTTAAAACTTCTATGAAATCAGTTACCGACTGAAGCCCACTTTGTTACCGACTAACTGTTGTTTTGTTACCGACTAAAGGGCACTTTCATACCGATTAAGGGCTTTATTCGACCCGATTAAAGCCTTCATTTGCTAATCACCCTACCCCTTAACCATGAACCCTTAACCATGAACCCTGACCCCTTCCAATATCTCCTATGAGTGATACCAGACATTGCTATGTGTGACACTAGATATTGTTATGGTGGTATAACAGATACTGCCATGCCCCTTGGGAGATACTGCCATGCCCTTATGAAGGCGGCATCTTCGACCCGAGGAAGCGGCACATTCGACCCAAGGAAGCGGCACCTTCACAGGCTGGAGGTGCCGCCTTCGTAAAACTCCCTTATTAAAATACCCCTAACCTCCAACTAAAAATGCCGCAAACCTCGATAAATAAAGGGCGCAAGACCAGTTGGAGGTTCTGACAACCTCCCACTAACGTCCAACCCACCTCCCACTATGTTAGAGGTTAGTGAGAGCTTAGTTGGAGGTTAGAGCAACCTCCAACTGCCCGCAAACGACCTGTACATCGGCGTTTCAGAAGAAATCAGTTGGAGGTTAGGGGTTTGGAGGAAAACGGTTCTAAATGATCCACTTTTTCTGTCTAAACATTTTGTAGAAAGAGATCATAATACTACCTTTGCAACATAATTAATAACTTACGACAATGAGAACAAAACTGAGTATCTTATTTTGGATCATTCAGTCATCGACGAAGTCGCTTGCCAGAGCAAGAACCGTCCCCAAATTTTTTGATACAATTGAACAGTATACTAAAGGGCACGAGCAATATTTCAGTGATCAACACAAAGATTCTGGTAGGGGATCATATACTAACTCTTTTAACCCGACTTACAACTACGATTGGGAGAATAATATGAAAAAATTTAATTATTAATACATACAAAAATGAACTCAAAGTTAAATATTTATATTGTCAAAACAGTAGTGATGCTCGTTATTTCTGTTTGTGGAACTACATGCAGTATGGCAAAAGATACCGTTTTAATCGATGGTGTGCTAAAGAGTCGTGTTGATTTGCCAAATAATGGCAGTTATTTTGAATTTACAACACCAGACGCCATAACACACTATCAAAATCTGAAGAACACATCGCAACATGTTCCTTACGAGAAGTTGTTTCCTGAAGGCACAGAGCATCTGGGACCGACTAAGAAACTAATAGCATTTAGGAACTATGTTTACAATTCATTCTGCAGTGGTTATAATATAAAAAAGCAACTTGCAGGTAAAAGAATACGTATTTCTATCTGTGTCAAGCCCGATGGCACTACATTACTTAAAGAGATTTTGTGCGCAGAAAATCTTCTGGATTATGTATCAGCAGATACCATCAAACAATTAATTTCAATCGTATCTTCATACCGTTTTGCCGCCTCAAATGTCTCGGGAAATTATTATATGATGATGAGTGCGGTTATCGTTTTCCCAAATGAAGATTAAGGGATATAAAATCTGAAGATGACGAATGATCACTAGAACCGACCCCATGATTCTCACGGATGACGGAGGGACAGGTACTGTCATGAAATAGTAGGCTCAAAATAGTTTGGAGGACTTTTATGTATATACGTGACTATAACTGGAGTCTCCAATATGGGAGATTTCCAAAGACTAGGGAAACCCCAAAGGGATATGGCACTGATAGAATTGAGGAGACAAGGAGCATCTGTTCGTCAATTAGAAAGGTTGACAGGTGTTGGGCGTGGTTTAATTCAGAATC
>JBGUNO010000041.1:0-2615 GCA_045117415.1 Prevotella sp. | reverse complement strand
ATAATAGTTAAGAAAAATTTCTTCATAGTTTTTGATTTTTAATGAAATTAATGATTAGTATTCGCAAATTTAGCGATTTTACTTGTTGTCGTATTTCCACATTCACAAAACTTACTCCCATAATCACAATTGTTATGATTTTTGCGGAATAAAAAGAAAGTTTTCCACATAAAACTTGCATATTTCAGGAGAATGGCATAAATTTGTCCGTACTATGATTTACCACCTTATCACATCACTACCCATGATCACGTGCGCACTGTTCACAGTGCTCATTGCTTTGGAGTGGAACAACAGCCGATTGCGTGAGCAACGGACACTCTTTGTGTTTATGCTCACGACAACAGTGTTATACGCTGGACACTATGTGTTCTTCAACCATGTCGTCCACGTCGTCCCGTTCATGGACGTGGTGTATGTGACAGCAAACCTGGCTGTCTATCCCCTATACCTTATTTATATTATAAGACTGACTACCCGATGGAAATCATGGTACTACTGGGAATTCCTGCCTGCCCTCCTTGCCGCCCTCGTTTGCGGTATCACCCTTTTCATGATGTCCGATGAGGAGAGCAGCCTTTTCACGGAGCAGTATCTCTATCATAACCTGACGGAAGAACTGACTGGCATAGTCTTGCTACAGGCATGGATACATATTGTCTGTAAAATCGTGTTCGCCATCGAGGTAATTATAACGATTGTGGTGGGAGTACAGCTGATTCGCAGGTTTGACAATGCCGTCAACCAGTTTTATGCGGATACTGACAACAAGTCGATGCGTAATATCAAGTCGATACTCTACCTGATAGTCATTGCCTCCGTGATGTCCTTTGTGGCGAATGTCATCGGGCGTTACCGCTTTACAGATACCACATACCTACTTGCGTTCCCTTCCATTGCCTTCACCATCTTACTATTTACCATCGGCTACCTGGGCCTACATCGGGAGTTCTCCATCATCGACATGGATCGTGACAAAGCCATCATCAGTAAGGAGGAGAATGAGAATACCGCCCTTGACAGGACACTGACGGAGCGTATCGTGGAACTCGTTGAGAAGGACAAGATATTCTTGCAGCCTGATTTGAAACTGGAAGACCTCGCAAGGATGATGAGCACTAACCGTACCTATATCTATCAGGCTATCAACCAACAGATGGGTATCACTTTCAATGAGTTCATCAACAGACAGCGGATCGCACATGCCGAACAACTGATAGCGAAAAATCCCAACCTCTCGGTGAATGATATCGCTATACTATCGGGATTTGCTTCTCTCAGCTCCTTCTACCGAAACTATAAAAAGTATAAGAAGTAATTATACAGAAACAATAAAAGTGGGGCACTGCCATCGCAATGCCCCACTCTATGGTGAGTTCAATCGAAATCTTACTCAGCCTTAGCCTCCTCAACAGGTGCCTCAGCAGCAGGTGCTTCCTCAGCCTTTGGAGCCTCCTCTGCGGGAGCTTCAGCAGCCTTGGGTGCCTCCTCTGCAGGAGCCTCAGCCTTGGCAGCAGCAGACTTACGTGAACGACGAGTCTTCTTCTCTGCCTTTGGAGTCTTAGCCATGTTCTCATCGAAGTCTACGAGCTCGATGAATGCGATATCCGCACCATCACCCTGACGAGCACCCAGCTTGATCACGCGGGTGTAGCCACCGGGACGGTCACCTACCTTCTGTGAGATAACACCAAAGAGCTCTTTCAGGGCTTCTTTGTTCTGCAGGTAGCTGAATACTACACGACGTGAGTTTGTGCTATCATCTTTTGAGCGTGTGATCAGGGGCTCAACATACTTCTTGAGTGCCTTTGCCTTGGCGAGGGTCGTAGTGATTCTTTTGTGCATGATCAGCGAGATAGCCATGTTGGCAAGCATGGCACGGCGGTGGTCAGCAGTACGGCCCAGATGGTTAAATTTCTTTCCGTGTCTCATTTTTTTCGTTTTTCTTTGAAGGAGTCTACTCTTTACTCCTTGTCTAATTTATACTTTGTAATATCGGTTCCAAACGACAGATTCAGACTCTCGAGCAAATCATCAAGCTCAGTGAGCGATTTCTTACCGAAATTGCGGAACTTCAGGAGATCCGTCTTGTTGTACTGTACGAGATCACCAAGGGTCTCTACATCGGCAGCCTTCAGACAGTTGAGGGCACGAACGGAGAGGTTCATGTCTACCAACTTAGTCTTAAGCAATTGACGCATGTGCAGTACCTCCTCATCGAACTCCTGGTTGCCCTCACTCTCAGTGTTTTCAAGAGTGATTTTCTCATCAGAGAAGAGCATGAAGTGATAGATAAGGATCTTGGCAGCTTCCTTCAGCGCGTCTTTCGGGTGTATGGAACCATCCGTCGTAATTTCCATCACCAATTTGTCGTAGTCGGTCTTCTGCTCAACACGATACGGTTCAACGGCGTATTTCACATTACGAATCGGGGTGTAAATTGAATCGATAGCTATTACATTGACATCGGTGCAGAACTCACGATTCTCGTCAGCGGGAACGTAGCCACGACCTTTGTTAATGGTAATATCAATCTGCATCGAAGCTTTGGAATCTAAATGACAAATCACCAAATCGGGATTTAACACTTCAAATCCAGTCAGATACTTGCCTAT
>JBGUNO010000040.1:0-28988 GCA_045117415.1 Prevotella sp. | reverse complement strand
TGTATACCATTTGTCTCATTCTTAAAACGAGACCAAAGGTATCATTTTCCCACTTCATGTAAAAGACGTCAAAATTGACAGTTTACTATATGCATTTATATATTATTATATATATAATATATATATTATATATATAATAAAAATTTAGTCTATCATCATTTTCAAAATTCTGCTATCTGTTATCTGTTATCTGTTATCACACTCTGAACGCACTTCTACTTGTCTTTTCATACTGAAAAGGTTGACTTGCTCACCTTGAAAAGTTTGACGACCTTCACTGAGTAGGTTGACTCTTTCCCTAAGAAGGTAGACTTCCGACGGATATTTTCACTTCAACTTGATAATATCACTCCAGCGAGTCGTCGGATTCTTGCTCTTGTGATCGTGCCTGATAGCATTGGCAAAGACATCAGCCCTGCCCTTACCATTCTTTGCTCGCTAAATCGTACCTTTGCACCCAGTAAACGGAAACTATTAAAAAATTGAATTTTATAAAATATGACGAAAAAACTACTCTTAACTTTTGCCCTCCTGCTGACGGCAGTGACGGGAGCGTGGGCGGATGACAATGGCTCGTGCGGCCCTTCTGTCCATCAATGGAGGTGGTGAGGCTGCAACACCATGCTTGTCTGCTTCAGGAAAGTAAGCCAGATGGTGTGAAAGAATTCGACGACGAGTTGGGATGATCCGACCTCATCAGTCCCCTTGTGAGCTAAGGGATGAACAAATCGTTCACCCCTGGTGGAAAACAAAAACATGTAGAAGGGCTTAGGCGTAGGCTCACAACGTTTTGAGGGTATCTGCAACATTTTTTTCCACAAGAAGTGTCTGATATCGAAATTTTTATTTAATTTTGCAGCAGATGAAGAGAATAACAGAAAACCAGTCGCGTCATTCGCTGACCACACAAATTGTTTTGTGGGTGGTCGGCTTCGTGTCTGTGCTCTTCGTCACCGCCCTCTTTATCATGTTCCATCATGCCCGTAAGTCGATCTATCAGGAGGCGATGGAGAAGGCACGTCAGACGCTGCGCACCACAGAGTTGCGCATCGACAATACGCTGAAAGAGGTGGAGACGGCGACACGCAGTCTGCACTGGACGATAGAGAAGCGTCTGAACAGACCGGAGATCATGGACAGTCTCTGTCGGCAGCTGTTGAGAGAGAATCCCCACATCCAGGGGTGTGCCATCGCCTTCGAGCCGGGTGTCCATCCGAAATACGGCACTTACTATGAGGTGTTCAGCTACCGCAGCCAAACTGACTCGACACAGATACAGGTGACGGTGAACGCCGGCAAGCAGCCATATACCCGGGAGAAATGGTATTTCGTCCCCTTGCATCATGAGAACCCCATCTGGATAGACCCTTATGTCAACACGGAGAGCGGAGAGACAACCATCGTCACAGCCTATGGTATGCCGTTGCACGATAAAGACGGGGAGCTGGTGGGTGTGCTGTCAGCGCATATCTCGATGAAGTGGTTTGCCGACCTGGTGCTCTCGCTGAAGCCATTCCCTAACTCACACGCCTTGGTGATGGGTACCGACGGACACCTGATCATACACCCTGACAGTACACTCGAGGAGCATGAGGCGTTCTTTGCAGATGCCTTCAATGATCCTACCAGCGACGGACATCTTGCAGCCATCTCCATGAAAACGGGACATATCGGACATAGCCAGATGCGTATTGACGGCACACAGAACTTCATCTTCTATCATCCCTTTGAGAATGCGGGATGGAGTGTCGCCATCGTATGTCCGGAGAGTGACATCTTCAGTTCCTACAACTCACTCCTGCGCTATACGATCATCATCAGTCTCAGCGGTCTGCTGTTACTCGCCCTGTTCTGTCTCTTCATCAGCCATCACCAGTTGAAGCCGTTGCAGCAACTGGTAGACGCTGCCCACCAGATGGCTACCGGACAGATGGACGAGCCCGTGAAGGTAAGTCACCGCACCGACGAGGTGGGGTATGTGCAGAACACGTTCCGGCAGATGCAGGAGAGCATCACTCAGCATATCACACATATCACGCAGCTGACCGATGTGCTCCGCCAGCGTAACGAGGACCTGAAACTGGCTTACGAGCAGGCTCGTGAGAGTGACCGCATGAAGGACGCCGTCATCCTGAATATGAGTGACCGCATGGAACAGTCGGTGAAGGCTATCCACGCCACCGTCGCTGAGTTCCGCCAGCATGCCGTCGACATGGATGCTGAGGAATGCCAGCACATGGCTGACAAGATACAGCAGCATACCCATACGACCACCGAGTTGTTGAGTAACCTGCTCAGCATCGCTGACAAAAAAGAGGAGGAGAGCGTATGATAGAGATGAGGAAACATATCCGCCAGTCGCTGTCCATCAAGCTCAGCCTCTATATCCTGTTCGTCGTGGTACTGGTGTTCTCGCTGTCGCTAGGATTCCTCTACTGGCAGTCACGTAACATCATCCGGGAAGAGGCGATAGACGAGGCATCACACGTGCTCGACAACACGGCGCTGCGTGTCAAGGGATTCATGGTGGAGGTGGAGACAGCCACACGTAACATCATCTGGCTCGTCAACCTTCACCAGCATGACAAGGACTCCCTGCTGAAATACAGTCATCGAATCGTCGCCAACCACCCTAACACGAACGGCTGCTCCATCACGATGGAGCCAGACTTCTTCCCTGGTGACAGCTACGGCTTTTCAGCCTATTCCGTCCGTCTTGACGAACAATCGGCTACTGGGAAAGACTCTGTGGTCACCGTCCGGGAAGAGGACTACGACTACTATAGCAAGGTGTGGTATAAGACACCCCGACAGAAAAGGGTAGCCTGCTGGGTGGATCCCTTTGACGACTACAATGCCGGGACACTGTCAAGTCCGGAGATGATAGCGTCCTATTGTATCCCACTCCATGACGACAATGAGAAATTCGTTGGTGTCATCTCCACCGACCTGTCGCTGAAGAGACTCACAGAGACCATCACGGCGGAGCATCCCTATGAGAACTCCTATTTCATGATGCTGGGAGCCGACGGACACTACTTCGTACACCCGGACACCACGAAGCTCCTCAAACAGACCATCTTCACCAATACCGACCCCAGGGAGCATACCGATATCGTGGCACTGGGATACGAGATGATCAACGGACGGACAGGACATATGGATGTCAACATCGACGGTAAGTCGCATATCGTGCTCTACAGACCCCTTGAAGGCACCCAGTGGAGTGTCGCCCTCGTCTGCCCGTCCAACGAGCTGCTGCGCGGCTACAACAGTCTGAACTATATCCTGCTGCCCCTGCTCGTCATCGGTCTGCTGTTACTGGCAATGGGATGCCACCGTATCGTGAAACACTTCATACAGCCGCTGGGACTGCTCGCCGCCGAGTTGCGACAGATCGCCCATGGTGACTATGAGAAAATCCTGCCGACCAGTCAGCGTACCGACCTGATAGGTCAGTTGCAGAATAATTTCTGTCAGATGCGACGGAGCATCAGCCAGCATATCCACGACGCAGAGAATACCAAGCAGGAGACGGAACAGCGCACCTCAGAACTGGAGCAGGCGACACAGCTGGCACGTCAGGCAAGTGAGCAGAAGACACAGTTCATGCAGGACATGTCGCACCAGATACGTACACCTCTTAACATCGTCCAAGGCTTCTCACAGGTGTTACGGGACGGTGGTGAGATGATGGGAGACGACGAGAAACGGGAGGTGGCAGAGACGATGTACGTGCAGACTAACGCCCTCGACTATATGGTGAGCAAGCTGCTGACCGTCTCACTGATCGAGAGCCGGCAGACCATCAGCACAGACGATACCGTGGGCTGCAACGACGTGGCACGTGAGGCTTTCGAGAATGCCAGCAGTCTGACAACTCATACCGCAGAGATGCGTCTCGACAGCCATGTGGGTGACGAGGTGACCGTCCAGACCAACCGACATCATCTGCTCATCGCCCTCACGGAACTGCTCGTCAATGCCCTGCATTTCACCAACGAGGGTGTCATGACCATGCGTATCGAAGCCACCGACACGATGGTGAACTTCACCATAGAGGACACAGGACCCGGTATTCCTTCCGACAAGGCTGACTTCGTCTTCGAGAAGTTCACCAAGATTGATATGTTCACCGAGGGACTCGGTCTCGGACTGTTCCTCTGCCGTCGTGTCATCATGCTGATGGGCGGCACCCTCACGCTCGACCCCGGATATACCAACGGCTGCCGGTTTGTCGTGAGTATCCCATTAAAACAAATTTAATACAGACTATACAATGAAAAGAATTTCAATGATGACGGCTCTGCTGCTGATGGCGGTCATGAGCCTGCAGGCACAGAGCCTTCAAGGGAAATGGACGGCAAACGTAGAGAAAGACGCTGATGGTGACACCTCTAAGTTAGTCCTCATATTCAACCAGGGGAATAAGGCACAGATGGAGATGCAGATGGAGCATAACGAGCCTGAGGTCGGCTCTTTTACATGCACCATGATTCTTCCTGGGACCTACCAGCAGAAAGGTAATAAGGTGACACTGAACTACCAAGTCAATCAATCCACTGTCAGACTGGACAAGATGAGACTTGTCGGGGAGTACGCACAAGCGATAGAGAAGAACCCGGAGACGAAAAAGGCTGTGGAGAGTATGATGCAGGAAGAGATGGACAAGGAGATCAAGAAGCAGTTCAAGGATGAGGTGCCTTTCGACGGAGAACTGACCATCAAGAAACTGACCAATACCACATTGGAGCTGGATGACGACGGAGACACCATGGTGTTCTCCCGCGTCCACTAATACCCTGAGATGAAAGAAAATATCAACAGCTTCGAGATCATGGCGCCCGTGGGTAGCCGCGACTCCCTTGCCGCTGCCTTGAAGGCAGGGGCAGGAAGCGTGTATTTCGGTGTGGAGCAGTTGAACATGCGCTCTCACTCCGCTAACCATTTCACCATTGACGACCTGCGTGAAATTGCCGCCACCTGTAATGAGTATGGGGTGAAGAGCTACCTCACCGTCAACACGATTATCTATGGCGAGGATATCGAACTGATGCACCAGATCATCGATGCGGCTGTCGAGGCAAAGATCTCTGCTGTCATCGCCTGTGACATCGCTGTGATGACCTACTGCCGGCAGAAAGGCATGGAGGTACACCTCTCCACCCAGTTGAACATCTCGAATATCGAGGCACTGAAATTCTACGCACAGTTTGCTGATGTCGTCGTCCTTGCCCGCGAGCTGAACCTCGACCAAGTGGCAGAGATCTATCGTCAGATAGAGGAGCAGCATATCTGCGGACCGTCAGGAGAGCAGATCCGCATTGAGATGTTCTGTCATGGCGCCTTGTGTATGGCTGTCAGCGGCAAGTGCTATATGAGTCTTGACAACACAGGACGCTCCGCTAACCGTGGGGAGTGTATGCAGATCTGTCGACGCTCCTATGTCGTCACGGATCGTGAGACAGGAACAGAACTAGAGATAGACAACAAATACATCATGAGTCCGAAGGACCTGAAAACCATCCGTTTCATCGACCGTATGATGAGGAGTGGCGTGAGGGTCTTCAAGATTGAGGGACGAGCCCGTGGTCCGGAATATGTGATGACCGTGGTACAGTGTTATAAGGAGGCGATACAGAGTGTCCTCGACGATACCTTTACGGAAGAGAAGAAGGACGCATGGGACGAGCGCCTTGCCACCGTCTTCAACCGCGGGTTCTGGGACGGCTACTACCAAGGACAGAAACTGGGTGAGTGGAACAAACACTACGGCTCGTGTGCCACAGAGCGCAAGCAGTATGTGGGGAAGGGGGTGAAATATTTCTCCAAACTGGGTGTCGCTGAGTTCACCTGTGAGGCATGTGAGTTCTCTGTGGGTGACAAGATGCTCATCACAGGACCTACCACCGGTGCACTGTACGTCACCGTCGAGGAGATCCATGATGACACCCACGCTGTGCAGACCGCACAGAAAGGCACCCGCGTCAGCATCAAGGTGCCGGAGAAGGTACGCCCGAGTGATAAACTTTTTAAAATAATAACGGTATAACGGAATGCCGGAATAATGAATAAAAAAGATGGCAACCATTAACGAGATACAAGACGAGATTATAGAAGAGTTCTCTGGTTTTGACGACTGGATGGACAAGTACCAGCTGCTCATCGACTTAGGCAATGAGCAGGAGCCGCTGGACGAGCAGTACAAGATCGAGAGCAACCTGATAGACGGGTGTCAGAGCAGGGTATGGCTGCAGGCTGACTATCACGATGGTGTCATCGACTTCTCGGCAGAGAGTGACGCACTGATCGTGAAGGGTATCGTAGCACTGCTGATCCGTGTCCTCAGCGGACATACCCCTCAGGAGATCCTGGACGCAGACCTCTATTTCATTGAACAGATCGGTTTGAAGGAACACCTGTCACCCACACGCAGCAACGGTCTGCTTGCCATGGTGAAACAGATACGGATGTATGCCCTTGCCTTCAAGGCAAAGGAAGGTGCTTAGTCCTTGTTCTCGTAAGCGTCGATTTTCCTCAGGTAGTACGCCCGCACATCCTTCCAAAGATAATAAGGTGCTGTCGTACTTTTGATGGGCAATGTCGCCTCCTGCTCATTGAGCAGTACCTTCACCATGACATCCTTGTCGAATGGATCCTGACGATAGAACACAAACTGGATGTTGGATGCCATCGGGAATACCATACAAGCCCACCAGCCATGGGACTCCAGCTCTTCCAAGTCGTTCGTCTGATAGCCGAAATGATTGAGTTCCAACAGGCATGTCAGGGGTAGTATGATGGTCTCATGACCATAGCGCAGTTGTGCACCGGGTTTCCTCAGCTGTATACAACTGTCTGCCTCCTCGATGATCTTACGGAGGAGATAACGCTGGGTATAGGGTTGATTGCCACCGTTCAGCAAGGAGGGACCATACATAAAATACCACCAGGCATTCTCGTTCTGCCAGAACTGATGGACATCCTCGTAAGTAAATAAGTCCAGAAAACTAGTCTTGCTCGACATCCGTGTGTTCTGCTGGATCAGCGCCGTCTTCAACAGGTAGTAGTTCAGCCACTTCTCACTGATGTGCTCTCTCACATAAACAGAGTCGTTGAACAACAAAGACAACAGGCGGGGATTATGCTCACGGCTACTGCAATAGGCGTCAAAAGCCTTTTTAGTGTCATAGGTCATCATACTGTCACGCAACTGCTTGTCCTGGTGGTTCAAATAGCTCATGTCATGTTGCGACGCGTCCATCCTCACTTGTAGCTTGGGATTCTGTGCCAACATAGCCTGTATGGCGGAACCCATGGAGAGGATACAACGGGTGACGGTGGTACTCTTGGCATCGACATGAGCCTTGCCCTCGAAGACCTCAGGGAAGCGTTTCATCATCCGACGGGCGATATGCTGGTGCTGTTGTCTGCCTAACTCGGTAAGGTCGCCCCAATGTCCCTCCGCGTCATGGATGATATCTGTCAACTGTCGCAGGACTTCTTTTCCTGTGGGTGTCAGTTTTCCCAGTGAGTCGGCTTTTGCCATCATCTTATAGGGGATATCATAGCCCTTGCGATCACTCAGATAGCGAGAACCGTGACGACCGTAATGGCTGATATAGAAAGGACGTTTCCCTGCTGGTGCCGGCGTGTTTCCTAATGACGGGCTGTCGGGATAGATACAGTAGTTGCTGGCAGAGAGGCGTCGGTCCATACTGATGATGTCGAAAGCAGATTGTGACTGGGCATAGCCACTTGTCATCATGCCCCATAGCATGATGACCACCAACCATAAGCGGCAACGAGTCGTCTTATTCTTGGTATGCATCGAGTTTCTTGAGATAGTATTCACGTACATCACTCCATTTGTAATAGGGTTTCTCATCACTCTTGACAGGAAGGCTCACCTCGTTCTCGTTCAGCAATACTTTTATGAGGACATCCTTGTCCTGGACATCCTTTCTATAAAAGATGATCTGGATATTAGCCGCCATTGGTATTACCTTGAAGTTAATCCACTCCTTTCGCTCCAGTGCTCCCAGGTTGTCAGTCTCCAATCCATAGTTATCCAGTTCCATCAGACATGCCAGTGGCAGGACATTCGTATCATGTCCAAAGCGTAGCGATGCACCAGGTTTATCCAACAAGATACAACTGTCTGCTTCCTCAATGATTTTCCGCAACAGGAAACGCTGACCATAAGGTTGTTTCCCACCATTGGGAGTATAGGCACCATACTTGATATACCACAGTATATTATTCGCCTTCCAGGTCTCATAGATGGCTTCATCGGAGTAGAGGTCGTAGAGTGTGATTTTCTTGCGTGATTCCGTATTCTGGATGTTTGAGGCAAGATTGAAGAGCAAGATGCTAAAATTGCTGACATCTATGCTGTCACGAACATATTGCTGGTCATTAAACAGTTCTGTCATCAGCTCCTGGCTATGGTCATACTTGTGCGCATACTCCTGATATGCCGCCTTGATGACAGAGTCCATCCTCTGTGCTTTCAGTGCCTTGTCGTTATATTTCATATAATAGATGTCGGCAGCAGAGGCGTCATGATGGATACGGAGCTTAGGATTCATCGTCACCAGCTGTGACAAGGCATTTTCCATGGAAAGGATACAACGTATCACAAGGGTACTCTTGGCATCGACATGAGCCTTGCCCTCGAAGACCTCAGGGAAGCGCTCGAACATCCTCTTGGCGATTTGCTGATGCTGCCAGGCACCTAATGGTGTCAGTTCTCCCCAGCGGAGGTTAGCCTCCTTCTTCAGCATCGTCACTCGTTGCAGCACATCCTTTCCTAAGTCTGTGAGCTTTCCCAGTGAGTCGGCTTTTGCCAAGACATCATAAGGAATCTGGTATTGCTCTTGGGTGCTGCAAAACCTTGACCCATGGCGACCATAATGACTGATATAGAATGGTTTCATACCTTCTGGTGCCTCTGTCAACCGGATCTGTCTCGGTCCGGGATAGGCATAATGGTTTGATGCAGAACAATGGATGTCTCTTTCTATTTCCTCCTCGGCAGTAAGATAGGTTTGACCATTTAGTTCTGCAACAACCCCTAAGAAAGTGATCGTTAATATCAGCTGTTTCAAAAGTTTTGTCTTCATTTTGAGTTTGCAAAGGTAATCATTTTTGTTCAAAAAGTTGTAATTATTATCCTATTTTCTTTGTTTTTTATCATTTAATCGCTATCTTTGCCGATAATTAATAGATGGACAGAAGACATGGCAAAGAATCAGCAATGGCAAGATGACGACTGGCTGCTCCTGATGCAATTGTATCTGAAAAAGCCTGTGGGAGTAAAACCGATGTATAGCAAGGCGATGGTCGATCTTGCAGTGGAAATGCATATCGCGCCACAGGTGTTGTTTAAGAAGATGTGCGAGATTGCCAACCTGGAGACACCCCGTATCGAGCGTATCTGGCAGGAATATGGCAAGAATCCCAATCGACTGAAACGGGCGGTCCGCTTATGGCGTCAGATGCGAGGATTCGGAAATTCTCTTTTCTACGAAGGCGTGGATGTCCAAGAGACCTTCGAGCGTGACTTCCGTCCAGTCAGTGATGACAGTCCTATCACTCCTGTCATGTTGGTGATCATACTCGACCAGTATTTCCGATTGACTCCTGTCACAATGGTTCCGGAGACACCAGAGATACGGCAGATGGGGAGCCTGTTGAAGATCTCTACCAAAGACATTGTCGGTATCATGGTCCTTTTCCAGCACTGCGACCCTTATCTCAGGAGGAAAGATGCGGTGACCAGTCCGCTCTTCCCTGCCTGTCAGGAAATATGGCAACGCTATGGCAATAGCGACACTGAACAGCTGGCGTCTTATGCGCGACAACTGAAAGAATACTTTAAATAATTATTTTGAATGATAATTATTTCGTAATTTTGCAGACGAAATGGCGCAGGAGCAGATACAGGAACAGCAACAGACCCAAGCGTTAAGACAGACGCAGAGTATCACGCAGCAGCAGTTGTTGCAGGCGCAGCTGATAGAGCTGCCCATCACGCAACTCATAGAGCGTGTCAATACAGAGATGGACGACAATCCTGCCTTGGAACTGAAAACGGGTGATGATTCTGATTATTCAGAGTTCTCCGAGTATTCTGAGAACTCAGAGAACTCCGAGTTCTCCGATGACTATGAAAAGGATGAAAGGCAGTCGGCTCTGGACGCTGCCTTGGAGAATATCGGCAGGGACGACGAGGAGCTGCCTGTCTATCAAGGAGGACAGGATTATCATGAGGAAAGGGAAGAGATGGTGTATGGAGCATCACAGTCGTTCTATGATCAACTCAAGGAACAGATGGGTGTCATTGACTTGGACGAGCGACAGCGTGATATCATGGAATACCTCATCGGTTCCTTGGATGATGACGGTCTCCTTCGTAAGTCCCTTGACAGTATCAGTGACGAGCTTGCCATCTACCATTCTATTGACGCGACACCCCAAGAGATAGAGGAGGTGCTGCATTATTTGCAGGAGTTCGACCCTGCGGGTATTGGAGGACGCTCCCTGCAAGAGTGCCTGCTACTACAAATACAACGCCGAGAGCCTTCTAGGTTGCGTGATCTGATGGAGCTTGTCGTCAACGACTATTTCGAGGCTTTCACCAAGAAACACTGGAAGAAAATCCAGCAAGCACTCGGGCTCACCGACCTGCAGGCTGACGCACTGATGAAGGAACTAAGGAAACTCAACCCCAAACCGGGGGCTTCTTTAGGAGAGACGGTAGGACATTCCCTGCAACAGATCACACCGGACTTCATCGTTGATACGCAAGACGACGGTACTGTCACCTTCCAACTGAACACAGGAGAGATACCAGAACTGCATGTCTCTCCTTCCTTCACCGAAACCTTGAAGGAATACCAGGACAACAAAGAGCATATGAGCCGTCAGATGAAGGAAGCGTTACTCTATACCAAGAAGAAGGTGGATGCTGCCCAAGGATTTATCGAGGCGATCAAAGTACGTCGTCAAACACTGACAGCGACGATGAGAGCCATTATCCAGTGGCAACACCGTTATTTCGAGGAGGGTGACGAGGCGCTGCTTCGTCCGATGATCTTAAAAGATATCGCTGAGAAGACAGGACTCGACCTGAGTACGATCTCTCGTGTCAGCAACTCCAAATACGCACAGACCCGCTGGGGCACCTTCCCTTTGCGTCATTTCTTCAGTGACAGTTACGTGACGGCAGAGGGTGACGAGCTCTCCACCAGGGAGATTAAGGCAGCTTTGCGAGACCTCGTAGATGCGGAGGACAAGCAAAAACCTTTGAGCGATGAGGCTTTAGGCAAGCTCCTTGCAGAGAAAGGATACCCCATTGCCCGTCGTACGGTGGCAAAATATCGCGAACAGTTAGGAATACCTATCGCAAGACTAAGAAAATGAGACGGCGGCAACAAATCATATTGATAGCGCGGGTGATCAGCATGCTCTTCACACCTTTCTATCTCCCCATAGTAGGACTGATAGCCTTGTTTACTTTCAGTTATATGAGTATTTTCCCATGGGCATATAAACTGCAAGTTCTTATCATGGTGTATCTGTTTACCATCCTGCTGCCTTCCCTGATGATTCACTTCTATCGTCGTTATCAGGGGTGGAACCTCATCGAACTCGGACAAAGGGAGCGGCGTATGGTGCCTTACGTCCTTTCTATCGTTTGTTATTTCACATGTATCTATATCATGGAGCATATGCATATGCCCCATTTTATGATATCTATAGTCATTGCGGCACTGATGGTACAGATTATCTGTGCCTTGATTAATGTATGGTGGAAGATATCGACGCATACAGCAGCTATCGGCGGTGTGGGAGGAGCACTCTTCGCTTTCGCCGAATACTTAGATTTCAATCCTGTTTGGTGGTTATGTGTCGTGTTTATGGTAGCAGGTGTCTTAGGCACCTGCCGCATGGTGCTTCGTCAGCATTCTCTCTCACAAGTCGTCGGTGGCTTCTGGGTAGGCTTTGTGTGCGCAGCCATTATGATATTGTTCGTATAATAAGAATAAAAAAATAGAAGAAGATGAATCCAATTGTCAGCATTATCATGGGCAGTACCAGTGATCTGCCCGTTATGGAGAAAGCCTGCAAGTTCTTAGATGATATGCAGGTACCGTTTGAGGTCAATGCCCTTTCGGCGCATCGTACCCCAGAAGAAGTAGAGAATTTTGCCCGTAACGCTAAAGGACGTGGCATCCGTGTGATTATCGCAGCGGCAGGTATGGCTGCCGCTCTTCCTGGTGTCATTGCAGCTTCAACGACATTACCTGTCATCGGAGTACCTGTCAAGGGCATGCTTGATGGACTCGATGCGATGCTCAGCATCATCCAGATGCCCCCGGGCATCCCTGTCGCCACAGTTGGCGTGAATGGTGCCCAGAATGCCGCTATCCTCGCAGTAGAGATGCTGGCACTGAGTGACGAGGCAATAGCACAGCGACTAAGCGACTATAAAAGTAGCCTGAAGGAGAAAATCGTGAAGGCAAACAAAGAGCTTGCCGAAGTAAAGTATCAATTTAAGACAAACTAAATGGCTTATCAAAGAAGAAAGTCTTCCGTCACCCGTGTCGGTCCCATAGAGATAGGCGGTAATAACCCTATCCGTATCCAGTCGATGGGAACAGTGGATACCAATGATACAGAGGGTTGTGTGGCACAGGCGAAACGTATCATTGACGCTGGTGGCGAACTGGTGCGTTTCACCACCCAGGGTACTCGTGAGGCGGAGAACATGAAAAATATATCGGCACGACTGAAGGAAGACGGTTATTTGACACCTCTTGTTGCTGACGTGCATTTTACGGCTCATGTTGCTGACGTGGCAGCCCAATATTGTGAGAAGGTACGCATCAACCCAGGCAATTACGTAGACCCAGGGCGTGTCTTCAAGCATCTGGAATATACCGATGAGGAGTATGCAGAGGAACTGAAAAAGATAGAAGCGAAACTCGTGCCGTTCCTGAATATCTGTAAGGAGCATCATACCGCCATCCGCATCGGTGTAAATCATGGTTCTCTCTCCGACCGTATCATGTCACGCTATGGTGATACGCCAGAGGGTATCGTGGAGAGTTGTATGGAGTTTTTACGTATCTGTAGGCGAGAAGACTTCAACGATATCGTCATCAGTATCAAGGCAAGCAATACCGTCGTGATGGTAACTACGGTCCGCTTGTTGGTGGAGACGATGGACAAGGAGGACATGCATTATCCGTTGCACTTAGGGGTGACAGAGGCTGGTGAAGGCGAGGATGGCAGGATCAAGAGTGCCGTGGGTATCGGAGCCTTGTTGACAGAGGGTATCGGTGACACCATCCGTGTGTCATTGAGTGAAGAACCCGAATGCGAGATACCTGTTGCTCGTAAACTGGTGGATATGATAGAAGAGTGTGCTGCTCTGCGTGCCCAAGCAGAAGCCAGTATCAAAGACGATACCATCACCCTCACCCTTGATGCTCCTGATTGGGAAACACTGCAACTGAAAGCTGCTATGGCAGTGGGAGGCTTGCTTATCGACCGCAAGGCATCGAAACTGGAAATCACCTTGGAGGACGGTAGCAAACTCTTAACTTCCTGCTCTCAACTCTCAACCCTTTCAGATGCTCTCTTGCAAGCGGCACGTATCAAGTTCACCAAGACGGAGTATATCTCCTGTCCTGGTTGTGGGCGTACCTTATATAATTTACAAGAAACCATTGCCCGTATCAAGGCAGCTACTAGTCATTTGGTCGGTTTGAAGATAGGTATCATGGGATGCATCGTCAATGGTCCTGGCGAGATGGCGGATGCAGACTATGGCTATGTGGGGGCAGGCAGGGGAAAGATCAGTCTCTATAAGCAGAAGGTCTGTGTGGAGAAGAATATCCCAGAGGAAGAAGCAGTAGAGAAACTGTTAGAACTAATTAATAAAGACCTTGGTTAGTATATAAGAAGAAACCCTGTCGGACTTGTTCAACAGGGTTTCTTTTTCTTTAGTTCTCAAAATAGTATAGGAAGGAGGCGATGCCTTCAAGGGCAGGTTTTCGCTGTCCTTCTATCTCAATGAAGAATTTGATCTCCGCCTTGCAAATTCCACGTAAGTTCTGAATGTTGTGTAACTTAGTAACTAATCGTACACGGCTACCAGTGATCACAGGTTGTCCAAAGCGCATGTCATTCATTCCATAGTTAACCAACATCTTGATATTGTGTACCTCGATGATCTGGTCCCACATATAAGGCAACAAGCTGAGTGTCAGGTATCCATGTGCGATGGTGCTCTTGTATGGGCTCTCTTCTTTGGCACGATTCACGTCAACATGGATCCACTGATGATCCAGTGTGGCATCCGCAAACAGATTGATACGATCCTGGTCCACCTCCAACCACTCGGAGGTACCTAATTCCTCGCCCAGATGGGCTGCAAACTCGTCATAAGAGTTAATGATTAATTTTCCCATAGTTTAAAATATATAAAATATGATGCAAAGGTACTCAAAAACTTTAAACTTTAAACTCTAAACTCTAAACTTTTTTGTATCTTTGCAAACGCTTAGACGAAGCCCTGATAGTTAAATGGATATAACAAGGCTCTCCTAAAGCTTAGTTCCGAGTTCGATTCTCGGTCGGGGTACTATGAAGACAATAGAAATCAGAAAAGTCAATAATCTGAAGGACTTGGAACAATTTGTCCAGTTCCATTATGACTTATATCGTGGATGTCCGCAGGCTGTCCCGTTTCTATATTCAGATGAGATGAACACTTTGCGGCGTGACCGGAACGCATGTTTCGAGTTCTGCGAAGTCGATTACTTTATGGCCTTTCGCGAGGGGAAGATGGTAGGACGTGTGGCTGCTATCATCAACCGTCGTGCTAACGAGCGATGGCAACGTAAGGAAGTACGTTTTGGATGGCTTGACTTTATAGAGGATATAGAAGTATGCCGTACCTTGATGAATCAGGTGTTTAGCTGGGGGAAAGAGAGAGGCATGACAGAGATTGCCGGTCCGCTGGGCTTTACCGATATGGATCGTGAGGGCTTACTGGTTGAGGGCTTTGAACAGGAAGCTACTATGTATATCAACTATAATTATCCTTATTATGTCCAATATATAGAGCAACTAGGCGGTTTCCAAAAAGACAATGACTATATGGAGTATCGGGTGAAAGTTCCTGAGGAAGTACCTGATAAGTTTCATAAGATAGCGGAGATGGTTCGTAGCCGCTATAACCTGCAAGTAAAAAAATACAGCCGTCAAGAGCTTCTTTCAAAGGGCAAGGGTAAGGAGATCTTCGATGTTATCAATGCGACCTATAAGGACCTCTATGGCTATTCCCAACTCTCTGAGAAACAAATCAGTCAACTTGTTGACCAGTATATCAAAGTGGCTGACCTGAATTTGATAACAGCCATTGAGGACTGGAACACTCCTGAGCATAAGTTGGTGGGGTTCGGCATTACCTTCCCGTCATTCAATAATGCATTAAGGAAGACACGAGACGGCAGACTGCTACCCTTTGGATGGTGGCATATCTTCAAAGTATTAAAATGGCATAAGACAGAGGTGGTTGACTTACTGCTTATAGGGGTCCTTCCTGAATATCGTTCCAAAGGTGCCAACTCTTTGATCTTTGACGACCTTATCCAATGGTTCCAACGCTATGGCTTTAAATGGGCAGAGGCAATGCCCCAGATGGAATCCAATGAACATATGAGAGGACAATGGCAATACCTGGAGGCTATCCAGCATCGTCGTCACCGTTGTTATCGAAAGTTACTATAAGAAAACTAAAAACAAAATATAAATTACTACTATGATACAAACAGTCGTTAAGCGCGATGGGCGCATTGTGGGATTCAACGAACAAAAAATCATGGCTGCCATTCGCAAGGCGATGCTCCATACAGACAAGGGAGAGGATGAGCGATTGCTGCAGACCATCACCGACCGTATTGCCGCTAAGGGTAATTCACAAATGACGGTTGAGGAGATTCAGGATGCCGTAGAAATGGAACTGATGAAGAGTGCGCGAAAAGACGTGGCACAACGCTATATCGCTTATCGTAACCAGCGCTCCATCGCCCGTAGGGCAAAGACCCGTGACGTATTCCTGGATATTGTGAATATCAAGAACAATGATGTCACACGTGAGAATGCGAATATGAACGCCGACACTCCTGCCGGTATGATGATGAAGTTCGCCTCAGAGAGTACCAAACCGTTTGTCGACGACTATCTGCTCTCACCGGAGAGTCGTGACGCTGTGGAGCATAACTATCTGCATATCCATGATAAGGACTATTATCCCACGAAGTCACTGACCTGTGTGCAGCATCCGCTAGACAATATCCTGACACAAGGTTTTATCGCCGGGCATGGCGCCAGTCGTCCTGCCAAACGTATCGAGACGGCGGCTGTGCTTGCTTGTATCTCGCTGGAATGTGCCCAGAACGAGATGCATGGTGGTCAGGCTATTCCAGCCTTTGACTTCTATCTCGCTCCTTATGTCCGCAGTTCTTATATAGAAGAGCTGAAAGCTCTGGAGGATATCAATGGGGAAAACTATAGCACCTTGTATGATGAGGTGCTCATCGATTATATCAAACAACCTCTTGATAAGTTGACGGGTATCGACCGTGTTCGCCAGCATGCCATCAATAGGACGGTGGGACGTGTCCACCAGGCGATGGAGGCTTTTATCCATAACATGAATACGATTCACTCCCGTGGTGGTAATCAGGTGGTCTTCTCCAGTATCAACTATGGTACGGATACCTCTGCTGAGGGACGTTGTATCATGCGTGAGTTACTCAACAGCACGTATCAGGGAGTGGGTAATGGCGAAACAGCTATCTTCCCGATCCAGATATGGAAGAAAAAGAGAGGTGTCAACTATCTCCCGCAGGATCCTAACTACGACCTCTATCAGTTAGCATGTAAGGTGACAGCACGTCGTTTCTTCCCGAACTTCTTGAATCTTGATGCCTCATACAATCAGGACAGTGAGTGGCGTGCTGACGATCCTAAGCGTTATATTCATGAGGTGGCTACTATGGGCTGCCGCACCCGTGTCTTCGAGAACCGCTTTGGTCCAAAGACATCTATTGGTCGGGGTAACCTCTCGTTTACTACGATTAATATCGTACGTCTAGCCATCGAGTGTATGGACATAAAAGACAAGGAGGCACGTATCGCCAAGTTCTTCGCAAAGCTTGACGAACTATTGGAGATTGCAGCCAAGCAGTTAGATGAGCGTTTTCAGTTCCAGAAAACCGCCTTTGTCAAACAGTTCCCCTTATTGATGCGCAGCCTGTGGATTGGTGCTGATAAGCTCAGTCCTAACGACACCATAGAGCGTGTTATCAACCAAGGAACATTGGGTATTGGTTTCATTGGACTCGCTGAGTGTCTGGTGGCACTTATTGGTAAGCACCATGGCGAGAGTGAGGAGGCTCAGGAGCTTGGACTGAAGATCATCAGTTATATGCGTCAGCGTATCAATGATTTCTGTGAGCGTTATCAGCATAACTATTCTGTGCTTGCCACTCCGGCAGAGGGGCTCAGTGGTAAGTTCACAAAGAAAGACCGTAAGGAGTTTGGCGTGATTCCTGGTGTTACCGATCGTGACTATTATACCAACTCCAATCACGTTCCTGTATATTATAAATGCTCTGCCCGCCATAAGGCGGAAATAGAGGCTCCTTATCATGAACTGACTCGTGGCGGTCATATCTTCTATGTGGAGATAGATGGTGATGCCACCCATAATCCTCAGGTCATCATGAGCGTGGTGGATATGATGGATAAGCTGGATATGGGTTATGGTTCTGTCAACCATAATCGTAACCGTTGTATGGACTGTGGCTATGAGAATGCGGCTCCTCATTTAGAGAAATGTCCGAAATGCGGCAGTACGCATATTGACAAGCTACAACGTATCACGGGCTATCTTGTAGGAACCACTGATCGTTGGAATCATGGTAAGCTCTGTGAGCTCAATGATCGTGTGACACATATCGAGGGCTCCCAGCAACAGGAGTTGTTCTAATGATATCCGTATTAGATATTGTAGAAGATACTATGGTAGATGGTCCGGGATTCCGGACCTCTATCTATTGTGCCGGTTGTCGTCACGCCTGTCCTGGATGTCACAATCCACAATCATGGGACTTCAGTGGTGGTCATCCAATGTCGACAGAGCAGATCATGCGTATTATAGAGGCAGACCCTTATGCCAATGTGACGTTCTCAGGAGGAGACCCGATGTATCAGCCTGAGGGATTTGCAGAACTGGCACGTGCCATTCGCCAGCGAACGTCTAAAGATATCTGGTGCTTTACTGGTTTTACCTTTGAGACACTGGTAAACAACCCCCGCCATCGCCAGTTACTTGAGCTTATTGATGTATTGGTTGATGGTCCTTTTATCAAGTCATTGCGTGATGAAAGCCTGTTGTTCCGAGGAAGCAGTAACCAACGGCTTATTGATGTTCCAGCCTCACTGAAAGTGGGAAAAGTCGTGCTCTTCGAGCCTGATGTGTGACTACTTCAGGAGTTTCTCTATCTCCTGTTCCACCTTGTTGGGCTCCAAGTCACGGGCAACGATTTTCCCTTGTTTATTGATGAGGATGACGGAGGGGACGACAAACAGTCCGAACTGTTGTACCAATGGTGTCTGGAACAGCTTCCCATCCCACACAACAGCCCAGTCGAGGGTGTCTCTGTTAACTCGTTGTTGCATATCTTTCTTAGCACCATCCAAACAGATGCTGACAAGAGAGAGCTGGTTGGGGTATTTACGTTGGAGCCGGCGTAACTTACGTTGGATCTCTGTACTAGGATAATTCCATGATGCCCATGTGGCGATAACTCCCACCTTTCCTTTCATCTCACTGCTGCTGATCTTTCTACCCTTTAAATCCGTAGCAGTAAAAGGAGGGAGAGAGATTTGTAATCGGCTATTCTTCAATCCTTCAAGTTGTTTCTCCAACTTTCGCAGTCTTCCATTATCTGGATCAGCTTTCAACATCATGGCTGCCAACCGCTGTCCTTCAGAATAGTCTGGCTCCTTCGCTGACACAAAGTATTTGTCAAGTAAATACATGCTGATAATAGAGGTGGGGTTCTCCTCTATAAACTGGGCGATGGCACTAGGAATTTCTGGAGGAGTCAGTTTGTTGACACGAGCACGTAACTTGGTCAGCTCATCGTTCTCATCCGTTCCCTTGATGGTCATCTCCTTTAAATGGGTGGCATCTCCCTTGATCTCCACCTCTTCTCCTGGTGTGGCGAACACTGCTTGTTCACTGAAATTCGGAAAGACAATCATTAACGTCACCACATTGCGTATTTCCTTCTCATAGGCAAAACGACCGTTCCTTACCTTGATGGTGTCTACTCCGACAAAACCGCCGTCAGGACTGTATACCAAGAACTCACCCTGGTTGATATTACGCAGACGACCGGATAGGCGAAACTTATTCCCTTCTGGTCCGCAAGATAAGAGTGAAAAGGTAAAAAGGTAAAAAGGTAGAAATAACATTACCTTCTTAAGAATTCCTATTGGCTGCAATCCTTCCATATTCTTTTACCTTTTTACTCTTTAGCTCTTTTATTCTTTTATCTTTTTACCTTTACAAGCTCCAGGTCTTTGTCTGCATAAGATTTGAGTTCGGGATTCTTCTGTAGTGCACTACGTAGGAAAGAAGCAGCGGCGTCATAGTTTTCCTGGCGAGCCTGTACGATGGCTGCGAGATAGTCTGTGATACCATCAGGGTTCTTGATATTCTTCAAGGTCTGCTGGGCACGGGCATAGTCTTTGTTCAACAACTGAGCAAGTGCCGCACTGTTGCTGGGACGATAGCCGAAATCCTGCTGGGCAAGGGCATAGTTGCCTTGTGCTAGATGTAGATTTCCTAAAGCCTCAGCAAGACCAGAGGCTCCCGTAGACTGGGCTATTAGGTTCTCGGCAGTCTGGACATCCCCTTGTTGCAGGGCAATCAGTCCAAGATTAGCACTAGTCTCTGGCAATTTCTGGACAGCCTGTGCCTGTTGGAAATAACGTTTAGCTTCCTCGTTATTCCCTTGCTGCATGGCGAGGGTGCCGAGGTTGTTATATGCTCTTGCGTCCTGTGAATACAGTCGGGCAGTGGTTTTCAGGATATCCTCTCTCTCACGATCTGTGGTAGCTATAGAGGCAGCGTAGATCAGTTCCTCAACACTGAGCTTCGAGGCATCCTGTTGATACTGGTTGAAGATCTGCTCGTCGTCACGACCGATCACCTCATAGTTGATGGTCATACGGGCACGACGTAACTCTGGCAACACACCCTCGGCGAGCTCACGAAAGCCCTGACTCATATTCTTAATCTGTTGCTCACGCTCTTGAGGATCCTGGTACATGGAGAGGACACGCAAGATGACATCCTTATCTTGTATATTACTTGCCTTCACCAGCTCTTGGAAGCCCTCCCAGTCTTGAGCGGTATACTCGGAACTGATACCACCTTCCAGATGGGCATTCTTCAACTGCTGGCGCACATAACTCTCTGTGTTCTGCTGACGTTTGTTGGCAAGCTGCTCATTGAGCTTCAGTCCACCATCAGGAGATGCATAGGCAGAGATCTCCACATTCGAGAGGTTCAGCCCTTCTTGGTCGCGGGCAATCTGCTGTAACAGTTTCACGAAGTCCTGGACGGAGTTCGACTGCAGCTCGCTCTTGCGCAACTCTGCCTGTTGGATAAGGAACTTCACATTGGCATCAAGTTTCTGCTCGGTGATACGCTGGAAAGCATCGGGTGCCACACAGGGTTGTGCGGAACTGACCGTCTGATGGTAGAGCTCACTGGTGGCGATGACACCTGTAGCAACCTTCACGGCAGGCACTTTCACTTCCTTCTTACCAACCTTGGCATCGAAAGTCAGGAAGAGGTCGCTCTGCTGCATCGCTTCCTCATAAGGGAATGCCGCCTTCATTGTGTAGTGTCCTCCTAACAGGTAGGAAATCGTCTGGTCGTTACCCATCACCTTCTCACCTTGGAAAGTCGCAGATGGTCCTTTCGCTGCCTGCTGCATCCCGTTCTTGGTGTAGCGTAGCTCTGGTGTCACAGTAACCACCGCCTTACGGTTCATATACTGTTCTGGGAACATACCGTTGATAGTAGCCTGCACCTGTCCTCCTTCCGTCTCTAACGGATTGGGGACCACCTTAAAGTTATCGGCGGAGAGAGACTTCAGTCCTCCGCCACAGGATGTCAGCATAGCGACGGCTATGGCTGACAAAATCATTGTCTTTTTCATCTTCATTACCATTTAATGTTGCAAAGGTACGAAAATTTCGATTAAACGAAAACAAAAATATTTTTTTTTCGCTTTTTATCCCTGCATTATAGTCATCTTCTTCCACTTACAATAGCCAGCCACGGCAATGACGACATAGAGTCCGTAGAGTGCTGCCTTGAAGGGAATGTCCTTATAGAAATAAAGGATGCAGGTAACGACATCGACGGCAATCCAGATAAACCACTGTTCCAGGTACTTATGTGCCAAAGCCCAGATGCCCACAATACTCAAGGCAGTGGTGAAACTGTCGGCAACAGGTACATTGGAATTGGTGAAAGTAATGAGCAGCCAGTAGATGACACCCCATACGATGCCGATGAATAATAACCAAGGCAGGATAAGACATCGGGGGAAGTGGGTGATGGCTCTTGGCTGTTGGCTCTTGGCTGTTGGCTTCATCCATTTCCAATAACCATATACTGTCATCGTGAGGTAATAGAACTCCATTCCGCAATCGGCATAGAGTCCTTTCTGATAATAGAGTACGATGCCGAGTGCCTGCATCAAGAAACCGACGAGCCACATCCATAGGCTCGCCTTATATTCCAGAATGATGTACGCCAGTCCTAAGACCGTCGTTGCGATATCCAACCAATGTGCCTGCAAGAAATCCATTAAAATCGTAGTGTCACATTTCCAATCATCGTAAAGCCCGCCATCGGGATGAAACCAATCTGATAATAGCGATTGTCATTGTCGTGACCGCCACTGGCATAGATGGCAGAGTAAACCCAACCGCTGGCAGCATAGCGACGGTTGAAGAGGTTGTTAAAATTCAGTCCGAAGACACACTCCCTCAGGATTCTCTTGGGCTTCAGCGTATAGCTCAACGAGAGGTTCGACGTGCTATAGGCAGGCAGGGAACGGTCTTTGTTCTCTGTATTGTCAAGATACTGGCGACTCACATAGTTGGTATGCCATATAGCCTGTATACCTTTCCAGTGGATATTTACAAAGCCGTTGAGGATGGCGGAGGGACTGAAAGCGAGGGTGGAGTTATCATAGTGGAAAGTCGCCTCTCCGTTGTCCCAGTCTTCCACGACCTCGTCAAAGTCCTTGATCCTGTTCTTGCTCAGGGCGGCATTACCCTCGAGACCCAACCAGGGGGTCACATTCACACCTGCCTGCAACTCCATACCTAAACGATAAGAGTCCTTGATATTCGTCGTCAAGCTCTCACCGATATCACTCACTGCACCCGTCTGCACAAACTGGTCTTTGTAGTCCATATAATAAAGGTTCGCACCCACGTGCCAGTTCTTACCCGTAAAGGTATAGCCCACTTCATAATCCATCAACTGCTCTGCTTTGGGGGCAGGATAAGAGCCGTTATCCGTGTAGTTATTACGCTCTGGCTCACGGTGACTCATCGCCAGCGAGCCATAGACACGGTGTCCGTTGAGGCTCCATGAGAAGCCCGCCTTGGGATTGAAGAAGTCATACTTCTTGTTGATATCGAGGAGGTGGTTGTAGTATCTGCTGCCCTCTTCATAAAACTTGTCGTTGAAGCCGTCAGTCTTGTAGCCTACATGGCGGTACTGGATGTCGGCAAACACGTCCCACTGGTCGTTGATGTGGTAGGCGGCCTTGACGAATACGTTGCCGTCCAACTTATGGGCATCGCTGTCGTAGTACTTGAAATCAACATCACCCCTTAAGTTATTTACGTCGTTAATATCAGGATTTTGCAGCCAGAGTAGGTACTGGCGCACAACCTCATTGCCAGCATAGGTGATGTGACCAAAATGGTTGCCGTCGAAGTTCTGTAGTGCTCCTCCGCCGATGATGTCCCAGTGGTCATCCTTGTAGTTGGCATTCCATACCAATCCATAGGTGTGTTGGGTCATCCCTTTCTTGCGTATGAAATCGGAGCGTTTGATGAAGTTCCCTTCAGCATCATTGACTGTCAGTCCGAACTTAGAGAGTTTGTTGTTCGGGCGGAACTCCTCATAATAGCCATAGCCGTAGGTATAGTGTAACGAGGCGGTCGTCGACCAATGGTCGTTGATCTCCCATGCGGCAGACAGGATATTGTGGTTCTGCCAGAAATTGTCCGTAGTTCTGTCCCAGAAAGAGCCGTCAGCCATCCTATAGCGTTCCGTCGTGTAGGTACCGTCATCGTTGATGATTAACTGCTCATACAGAGAGTTATACTTGCCCAATCCAACGTTCCACATATCCTTATAGGTCTTGATGCCAGTCTTCACGCCATAGGTACCATCCATGATACTCAGGTCGTTGGTACCTGCCGTCACACCGTTCCAGGCTTGTCCCGTACGCTCGAAGTTTCCGATATTCTTGTATCTGACAGTAAAATGGTCAGATACATAGGTTAGTCCTCCGTAATAGGAACCGCTACGTCCTTTTGTACCATGCACAAAACCGTCGGTATGTGTCTCATGGTAAGCACCATCCAGTATCCAGTGATTGCCTAACAATCCCGTAGAGAACTTTCCTCCTATGTTGAAGGTGTTAAAAGAACCATAAGAGAAGGTAATCTCTCCACCAAGACGTTGAGATGGTGTTGCTGACGATAAAGCTACCGTACCACCGAAGGCACCGTCGCCATTGGTAGAGGATCCCACACCACGCTGTATCTGAACACTGCCCAACAGCGAGCTGTATGAGTTCATATTCGCCCAAAACACACACTGGTCTTCGGGCGAGTTCAAAGGCACGCCGTCGAGTGTCACATTGATACGTGAGTCACCAGCACCACGAATACGCATATATGTCGTTCCTATTCCCATACCATTCTCACTCCACGCCAATACGCCAGGTGTCTGAGAGAACAAGAAAGGCAACTCTTTACCTGTCTTCGCAAACTCGCTCAGCTCCTTTTTCTTGATGTTGGAGACGGCATACGGTGCATTTTTCTGTGCTCGCACACCTTGTACCACGACTTCCTGTAACTGCTCCACTTTCGTAGAGTCATACTCTACTTCAGTTGCTTGTGCCGTCATTACGGTCCCCATCATTCCTAAAAGATACCATTTTCTCATCTCTTTTCCTTTAATTTTATATGATAAAAATAAAGGGGGTCTTTGTTGAATCTCGAACTCTATCATCCCTACGTCGGTATGACCCGCATCAGGTTAAGAGGGTATCATCTCAGCCGCCAACAGACGGCACCCCTTGATAATTCGGGTGCAAAGGTACGAATAAGTGAGCAAAGAACAAAATAAATTCATTATTTTTTCTTTCGAGCGCAAGAACCTTCGACCGACAGGTTAAAGATAATAATAAATGAGAATTGGTCATTGAAAATTTTCTGTTTTCAATGACCAAAGTTCCTCCCCTCAACAGGGAGAGTAAGGAGAGAGTCTTCTATCCGAATTTCTCCACAGCCTCGTAATAAGTGTCGAGGCTGCCAATATCGAAACGTCCTGCTGTCATCTGCCACGCATGCATCGTGGTATGGTCGACCATATAGTGGGCAAGATTACCTGGGGCATCCTTGCCACAACCGTTCTCTACAGAATGGCGCACCAGACTAAGGTCTTTCTTCATGTAGATATAAAAAGGTGGTACTGCCCAATTGCTCTTTGGCTCCTGTGGCTTCTCCTCCATATTCAACACCTTCATCTGCTCATCGACAACGATGACCCCAGTGCGTTGCAGTTTCTCGATGCTGGGCTGTTCGTGACACATAATACAGGAACTCTGTTTCTCCTTGGCGAAGTCAACAAATTCCTGGAAGGAGAAAAACAACAGGTTGTCGGCGGCAACGACAAGCAGATCATCATCGATATTGAGTTTGTCCATCGCAAACAGCAAATCGCAGACAGCACCTAAACGTGTCTCGTTGGTCGAAGTACCATCATCAATGATGGTAATGGACTTGGTGTAATGCTGAGTCGCTTTCCATTCCTCAAAGACGGGTGCAAACCGATGATTCGTCACAATGATATGTTCGTCAATCTCTGGAATCTGATCGATGTCATCAAGCATACGTCCTAAGATGGTATTCTCTCCTATCTTCAACAGGGGTTTCGGAAAATTCTTCGTCAACTCTCCCAGTCTCGTGGCATATCCTGCCGCAATCACGATGTTCTTCATCACTCTAAACTCTAAACTATGAATTAAACAAAGCGAGCACCGTTGTCAGGACGGACCCAGAATACTTTAAAGGTCTTCTCATACTCAGGGAACTCTTCCAGATAACGACGGGTAAGCTCTTTTTCTATATTCTCCTTATATGCTGGGTCTACTAAGGCGATGCAAGCACCCTTGAAACCGGCACCACTGAACCTGCCCCCATAGACGCCAGGCAGTGAACGCATGATCTCGTAGATAGCGATCAACTCAGGACTGCCACATTCGTAGTTATGGATACTGCTCTCACAGGAGTCGAATGATAGCTTACCGAAGAGTTTCAGGTTACCAGTCTCCCATGCTGTCACACCTTGACGCACTCTTCTGTATTCTGAATAGAAATGCTCGGCACGACGGGCAAAACGCGCTGGCATGGCGATACGTGTCTTGTCGAACGTCGACTTGGGGATATCGCGCAAGAAGGTCTTGTCGAAGGTCTTCAAGGGCTGGTCGGTATATGCCAGCATATTCCATGCTGCCGTTTTACACTCATATACTCGGAGGTTATAGTCGGAGTTCACCAAAGAACGAGTCAGTCCAGAGAAGAAGATACCGATCTCAAAGTCGGGCATCTCCGGATTCCGCTTGATGATACGATAGTCATTAGTATCACAATCGAGGAACAGCAGTCCGTCCTTCTTACCCAGTGCGATGCATGCTTGGTCCAATAGACCGTTGTTCAGTCCAATATACTCCCGTTCTGCCTCTGAAGCGATCTTCACTACCTCAAAAGGTTGCAATACGATATCGTTTGCCTTGGCGAAAGCCATTACATAGGCTATCAGTACTGCTGCGGAGGATGACAATCCACCCACAGGCAACGAACCTTGTATCACACCCTCGATACCTCGTTTCAACTCAAATCGTTTCCTCAGTGCATATTTTGCACCACGGGCATAGTCGCCCCAATGGTGCTCCTTCACCTGTGAAGGGGTGTTCACATGAAACTGTACATCCCCTTCAAACGTCTTTGATGACAACAGTACGAGACTATCCTTGCGAGCACTAAACCAAAGGTCAACACCTTTATCAATGGCAAAACCGGTCACCAGTCCATGCTGATGGTCTACATGGGCACCTAAGGGACATACCCTGTAAGGTGAGAAAATGTGATACTGAAATGATTGTTCCATAAATGATTTTTAGTCAAAGGAGGTCCCAACCGTGGGGCTGAGACCTCTTTTTAATAGTTGGTATTCTGTTTAGAAGTCCATTTTGTCAAGGGCATCCGTGAAGTCCTTCGGCTCATTGCTGGGCTCATGGAACTCCTCGTTACGCTCTGGGCGAGGACGATGTTCGTTGCGAGGACGACGCTCACGACGCTCAGCACGCTCCGGACGCGAACCACGCTCCGGACGCTCACGACGACGCTGCTGAGGCTCTACATAGTCAGCTGGTTTCTCAACGAGTACGCGATGAGAAAGCTTAAACTTACCTGTCTTCGGGTCAATCTCCAACAGTTTAACGGTAATCTTGTCACCTTCCTTCAGACCAGCTTCCTCAACAGTCTCAAGACGCTTCCAATCAATCTCTGAGATATGGAGCAGACCATCCTTACCAGGCATGAACTCTACGAAGCAACCGTAAGGCATGATGCTACGGATCGTACCCTCGTAAACCTCGCCAATCTCTGGGATGGCAACGATAGCCTTGATCTTGGCGATAGCGGCGTCAATGACCTCCTTGTTAGGACCACTGACTTGAATCTTACCAACTCCGTCTTCTTCATCGATAGTAATGGTAGCACCAGTATCCTCCTGCATCTGTTGGATGATCTTTCCACCAGGACCAATGACAGCGCCGATGAACTCCTTCGGAATCTCGAAGGCCTCGATACGAGGAACCCAAGGCTTCAACTCTGGACGCGGCTCGGCAATCGTATCGGTGATGCACTTCAGGATATGCTCACGACCAGCCTTTGCCTGCATGAGGGCTTTCTCCAGAATATCGAAAGAAAGACCATCGCACTTGATATCCATCTGTGTAGCAGTCAGACCGTCCTTCGTACCAGTAGTCTTGAAGTCCATATCACCCAAGTGGTCCTCATCACCGAGGATGTCACTCAATACTGCGTACTTATCTTCTCCAGGGTTCTTAATCAGACCCATAGCGATACCAGATACGGGTTTCTTCATGGGAACACCGGCATCCATCAGTGCCAGTGTACCAGCACATACTGTTGCCATAGAAGAAGAACCGTTAGACTCCATGATTTGTGAAACAACACGAACAGTATAAGGGAAGTCGGCAGGAATCATCTCCTTCAGACCACGCCATGCAAGGTGTCCGTGACCAATCTCACGACGACCTACGCCACGCTGTGCCTTTGCCTCACCAGTACAGAAGGGAGGGAAGTTATAATGCAGAAGGAAACGCTGATAACTCTTGTCGAGTACATCGTCCACCAGTTTCTCATCGAGTTTAGTTCCCAGTGTGACTGTCGTCAGTGACTGTGTCTCACCACGAGTGAAGATACTGCTTCCGTGAGGCATGGGCAGTGGAGAAACCTCGCACCAGATAGGACGAATCTCATCTGTCTTACGACCATCGAGACGGATACCCTCATCGAGGATACAACGACGCATGGCATCGCGCTCTACATCGTGGTAGTAACGATCCATCATCGCATATTTCTCTTCCAGCTCATCCTCTGTCAGTTCAGTATGCTCACCAGCATACTTCTCTTTGAAGTCAGCGAGAATTTTTTCAAATGCCTCAGCACGGGCATGCTTCTCGAGAGCCTGCTTCGTGATATCATAAGCGGGCTGATAGAGTTCCTTGTTCATACGCTCACGCAGTTCCTCATCGTTCACCTCATGGTCGTACTCGCGCTTCACATCCTTACCCAATTCCTTGCTCAGCTCTGCCTGCAACTCACACATCGGCTTGATGGCATCCATGGCAGCTTTCAAGGCACCCAGCAGATCCTGCTCGGAAACCTCCTTCATCTCACCTTCCACCATCATGATGTTCTCTGCAGAGGCACCTACCATGATATCCATGTCGGCTTCCTTCATCTGCTCGAAGGTGGGGTCAATCACATACTCCCCATTGATACGAGCCACACGAACCTCAGAGATCGGGCACTCGAAGGGGATATCGGAACATGCCAGCGCTGCTGATGCTGCAAAACCTGCCAAAGCATCGGGCTGATCAACACCATCGGCGCTGAACAGCATCACGTTGACAAAAACTTCTGCATGATAATTGGAGGGGAACAGCGGACGGAGCACACGGTCGACCAGTCGGCTGGTCAGGATCTCATTGTCCGAAGCCTTACCCTCGCGCTTGGTGAAACCACCGGGGAAACGTCCTGCGGCGGCATACTGCTCTCTGTAGTCTACCTGCAGAGGCATGAAATCTGTTCCGGGAACTGCATCTTTTGCGGCACAAACAGTAGCCAGCAGCACAGTGTTGTTCATCTTCAGCATCACACTGCCGTCGGCCTGCTTTGCCACTTTCCCGGTCTCAATTGTGATGGTTCTTCCATCAGGCAACTGAATACTTTTCGTAATTACGTTCATCTTA
>JBGUNO010000039.1:0-113265 GCA_045117415.1 Prevotella sp. | reverse complement strand
GCGTTACTGAGTGCTGTCTGCAGAGTCGCCCAAGTGACGGGACCGAGAGCAGCACCTTCAGCGCAATAGAGGGTGCCGTTATAAGTTATACCGTCGCCACTGATGGGACCCCAGCCGTCGGGTACGATGGCGGCGATGGCGGCACCGGGCTTGTCGCCGAGTCTGGTGGCAATGTTGGTGGTGGCGGGTTCGCCGCTGCCGATGGTGCGGCTACAGTTGTAATAGCAGTTTCCGCTGTAGTTGACATTGCTCCAATAATTGCCGCTGATGATGCCGGCATAGGTGTCGCTGGTGTAGTTGGACGTAACGCTGGAGTTTATAACAAAGCAGTTCTCGATGTTGCCACCTTCAGTAGATGTTTCGCCGACGAGGACGCCAACATACGTATAGCCCGTGATGCTGGCCTGGTCGATGATAAGGTTACGGATGGTGCAGGCACTCTGGGTTCTGCCGAAGATGCCGACTCTGTTGTCATTGGGCTTGCTGATGGTGACGTTTCGGATGGCGTGTCCGTTGCCGTCGAACGTGGCGCCGAAAAATGCGTCGTTGTTGCCAATCGTTTCGATTTCGATACCGTTCATGTCGAGATCGTTCTCTAATCGGAAGAACTTCTGGTAGTAGGTGTTGGTCTTACTGTTCGTGGCGAGGGTCACGAGGTCACCAGTCGTCTTGATAAGCCAAGGGCTGGCGCTGGTTCCTTCGCCGTCCCATGCCCATGCATTTTGCCCCGTCAGCAGTGCTACTATCGTCAGCACCAGTGCGAGGATTCGGTTAAGTCTTAAAGTTTTTAGCCTGTTCATATTGTTTATGGGTTGTCTATTGTTTCTTTTTTATACAGTACGTCCTGTTCTTGTTGCCGCCATGTGCCTCTAAATAGCCGAACTCGGCAAGCTGGCGCAGATAACGCTTGGCGGTGGTGGCATTGAAGCCGAAGTGTGTGACTATCATTTCAGTGGTGAATGTGTCTTTATCGACCACAAAGATAAGAATATCGACCATTTTCTCTGCCATAGAGGACCTTATCGACCATTTATCGACCATTTCCTGCTTTAGCGCCTCTTTATCGACCTTCTTTTCCGATGTAGATTCCATATAATGGTCGATATCTGTTTTCAAGTGCTGACAGTGCAGACGGGTCATGCAGTCGATGAAGATAGAGATATCGTCCTGCTCACGAGTGTCAATCAATGCCTGGATATATTCTGCCCTATCCTCTTTTAGAACCTTGACCGGCAGTACATCAAACTCCATCTGCAACAGGTTCATCAGCAGGCGACAGGTACGTCCGTTACCGTCAGCCCAAGGATGAATGGTTACCAACTCATAGTGTGCCCAAAAGCTGAGTTCGTAGATGGCAGCGGCATCTTTGGCATCGATGGCCCTCCGCCTGTGGTTCAGCTCCTCACAGAAAGCAGCCAGTCGCGCTGGCACCTTCTGATACGACATATACGACCTACCACCCATGCCGGCAGTGACATTCAGTTTGCGCAATTCTCCCTTAGCGGCAGAGAAATCACCGCCAATGGGATGATACTCACTGCCAGTACGAGCCATCACCTTAGAGGCAAGCATTACGAGCCAGTCCACCGTAATATCCTCATGCCGCATGATCCATTGCATACCATAGTCGTAAGCCTCTTTCAAGTCGAGGTTCATCATCTGCTCCATCATGGTACGCTTACTGCTAGTGATACCCTCATCAAACAGCAACTGTGCCTCCACCTCCGTTACCGTCGAGCCTTCGATGGCGGTAGAGTGGGTAATGATGGAGTAAAGATAGAACTTCTTGTAGTCTATCTGATCGGAGATGCCCAACTCTTTATGCTGCCGGAGCAATCGCAATAATAGTTCTTTCGCCTCTTGGGTCATGTATCGCTTTGTTTATGGGTTGTAGTATTATGGCTGCAAAGTTACGTAATAAATTTGATATGGCAAAGAATAGGGAATAAAAAACGCCGCCTGACTTAGGGACTGGTACCTGTCATATCCCGTATTGGACTTAGTTAGGCGGTACCTATCGATGGGATAGGTGCCGGGTATCGGGGGGATAGGTGCCGGGGATCTCCCCGTTAGGTGCCGTCTAACTCATTGACAATACACTCCGGCAAGTCGATGCAATACTCGTCGCAGAATTTCTGCAGCGCCTTGCCGTGGAGGGTCTGGGCACCGGGCATGATGCCGAGTGCCTGGTACTCGGCACGGTGTTGGCGGAAATAGCGGGTGATGGAAGAGGGCGAGCGGTTGGCGAGGGCTGCCAGCTCATGCTTGTAGTAGGTTCGTTTGGGGGTAACGGGTTTCATGTGGGTAGTCGTTTTTTTACTATTTTGGGAACAGAAGGAACAGTAGGAACAGTAGAAAATGAAAAATACATACGTGCGCGCGCAGGAACTTGGGAAAATCGTAATTTGGAGTTCCTGCGCCCGCGCACGTGAGAGTTTAGAAAATCACTGTTCCTACTGTTCCTTCTGTTCCTGATCTGTGTTTTAACATGGTTTTGATTTCTTCTGCGGTACGCTGTATGACAATATACCCCCGTATATGATGGTTCGTGACTCGTTTGAAGCCCTGTTCCACGAAAGCCCTTCCCACATAGACGGGATTGAGTTTCTGGGTGAGGTTCCCACCCATCGTCTGTACAGCACGGGAAACAGGCATGAACTCCCCCTGCTCCCCAGCTTCAGGTACACGGAAGTAGATATCCACCAGTTCCTGTTCAAGACGGGGTGTCTCGAACTGACGGTTATGCTCGGCAAGACGTTTGATCTCGTCCTGCGAGAACCAGTACCGGTAGCCGCTTTTATAGAGGCGGTATGCCTGGCGGTAGATGCCGTCATAGTCGAGCGGATGCTCACGGGGGGAGCGGATCTGTTCCACCTCGAATGGGAGCCACCGCCGGTTGCCTGTCGGGTCGCTCAGGAACTGGGGGTTGTTACCCGTCCCGCAGAACGAGGCGATATGTGCGCGGTGCTCCTGGAAATGGGCATAGGCGGCACGCTCGTCGATCGACCGCATGGTGACAGCCGCCTTCAACTGGTTGAGTTCCGCCGGTCGCATGGTGTCCAGCTCCTCACAGCACACCAGTCCATACTGCGCCAGTGTCAGCAGGTCGTCACGCCCCATGCGGTTGGCATTGGTCTTCGTATAGAAATACTGTTCCAGGGCAGGAGGCAGCAGACACGAGAACCAGGTGGTCTTGTAGATGCCCTGCGGTCCGATCAGTACGAGGATGACGTTATTGACGACCGAGTCGTCGATCCATCCTGCCACCATCGCCACCAGCCACTTCCGGAGGTAGTCGCAGAAGAGCTGCTGTTTCTCCGCACCGCCCTTGACGGTCACCGTCTCAGCCAGTTCCTGGATGTAGTCGGTCTCGGAGTTCTCGGAGGTCTCCAGCGACTCCAGGTACTCCCTGAAGGGATGATACTGGGCTACGAAGTCGCTCTGGATGACACGGTAGACATCCTGCGGACTCACCCGCCATTCCGTCGCCATCCTCCGCCACAGGGAGTTGACGACACGGTCGGTGATGGGCTCCCAGTGGTCCGCCTTATACTCCACCCTGCCTGTGATGACGTTATGGCGCAGCTCGATATGGTCGGTGAGGAATGTCTGGATATCATCCACCGTCGCCCAGTACGGATGGTCGTTGTGAGGCAGGCGGGAGGAGCGGCTCTGATGATGGTTGCGAATGCCGAACTCCTCCGTCTTCTGGTAGCAGCTATCAACCACACTCCCTGTCTTCTCATACTCACGGAAGGTCTGGAGTGCCCACTCCCTCGCCGCCTCTGGACTAAAACCGAACTGATTCAACTTATACCCTACGCGCATCACGTAGTCGTTATGGGAGCCCGGCGCATAGACGGCGCCGTCCGCCTCCACCTCCGGACGGATGACCTGCTCGTAACAGGCGGTGATGCGCCTCAGCTCCCATTCCCGTTTGCGCTGCTCCCTCTTTTGCTGGAGGACACGCTCCGCCGCCTCCTGTATCTCCTCCTTGCTGAAGGGCACGGCATCGGGATTATAATACACCTCCGGGTCATGGGCGATACCACTCAGTCTGCCGACGTTCTTACACTGCTCGTCATACGTCACGCCATATCTCCTGGCATAGTAGTCGTTACCATAAAGGAACGCCTTGGGGTAATACCGTTTCTGCTGCGCCAGGTCGTAACGCTCGTCCAGCTCATAGCGGAAGAGCACCCTGATGCCGTCGCCGCTGATGGTACGGTAGCAGAGGAGCGTGTGGGGGTCGGCGGTGAGGTAATGAAACAGTTTCGCCATCGTATCGCGCGTCCAGGACTCATCAGCATGCTGGCTGACATGATCCACGTCGACCATTGACAAGCCTGTCATTCCCACAATATGACGCTCACTCTTGCCACCCTCCATGATGCTGGCGACGGCAAAGAGAGGGCAGGCTCTCTTGTAACCCGCATGGGGGTCGTCACGGTGGGCAGCCGTCTTCGATGCCACCGTGGCATCCTCTCTAATCAGCATCACGACATGCTCAAGGGTCGTCTGCATAGGACAAGTGTCTGTGAAATGTTGAAAATAAGTAAGCTTGATCGTTTGCATCTCTTACTCTTAATTAAGTTATACTGTTTATAGTTTAATTACCTTAATAATAAAAAGAGACGCGAGCATCTTGAGTTGTCTGACTAATTAACAAAGGGAGACCAACCCTCTTCCGATATAGGCAGAAACCACCAATGCCCACGCCCCATGGGGAGTGAGCCAGGTAGTCTTCGTAATCGGAAATTTTCTTAATTGGTCTTTTTTGTTAATCGAAAACTTAGACTCTTTTATTCTTGAAAGAAAAAGATCGCCTTACCTTCGAAAAGGTGTTGCAAATATACGAACTTTTTTGGAAATACACAATCGTTTTTGTCTCAAAAACCTACTAAATTTGTCTCATCCCACCAAAAAATGCCTTTTTTTGTCGATTTTGGCATGAATTTACGCTTTTTTTTGGCACGGTGTTTGCATGAAGACGGATGTATGACAAGTCAATTTTCACCCAAGGTATCGGAGATACTCGCCTACTCCCGTGAGGAAGCCGCACGCCTCGCCAGCCGGAGCGTGGGACCGGAGCACCTGTTGCTCGGTATGATGCGTATCAAGGAGGGACCCGTCAATGACGTGTTCCGACGACTCGCCATCAACCTGTCGAACGTGAAGACAGAACTGGAGTCACGCGTGAGGGAGGATGAGATCGGCATGCCTATCAACACCAACGAACTGGTACTTAACGAGAAAGCCAGCAACATCCTGAAACTGGCGGTGCTGGAAGCACGTATCCAGCGCACCACCCGTGTGGACGAGCAACACCTGCTGCTCGCCATCCTGCACGACCAGGTGGACAACGGAGCTAAACAAGTATTGGAAATGAATCATATGAATTACGAGGATACACTGACGCTGCTGAGCGTCAAGAACGGTATCGGACTGCCTGATGAGGACTATGAGGAGGAAGAGGAGGAACAGACCTCTAACAGTCAGCATCAGCCGACATCCGGCAGCCATACCACGACACAGACGAAACAGACGAAGTCGAAGACCCCCGTGCTCGACAATTTCTCGACAGACCTGACACGACAGGCACTGGACGACAAGCTCGACCCCGTGGTGGGACGTGAGCGGGAGATGCAGCGCGTGGTGGAGATCCTGGGCAGGAGGAAGAAGAACAACCCTATCCTCATCGGAGAGCCCGGTGTGGGTAAGAGCGCCATCGTGGAGGGTCTCGCCCAGATGATCGCCCGCAGGAACTGCTCCCCCATGCTCTTCGGCAAGCGGCTGGTGACACTCGACCTGACAGGGGTCGTCGCCGGCACGAAATACCGTGGACAGTTTGAGGAGCGTATCCGACAGCTGATCAAGGAACTGGAGCAGAACCCTGACGTGATCGTCTTCATCGACGAGATACACACCCTCATCGGAGCCGGCTCGACACCGGGATCGATGGATGCCGCCAACATCCTGAAACCCGCGCTGGCAAGAGGCACCATCCAGTGTATCGGTGCCACGACACTCGACGAGTACCGTAACTCCATCGAGAAAGACGGTGCCCTGGAGCGCCGCTTCCAGAAAGTACTCATCGAACCGACCAACGCCGAGGAGACACTGCAGATCCTGCATAACATCAAAGGACGCTATGAGCTGCACCACCATGTGAGCTATACGGATGACGCTTTGGCGGCATGTGTCAAATTGACAGACCGCTATATCAGTGACCGCCAGCAGCCCGACAAGGCGATTGACGCCATGGACGAGGTGGGCTCCCGCGTACATCTTAATAATGTGAAGGTACCCCCTGAGATCGCCCAACTGGAACTGGAGCTGAAAGAGGTGACGGAGAAGAAACAACTGGCTGTCAAGAACCAGAACTTCGAGCTTGCCGCAGGCTTCCGTGACCGCCAGACGGTGATGGAGAGCCAGTTGGCGGAGATGAACCGCAAATGGCAGGAGGGAGATATCGACGACAAGCAGACTGTCACGGAGAAAGAGGTGCAGGACGTGGTGTCGATGATGACGGGGGTCCCCGTACAGCGCATGGCACAGGAGGAGGGTATCCGACTGAAAGGCATGGCGCAGGACCTCAAGTCGCATGTCATCGCACAGGACAAGGCGATAGAGAAGATGGTACGTGCCATCCAGCGTAACAGGGTGGGACTGAAAGACCCTAACCATCCCATCGGTGCCTTTATGTTCCTCGGTCCCACGGGTGTCGGCAAGACCTACCTCGCCAAGAAACTCGCTGAGTTTATGTTCGGGAGCAGCGATGCCCTGATCCGTGTGGATATGAGTGAGTACACGGAGTCGTTCAACGTGTCACGACTGATCGGTGCCCCTCCGGGCTATGTCGGCTATGAGGAGGGTGGACAACTGACGGAGCGGGTGCGCCGCCACCCCTACTCCATCGTACTGCTCGACGAGATAGAGAAAGCGCACGGCAACGTCTTCAACCTGTTACTGCAGGTTCTCGACGAGGGACGGTTGACGGATGGCAACGGGCGCTTCGTGGATTTCCGCAATACCGTCATCATCATGACCTCGAACGCGGGTACCCGCCAGTTGAAGGAATTTGGCAGAGGCGTGGGCTTCACCAGTGCAGGCAGCAATGGACTCATGCTTGACGAACAGGATAAGGAGCATGCCCGCCAGATCGTACAGAAAGCGCTGTCCAAGCAGTTCTCCCCAGAGTTCCTCAACCGTCTGGACGAGATCATCACCTTCGACCAGCTCGACCTCGATGCCATCAAGAAGATTATCGACGTGGAACTGCAAGGGCTCTACAAACGCATCGGAGACCTCGGCTACACCATCGACCTGAGCGACGAGGCGAAACAGTTTGTCGCAGAGAAGGGCTACGACGTGCAGTTCGGTGCCCGCCCCCTGAAACGAGCCATCCAGAGCTATCTCGAGGACGGTATCTCGGAACTCATTGTCAATGGCGACCTCCATGACGGGGATACCATCCATATTAATAAGGTGGAAGGGAAAGACGAGCTGTCGTTTACCCATTAACACACACGAGCCCCTTATGCACTACCCAAACGTCTGCCCACCAGGCAGGCGTTTGTTGTTTCCGTACACATATAACCTGCATAAAATTGTCATTTTTCCCTTGATTTGAGTCAATTTGTGACAAAAAGAAACTTTTTTCGTATTTTTTTTGATAAAATGTTTGGTAATTCAAATTTTTGATGTAATTTTGCATCCGAAATAATTGGAGATACAAATTTCAATAGTATAATAACCAAAAAAGGAAAAAAAGATTATGAATGCAGCACAAGTTGTTGAGAATCTGAAGCAGCGCTTCCCCAACGAGCCGGAGTACATCCAGGCAGTAAGTCAAGTTCTTCCCACCATCGAAGAAGAGTACAACAAGCACCCCGAGTTTGAGAAGGCAAACCTCATCGAGCGCCTTTGCATCCCCGATCGCGTATGTGAGTTCCGTATCACATGGGTTGACGACCAGGGTAAGGTACAGACCAACATGGGTTACCGTATCCAGCACAACAATGCCATTGGTCCGTACAAAGGTGGTCTCCGTTATCACAAGAGCGTGAACCTCGGTATCCTGAAGTTCCTCGCTTTCGAGCAGACCTTCAAAAACTCACTGACAACCCTTCCTATGGGTGGTGCCAAGGGTGGTTCCGACTTCTCTCCCCGTGGTAAGAGCGACGCTGAGGTGATGCGTTTCTGCCAGGCATTCATGAATGAGCTCTATCGCGTGATCGGTCCTGACGAGGACGTTCCCGCTGGTGATATCGGTGTAGGCGGCCGTGAGGTAGGTTACCTCTTCGGACAGTACAAGAAGCTGACCCACCAGTTCCAGGGTGTGCTCACAGGTAAGGGTATCCCCTTCGGTGGCTCACTGATCCGCCCCGAGGCTACTGGTTACGGTTGTGTTTACTTCCTGACCTCTATGCTGAAGACCCGTAATATCGACATCAAGGGTAAGAAGGTGCTGATCTCCGGTTCCGGTAATGTTGCCCAGTATGCTACAGAGAAGTGCATCCAGCTCGGTGCCATTCCTATGACCCTCTCTGACTCTGACGGTTATATCTACGACCCAGACGGTATCACCCAGGAGAAGCTGGAGTATGTCAAGGAGCTGAAGAACGTAGAGCGCGGACGTATCAAGGAGTATGCTGAGGAGTATCCTAACGCAGTATACCACGCTGGTGAGCGTCCCTGGCACGAGAAGGCTGACATCGCACTGCCTTGCGCTACCCAGAACGAGATCAACGGTGAGCAGGCTCAGGCGCTCGTAGACAATGGTGTCATCGCCGTTGCGGAGGGTGCTAACATGCCTTCACTGCCCGAGGCTATCAAGATCTTCCAGGATGCCAAGATCCTCTATGCTCCCGGTAAGGCCTCTAACGCTGGTGGTGTATCTGTATCTGGTCTGGAGATGTCACAGAACTCCGAGCGTCTGTCATGGACCGCTAAGGAGGTTGACGACTACCTGAAGCGTATCATGAACGACATTCACGAGAACTGCGTGAAGTACGGTACACAGGCTGACGGTTACATCAACTACGTGAAGGGTGCCAACGTCGCCGGCTTCATGAAGGTGGCTTCTGCCATGATGAGCCAGGGTATTGTATAAATCAGCACAAACATGAAATAGAAAAGAGGGGCGGTCAAAATTACTGACCGCCCCTCTCCTGTTATTATCTTACCACAATAGATTATTCCTCGTCTGGCGCAATGAGCTTATATCCCTTGCCGTGGATATTGATGATCTCAATCTGCTCGTCGTCCTTCAGGTGCTTACGCAGCTTGGTGATATACACATCCATCGAGCGGGCGTTGAAGTAGTTGTCGTCAATCCAGATGGTCTTCAGGGCGAAGTCACGCTGCAGGATCTCATTGGCATGAGAGCAGAGCAGTGCCAGCAACTCGTTCTCCTTCGTCGTCAGCTTCGTCTGCTTGTCACCGATGGTCAGCAGCTGCTTCTGGGTATCGAAGGTGAAGCGTCCGATACGATAGACGGAGCTCTCCTTGTTCTTCTTACCACGCACACGGCGCAGGATAGCCTCTACACGGAATACCAGCTCCTCCATCGAGAAGGGCTTGGTGATATAGTCGTCGGCACCGATCTTAAAGCCTTCAAGGATATCCTCCTTCAGCGTCTTTGCCGTGAGGAAGATGATAGGGATCTCCGCATTGGCGCTGCGAATCTCCTGTGCCAGTGTGAAACCGTCTTTCTTCGGCATCATCACGTCGAGCACACAGATGTCAAACTTTGTCTTCAGGAAAGCCTTGTAGCCTGCCTCGCCATCGGGGCAGAGCTCTGCCTGGTAGCCCTTGGCTGCCAGATACTCACGTAACAGCATTCCCAGGTTCTCATCGTCTTCACAAAGAAGAATTTTCAGTTTCTCGTCCATAATCCTATTCGTTTAAGTGTTAATATTATTGTTATCTTTAATTCTCTTTTAGGATGGGCAGGGAGATGGTGAACTTCGTCCCCTTCCCCATGTCACTCTCACACTTGATCTCACCCTGATGGAGGTCGACGACCTTCTTCACATAGGCAAGACCGAGACCGAAGCCCTTCACGTCGTGCTTGTTTCCCGTATGCACACGGTAGAACTTATCGAAGATCTTCTTGATATTCTCCTTCTTGATACCCTGACCGGTGTCACGGATACTCAGCAGCAGACGGTCATGGTCGTTCCACGTACGGATATAGATATCCAACGGCTCCTCCGGCTTCCGGTATTTCACGGCATTGTCCATCAGGTTGGTGATGGCGTTCTGGAAATGCACCTCATCGACATAGATACCAGAGTCGACAGCCTCTATCTGGGTGTATATCTTACCACCCGTATGCTCCACGCGCAAGGAGAAGGTGGAGGCGATGGTCTCCACCATCTCGTTGAGGTCGAGCTGCTTCTTCTTGAACACCACGCTCTTCTTGTCGAACATCGACATCTGCAGCACTTTCTCCACGAGGAAGCGGAGTCGTTTCGACTCATCGGCGATGATGCCACCCAGATGTTTCGTCATCTGCTCACTCTTCGTCACACTGTCGTCATTCATCATCTGCGCAGCCAGTGAGATGGAGGCGATAGGGGTCTTCAGCTCATGCGTCATGTTATTGATGAAGTCGTTCTTGATCTCCGTATAGCGTTTCTGACGGAAGATCAGTACGATGGTGAAGATGAACGTGATGAGCAATACCAGTGTGAACACCAATGACGGTATCATAAAACGTACAGAGGAGAAGATATAGCTGCTCATGTCCGGGAAGTGAATCTTCACCACACCCATCTTCGACTGCGGGTCGTTACGGAACAACAGCTGCGTATAACTGTATTTCTCCCCCTCATCGGTGTAATCCGGACAACGGTACACCTCACGACCGTCCGATGTGGAGACGGTGAAATGGTAAGGGATATTGACCCCGTTGTTCATCAGCTCCGCACGGATATCCTGATCCAGCATCCGGAAGTTGATACGCTCCTTCAGCGGTTTGTCACTGGCGGTATAGAGGATGTTATACACCACCTCGTCGAGCAACGCTTTCTGGTAGACATAACGGTTACGCACGATCTCCTGCATCGACTTCGCCGCCTCGGAGAGCGAGCTCTTGTCCTTACGCAGGATCATCGCCTTGGGCACAGAGGCGGGCTTCATCTCGAAAGTCTTCAACTGGAACGAGGAATATACCGTACCGTCGTCGGCTGCCACGGCAAACTGGTGCGACTGCTTGATGCTACCGTCGAGACCGTCAACCATCACAGAGTCCTGGCTGAACGCACGACGCTCCGTCGCCTGTACGTCTTTCTCCAGGTAGCGTAGCGTCTCATTCATCTCCAGGTTACGGGATGCCTGATACAGACTACGGTTCACACTCTCGTCAAACTGCTCTTTCTTCATCTTCACCATCTCCTCGACATAGGAGAACTGGAGATAAAGCAGACCCAGGAAAGCGAGTCCCATGACGATGGCTATTGCCCAAATAGTAGACTTCTTCATATCGGAAGCAAAGATACTGCTTTTATCGATATGAAGAAGTCGTTTAGTTAAATAATTCCGTTAATTTTAACGTTATTAACAATAATGGCTTAGTTTAGTTTTATATATATCTCTTAGAAATGTATGCTTACATCCATGCCCACCTGAATAGGATTGGCGCGCTGGGCAAAATACCTTTGTCCTCCTGCCGCCGTGGATGATACGGCAAAAGTATTGTATCTCGTGTCCGTCAGGTTACGTCCCCAGACAGTGACGACGACAGGTCCGAAGTCATAGTCAGCATGAGCGCCTAACACCGCATAGAACTTCTGCGAATAGGTGTTCGCCTCGTCCCACCAGGTCTTACCCTGTCCGGAGACATTCGCCCCGACAGTGAGCTTTCCGATGTGGTAATCTGCCATGGCACTGAACGTATGCCGGGGGACGAAAGGCACATAATTATCCTTATAGGTGTCGTACTCATCGAATTTCGTATTGGTAAAACTGTAGGTCATGCCCCAGTCCAGCGCATTGTCGAAAGCACGTCCGCGCAAAGAAGTCTCCAGTCCGCAGGAGTGGCTCTTACCCGCATTCACCATGATACGTCCATAATTGCTATGAGGCTCCATGATGGAGAGTTGCTGGTTTCGGATCTTCATATAGAAGAGCGCGAGGTCGAGATGTACCTGACTGTCGAAGAGACTCAGGTGAGTACCCACCTCGAAGTTCCACGACTCCTCGGGTTTATAGGCAATGGTCTCCTCGATGGCGTCATAGTCCTCCGCCGTATGCTCCACATCATAGTCACCACGCATGGCATCCTGCTGATGCGCGTTCAGGTCGGTCTGGAGGATATCACTGAACATCTGGATATTATAGCCTCCCGCACGATAGCCTTTCGAGACAAGGGCGTAGACGTTCCCCAACTCGTTAAAGCTATAGGTAAGTCCTATTTTCGGCAGCAACTGCGTAAAGGACTTCGAGCGGTTGTCAACAACATGAGAAGTGAGATGATAGGTAGCCATCGCATTAGCGGTACCACCCGTCATGTTCATATAGGCAAGTGCGTCATAGTCGACTTTCACCCTGTCGACATTAAGACGTAAGCCAAGCGTCAGTTTCAGGCGATCAACCAACTGGACATTCGACTCATGGAAAAGCGCAAAGCTCATCGAGGGTGTCTTGAAAGACTCAGGGACAGCCATCTCCGCCGACATGGTGATACCCATACCGTCCACTGTCCGCTGCGCCATCTGCTGAGCCTGTTCCGGCGACATACCCTGCCCTATGAAGCGTCCCACCATTGCCTGTATCATCGCATTCTTCATGGAATTCTCGATGGCAGTACCAATAGGACCTGTAATGGCATCACCGAAATAGACAGGTGCGTCGGTATGCAACCACTGATAGGAGCCGAAGATGCCCGTGGCATGCTGCCAGCAGCCAGTATGATGAGAGCGGAGCACAAACTCCTGTGTCAGGGCGTTCATCTTCTGGCGTTGTTCCAGACGCAGGTAATCGGGTGTCATATAGTCCTGGTCCATCATCATCCGGTCCTGTAAGAACTGATAACTGGTCGTTGAGGTGAAGAGCAGTCTTCCCATGTCATAACCAATGGAAAGTCCCGTATTCAACATGTTACGCTTGTAACTGTTCATAAGGGTGGTAGCGGGATCAGATGGAGTTGAGAGGTGAGCGTCGAGCGTTGAGAGCTCGGCTTCCCCATACCCGAAACCATTCTGGTTGACATACTGATAATCCGCCGTCCAGTCAATCTTCAACTTATTATTAGGGGCAAATATCAGACGCACCTTAGCACCAGCCTCATTACTCTTGTCGTTCTTCTCTGAGAAATTCTGGTTGTCAATAAAGCCCTTCAGTCCACTGTAAAACCCTGCCACAGAGAAAGCCAGTTTATCGCTGGGGCGATGGTAATGTGCGACCTCCACATTCGTATAGAGTCCCGTACCGATGCCCAGACGGATATCCGTACCCTGATAACTCATCGGGTTCTTGGAATAGACACGCACCAAGCCACCCTCCGTATTCTGCCCATAGAGCGTTCCCTGGGGACCACGTAGCACATCCACACGGTCGAGCATATAGAAATGGCTGTTATAGGCTGCCTTCGACATCAAGGGGATATTGTCGTAATACACACCCACCGCAGGATTGTTGAGACGGGAGCCTATACCTCTTATATATAAAGAGGAGGTCAGACGTGAGCCATAGGCAGGCATCACGAAGGAAGGAACATACATGGACAACTGGCTAAGGTCGCGCACATTCAACTGCTGCATCTCGCCGGCTCCAAAAACATTACTGCTCAGCGGCTGCTGACGTAACAGGAAGCTCTCTTTGGGTTGGGATATAACGATGACCTCATCCAGGTCTATCACACGAGAGGAGTCGTTCACCTCGTAGGCTTGCGACAAGACAGGCATCACACACAGCACACCCGTCAATATGAATTGCTTGTACTTTCTCATAACGGGTGCAAAGGTACGACTTTCCATCCGACTGTGCAATCCATATTTATGGGGATTTTTATATGTTCTTTGCCCCGCAATGCGGACAGACTCCTTTTTCTGCAAGCAAGGCGCCGCAATGCCCGCACGTATAATGGCAGTGGGCATAGCGCATATAGCGGTAGATGGCAAATACGAAATAGGCGATCAGCAACAGATAGCCGATATAATATAAGGTGGAGACGCTGAACACCACATAGTCGACGGCACACACACCCACCAGTCCACCCAGGTAGAGCAGAGCCTCACCCCCCGACAGATGGCGCACCACGTCGTCCAGGGCAGCCACCGCCACGATGATGATCGCCCATACCGAGGCTATGAAGAGTCCCAGGTGCCACGGGAGTGCGAAAGGATTCAGTGACGGGTGGTAATAGAAATGCCGCCATGACTCAGCCCCGAACATCTGGATAGAGGCATAGAGCGTTGCCGACGAGGCTATCAGCAGGCATAACAGTGTGGGATAGAACGAGTCGATGTCATTGAAATGCACGATATAGGCGGCATGACGGTTCAGGCGGTAGAGCCCATAGGCGACAACGACGATGACAAGGAAGGCAAGGAATACCAACAAATGGGTATCCGAGAAGAAGTCGATGAACTGTGAGATAGGATCATCCGGCGACACCCCCTCCAGCATCTCACTCTCCCTGATCCACCCCTGTGTCATCTGGTCACGGGCCACCTTCACCCACACCGAGTCGATAGAGTCGGTGGAGACGGTCTTGATATCCGCCACGACGAGTCGCTCCCCCTTCATCACGTAAAGGGTGTCGAAAGCCATCTCGCCAGGTTGGTCGGACAGCGGTATACTGGAGGTGTTCACCACGAAATTATAGTTCTGCGTATAGTGATGCGTGGTGAAGAACGAGATACTGTCAAGCTGTTTCTCCGTGAGGTCCCATGCGTCAGGTGTCTGCGGGCCGTGGTTATAACAGGCGGTCAACAGCAACGCACAGAGCATGAGTATATAGTACTTAATCTGCCGCATACACATTCATCTGACAATGTTTACAATCAAAGTCCAGCCGGAAGCGCCTGCCATCGCCCAGACGGAGGAAAAGGGGCTCTTTCCATAGGGGTCTGCTGCCACCATTTCTCACACAGCAGCCCAGGGAGTAACGAAGGCAATGACGACACTGCATCAGTAACACATCACCCTTGGGACGACGTATCTCAAAGGCAGGCGTCACGTCCGACAGTCCCTGTCCTTCATAAAAGGCACGTGCCTGACGGTTGGCGATATTATACAGATAAGGAACCTCGTACCTGGGACCTGCGAGGGCGGCACCTGTCGACCCTTTAGGCGGCACCTGTCGGTCCGCTAGGCGGCACCTCCGTTCCTTGGAGGCGACACCTTCCACCAACCTGCGTCTCAGCTCCGCCAGCATACTACTTGGAATGAAGTACCGGAAGTCGTCCGGCAGTTCCACCCTACTACACTCATAAGGGGTGCCACCCAGTCGTGACAACTGGCGGATGATATTCTCACGTTGCGGTTTCTCCGCCTGCTGATGCTCACAGGAGACACTCACCTCCACACCGTCAGCCGACAGGGCGAAACCGTCGTCCGTCGCCCTCAGCCGCATCACCCATGGTATCTTACGCTCACTGCTCTGCCTGGAGAGCTGTCGCTCGAAATCCTGGTCGTTATTCCGATAGAGAGCCATCCCCGCATGCAGGTGTCGTGGCATCTCATGCGGATAGAGGCGGTTACCCTCGGCACGGTTCACACGGAAGCCCTCCAACTCACGCTCCTGGTTGATGAAACAGAGTCCGTCACCATTGGCAAAGGTCGCCGTACCCGCCACGTTGAACGAGTCTCGCCGCATCTCCTTGACATAACCGACATACTCCCCCATCGCCTTCGGAGTATCCGGCGAAAAGATATCAGGTTGCCTGCCATGGAGGAAATAGGTGGTAAACCCACGATTGAAGGTCTTATTGAGATTCGGTGTGAACGAATAGGTACAGTGTCCTTGCGAGGCACGACAATAACGGTCGGGATAGCGTGCGATGACGGCATCGAGTCGTTGACTGTAGGCTGCCACCACGTTCTTCACATAGCTCACCTCTTTCAGTCGTCCCTCTATCTTAAACGACGTGGCACCCGCCTTGACCAGTTCCTCCAGATGGTCACTCTGGTTCATGTCCTTGAGCGACAACAGGTGACGCTGGTGCTCTATCTCTTTTCCGTCTGCATCCAGCAGGTCGAACTTCATCCGACAGAACTGGGCACAGGCTCCCCGGTTGGCGGAGCGTCCGAAGCAATACTGTGACGCATAGCATAGTCCGCTATAGCTGACACACAGGGCACCATGCACAAAGACCTCCAAGGGCATGTCTGGAACCTCATGATGGATCGCCGCTATCTCACTGACAGACAACTCACGGGCGAGGACGACACGCTGGAACCCCATGTCCCGGAGCCAGCGCACCTTCCCGGCAGTACGGTTATCTGTCTGCGTAGAGGCATGAAGGGCGATAGGTGGAAGGTCCATCCGCAGGATACTCATGTCCTGCACGAGGATGGCATCCACCCCTATTTCCTGAAGCTGGCGGATCAGTTGTCCTGTCTCCTCCAGCTCATCATCGTAAATGATGGTGTTCACCGTGACATACACCCTCACCCCATACAGGTGCGCATAGTCACAAAGCTGACGGATATCCTCCACGCTATTGCCCGCGGCTACCCTCGCACCAAAACGCTGTGCACCGATATACACAGCATCAGCGCCATGGTCGACCGCCGCCATCCCACAGGCGAGGTTCTTTGCCGGTGCGAGCAGTTCGAGAGGTGTCATTCAATCTGGTTGATATCGTATGGTGTCTCCTGGTAGACGTAATAGTTGATCCAGTTACTATAGAGCAGGTTAGCATGGGCACGCCATGTCACCACCGGTCCCTTGGCAGGGTCATCATCCCGGTAATAGTTCCTCGGCAAATCCACGTCATCACGGATATCCTTGTCACGCTTATACTCATTATCCAAGGTGTTGGGCGCATACTCCAGATGTCCTGTGATGAAGAACTCACGACCGTTGCGCGCCATCACTATCGACACGCCGCAGTCAGGCGACTCAGCAATCAGCGTCAGTGCCGGATGGGCAAGGATATCCTCACGATGCAGTTCCGTATGACGACTATGCGGCATCTGGAACACATCATCGAAACCCCGGAAGATAGGCAGTTGAGGTTCCAACGGCATCTGCGGGAAGATACCGAACATCTTCTTCCGCAACGGGTATTTAGGGATCCCGTAATGATAATACAGTCCTGCCTGTGCCGCCCAACATATATATAAGGTACTCGTCACATGCGTGCGCGCCCATGCGAAGATGTCACGCATCTCATCCCAATAAGTCACCTCCTCAAAGTCGAGCGTCTCCACCGGTGCCCCCGTGATAATCATACCGTCATATTTCTCCTTGCGCATCTGCTCGAAGTCACGGTAGAACATCATCATGTGCTCGATAGGCGTGTTCTTTGGCGTATGGCTACGGAGTTTCATGAAACTGATCTCCAGCTGCAACGGCGTGTTCGACAGCAAACGGATGAGATCGGTCTCTGTCGTGATCTTCAACGGCATGAGGTTGAGGATCACGATCTTCAACGGACGGATATCCTGCATGTGTGCGCGGGAGTCATCCATCACAAAGATATTCTCCTGTTTCAGCAGGTCGATAGCGGGTAATTTATCTGGTAGTCTTAAAGGCATAATTTATCACATTACAGAAAAAACACAAACAGAGACATTGTCGAAGCCTCCCTTCTCTATAGCAGCCTCACAGAGGCGGTTGGCGGAGGCGCCATCCCTCATCAACTGTTCGATGGCAGCATCCGCCACCATGTCACTCAAGCCGTCGGAGCAGACCATATACACATCTCCCTGACGGAAATCATCGGTGAACTCTACCATATCTATATAAGTATGCTTACAGCCGGCACCGATACAGTTGGTGATTATATTGGAATGACGCTTTTCACCCCGCAGGGTGTTCAGCGAGTGGTCAGTGGTGAGCTGCGCCAGTATCCCGTCACGGAGGCGGTACAGACGACTGTCACCACAGTTGATCCAGAAATACTTCCCCTCATAATAGATGACTGCCACAAGTGTGGTACCCATCCCCTCCATGGAAGGGTCGGCATGTCCCTTGTTGGTGATGATCTTATGGATGGACTCAAGCCATACCGACATCGTCTTGTTAAGGTCACTGACGGAAAGACCAACGGGCATGTCAAAGACAAAAAAACGTAAGTTCTCAAGGGTATCGGCACTCGCCACCTCACCAGCCAGATGTCCCCCCATCCCGTCTGCCAAGGCAATGACGAAACGGTCGACATTCTCCGTCAGGAGCTCTGTCTGGTAAGCCTCGCTACGCACGAACTTATCATAGGCGAAGACCATGTCCTCGTTATTATTCCTCACACATCCCACACGGCTTGCTGCCGTTATGACGATCCTGCTCATATTTCTTCTAAATACAATCCTTTATTCATCTCAGGTCTGTCAGCTGACAGTAACCTGCAAGTTAATATTTGCCAAAGACACGATATCACCGCTCTTGATGGACATGGGGATGTCTGGCAATATGTCACGGTCATTGAGCTTCGTACCATTGGAGGAATGCTTGTCGATGATGCACCAGCCGGTGTCCGGCTTGTAAATCAGCTGCGCATGGGCACTCGACACATACATATTACCTTCAAACATCTGCTGGTACGGTCCTTGTCTGCGTCCGATGATGGCACCGTTGATACCTACCATACGAATGTTCAAGGAAGGATTGTACAGTGTCAGCGTGGGGATACCCTGTATCTGGACATCAGGAGGAGGAGGCGTCCCCTGTTTCCTATCCGACGCGAAGGTACGGCAGATGTCCGCCGCGGTGCTATGAGCGTCTATCACGCCGGGACTCTCCTGTTCCGCGCCTGGTGCTGCCATCAGACCTCCACAGTATGTACAACGCCGTCCTGTACCTACACGACCACAATTGGAGCAATATTGTAAAGCCTGTCCACACTGGTCACAGTAGCACGACTGCTCTTCTATCTCCTCTCTACAACTTGGACATATAATCATAACTCATCCTTTATATCTTCCGGCATGATCATCTGGTAAGTCTCCTGTGTCACCTCACTCTGAGGCATTCCACTTACACGGACAGACAACTGCTGGATTGTTTCATCAAGCATGTTACGCATCTCACGGGCATTACCGAAGGAGTCGCTCTTGCTGACAACCTTACGGCAGATCAGATCCATCAACTTGAACTCTGCCGCAGGCGACAACGTGTAGTTGTCTTTCGATGCCATCTTCTTGTAAATGGCAAGCAGCTCGTCCTCGTTATAGTCCTCAATATGCATCTTATGGGTGAAGCGACTGGCAAGACCCGGGTTGACATTCATGAAGTCCTCCATCTCCCTCTGATAGCCGGCGGCGATGACCACGAACTTACCACGGTCATCCTCCATGCGCTTCATCAGGGTGTCGATGGCTTCCTTGCCATACTGGTCGTTCTCCGACGACAGGGTGTATGCCTCGTCGATAAACAGGATACCGCCCATCGCCTTGTCACACATGTTATTGACGATCTTCGGGGTCTCACCCATATACTTACCTACCAAGGTGGCACGACTCGCCTCGATGACACGACTGGTGGGCAGGATCTCCATACTCTGCAGCACCTCACCCATCTTACGGGCGATAGATGTCTTACCCGTACCGGGATTACCCGTCAGGATGAAGTTCATCGCCATCTGCTGTACCTTACCAGCACCCATGGCGGCACGCTGCTTCATGAACATGCTCTGTACGGCGAGGCGACGGATCATGTTCTTGACGGAGCGCATACCAATGAACTCGTCGAGCTCGTTGAGCACCTCGTCGAGCGGACGTACCTTCTCGCTCTGCTGAACGGCGAGGTCCGCCTCCGTGATACGGTACATATCCTCGTCCTTGAAGTCGGGGTTGTTCACCTCCGCCATCAGGCGCTGACTCTGTTTCTCGACAGCGGCATCGAAGATGCGGCGTGCCTCACGGGCATTACCGAAGTTCTTGTCACGACGCAGGTACAACTGCTCGAACTGGCGGTGTACCGCATCGCGGGTGGTGTCATCAACGGTGAAGTTCTTACCCTTGGCGAGGTTGATGAAGATCTCTGTCAGCTCATCCGGCGTATAGTCGTCGAAATGTATCGTCTGCGTGAAGCGGCTCTTCAGTCCCGGGTTGGTATCGATGAAGTCGTGCATCTGGTCGGTATAGCCCGCCACGATACAGATGAACTTACCACGGTCGTCCTCCAGTCGCTTGAGCAACGTGTCAATAGCCTCACCACCAAAGGAGTCGTTATCACCAGACTTCAAGGTGTATGCCTCGTCGATGAACAGCACGCCACCCATTGCCGAGTCTATCAACTGATTCGTCTTGATGGCGGTCTGTCCGGAATAACCGGAAACGAGTTTGCTACGGTCACACTCCACCAGCTGTCCCCTGGAGAGGATACCCAGTGTACGGAACACATCCGCCATGATACGGGCGACCGTTGTCTTACCTGTACCGGGATTACCCGTGAAGACATAATGCTTTCCCTGGAATGTATTGGTCTCTCCACGACGTATCTGTAAGTTGAGGAAGGCGGCAAGGTTGGAGATCTCCTGTTTGACAGCCGCCAAGCCCACCATACCATTGAGCTTCTCCAGACACTCGGTATAGTCGACGGTCTTCGGAGCCTCGTAGGGGATATCCTCCTGCAGGATGGTCATCAGCTCCTCGTTGGTCTTCGTCGACATATCCTCCTTCTGCAGACGCTCTGCCTGCTTTGCCGTGATCTTGTCGAACAACTGGCGCATGGTACGTCCATTGGCGAAGTCTTTGTCACGGGAGTCATACATCTCCGTGATCATCTTACGAGTCAGCTCCTCTGCCTCTGGCGCGAAGACATATTTCTTCGACGTGGCGAATACCTGCATGATCTGGTACAGCTCGTCAGGATTATAGTCGTCGATATTCAGGAAGTAACTGAAACGGCTGCGCACACCGGGATTGATGCGGAACAGGTTCTCCATCTCCGTGCGGTAGCCGGCAGCGATAACGACGAACTTGCCACGGTCGTCCTCCATGCGTTTCATCAACTGCTCCAGTGCCTGGGCACCCTGGTTGTCACGGTCACCACCCTGGCTGACTGGCGCAAGGGTATAAGCCTCATCCACGAAGAGGATACCACCCATCGCCTTGTCACACAGACGGTCGACGACCTTCGGTGTCTCACCCTGATACGGACTCACCATCTTGGCACGGTCGCACTCCACGACATGACCACTGTCCAGGTAGCCGATAGCCTCCAGGATCTCTCCCAGCTTACGGGCTATCGTGGTCTTACCCGTACCCGGATTACCCGTCAGCACGATATGGATACCAGCCTTCTGCTGCTCTCCCAGTCCGCGCTGGGCACGCTGCACACTGTTCTGTACCGAGTAGGCAATCTCACGGACCGCCTTCTTAACCTGGTCCATACCGATATACTGGTTGAGGTCACTGAGGATATCATCCAGTGTACGCTCCTCCGGCACATAACCACGGATATCACTCTCCTCTATCATGATGGCATCGGAACCCCTACTGATAAATGACGTGAAGATATCCTCTGCCGTCTTCACGGCAAGGTGGCGGTAGCCAAATGTATCGTCCTTGATCTTGACCTGATATTGGAAATAGCGTTCCAGTTTATGCTCTGCCTCAGGAGTATAGGCGGAAATACCATATTTGACACGCAGCTCCTGTTTGCAGACCTCACACAGCTCCGAGAAGCCGGGAGTCGGCAGGCGGAAGATATATTTGAAACGGTTCTGGGCGGCAGGGTTGTTCACCAGGAAGTCATCCAGTCCCTTTGGTAAACCGGAGATGATGACAATAGGATTATCGTCCCACTTATCCATCTCGACAAAGAGCTTGTCGAGCGGGTTCACCTGGTTAGAATAACGGTCTGGCAACAATTTCTGCACGTTATCAAAGAACAGGATACCATCCTTTGCCTTCTTGATATTGTCATCCCACTTGTCGACAAATCGCTGGTAATCGACAGCATCCACCATCGTCAGCTTCGGCTTGTCGATAATCTTGTGCTGATAGAAATAATCCCTGATAATCTCTGACAAGGCAGTCTTACCCGTTCCCGTCTCACCGATGATAATGGCATTCACGCTCAGACGCACTTTCATAATGTCCTTACGGGAATGGAGATAGGTATAGGTATCGACAACAGTCTTGAGTTGTTTCTTAACATCATCAAGACCTACCAACTGGTCGAGAACGTTCTGGGAGATAAGGGGTTTACCACACCACTTACAGAACTTCGCTATCGAACGGTTTTCTTTATGACAATGCTCACAAACCATAATTATTCCACGTCCTTTTGTATTTGTTTAACCACAGCCGACGGGTTCAGTTTCCAGCTATCCAGATTCGGATTATTCACATTCAACAGATTGCGACTGAACAACACTAACTCCATCAACATTATTCCCACAAGTGCCGACCATAAGATATAATGCATCACAGACTCTCCACTCAAGGAACGTACCTGATTGGTCACATCATCTAACAGGCCGAAGTTGGAACCTTTGAACTTGAACTTCTTTTCTTTGAAAGTATAGTATAATGGCTCTAACAGGGAAGACTTGACATCATCATCCATCACCTCTGAGATCAGGAGATTCTCACTATTGGTGTCGGCACGGAAGTCCGTGAAATGACAGACAGCCATATAAGCAAGTGTAATGAGAATGATTGCCGGTATAAAGAAACCGGGCGAGGAGTTGTTGACATATCTTAATATGATGACAGGGATATAGGAAGAAAGGATTCCCAACAGACCCCACAAGCATGAAAAGACGAATCCGTATCCTTTGAAAAAGGCACGTGTACCTATAATTAATGCGGACATGCCACCAAGGGGTAATACGATAGCCATCCCCGGGTGATCCAGCAGATAGTCACGGCTGTTAACGCCGAAGATCAGGACAAACAGTATCCAGACGCCACATAACGAATAGAAAACCGTACGCCATGTCTTTTCCTTACTTTTCGCCTTAAAGAAGCGCTGCCGTACCTCTGTGTACTTGGCTGCCGTCTCCTCCTTGGCAGTACCGAAACGTTTATAATAAGGCTGGTTGGGGTCTATCTCACCCAATGTCAAAATCCAACGCTCCAAGCAATGCTCATAGGTATAAGGCTCACTGAAGTCTTTCTCGGGATCCTCATGGAAGAAGATGGAAAGCCACTGGCTAAGAGCACCCTTCTTCATTTCCTTGACCATCTCCTCCTGATGACCGATCTTGTCGATAGTCAGTCCCTCAGTCAGTTCCATGCCGTCATCCAGCATATAGGTGGGACGGGCACCAAGGATACGGCAGAAGCGATATGCCGCCGTCCGTAAGTCATAGACCCCCAGGCGCTCGGTATTCTCCGTACTCTTCAGGTCAAAGCAGGCACGTGCCTGATTCAGTTGCTCATACCATCCATGCAACTGGGCGAAATAAGCGAAGCGACCGTTCGGGTCAGAGAAGTCCTTGATGACCTCGTTAAACTCCTTCTCGCTCAAATGCTGCCACTGCTGCATCTGCTGCGCCAGCAACACGCCTACCCGATAGGGGGTGTCTGCCTCTTGCAAGTCGAAGGCTGCCTCACGGTCGATGTTATACAGCACCTTATACCCCAATGAGCGGGAAGGCTTCTTACCATTGGTCAGGATACGTAATGCCTCACACGCCATACGGTCCTCATGGCAATACATCCAAGACAACAGTCTGCCGTCGCTCAAGGATATCCATGCGTCCTCAGAGCAGTCCTCATACCCAAAGGAATGGACGATCTCCTGTAGTGTGGAAGATGGATACTGGCTCAGGAAAGGAATCTCCTTATCAAACTCATAGACCATGCGCAGGATGGCGACACGTCCATCGAAATCCTTCTCGGAGAAATAAGTGCGGATCCTGTCAACATTCGCCTTTGAGTGTGACTCCAGATAGAGGTATAACGTATCATTGGGATTCCTCAGTGCGATGGAGTACTCTTCCTGGTAGCTTAATACAGAAATGCTGACACTATGCAGGTCGTCGCAGAGGTTACCGTGCAGGTCACGGTATGGATAGGTAGGCTCCATCACATACACCGCTGCCATCAGTCCCGCATGCTGGTCAGCAGGATAACGGTTGACGACGATGTCTTTGACAACAGAGCTAAGCTTCACATTACCACACTGCTCCAACCAACCGGCAATCCTGCCATTATACAAATAATTGATAGCAAGACGCTCGTTGTCCAACAGCAAGGGGATCAGCTCGTGGACATTGTCAGCGACGAGGTTCTTCTCCGGGTCGACGATAAAGCTGCGGTATTTCAGAATCGGTGAGGAGATATCCACTTCCACATCCTCACCCAAGAACCAGCGTTCTACTTGCTCATATTTCCATCGTTTCTGGGGATTGACGGATGTCAGACCTTGTATCAGCATCTTCACACGGTCAGGCAACTCGTTGATGCGAGGCAGACGTCCCTCATTCTTCTTGCGCATCATCACCCGCTCGTTTTGGCTCAACGGATTCTCACCCAGCCAAAGTGTCATAAGCGTAATACCCAAAGAATAGAAGTCCACGGAGGGTGTTATCTCCACCTCACCGTCAATCACATCATTGTACATCTCTGGAGCCGCATAGACCGGTGTACGAGCCTGTGTCGTCTTATGGAGGCGCTCGTCACCCTCAATCACACTGGAGATGCCGAAGTCTCCCAAGACAATCTCCTGATGCTTCTCGTCACGGAAGAAGAAGTTGCCCGGCTTGATGTCCTTATGGATGATATTACTATTATGGCAATAGGCAAGAGTGGCGGCAGCCTGCAAAGCGATACGCCGGAACTGGTTGAAGTCACCGTCCAGATCGTAATCCGCAAGGGAGCCTCCCTCCAGATATTCCATCAACTCATAATCACGGTTCTTGCCATCCACATATGTCTTACCATAGTCATAGATTTTCACGATGGTCTCCATGCCGAAGCTCTGGATGATACGCAACAAGGTTTTCTTGATGGAGAAATTCGGATAGTAGATCTTCAATACCATCCGTGTCTGGTCACACTCTACCAAGAACACTTGTGCCTCACCGGAATTATCACTCAGGCATTTCAGGTTATGATAGACTTTTCCTTTAATAACAAAGTCACCCGCATCATTCGAAGAAGAAGAGGAAGGTTTATTTCTACCAGGAACATATGTAGAATCCCCCTTTGCCCCGGATAAGGGAGCCACGCGGACAGTCGAAAGCTGTTGCTCTGGAGTTCTTATGGTTTGATCCATTTATTTATCTTATTTATCGTCTTTAATTTCCGCAGTACTATTTTTTCCTAACACGACCCATTTCCCACCAAGATGTGGTTTGGCACAACCGCACGGACTGCTATGCAAGGCATGTTTGAAATTGCATACCCAGGCAAGGCGCACACCCATCGGTTTGCTCGCCATCGCATAATTACGTGCCTGTACCGGTGAGGATGTCGGGGGAACCGCTAACTTATCGAGGATGGCGGAGAGCTTCTTGATCTTCTCTGTTTTCTGCTCCTCCAGTTCCTCTTTCGTCATGCGTTTTGTCACCACTTTGGGAATGATTGGATTCTCCACGCCGGCATCCTTTGCCAACAACGTCAGCATCCGCTCTCGCAACTTCATGTTCAGCTGCTCGCGGACGACATCACGCTCTGAGTTGTATGGCAAAGAACCCTCCAGACGGGAATACTCCTGTACGACATCCATCAGTTCCTTGTAGTCAGGGTTCTTCTGTAACTCCTTCACCAGTTCTCTCGCCTCTGCCGTCAGAGCGGTACCGCACTGCTTACAGAACGCAAAGTCGTTCATCGTATGGCAGGTAGGACATACCAGACCACCGCGAGGGCTACCGCATTCCGGGCAATATGCCTCATTACCTTTCAGGTGAGCTCCGCAATAGGAACAGATATCTTTACGGATGTAATGGTGACAGGTCTCACAGAAATCCGCGTCAGGGTCTATCTCTGAGCCACAGAAGGGACAGGACATCTTGCTGATAGGCTGTCCGCACTGGGCACAGAACATGGCTTCCGGTTCGTTGATGGCACCACAGAAAGGACACTTTTTTCCGCTTGCCTGCTGTTGTTGCTGCTGTTGCTGCATTAACGGTTGCTGAGAGTCGTCTTCCCTCTCCCGCACTCTTTCACGGGCAACCTCCTGAGGACGTATCGTACGCTGTGTCCTCTCAGTATCTTGGGGATTATCGTTTATCATTTTTAGGATAGCATTGATTAAGTTAGATGCAAAGATAGTAATAAATTCTTAAACCAAACAAAAAACCGCCGTAAATTTATATTTACGACGGCATTTTTCTTCATTTTTGCTATATTTTACCACAAAGAAAGGCGTTTTTCCTTAGGTATATACATTTTATCGCCCTCTTTGATACCAAAAGCCTCATACCACATATCGACATGCGGAAGGGCTCCGTTGACACGCCAACGACCCAGTGAGTGAGGGTCACTCTTGGTACGGTTACGGATCTCCGCCTCTGTAATATTATTTGCCCATACTCCGGCATAGGCAAGGAAGAAACGCTGATCAGCGGTCAGACCGTCAATCACAGGAAGTGGACTATATTTCGTAGCGTTCTTATAGGCATACCATGCCACCTGCAGGCCACCATGGTCGGCAAGGTTCTCACCCAATGTCAGACGACCGTTGGCATTCAAGTCGGGCAGCACCTTGATGGCAGAGAAGAAATCCGCATATCTATCCGTACGCTCCGTAAAGTTTTTTCCATCCGTTTCCGTCCACCAGTCATGCATGTTTCCATCTTTGTCAAAGCGACGACCCTGATCGTCAAACCCGTGGGTCATCTCATGGCCGATCACGACACCTATTGCACCATAGTCGAAGGCATCATCAGCAGTTGGATCAAAGAACGGCACTTGCAGGATTCCCGCAGGGAAACAAATCTCATTGGTCGTCGGATTATAATAGGCGTTCACGGTCTGGGGGGTCATATACCACTCATCCCTGTCAACAGGTTTGCCTGCCGTATGGTCGATACGCCATTTGTTCCAGAAACGACCACACTCCTGCATGTTATCATAGTAAGATTTTTTCGCATCAATCTTTAAGTCTGACAAATCCGTCCAGCGGTCGGGATATCCGATCTTCACATAGAAAGTATTCAACTTCAACAGGGCATTTACTTTAGTCGAGTCGTCCATCCACTCCTGGGCAGCGATACGCTCGCCTAAGGCGACACGGAGGTTCTCCACCAAAGTCTTCATACGCTCCTTGGAAGAGGCGGGGAAATATTTCTCCACATAGATCTTACCCAGTGCCTCACCCATCACACCTTGCACCTGATTGGTGGCACGTCGCCACATGGGGTGGTCCTCCTTCCTGCCAGATATGACCTTACCGAAGAAATCAAAGTTTGCGGCACGCACCTCATCATTCAGGTAGCCCGCAGCGGAAGTAATAATCCCCCACTCCATATAGTCACGGTACTCTGCAGGGGTAATCTTGGCAAACAACTGGTCAGCGCCACTCATGAAGGCAGGCTGACCAACCACCATCTCCTGGATATACTGGCTGGCGATACCCTTGGCATTCATCTGCTTCTCCAGCTGGAAGTGCGGATACTTGCTGTCAAATTCCTTCAGGGTCATCTTATTGTAGTTGGCAATGGGGTCACGCAACTCGGTACGTGACTTAGACACCTTGGCAAGTGCCAGTTCTACCTTGAAGACATTTTTCATCTTCTTCTCGGCAGCCGCCTTCTTGAAACCGAAGAGCTGGAACATACGGATAATATGTTTCTTATAGCTCTCACGGATCTTCGTCGTAGCCTCATCTGTCTCCAGGTAGTAGTCTTTCTGTCCCAGCGTCAGTCCGCCCTGACTGATGCTCAGGATGTTCTGGGTAGCATTTTTTTCATCGGCTCCCATATAGGCATGAAAGAACTCCGAGTCGCCATAAGGCATCATCTCCAACTGGATGTCGAAAAGCTGGGCTATTGTCTTGGCGCTCTCCATCTTCTGAATCAGTCCCATCACTGGAGCCAGACCGTCCTGCTCGCGACGTGCCGAGTCCATGGCAAGCTTGTACAAGTCACTCAATTTCTGTTCCTCGCTACCCTGCGGATAGGTCTTCTCCTGTAACTCTTTTAAGATAACATTGATGCGCTTGTTATTGTCCTCCGCCAGACGGTCGAAACTACCATAACGAGAATAAGCGGCTGGCAGTGGGTTCTTCTGCATCCATCCACCACAAGCATAATCGTAAAAGTCCTCCCCAGGCTTTACCTGCTGGTTAAGGTCTGTCAGGTCAATCCCAGACTTCTGTGCCGCCTGCGCCATAGAAGCGGTCGACAACAATGACAAGGCAATCATCATGAATAATCCTCTAATGTTCATTTCTTTTTTATATTAGTTGTTCTAATTCCACCGATAGTTTCTCCCAGCGCTCCACCTCCTCGTCCACGGCTTTCTTGACAGAGGCGTACTCCGTGACCAGTTCTATATTCGAGGCATTGACAGGATCCATCAACAGGGCATCTAGCTCTTTCAGCCGTCGTTCCATTTCACTGATCTTACGCTCCGACTCCTCCACGGCACGCTCTGCCTTGCGAAGACGCTTCTGCTGTTCCTTATGCTCAGCGTAGTTGTTGTTGCTCGGAGAACTCGGAGTACTCTGAGTACTCGGAGCACTCTGAGTACTCTGAAGCTCGCTCAGTTCACTGATTTGTCTCGACTGCAGGAAGTCATAGATGCCACCCAAATGCTCCCTTACCTTACCGCCTCCGAACTCATAGACCTTCGTCACCAGACCGTCTAAGAACTCGCGGTCATGACTGACGATGATGGCGGTACCGTCGAATGCTTTAATGGCTTCCTTGAGCACATCCTTGGAAGGCATGTCAAGGTGATTAGTCGGCTCATCGAGTATCAACAGATTGACAGGTTCCAATAACAAGCGGATCATGGCAAGACGACTTCGTTCACCGCCACTCAACACTTTCACCTTCTTGTCGGAAGCCTCTCCACCAAACATAAAGGCACCTAATATATCATTGATTCTCAGTCGGATATCACCTTTCGCTACATTATCTATTGTCTGGAATACCGTCAACGACTCGTCCAATAACTGTGCCTGGTTCTGGGCAAAATAACCTATCTGAATATTGTGTCCGATCTTCAGATTTCCGTCAAACGGGATTTCTCCCATGATACATTTTACCAAGGTGGACTTACCCTCACCGTTCTTTCCGACAAAGGCAACCTTCTCCCCTCGCTTGATGGTCAGTGTCACATGATCGAACACGGTATGCGCACCATAGTCTTTCCGTACCTCCTCACATATCACGGGATAGTCACCGCTACGGAGACAGGGAGGGAACTTCAGGTGCATGGCGGCATTATCAACCTCATCCACCTCTATAGGTACGATCTTTTCTAACTGCTTGATCTTCTGCTGTACCTGTACCGCTTTGGTTGCCTTATAGCGGAAGCGCTCGATGAAGTCCTTCATGTCTGCCACTTCCTTCTGCTGATTCTCGTAGGCACGCAGTTGTTGCTCACGACGCTCTTTGCGAAGCACCACATACTCGTCGTACTTCACCTTATAATCGACAATATGACCACAGGATATCTCCAGTGTCCTATTCGACACATGATTGATAAACGCACGGTCGTGGCTGACCAGTACCACCGCCTTGGCACTCTGCGCCAGGAACTGTTCCAGCCACTGTATCGACTCGATGTCCAAATGGTTGGTCGGCTCATCGAGCAACAACACGTCAGGTTTCTGCAACAGGATCTTCGCCAGTTCGATACGCATACGCCATCCACCGGAGAACTCACTGGTAGGACGCTCGAAATCCGTACGCAGGAATCCCAGTCCCATCAGCGTGCGCTCGATCTCCGCCTCACAATTATCTGCTCCCATCATCATGTAACGGTCATGTTCATGGGTAAAGCGTTCCACGAGGGAAAGATAGTCATCACTCTCATAATCAGTACGTTCTGACAACTCATGACTCATACTTTCTATCCGTTCTTTCAATGCATGTACATGCGAGAAAGCTTTCTGAGCCTCTTCCCGAACAGTGGTGTCATCTTGTAATATCATGACCTGTGGAAGATAGCCGATGGTGGTGTCATTCGGTATACTGACCACCCCGCCGGTTGGCTGCTGCATACCACACAGAATTTTCAATAAAGTAGATTTCCCTGCCCCGTTCTTACCCACCAAGGCAATGCGGTCACGGTCGTTCACCACGAAACTAGCATTGGTAAACAACGGCTTGGCACTGAATTCTACACTTAGTCCTTCTACGGAAATCATCTTTTTCAATTTGGCATGCAAAGATAGTACAAATCCGCTAAAATGCAAAATAAATTAATATTTATTAGAGAGTGGAGAAAAGCCTTTCTCGTTTTTTTTACGTACTTTTGTGGCATCAAACATCATAACATGGAACATTTAAGGATATTCACCCAACTGATAGCCAACGAGCTGCATCTCCAAGAGCATGCCGTTGAGAACACCCTTAAACTACTGGACGAGGGATGTACCATACCCTTTATCTCCCGTTATCGCAAAGAACGGACAGGAGGACTCGACGAAGTACAGATAACCGCTATTAGCAACCGTTTCGAACAGTTGCAGGAGATTGCCAAACGGAAGGAGACAGTCGTCAAGACCATCACCGAACTGGAAAAGATGACCCCAGAGTTGCAGAAACGCATCAACGACTGTTGGGAGGCAACGGTACTGGAGGATATCTACCTACCCTATAAACCGAAACGGCGTACCCGTGCCCAGATAGCAAGGGAACAAGGACTAGAGCCGCTTGCCACCCTCCTCATGCTCCAACGAGAGCCTCATCCCGAACAAGCTGCCAAGCGTTTCGTCGTTGGGAACGTCCCCGATGTCACCTCAGCTTTGAAGGGTGCCCAGGATATCATCGCCGAACAAGTCAGCGAGGAGGAACGCTCCCGCAACCAAGTACGTGCCGCTTTCCGCCGAGAGGCATTCATCGTATCGAAAGTCGTCAAGGCAAAGAAAGACACGGATGAAGCGGCTAAGTATGCTGACTATTTCGACTGGGAAGAGCCTTTGAAGCGCTGTTCTTCCCACCGACTACTTGCCATGCGCCGTGGTGAGGACGAAGGAATCCTGCGAGTCAGTATCACAATTGATGACGGGGAGGCGATAGAGAAGCTGCAGAGATGTTACGTCCATGGCAGCGGTGCCTGCCAGCGACTCGTTGCCGAGGCTGTTGAAGACGGCTACAAGCGGTTGCTGTATCCCTCTATCGAGACGGAATTTGCCAATATCAGTAAGGAGAAAGCTGATGAGGAAGCAATCAATGTCTTCACAGAGAACTTACGTCAGCTGTTATTAGGCGCTCCATTAGGACAGAAACGAGTCATGGGTATCGATCCCGGCTTCCGCACAGGATGTAAGGTAGTCTGTCTGGATGCACAGGGCAATCTGCTACATCATGAGGCGATCTTCCCTCATCCGCCTGTCAACCACCGTATGCAGGCTACCATCCATGTCCAGCAGATGATAGCAGACTATCAAATTGAGGCCATTGCCATCGGCAACGGTACGGCAAGCCGGGAGACCAAGGATTTCGTGGAGGATTGTCTTTCCAGTGAAACTGAAAAGCACGGAAAACCCCAAGTCTTCGTCGTCAGCGAAGACGGCGCCTCGGTATATAGTGCTTCGAAGATAGCGCGAGAAGAGTTCCCTGACGAGGATGTCACCGTACGTGGTGCCGTCAGTATCGGTCGTCGTCTGATGGATCCGCTTGCTGAACTGGTGAAGATTGACCCGAAGAGTATTGGCGTCGGACAGTATCAGCATGATGTTGACCAGACCAAACTCAAGCACTCCCTCGACCAGACGGTGGAGAGTTGTGTAAACCTAGTGGGGGTCAACCTCAACACGGCATCACAGCACTTGCTGACATATGTCAGCGGTCTGGGTGCCACACTGGCAAAGAATATCGTTGACTACCGTAAAGCGAACGGAGCGTTCACCAGTCGTGCCCAATTGAAGAAAGTACCACGACTCGGTCCTACTGCCTTTCAGCAGTGTGCGGGTTTCCTACGCATCCCTCAGGCAAAGAATCCCCTTGACAACAGTGCCGTCCATCCAGAGAGCTATGGTATCGTTGAGCAGATGGCTAAGGATCAGCACTGCACCGTCACCGACCTTATCAATGACAAGGAGAAGCGTGACGCCATTGACATCAAGCACTATGTGACTGTCGAGACAGGTCTCCCCACCCTCACTGATATCATGAAAGAATTAGAAAAGCCAGGCCGTGACCCTCGGGAACAGATGGAGGAGTTTGAGTTTGATCCGAATATCCAGACCGTCGAGGATCTACAGGAAGGGATGGAACTGCCAGGCATCGTGACGAATATCACTAATTTCGGTGCCTTTGTGGATATCGGTGTCCATCAAGACGGACTGGTACATATCTCCCAGCTTGCCGACAGGTATGTCAGCGACCCGACAAAGGTGGTACGCCTCCACCAGCATGTGAGAGTAAGGGTCATCGGCATTGATCTCCGCCGTAACCGCATCTCACTCAGCATGAAGGGAATGGGCAACAAATAGCGATATACCAAACATTAGGTAGATGGAATAACCGAAAAGCGGTATTGTACACCTCCTATATTCACCTTACCTTTGCACCGACAAACTAAATGAGACAAAAGTATGGTGAATTTTATCTTGGCAGACAATCAGGAGCTTACTGCTTTCGCCCTGAGGACCCTTATCCGAGAACTTGAGAGTGCGACCATCCATGTTGCTGTCAACAAGGATCAGCTAATCAGTCAGTTACAGAAAGAGGAAAAGAGCATCGTCGTGCTCGACTATACCTTATATGATATTCAGGACGAGGAACAACTTCTCGTTATTATCGAGCGTTTCCCACGTACTCAATGGATCATGGTGAGCGATGATCTGACCATTCAAGTCATGCGCAAACTGGTTTATACCGTACGTAATGTGAGTATCGTATTCAAAGACTCCCCTTTCAAATTGTTCCGCCATGCCATTGATTATGCCACACGCGGCGATCGTTACCTCTGCCAGCGTGCCGCAGAGGTACTGATCTGTCAACAGGCTGACGAAGAACAACGTCCGAAGGTACTGACGGAAACGGAGATCGAGATCCTGCGTGGTGTGGCACAGGGGAAGACGACCAAGGAGATTGCCTATGAGCGCTATTCCAGTATCCACACCGTAAACACCCATAAAAAGAACATATTCAGGAAACTACAGGTGAATACTGCTCACGAAGCTATTAAATATGCTTTCCGCGCCGGACTGGTAGATCCTTCTGAATTCTATATTTAAATGATTATGAAGAAACAGACTATTGCTATTGACACACCCTATGTACGTCCCGATGCCTATGGCTCGCTGGCCGTACCCATATATAATAATGTTGCGTTTGAATTTGATGATGCCGCGGAGATGGCAGATGCCTTCTGCAATCGCATCAAAGCTCCCGACTATGCCAGAGTGGAGAATCCTACCGTGACCAACCTGGAACAGCGTGTACGGTTGCTGACGAATGCTGCTCATGTGACTGCCTTTAACTCTGGCATGGCGGCTATCAGCAACACGCTCCTTGCCGTTGCCTCACAGGGCAAGAATATCGTGACCTCACGTCATCTCTTTGGTAATACACTTGCCTTAGTATCCAACACCCTATTGCGTTTTGGCGTGAAACCTCGTTTACGAGACTTGACCGACCTGCAAGCTGTAGAGGATGCTATTGACGAGCATACTTGTTGTGTGTTCCTGGAGATTGTCACTAATCCGCAATTGGAGGTCGCCGACCTTCACGCTATTGCGGAGATCGCCCATCAGAAAGGTGTTCCTCTGATCGTCGACTCGACTGTGATTCCCTTCACAGAGACACATCTGAGGGAGCTGGGCGTGGATGTTGAGGTGGTGTCAAGTACCAAATACCTTTCCGGGGGTGGTACGTCATTGGGTGGATTAGTCATCGATTATGGTACCTTCCCTCTGATTAACCAACGCATCAAATACGAGCTGCTATTTAATCTCGGTGCCTATATGACATCACAGGCAGCTTATCTTCAGACCTTAGGACTGGAAACCCTGGATGTACGCTATCAGCGGCAGGCTGCCAACGCCCTCCAGTTGGCTGAAATGTTGAGGGAACTGGGTATGATACAGAATGTCAATTACATCGGATTGAAAGATAATCCTTATTATCAACTTGCCCTACGCCAGTTCGGCAAGACGGCAGGGGCAATGCTGACTATCGATCTGGCAAGCAAGGAAACGTGCTTCCGGTTTCTCAACCGCCTGAGACTCATCCATCGTGCCACCAATCTCTTCGACAACCGTACGTTGGCTATTCATCCGGCAAGCACGATTTTCGGTCTCTTCCCCGAACAACAGCTAGAAAAGATGAATGTACGACAGACCACGATCCGTCTGTCAGTAGGACTGGAGGCTGTAGAAGATTTATTGGAAGACTTACAACAAGCTTTAGAAGATGACTTATAGTTTTGACAAAATCATAGACCGCAGAGGCAGTAACGACCTGAAACACAGCGTTCTTCTGGAGCGTTACGGACGGGATGACCTGTTACCGTTATGGGTTGCCGACATGGATTTCGAGACACCACCGTTCATCACAGAGGCATTACGCCAACGACTCGACCACTCTTTATTCGGCTATACCGTAGTCCCTGAAGAACTTTGGTCCACCATTATCCAATGGGTTCGTGACCATCACCAATGGGAGGTACGACGGGAGTGGCTGACCTATATCCCAGGTATCGTAAAAGGAATTGGCATGGCAGTCAACGTCTTCTCCCAAGAAGGTGATAAAGTCATCATCCAACCACCAGTCTATCACCCATTCCGACTCACCCCACAGGGAAATAAACGAGAAGTTGTCTATAACCCATTAAAACAACTGTCTGATGGTTATTACGAGATGGATTTCGACCAATTGGAACAAGTAACTGATGAGCATTGCAAATTGTTGATACTGAGCAATCCGCATAATCCCGCTGGTATCTGCTGGAAACAAGAAACACTACAACGTCTTGCCCACTTCTGTCATGAGCATCACATCCTCGTCTTATCCGATGAGATACATAGTGACATGGCACTCTTTGATCATCGTCATGTACCTTTTGCCACCGTCAGCGAAGAGGCTACACAGTGCAGTATCACCTTTGGTGCCCCTTCTAAAACCTTTAATATCGCAGGAATCGTCAGCAGTTATGCCATCGTTCCTAATGACAGCATACGCAGGCGTTTCTACACGTGGTTAGAGGCTAACGAGTTCAACGATCCTCCATTGTTCTCACCCATCGCCACCATCGCCGCTTATCAACAGGGCGAGACTTGGCTCAAGGAGATGCTTGACTACGTGGAAGGGAACATCCGATTCTTGGAAGACTTCTTCCAGCAACATCTTCCCAAAATAAAACCCCTTCGTCCACAAGCCTCTTTCCTTGTATGGCTCGATTGCCGCGGATTGGGATTTACTCACGAACAACTCATTGACCTCTTTGTCAACAAAGCACACCTAGCACTAAATGATGGTGAGATGTTCGGGGCAGGTGGCGAGGGTTTTATGCGTATGAATGTCGGTACTCCCAGAAGTGTTCTTCTTCAGGCTTTATTACAACTGAAAGAAGCAACATCTTGAATGACCAGTCCTGCAAGGGTCATCCCAAAGATTGCAGTAATATGTACAAGGGAGCCCTTGATTTGGAGTTGAGAGTTAAAGACCTCATCACTGAAAACACACTGGAACTTGTGCCTGGGAAATCGTTTCTCTTTCTTGAAGCAGTTTCTCAATGCACGCGCCAGAGGGTCTCCTTTCACCTTCCAAAACTCTGCTACTTGTATCTTTGTAGGATCGAATTTCAATGCCGCACCCATTGATGAAAAGAACTTTGCCTTTGTCTGACAGGCTAGTTCTATCAATAATGCCTTATCTTTCAACGAGTCAATGGCATCGATGATATAGTCATAGGTCTCAAGATGAAACGCTGCAGCCGTCTCTTCCGTGAATGTCTTCTGAAGGGCGGTAATCTCCGCATCAGGATTGATGGCAAGCAACCGCTCTTTCAATGCCGCCACCTTCACCTGTCCCACTGTCTTGGTGGTCGCCATTAGTTGCCGGTTGACATTGGTCACATCCACACTGTCGAAGTCCACGATAGTCAAATGTTTTAGTCCTGTGCGTACCAATGCCTCAGCACACCAAGAGCCCACACCCCCTACACCAAAGAGGATGACACGCTGTTCGAGGAGACGCTCCATACCGTCTGCACCCAACAACGCCTCAGCACGTTGAAAGATTGGTTTTGTCATAAAGAGCAGACCCTCGTCTCCGTTTATTAATAATAGGTGATTATTCTTTCCTGGATATAGTATTCCTTACTATAATCCTTCTGAGGATTCTCATTTCCTTCGTATTCCTCCGTCGTTTGCATAATATCGAAATACATCTCACGTGCCGTCCAGTTTCCTTGTTCATCAAACTTCGTATACCGGTAACGAATGTCTGTCTTATAGATATCGGCACAAGCTTGCCCTTCGATACGCACGCTACTGGGATATAGCTTCCCGTCTTGATAAGTGAAGCCATAATCCTCACCTTCTTCCCATCCTGACCAGCCAATCGCTTTGATACGACCTTCTTGATCATATTCAAACTGGAATCCGTAACCTTCCCAGTGATTCTCATTTTCCCGGTTGGTATAACTGATCACATGTCCATCCTTGTCACGTTCCATCGTTGATGCCTTGGAGCGTCCCTTGATAAACTTTCCATCACCATCATAGACATAAGGGTTCGCATAAGGATCAAGCGTCACGCGTCCTTTCTCGTCGAAAGTGGCGAGACTGTCTGTCCTGTTAGAGATGATTCCCTTGACCAGCTTGTCGCCCTCAAGGGTAGCCATATAGGTTGTTGTCACCACCTTTGCCACACATCCGTAAAGACCAAAGGACCTGGCGTCTGTGGTGTTATAATCCAATTCAGCTTTCTTCTCCTCTACGATAGTCACTGTACTATCAGCAGGCTCTTCTGCACCAGTCGGCTTGTTGCCTTGTTTGCATGAGCTCATTGTCAATGTGATGACAAAGACAATGGCTATACCACATAGGATATGTATATACTCTTTCACCCTTAAATACTCAATTCATCAAGCACATTGATAAGACGCTTGTCAAAGCGTTTGTCTGTACGGATACATTCCGTGAAAGGCACATAGACAATCTCATTCATACGGTAGCCCACCATAACATTACGCTGTCCTTGTTTGATCGCCTCAATCGCTCCTACGCCCATACAACTAGCCAGAATACGGTCGCGGGCAGAGGGGCTTCCTCCACGTTGCAAGTGTCCTAGGATAGAGACACGTACATCGAACTCAGGGAACTCGTGTTTTACACGGTCTGCGTAGTAAAGGGCACCACATTTGGGACTCTCAGAGACGATGACGATACATGACTTCTTTGACTTGCGGATGCCACGCCCCATGAAGGCTGCCAACTGGTCGACATCAGTTGCTTCCTCTGGTACGATCGCTGCCTCAGCGCCACAGGCGATGGCACAATTCTGAGCCAGAAAACCAGCGTCACGTCCCATAACCTCTATGAAGAAGATGCGCTCATGTGAGTTGGCGGTGTCACGAATACGGTCCACACACTCCATGATAGTGTTCATCGTCGTATCATAACCAATAGTAGCATCGGTGCCGTACAGGTCATTATCGATGGTTCCTGGCAGACCGATGACGGGGAAGTCAAACTCAATACCGAAGTTCCAGGCTCCGGTCAGCGAACCGTTGCCGCCAATCACCACCAATGCGTCAATGCCCTGCTGTTGACAAGTCTCATAAGCCTTCTGCCTACCCTCTGGGGTCATAAACTCCTTGCTCCGGGCTGTCTTCAGGATAGTACCGCCTTTGGTGATGATACCACTGACATTCTCTGTAGTGAAATCTTTGACCTCACCCTTGATAAGACCGTCAAAGCCTCGATAGATACCTTTAATGTTAAAACAATTATAAATACCTGATCGTGTCACGGCGCGAATAGCTGCATTCATACCAGGGGCATCACCTCCTGATGTCAGAATTCCAATAGTCTTAATCTTACCCATAGTCTTAAAAGTTTAATTGGTTATGTTGCAAAATTACATAGAATTTAGCAAACTACCAAATTTTTTTATCCCTTCTTCACTTAACATTTCATGTTTACAAGCATTCTCCATAACGATCAAATCATCTGTCATACCAAACTTATGGTATATGAAAATGCCATTTAAAGGGTATTGCGAGAGTGTAGATTTCACCGTACCTTTGCAGTGTCAAAAAGACATAGTAACAAACAAATAAAAAACGTAAGAGTTATGAAAACAATGATGATGAAACGAATGTGTTGCTGTTGTTGTAGCAGCATGCGCATGATGAGAAATGACAAGGAGGGAAGAGACCAACACATTATTAATATATATAAAGAACGACAAAAACATGAGAAAATCAGTATTCACCATAGCATTGCTCTTAGGGCTGCAAGCTAGTCAGACAGTAGGAGCACAGAACGAACAGGTAACCCTTCGCGTACAGAATGCCGTACGACCATTAGTAGAGAAATGGGTTACCGAGTATACTAAAACCAACCATGACGCCACTTTCCAAATCGTTTCAGGGAAAGCAAACAACACAGAACATCAGATATCATTTGTGACAGAGCAGGATGCTGACGCTGTATTTTTTGCGCGTTATGCTGTGCTGCCCGTCACCGTAAAGGAATCAGAGGCTTTTCAATTATTGAGCAGCAAGCGTCTGAATGCCAAGAAGCTGAAGCGTCTCTTCTTCGTGAAGGATGAGTTTGACGATGACACGAAAGAGAGCAAAGTGGAGAAATCGCTTCATGTCTACACAGGTAATAGCCAGCAGTCTGCCTCCCGTGCCTGGGCAGACAATTTTAAGCAGGAGACGAGTAATTATAAAGGTAAGAAGATCTCTGGGGATGATAGTTTTTTGAATACAGCAATCAGTCGTGACCCGTTAGGTATTGCCATCAACTCTCTTTCCAACATTTTCGACTTACAGAGTCGCCAACTACGCAACAACCTTTCTATCATCCCCCTCGACATCGATAAGCATGGTGAGCAGGTATTGGACGAAGCTCGTCTTGACGACATCATCCTTTTATTGGAGCAACAACAGTTTGCGGAGATTCCAACAGGTAAAATCGGATTAGAGTACAATCATCACGATAGCCAGTTGAGCAAATTTGTCCGCTGGATATTGACTGACGGCAACAAATACGTCCATGAGTACGGTTTGTTACAGCTTCCACAGAAGGAACTGACAGCACAAATACGTCGTACTGAGCAACAAGACCTGGCACAGAAGTAAATCAAAAAAGGTAAAAAGATGAAAACAAGATTAGTACTATTACTGATAGTGCTGGCTACGGTATTGCCGTCAGTCGCACAGACCACCATCACGGGACATATTTCGGATGCTCGTACAGGAGAGTCATTGATTGGAGCTTCTGTGGTTCCCAAGTCGAGCAAGGAGTTAGGTGCCGTAACAGATATAGACGGAAACTTCACATTGGTGACCAACGTAGAGTTGCCCCTTACCCTTAGTGTTCAGTATGTCGGCTACCGTCCACAAGAGGTCGATGTCTATGACACCTCTGAACCCGTTGATATCCAGTTGAGCGACAATGCCAGTCGACTGAACGAAGTAGTGGTGATTGGATATGGTGAACAAAAACGCTTGGAGCTGACCAGCGCTATCTCCAGTGTAGGCAGTGAACTCCTGCATCAGCAGAACAACTCCGTGGAGAGTGCCTTACAAGGTGCAGTGGCTGGTCTTAACGTCACCCAGACCAGTGGTCAACCAGGTGCCGCCAGCATCATCCGCATACGTGGTGGTAATTCCATCACGGGAGGTAATGAGCCTCTCTATGTTATCGATGGCTTTATCGTGTATAACGACCCTGCGTCTAACCGTACAGGAGCCAAGACCAGTGATGCAACCCTCGATCCACTTGCCTTTCTCAATCCCGCTGACATCGAGAGTATCGAGGTTTTAAAGGATGTATCAGCCACCGCCATCTATGGTACCCGCGGTGCCAATGGTGTCATCATCATCACCACTAAGAAAGGATCTCATGGTCGTAACAACATTACTTATAACGCCTCTTTCGGATGGAGCTCCATCGCCAAGAGACTGAGCTATCTGAATGCCCAGCAATGGGTCGGTCTGTGGAATGAGTTGTATGACAATGGGGAGGTAGGTTATCATATTGACACCCCCACCAAGAGCTACGACTGGCAGGATGCCGCATTACGCACTGGTTTCTCACAAGAGCATCAGGTGTCAGTTGTCGGTGGTGATGAGATCTCCCGTTACAGTATCAGTGGTGGCTATAAGAGTCAGGACGGCATCTTGAAAGGTACAGGTCTGAAGCGTTATGTAGGTCGTGCCAACTATGAGCGAAATATCTTCAAGACATTGCTGGTGGGCATCAATGCCAATGGTGCCTATAACAAGGTAACAGGTGTTGCCGACAACAGTGGAAGCATGTTCTCCCCCAGCCCATGGGTCGCCGCCATCTCACATACGCCTTATACCCCTATTTATAATGCAGACGGTTCATATAACTATGAGCCCACTCCTACCAGTGTGGATATCTATAACGGACGCGTTGGTAATCCTATCAGCGATCTGGAGAACACAAAGGCAGAGACGGAGAACACTCGTTTTATAGGTACTGGCTTCGCCGAGTGGACCGTTATCCCACAGTTGAAACTGAAGGCAAGTCTGGGGGCTGACATCTCCAACACCCGACAGAGCTACTATGCTCCCTCCTATACGACTGGCGGTCTCGCCAACAACGGCTATGCCTCAGTGGGGCAGACAAAGACCACAACATGGCAGACTGAGTATACAGCCACCTATAGCAATGTGTTCAAGCGGGTACACTCCCTGAATGTCCTGTTAGGTTATACTGCTCAGCATACCGACCGTAGCAGTGTCGCCACCACCTCCTATGGATTCAGCAACGATGCCACGGGTTATGACAATCTAGGTGCCGCCGCAACCACCCTTCCTTCTGTCAGCAGTCATTATATCTCCACCCTGCAGTCATGGATCGGTCGTGTAAACTACAGCTACGACTCCCGTTATAACGCATCGCTGACATTGCGTGCCGACGGCTCCAGTCGCTTTGCGGACAACCATCGCTGGGGATGGTTTCCCTCTTTAGGTCTCTCATGGAATATTGACCGCGAGAAATGGCTCCATCTTGGCAAGAATGTCGACTTCATCCAGCTACGTGCCTCTATCGGTACGGTGGGTAACCAGGAGATTGGTGATTACCAGTTTGCCGCCAATGTAGTACCTCGCACCGTGATTATCAACAACCAGAAGGCAACGAGCTACATCATCGAGAACAAGTCTAATCCTGACCTGAAATGGGAGACGACAACCTCATATAATATAGGATTGAGCACCGGCTTTTTCCAAAACCGTCTGACGGTGACGTTGGATGCGTATTACAAAAAAACCAACGATCTGTTGTTAGACGTACCTGTCGAGCAGGTTACAGGATTCTCCACCGTGCTTCGCAATGTGGGCTCTGTAACTAACAAAGGTGTGGAGTTGGAAATCGGCGGAGTACTGATTGACAATAAGAAGTGGAAATGGAATGTCAATGCGAATATCGCACATAACAAGAACGAGGTGACCAGCCTAGGAGACTCAGAGTATTTCCTCCCTGATTTTGCGGCGGTAGGTACGCTACAGTATATCAACCCGTTGATTGTGAAGGTCGGCGAGCCCCTTGGCACCTTCTACGGCTATCGCTTCAAAGGTATCATCCAGTCGGACGAGGACCTCAGCAGCCTGCCTGCCCAGACCATCTCTACTGTAGAGCCTGGTAATCCGAAGTTTGAGGATATCAATGGCGACGGTGTGGTAAACGAGCAAGACCGTGTCGTATTGGGAAACATCCAGCCGAAGTTCACCTATGGTTTCAATACCAAGGTAGCTTACAAGAACTGGGATCTCTTCGTAAGCATAAGCGGAAGTTATGGTAACAAACTCTTCAATGCCCTCGCCTGTCGTCTGGATCGTGGTAATGGTTATTACTACAATCCACTTGCCGAAGTGGCAGACCGTTGGACGGTGACCAATCCCAGCAATACCATCCAAAAGGCAAGCAGTGCCACCTCTATCTATGCTGACGACCGTTTCGTGGAGAATGCCAGCTACCTTAAGTTCCGTAATATCCAATTAGGCTACACTCTGTCTGTCCCACAAATCACGAAGGATGCCAAGCTACGTCTGTATGTCTCGTTGCAGAACTTCTTCACGATTACCAATTACAATGGTTACGACCCAGAAGCCAACCGTAACGGCATCGATGAGACCAGTGCTTTGTATCAGGGAGTGGACTATGGTGCCTACCCTGCCGCTAAGACCATACTCTTTGGATTTAACATCACATTATAACGGAATATCGGAATATCGAAATATCGGAATATCGAAATATCGAAAATTATGAAAAAAAATTTACTATATATAGCAGCACTTCTGCTCAGCAGTTGCGCCGACTTAGAGCAGAAATCCATCAGCTCCATTGATAAGGACAATTTCTATCAGAGTAAGGAAGATATAGAGACTGCCGTCAATGGTATCTATCAGGAATTCACGGTAGATGGCTTCTATGGGATGTTCAATAACCAGAGTATCTATATCAATGACTTGCAGACTGACTATGTGAAGGCTGGGGCACAGACAAACTCGGCACATATCCGTGAACTTAGCAACTTTGCCGTACAACCTACGAATGTCTTTGTTAGTTATGCCTGGGAGGAGCATTATACTGCCATCAACCGTGCCAATGTCGTCATCGACAAGGTGAGTGAGGCTTCCTGGCTCGACGAGCAGTCAAAACAAAACTACATCAACGAGGCTCGTTTCCTCCGTGGCTTCATGTACTTCAACCTGGTGCGTTATTTCGGAGGAGTTCCCATCGTCCTGCATGACGGTGAGGGAGAGGGTGCCCCCCGTAATAGTGTGGACGAGGTGTATGAGCAGATTGTCGCCGACCTTACAGCAGGTGAGAGCCTGCCAGCCAACTATACCAGTCTCGACAGTAAGGCATCATCACTTGCCGCTTCAGCCCTTCTCTCCAAGGTATATCTGGTATGGGCACAGACCAGCAGTGAGAAAGGGAAAACAAATCAAAGTGATTACTACAAGAAAGCAATCCTGTATGCAGATAAGGTCATCAGTTCTGGGAAGTACTGTCTGCTGGATAAGTTCATTGACAACTGGTCGGTAGACAAGAAAAATGGTGCAGAGCATATCTTTTCCATCGAGCACGACCGTACCATCAATGGTAATGTGTCAGGACACTGTACATTTGCCACCAACTGGAGTAACTCAGAGCCTGTGCTGCTCGCCACCAGTGACAAATATTATGAGCAGACAGACCCTCGCGACCAGCGTCGTGACGGTTCCTGGGCAAAGCGCCTCTACAACCCCAACACGGGAGAGGATTTCGAGTTTACCATCCCACGCTTCCGTAAGTATATCGACTCGCTGAACTATGCCAATCCTTCTTCTCCTGGTAACTCTGCAGGACAGTCTGTCAACACCACCATTATCCGTTATGCGGAGGTGTTACTCATCAAGGCTGAGGCAGAGAACGAGCTGAACGGTCCCACGGCTGCTGCCTATGATGCCATCAACCAGGTACGCCGTCGCGCCTATTGGAGTCCCTATGAGCACGCACAGTTCACTCCCTCTGACGGTTCTGCACTTGAACTTTCCGGACTCACCAAGGAGGAATTCCGTGAGCGGTTGCGTGAGGAGCGTCGTTTGGAATTCGTATTAGAAGGACAGCGTTGGTTCGACCTTATCCGCTGGCATATCCTCGTCAAGTATGTGAAAGCAAACACGCCGACTGACGCGGAGACGCTGGGTACGAAGACCACCAAAGCACAGAATGTGTCGAAGAAGAACTACCTGTTGCCACTACCACAAGACCAGCTCATCCTGAATCGGAATCTGGAACAGAACTGGGGTTATAGCGGTGAGTCTGGCGAAGGACCTTATGACAGCACTTTTGAATAACAGAATCTCGAAATCTCGAAATCTTGAAATCACAATAAATAATAAAAAAACAATGAAAAAAGATTATTTAAGAATTATCGCTGTGGCTCTTCTTGTAACCGCAAGTTTCCAAACCGTTGACGCACAGTCACAAGTAGCCAAAAATCGTCGTGAGCGCATCCTGCAGGTACTCGACCAGAGTCGTCCTAACGAGTATGTGCCGGCAGGTTTCTTCCTGCATTTCGAGAACAAGCTCGGACGCAAGGCAGTACAGGATCACAAGGACTTTTATCGTGCCACCAATATGGACTTCGTAAAGGTGTTCTATGAGATCAGTGTACCGCAGATTGACATCAAGAATGGCAAAGACTGGGAAAAGGTACCCGTCTATGACGAGGCGTTCTTCGCTCCTCAGGTAGCCGTCATCGAGGATCTTGCCCGTGAGTTCGACAAAGAGGCATTCATACTGCCTACCGTCTACTCTCCCCTGGCACTTGCCCACCAGACCTTAGGTCGTGGCAAGGACCTGAAGAAACTCGCGGAGGAGAATCCTGAGGCGTTTGGTAAGGCCATCAGGAATCTCTCCCTCTCTATCGAGAACTACCTGCGCTCTGCTCGTAAGCATGGTGCCGACGGCTTCTATGTATCCAGCCAAGGTGGTGACGGCAACTCCCTCTCATCCAAGATATGGAACGAGCAGGTACGCCAGTGGGACAAACATGTCTCTGAGGTTGCCAACGAGATTGGTGAGATCAATATCCTGCATATCTGCGACTATGGTACTCCTTTTAAGAACGCTGAGGCTCTCTATGCCTTTGCCGACTATCCTGCCAGCATCATCAACGTTCCCTTGAACTTCTCCGACGGCTCTACCCTTAATCTGAAAGAAGCACAACAGCGTTTTGGTCGTCCTATCTTCGGTGGTCTGGAGCGACTGGGTGTGATAGCCACAGGCTCTGTTGAGGAAGCGAAGGCTGCTGTCGACAAGGTCTTGGAGAATGCCTCTCCCAACTACATCCTGGGTGCTGACTGCACCGTTCCTGGAGATACCGACTGGGAGAAGTTGCGTGCTGTCATTGACTATGCGCACACCTGGCGTCAGACCCATAAGAAATAACAATAAATAGCCATTTTTTCCGTTAATTATCTAAATGAAGCAAATGTTAGTATGGATTGGCGCCCTTATTGTGGGCGCCATCCTTGGATTATTACAGACCGGATGGCTGGACGATGTGATGAACTTCGTCGCCACAATTTATGTACGGCTGTTCCAACTGCTTGCCATTCCGACGATTGTGCTTGCCGTTGCGACGACACTTACCTCATTGGGAAAGGGACAGGAGGCAGGACGCATCTTCCGACACACCATCTCCTATACCCTGCTGACCACCATCGTGGCAGCGGCGGTAGGACTCCTCCTTTATGTGGTTATCGCACCGGGACAGTTGGATATAAAAACTGTGGAAACTGACTCCCCACTCTCCACCCCAAGTACTCAACTCTCCTACATAGACCATCTGTTAACTGTCATTCCCAATAATATTGTCAAGCCCTTCCTGGAGGGGAATGTGCTCTCGCTATTACTTTTGGCAGCGGCAATTGGTATTGCCTTAGCACGAATGCCAGAGACAGAACAGAAGACGGTAGTAGTGAAATTCCTGCATGGGTTGCAAGACCTGTTGTTTATGATGATCCGTGGACTGATATGGACACTGCCAGTCGGTATTGTCGCCTTTGCGGCACAATTGTCGGCACAACTCAATGCCGGGGTCATCGCTGACTCATTAGGTAAGTATGTTGCCGTCGTACTGGGTGGCAACCTCCTCCAGTTCTTTGTCGTCCTTCCTCTCTTCCTGTTGCTAAGGGGATTGAATCCCATCCGTACCCTGTCGAAGATGATGCCAGCCGTCCTGATGGCACTCTTCACCAAAAGCAGTGCCGCCACCCTGCCCGTCACGATGGAGACGGCAGAGCAGCGGTTAGGAGTACAGTCGAAGGTGGCACGTTTCGTACTGCCTATCTGTACGACCATCAACATGAACGGATGTGCGGCATTTATCCTCGTCACCAGTCTCTTTGTCATGCAACAGGGCGGTATCACACTCACCTGGACCACCATGTTGTCATGGCTGCTTATCTCTGTGGTATCAGCAATAGGGAATGCAGGAGTGCCGATGGGTTGCTATTTCCTGACACTGTCCTTGATGTCAGGCATCAATGCCCCCGTTGCCGTACTCGGTATCATCCTCCCCATCTATACCATTATCGACATGGTGGAGACGGCAGTCAATGTATGGAGTGACTCCTGTGTCTGTGCGATGACCGACCACGACCTTACGGACAGAAACGAAGGGTGACACCCTCCCTTCTTACTTCCAGTTCTGCCATACTGCCTACCAGCATGGGGAAGTTGTGCATGTGACGGTGACCTACAGGGAAGTCGTAACAGACGGGAATATGGTATTTCCGCAGGTACTCATGGAACATATTGTTCATGTCAGGAAAAGTATTGGGCACCTTCTTATAACTGGTAAACTGACCGACAATAATCCCCTTGACATGTGACATCAAGCCACGTACCTCTATATTATGCAACATACGGTCGACTTTCGTCATCCCCTCTCCTGTATCCTCGACGAAAAGGATGATCTCAGGGAGTCGCAGAGGGTCGTAGTCGGAGCCAGAAAGACCGTGCAGCACAGACATATTCCCTCCAACGAGAATACCTTTTGCCTTTCCATATTGATTCAATGGATGAGAATCGACATGGTATTCTGGCAGGTCACCAGTCATCATTCGTCGCAACGACTGACTGACCGTATCATTCCCCTCATAGGTATTGATGGCATGACACATCGAACCATGAATACCGATATTCCCCGCACATGCCTCTGCAGAGAGCAAGGCGGTGATGTCGCTGAAGCCAATGAGCAGTTTGGGGTAACGCTGAAAGACTTTAGGAGACAACTCGCACAATAGATGGACAGCACCGTCACCGCCACGGGAGCACATAATAGCCTTCACACTCGGTGTCGTCAAAGCCCACAACAGGTCTGCCTTACGTTCCTCTATCGTCCCGGCGAAACCACGATAGTCGTTCAGGGCATGCCGTCCTACAACAGTATGGAAGCCCCATCGCTCCAATGTCCGGACACCTCCGTTGATAGTGGCAGTATCTGTAGCACTCGATGGGGAGATGATGGCGATGGTGTCGCCCTCATGTAAGAACTGAGCCGATGCGGACAACAGCAGCATCGTCAGTAGCCCTGTCACATAGAAACGTTTCATGATGCCAAAGGTAATAAAAAAAATCGCAACTCCAAAGAGTCACGACTTTTTTCTTTCATTCCATGCGGAGATTTACTTCACCTTATCCACGATAGCCTTGAAAGCCTCAGGGTTGTTCATGGCGAGGTCGGCGAGCACCTTACGGTTGATCTCGATACCAGCCTTGGCAAGTTTACCCATCAGGACTGAGTAGCTCATACCCTCCAAGCGGGCTGCGGCGTTGATACGCTGAATCCACAGGGCACGGAAATTACGTTTCTTGTTCTTACGGTCGCGGTAAGCGTAGGTAAGACCCTTCTCCCAAGTGTTCTTGGCTACTGTCCAAACATTCTTGCGGGCACCAAAGTAACCGCGAGTGAGTTTCAGAATTCTTTTACGTTTTGCTCTTGATGCAACGTGATTTACTGATCTTGGCATAGTTTCTTCTTACTTTAAATGTTTGACAATAGGTGAATTAACGGAGACACAACAGGTCGCGAACCTGCTTCATGTTGGATACATCAACGATGGTTGAACCTACCAAGTTGCGCTTCTGCTTCTTGGTTTTCTTCGTCAGAATGTGACTGTGGTAAGCGTGGTGTCTCTTGACCTTACCTGTACCCGTGAACGAGAATCTCTTCTTCGCACCGGAATTTGTCTTTACTTTTGGCATTGTTTTAAAAATTTAAATTGTTATTATAATCGGCGACTACGCATATACCGGGCGCGCCACCTTTTTCAATTTCTCAATCCTCCTCGCTCTCTGTGAGTTTCTTCAGCGCATCGGCACTTATCTTCGCATTGGCAAAAAGTCCTCCATTTGACGGTGCCTGCTCTACCTGTTGTTTCTCTGCCTCTTTTGCCTCGGCAATAGAAGCCTCACGGTCACGAGCCTGCTGACTCTTCTTTGCCACACCAGCTTTCTTAGGAGCGAGATAAAGGAACATCTTCTTACCCTCCAGTGATGGCATATGCTCTACCTTACCATATTCCTCCAAATCGTTGGCGAAGCGCAGCAACAGCACCTCACCCTGTTCCTTGAAGAGGATAGAACGACCACGGAAGAACACGTACGCGCGTACCTTATTACCTTCTTCCAGGAACTCCTTGGCATGTTTCAGTTTAAACTGATAGTCGTGCTCATCGGTCTGAGGTCCGAAACGAATCTCCTTCACCTCCACTTTCACTTGCTTCGCCTTCATCTCTTTCTGGCGTTTCTTCTGTTGGTAGAGGAATTTCGAATAGTCAATCAGTCGACAAACTGGAGGATTGGCATTTGGCGATATCTCCACAAGGTCCACGCCTTGGTCATGCGCCATATCCAATGCTTGACGAGTAGGAACGACAGTACTTTCACCCTCGCCTACAATACGTACCTCACGAACACGAATCTGCTCGTTAATGCGGTACTGATTCTTCATGTTGTCATTCTTCATCGACTATTCTTTTCGACCCTAATTTCACAAATTGGGTGCAAAGTTACGAATAAGTGAGCAAAATACAAAATAAAAACAAGATTTTTTTATTATGTTGCTTTTCATTGAGCTATCTCCTCTTCAGTAAATTCACTGAAATTGGTGAGTAAATTCACTGAAATTGGTAAATAAACACACTGAATTTACTGAGTAAACACACTGAATTTACTTTTTTTGGAAATAGGAAAAAACTCTTAAATAATTTGGCAGTTCAGATTATTCTTTGTAATTTTGCACACGAATTAAGGAATCCTACCCCAACCCGGGGATGATTTCCTATTCATCAAGGTGTTTCCACTCGTGAAACATTCCCACCCTATTTTTCAAACAAAATCGGAAACGAATACAGATTATAATATATGTATACGAAGAATGAATTAGAACAAATGGATATCCCCCAGTTGATGGAGATAGCCAATGACCTCGGTATTAAAGTGTCGCAGGACGACGAGCTGGAGACAGTGATCTATGCGATCCTTGACAAAGCCGCCGAGGACTCTGCCGCAAATGGTGGCACCATTAAGCGTAAACGTACTAGAATTACGAAGAAGGATAATAAAAAGGTGTATACTGTCAATGGTGCCGAAGGTGAGAACCTAGACGCGAAAGCCACCAAGCCCGTCAAGGAGAAGAAGCCTTCACTGGACTCTCTGTTTGCAGAGGCTGATGCCGCAGAGGCAAAGAAGCAAGAAGAGCAAAAAGAGGAAACCACGGCTGAGGCTCCCGCAGAAGAGGCGAAACCTGCTCCCAAGAAGCGTGGCAGGAAGTCAAAGAAAGAACTAGAGGAAATCGCTGCCCGTGAGGCTGCTGAGGCTGCCGCCAAAGAACAAACAGAAGAATCTGCTCAAGAAGTAGCAGATATTCCTGAAGCTGTCCAGAATAACGAGGCGTCCATTGATCCTAACATGATTGAAGAGTTACAAAACAAGATGGCACAGCAGCAACAGGACAACGGCGCTGTCGCCATACCCGATGGTGTATGGGAAGGAGATCCTGGCGATGGTACCGACTTCATCACTGTTGTCGACATCCCCATCGAGGATGGTGAGGCAATTCCTACATTGGATATCTTCGACCGTCCGATGTCACAAGTGAATACGACTGTGATGGCGTCAGAGACGAATGCCTATACACCTGCTCGTAACACTGCTCCTGTTGAGAAATACAATTTCGACAACCTGATTTCAGGCAATGGCGTACTGGAGATGCTGCAAGACGGTTACGGTTTCCTGCGTTCCAGCGACTATAACTATCTGTCGTCACCAGATGACATCTACGTAAGTCCGCAACAAATCAAGAAATATGGACTCAAGACCGGTGATGTCGTTGCATGCAGCGTACGTCCTCCCCATGATAACGAGAAATATTTTGCCATGACGGATGTGGAGACCATCAATGGTCGCCAGCCACAGGAAGTACGTGACCGTGTGAGCTTCGAACACCTCACCCCACTCTTCCCTGACGAGAAATTCACTCTCTGTGGCGACCCCGCCACGACAAACCCCTCTGTCCGCATTGTCGACCTGTTTTCGCCAATCGGCAAGGGACAGCGCGCCCTGATTGTCGCCCAGCCGAAGACAGGTAAGACGATCCTCATGAAAGATATCGCCAATGCCATCGCCGCCAACCACCCAGAGGCATATATCATGATGCTGCTGATTGACGAGCGCCCTGAGGAAGTAACAGACATGGCACGTACTGTGAACGCCGAGGTGATTGCCTCCACTTTCGACGAGCCAGCAGATCGTCATGTAAAAATTGCAGGTATCGTACTGGAGAAAGCAAAGCGCATGGTAGAGTGCGGACATGATGTGGTGATCTTCCTCGACTCTATCACTCGTCTTGCACGAGCTTACAACACTGTAGCACCGGCAAGCGGAAAAGTACTGACAGGTGGCGTCGACGCAAATGCCCTGCAAAAGCCCAAGCGTTTCTTCGGCGCAGCTCGTAACATCGAGAATGGTGGCTCATTGACGATTATCGCCACCGCACTGACAGACACTGGTTCTAAGATGGACGAAGTAATCTTCGAGGAGTTCAAGGGTACAGGTAACTCTGAGTTGCAACTTGACCGCATGCTTGCCAACAAACGTGTATATCCTGCTGTCAACCTCGTACAGTCATCTACCCGTCGTGATGATCTGTTACAGGATCAGACGACACTGAACCGCATGTGGATTATCCGTAAGTTCATCGCCGAGATGAATCCTATTGAGGCAATGAACACGGTGCGCGACAGACTGGTGCAGACACATTCCAACGAAGAGTTCCTGCTCGCCATGAATGGATAAATATAATAAAGAATTAACATACAAAACTAAATAAACAATGGAAAGAGACAATGCGATTTTTGAGCTCATAGAGAAAGAGCATCAACGCCAATTGAAAGGTATCGAACTGATTGCGTCGGAGAACTTCGTCAGCAATCAAGTAATGGAGGCTATGGGTAGTTACCTGACCAACAAATACGCAGAGGGTTACCCCGGACACCGTTACTATGGCGGTTGTCAGGTAGTAGACGAGGTGGAGCAGCTTGCCATCGACCGTGTCTGCAAACTATTTGGCGCAGAGTATGCCAACGTACAGCCACACTCTGGCGCACAGGCAAATGCCGCTGTGCTGCTTGCCGTACTGAAGCCAGGTGATACCTTCATGGGTATGAACCTCGACCACGGCGGTCACCTCTCTCATGGCTCACTAGTGAACACCAGCGGTATCCTCTACAAGCCCGTAGGTTATAACCTCAACAAAGAGACAGGTCGTGTGGACTATGACGAGATGGAACGTCTCGCTTTAGAGCACAAACCCAAACTCATTATCGGTGGCGGTTCTGCTTACAGTCGTGAATGGGACTACAAACGGATGCGTGAGATTGCTGATAAGGTTGGTGCCCTACTGATGATTGACATGGCACATCCAGCAGGACTCATCGCCGCAGGTCTGCTTGACAACCCCGTGAAGTATGCTCACATCGTGACCTCTACCACTCACAAAACACTCCGTGGTCCTCGTGGCGGTATCATCCTCATGGGCAAAGACTTCGAGAATCCTTGGGGGTACAAGACTCCAAAAGGCGTAACAAAAATGATGTCACAGTTACTGAACTCTGCTGTATTCCCTGGTCAACAGGGTGGTCCATTGGAACATGTCATCGCCGCCAAGGCTGTAGCATTCGGCGAGGCACTGAAACCAGAGTTCAAGGAGTGGGCAAAGCAAGTGCAGAAAAATGCCAAGGTACTTGCCGAGGAACTGATCAAACGTGGCTTTACTATCGTCAGTGGGGGTACCGACAACCATTCTATGCTGGTAGACCTCCGTTCGAAATATCCTGAGCTGACAGGTAAGGTGGCTGAGAATGCCCTCGTTGCTGCAGACATCACCGTCAACAAGAACATGGTGCCCTTCGACAGCCGTTCCGCTTTCCAGACCAGTGGTATCCGACTAGGAACTCCTGCCATCACAACCCGTGGTGCGAAGGAAGACCTGATGGTGGAGATTGCAGCCCTCATCGAGGAGGTGCTGAATGCCCCAGAAGACGAGCAAGTCATTGCCAGTGTCCGCAAGCGTGTCAATGAGCGCATGAAGGACTACCCTCTTTTCGCTTACTAAAATAAAGAAAACGGGGCCGTATCGATTCGATCGGGATACTCATCAAATTACATTGAAAACTGAGTTGTCTTTTTGCCAATGGCGGGCCACATCTCTTTGGAGAAGTTGTAAAACCGGTGGATTACAAAGGCTGAGAGCGCTCTTCATCTTATAACAAAGGAGTTTTCATCACATCCTCGATGCGGCCCTTTCTTTTTTTTCAACAGATATTACTATGTTTTCTGGTATCATAGAAGAGTTTGCTACTGTAGTAGCTATCCAAAAAGACAGGGAAAATATCGACTTTACCCTGCGTTGCTCATTTGTTGATGAACTGGGCATTGACCAGAGCGTTGCCCATAATGGTGTATGCCTGACCGTGGTCAGTATTCTGGACGGAACCTATACCGTCACGGCAATGAAAGAGACACTGGAACGTTCCAACCTCGGACTGCTGCAGGTGGGCGACAAGGTGAACGTGGAGCGCTCGATGCTGATGAACGGACGACTTGACGGACATATTGTACAAGGACATGTCGATGAGACAGCTAACTGCATTGCCGTCGAGGATGCCAACGGTTCCACTTACTTTACCTTTGAATACAAGGAAAACAAGGAGATGGCACTGAATGGCTACTTCACCGTGGACAAAGGCTCTGTAACCGTCAACGGAGTATCACTCACCGTATGCAATCCTACCAAGAACACTTTCCAAGTGGCGATTATCCCCTATACCTTTGAACATACTAATTTTTGCGACATCAAGGTGGGCAGTGTGGTGAATCTCGAATTCGACATCATTGGGAAATACATTGCCAGACTGCAGCAATTGAAATAGGTATTACCTTATTATAAAAATAGGCGTAAAGTAACCTCTCTCTGTCAAGGAAACAATTTTTTTTCAAAAAAAAATGCTAATATATTTTCGTTTCCCGCTGAAAATCAGTATCTTTGCAGTCCAAAATAAAAATAATCAGTACAAGTAAACATTTTAGATATTATATCAAGATGACAAAAGCAGACATTATCAATAAGATTGTTGAGGACACTGGTCTTGCTAAAAAAGACGTGGCAGCCACAGTGGAGGCATTTATGGAAGAAATTCGTCAAAGCATGGCAGTACAAAAAGAAAACGTATATCTACGTGGATTTGGCACATTTACCATCAAGCATCGTGCCAAGAAGACTGCTCGCAATATCTCCAAGAACACGACTCTGGTGATTGACGCACACGACTTCCCCTCCTTCAAGCCCGCTAAGAGCTTTATCGCTAAAATGAAATAAAATATTAAACATTTTAATTATACACATTATGCCAAACGGAAAGAAAAAGAAGGGCCACAAGATGGCTACTCACAAGCGTAAGAAGAGACTGCGCAAGAATCGTCACAAGAGCAAGTAAGTCTTGCTAAGTCTAAAAGAAATGAAAGGAGTGTACTAACAAGTCGACAGGCAAGTTGGTACACCCTTTCCATTAAGAACAAACAACTAAGTATGAATAGTGAAGTAATCATTGACGTCCAGCCGAAAGAGATTTCCATCGCCCTTCTCGAAGATAAAGACCTGGTGGAATACCAGAATGAGAAACGAGAGGCATCTTTCTCTGTCGGCAACATTTATCTGGGCAAGGTTCGTAAACTCATGCCTGGACTGAACGCATGCTTCGTGGATGTGGGTTCTGAACGTGATGCCTTCTTACACTATCTTGACTTAGGTACTCAATTTAGCTCTTACGAGAAGTATCTCAAACAGGTGCAAAGCGACAGGAAACGGCTTTTTCCTATTTCTAAGGCGACACGTCTACCAGAACTGCCCAAAGAAGGAAGCGTACAAACCATACTTAAACAGGGACAGGAGATCTTAGTACAAGTTGTCAAGGAACCAATCTCCACAAAAGGTCCCCGACTGACCTGCGACCTTAGTTTTGCCGGCAGGTATATGGTATTGATGCCTTTCCAGGAAAAAGTGTCTGTATCCTCAAAGATCAAGAAAGGGGAAGAGCGTACACGTCTGAAACAACTCATACAAAGCATCAAGCCCGCAAACTTCGGAGTCATTGTCAGGACTTCCGCCGAAGGAAAGCGTGTCGCAGAGCTTGATGCGGAAATGAAAGTATTGGTAAAACGCTGGGAAGACACCATCACGAAAGTACAGAAAGCCACTACAACACCACAATTGGCTTTCGAAGAGACGGGAAGGGCTGTCGCTATGTTACGCGACCTCTTCGACCCCACATACGATGGTATCTATGTCAATGACACCGAAATTTTCCAGCAAGTTAAAGGCTATGTCGGTCTGATCGCTCCAGAGAAAAAAGACATTGTCAAGCAGTATACAGGCACCATACCCATCTTCGACAATTTCAATGTCACCAAGCAACTGAAATCATCCTTTGGACGGACTGTCAACTACAAACGCGGAGCCTATCTGATTATCCAACACACAGAAGCGATGCATGTAGTGGATGTCAACAGCGGCAACCGTACCCGAGCAGAAAACGGACAGGAGGCAAATGCACTAGAAGTAAACCTTGGAGCTGCCGACGAACTGGCTCGTCAGTTACGCCTTCGTGACATGGGTGGCATTATCGTGGTTGACTTTATCGACATGAATCTTGCAGAAGACCGCCAAATGCTTTATGAGCGAATGTGCAAGAACATGCAAAAAGACCGTGCTCGCCATAACATCCTGCCACTGAGCAAGTTCGGACTGATGCAGATTACCCGTCAGCGTGTCCGTCCAGCCATGGATGTGAATGTCGAGGAGACTTGTCCCACCTGTTTTGGTAAAGGAAAAATCAAATCATCGATCCTTTTTACAGATCAGTTAGAGAGCAAAATTGACCGCTTAGTCAACAAGATAGGCATCAACATTTTCTCACTCCATGTACACCCTTATGTCGCAGCCTATATCAACCAAGGAGTTATCTCTCTGAAACGCCGTTGGCAGATGAAATACGGCTGGGGAATTCGAATCATTCCTTCGCAGAAACTGGCTTTCCTGCAATATGAGTTCTATGACAAGGACCACCAGTTCATCGACATGCAAGAGGAAATAGAAACAAACGAATAAAACAAACACCATCAGGTCATGGTTACTACGAAAGTTATCTTCTGGATATGCCTGGCATTGGTATTCTATACCTATTTAGGTTATGGAATCCTACTCTGGGGCTTGATACGACTGAAACGTCTTTTTAAGGGGAGACCTGAGAAAGCACAACTACCCCCAGAGGCTGAGTTACCGGAAGTAACCCTGATGATTTGCGCATACAACGAGCAGGATATCGTAGATATCAAGATGGAGAACACTCACCAGATCACCTACCCTAAACTGCACGTTGTATGGGTAACTGATGGTTCAAATGATGCCACTAACGACTATCTTGCAAAATATCCTGACATTCAGGTTATCTTCTCCCCTGAGCGGCGCGGAAAAACTGCCGCCCTAAATCACGGACTGGGTGAAATCACAGACGAACTCGTGGTGATGACTGATGCGAATACCATGTTGAACCCAGAGTCCATTACTGAGATTGTCCGTTGCTTCATGGATCCACAGGTAGCATGTGTCGCAGGAGAGAAACACGTAGTAGCCCGTCATGAAGGGCAAGCTGCAGCGGAAGGAGAAGGTCTTTATTGGAAATATGAGAGTACTCTCAAACGGTGGGACGGAGAGCTTTACTCTGCCATGGGAGCCGCAGGAGAATTATGCGCCATCCGTAGGTCGCTCTATGAGCCTATGCCAGAGAATGCGTTGCTCGATGATTTTGTCATGTCACTCCGTATGGTAGACAAAGGCTACAAAATCGCTTACACCTCTGATGCATACGCAATGGAATACGGTTCTGCCGATTTAGCCGAAGAGTCTAAGCGCAAGCGTCGAATCGCTGCTGGTGGACTACAGAGTATCTGGTGGCTACGTGACATGATGAATCCCTTCCGTCAACCACTGGTCGCTTTTCAATTGATTTCTCATCGTGTCTTGAGATGGAGCATCACCCCTATTGCCCTCTTTTTACTGATTCCCCTGAATGTGGTATTGGTGTTTATGAAAGCCGGGAGTTTGTATAACCTCATCTGGATTCTACAGATATTATTCTATTTAGCAGCCTTTTCAGGCTATTGGTTAGAGAAGAAGAACAAAAAGAACAAATTTCTTTATGTCCCTTATTATTTCCTGTTTATGAACCTTAACGTGTTCCGTGGTATGGCATACTTGAAAAGTCATCAAAACAGTGGCGCTTGGGAAAAAGCCAAAAGAGGGTAAAAAAAATATCTTAATATTTTTGTAATTCAAAGAATATTATATACCTTTGCAGAATATAATACACAATCGGCGAGAAATAATGACTCAAGATGAACGTGAATTACTCCTGCAGAAAATTGCAGAAGCCAATGCTAGGTTAGATGCTGCCAATCAAAAGTTGTTAGCAGCAAATAACAAATTAGCAGAATACGAAGAAAAGGCTCACGATGCTGAGAAAGCCAGCAAGATGAAGTCCCTCTTCCTAGCCAACATGAGCCATGAAATCCGCACTCCCCTCAATGCCATTGAAGGATTTTCCAGAGTAATGTGTGAGACCGATTCTCAGGAAGAGCGCACAAAATATATGGAGATTATTGAGAGTAATAACACCCGTTTGATGACACTTATCAACGAGATCCTCGATTTATCAAGAGTAGAGTCTGGTGAAGTTGTCATCAAGAAAACAATGACCGACCTGAATGAGATATGCCATAACATCATGAATACCTTTAAGTTTAGATGTCCAGAAACGGTGCAGATGATATGGAATAAGCCCAACATGGCTGTTACGCTAAACACAGATGCCAATCGTATCATGCAGGTATTCTCCAACCTAATCAGTAATTCATTAAAGCACACATCCAAAGGTAGTATTACTTACGGCTATCGCATGATTGATGACGGTCAGGAAGTAGAATTCTACGTATCGGACACAGGCACAGGCATTGCACCAGAAGACATGGACGTCATCTTCAACACATATGTCTCTAAAGATGCGGAAAACTCACAAAACGGCTATGGGCTTGGGCTTCCGCTCAGTAAGATTATTGTGGAGAAACTGGGTGGTACTATCTCCGTCTCATCAACCCTTGGTGAGGGTTCTACCTTCCGTTTCCACCTGCCCTTTGAAGGTACGATTGGAGGAGTTGCTAAAAACACTCGTATCACCACGAATTCGAGAACGATTCGTGTCAGCACACATACTGACGTGGAGAATGCGCCACTGATTCTAGTAGCAGAAGATGAAGACAATAACTTCGAATTGGTTAAGGTTGTCTTGTCAAAACGCTATCGCCTGCTACGTGCCCATAATGGTATTGAGGCAGTAACCATCTGCGAGGACGAGCATCCCGACCTGATTCTGATGGATATCCGCATGCCGGACATGAATGGCTTAGACGCCACACGTATTATCAAGGAAGTCAACCATGACATACCTGTCATCGCATTGAGCGCATATGCTTTCGATGAGAATATCAAGGAAGCGAAAGAGGCTGGATGCAATGATTTTATCGCTAAGCCTTTCCGCGTGGAGGATTTGCTTGATATAATACAGAAATACTTGAAAAAATAACTTCTATGGGAAAACTTGCTGTTTACAAGTATGTAGCAATGATGTTTCTTGTGCTGCAACTTATTGTATCCGCCTATACTTTCTTAGGTTTATTTGGAGGTGATGTCAACCCTGCGGGTAATATGGCACGAGCTATGGTGGTCTATATCCTTCCGATATTGATTATCGCCAACTTCGTGTTACTCATCTACTGGTTATTTCGCAAGCGTTGGTTCATTGCCATCCTTCCGTTTATAACGATACTTTGCTGTATTCCATATATCGGAACCCTTTTCCAAATACGCTCTATTGACGAGAAAGCGGTTGATGCACAAAAGGGATTGAAGATTGCTACCTATAACGTGGCAAGATTCAACAGGGAGACCTCCGGCTTCTTAGCACTGGACATATTGTCAGAGATGAAGAGACAGAAAGTGGATGTTTTCTGTATCCAGGAATATATGGAGACCGGCGGTGATGTCAAGAACACGAATTCCTATAAAGAGTATTTTCCTTATGTAGCATTAGCAGGAAGGGATGTCGCTGTATTCAGCCGCTACCCTATTAAAAAGATGAAGCCTTTCCTTTTTGAGGATTCTGGACAAGCAGGTATGTTTGTGGACATTGATGTGAATGGAGAGATGATTCGCGTCTTTAATGTTCATTTAGAGACAACTGGCATCAATGGAACGATGTATAAGGCTGGAAGTCTGGAGGCACAAGGATATGACGTGAGCAAGAACCGTGTGCTGAGTGCCATTTACGGTAACTATTCTTTAGGAATGCTGTTCCGCGCCTCTCAGGCGAATATCATTGCCAACGAGATACGTTCATCAGAGATACCATGTATTGTCTGCGGCGACTTCAACGATGTCCCATATTCTTACGTCTATAAGACTATGCTGGGCAACCTCGTAGACGGCTTCAAGGAATGTGGAAGTGGCGGATACATGGGAACCTACCGTGGCAAGAAAAATGTCCGTATCGACTATATCTTCCATAGTGAGAGATATAAAGGACTAGAGTATCATAAGACAGAACTGACCTACTCTGACCACTACCCAGTGTTTATGAAGATTGCATTACCATAATAAACGAAACATCCCGACCACACAGTCGGGATGTTTTGTTTATACAATCTTGAATCTCACCCTGAACGACCGCTCATGCTCGTCCCAATTGGTACCTAACATCTCGAAACGTCCTATCTGACTGGTAGAGCGAACATGTTTTCCGATACACGGACATATATCATAGTCACCGATACGTACCAGTCGGATGGTCTCCGAGGCATCATCCGGCAGACGGTCTGGTGACACACCTTCTGGAAGACTATCCCGTGTCACAAACTCAAAAGTAACAGGAAGGTCTTCGTCAATAAGTTCATTCATCCGACGTCCGATCTCCCTTTCCTCTTGTCGGGAAGGTTTATGGTCGATATGAAAGCTCATCTTACTCTTTTTCCGTTCAATATGTGCATTATAGGAACGCTCACACCCGAACAACCGTATCATAGTCTGATTCAGGAGATGCTCTGCCGTATGTGCAGGGGGGTATTCCTCTTTATGATGCTCGTTTAAGATATAATCTTCCATCTCACACTTTCATCTTTAACACGTATCCGCCTCTTGCATCCATTGTCAGACGGATGGAGCCATCGCGTTTCAACTCTGTATCTTCTTTCTCCTTTGTCAACAGATCCATGGTAGGATATACCCCCTCTTCTATTTTCAGATAGTCAAAGGCATGAGCCGGGATGTTTACATCAATTGCGACAGCATAATCATCGAAATTCACTGCTACCAACAAGAGATCCTTACCTGCTTTCCTGAGAAACACATACTGACGCTCCAACTGTGGGTTCACATACATCAGGTCAAAGAACACACCGTCTCTGACAGCCTTTTCCTTACGGGCTATCAGCATGACACGCTTATGGATGTCAAAAAGTTGTTTCTCCTTTGCCGTCAATTTATTCTCTGCCGCACGACAAAGGGTATCAATACTCCAATAGTCGAAGATCGTTGTACGACCATCATTACCACTGAAACCCTCTTTGTCCATACCATGCTCACCATATTCCTCTCCAGCATACAACATGAAAGGATTCTGTTGCATCAGCAACGAGGCTATCATTGCCGGCACGCCCTTCATGGCATCTGCCGCAAAGAAATCGCTAGCAATACGCTGCTCATCATGATTCTCCAAGAAATAGAGCATGTGGTCACGAATATCATCCGTCTGCTGCCATGCTCCACTGATAGCACAAGTAGGAGCTTGATGACAGATGACGTTACGCATCGTGTCATACATACCGACTTTGTCATACAGCCAATCAAAACCAGAAGCGATATAATGACGATACTCATTGGGATTATACACCTCACCCACAAAGACAACATCCTTGTATTTCCGTTTGACAATCGTTGTGGCATATGCCCAGAAATCAGCTGGTACCATCTCCGCCATATCACAACGGAAACCGTCAATACCTTTGGATGCCCAGAACAACAGGATATCTGTCATCTTCTTCCAAGTATTAGGAATCGGCTCAAAATATCCAATGCAACCTGCATAATAATCGACACCGTAGTTCAGTTTCACTGTCTCATACCAGTCATTCCTCCCTGGAGCATTGTCGAAACGGTCATTTCCCGTTGCCTTGGCAGGCTCCTCTACATATGGTTCCTGTTCTCCATGATAAAGGTCAAAAGATGGCATAAAACGCTGACCTGGACAATAGTAAAAATTATTGTTTACCGGATCAAAACCACAATCTGAGCGGTCATCCTCACCCAAGTCCTTCACACCTGCCGGTTTACAGACAGAATGATACTGACGAGCCACATGATTTGGAACAAAGTCGATGATGACCTTCAGTCCCGCCTCATGGGTACGCGCCACCAACTGTTCAAACTCAGACATACGCTGGTTAACATCCATTGCCAAATCCGGATCAATATCATAATAGTCCGTAATAGCATATGGAGAGCCTGCCTTCCCCTTGACGACAGCTGAGTGCTGTCGAGGGATACCATAGGCTGCATAGTCAGTGACCGTAGCATGTCGGATAATTCCCGTATACCACACATGACTGAAACCCATCCGCGCCATGCCTTCCAACACCTCTGGAGTAAAGTCTGCCATCTTTCCGCAGCCGTTCTCCTCGATGGTGCCGTTCTCCTGTCGTGTCGTGTTCCGATTCCCGTAAAGACGGGTGAACACCTGGTAGATGATAACCTTCTCTTTCATTATTCTGTTCCTCTAAGGAATTTATTCGATACCGTGTGCAGACACCTCTTTGTTAATCTTGGCAATCATACCCTGCAGGGCTTTACCAGGACCGCACTCCGTGAAGTCGTCAGCACCATCGGCTATCATATTCTGCACAATCTGTGTCCAACGTACAGAGCTCGTTAACTGGGCGATCAGGTTTGCCTTAATCTCTGCCGCATCCGTATGAGGCTTAGCGTCCACATTCTGATAGACTGGACATTTCGGAGTCTGGAACTCTGTCTTCTCAATAGCTGCCTGCAACTCATCCTTAGCAGGCTGCATCAGAGGAGAATGGAATGCGCCACCCACCTTCAGAGGCAATGCACGCTTGGCACCTGCAGCTTTCAACTGTTCACAAGCCTCGTTGATGGCTTCAATATTACCTGAGATAACCAACTGACCCGGGTTATTATAGTTAGCTGCGACACATACACCCTTGCCCATCTTGCTAACCTCGGCGCATACCTCTTCGACTTTCTCGTCTGGGAGTCCTATAATGGCAGCCATCGTGGAGGGCTGTGCCTCACATGCCTTCTGCATTGCCATAGCACGGGCATATACCAGCTTCAGACCATCCTCAAAGCTCAACGCACCGGCAGCTACCAATGCAGAGAACTCACCCAGAGAGTGACCTGCCGTCATCTCTGGCTGGAATTGATCACCCATACAGATGGCAGAGATTACTGAGTGAAGGAATACGGCAGGCTGCGTCACCTTTGTCTGCTTCAAATCCTCATCAGTACCCTCAAACATGATATCGGTAATACGATAGCCCAGAATATCATTAGCCTTCTCAAAAAGTTCTTTCGCTGTGGCGTTGTTGTCATAGAGGTCCTTACCCATACCTACGAACTGTGCTCCCTGTCCGGGAAAAACAAATGCTTTCATTTTTTTCTATTTTGATTAATTTGACTTACCTTTATTTATAATCGCCGACAAAGGTACGAATTTTTTCGCTAAGTAAAGAATAATTGGCAAAACATTTGGAGTTATCATGGTTTTTCCTTATCTTTGCAGATTAGAATCTACTAAATAATTTTTAATATTATGTTATCACAACAAGACCTAAAACAACTTGCCCAGAAGGGCATCAGTGAAACTCAGATTGAGTATCAGCTCGGACAGTTCAAAACGGGATTCCCTTTCCTGAAACTGGAAGCCGCTGCCAGTATTGAACGTGGCATTGTCGCTCCTAACGAAGCCGACCGTAAAAAGTATGTAGAGGCTTGGCAACAGTATAAGGCTGCCGGCAAGCGCGTCGTGAAATTCGTTCCTGCCTCTGGTGCTGCCAGTCGTATGTTCAAAGACATGTTTGCCTTTGTGGATGCCGACTACGACGTGCCCACCACGGATTTCGAGATGAAGTATTTCGACAATATCGAGAAGTTTGCTTTCTATGATGAACTCGATGCTGCTTGTCAGAAGAATGAAGGCAAGGGCATCAAGGCACTCATCAGCGAAGGTAACTACAAGGCTGTAGCTGCCAACATGTTGAAGGCAGAGGGTCTCAACTACGGACAATTACCCAAGGGCTTGCTACTCTTCCACAACTATCCAGAAGGTCCTCGCACCCCTATGGAGGAACATCTTGTTGAGGGAGCGCTCTATGCTGCATCTAACGGTGAGGCACATGTACATTTCACCGTTAGTCACGAGCACATGGATCTTTTCAAAGCAAAGGTAGCGCAAAAGGCAGACGGCTATGCCAAGAAATATGGTATCAAGTACGACATCACCTTCTCTGAGCAGAAGCCTTCTACTGATACTATTGCTGCCAATCCTGACGGTACTCCGTTCCGCAACAGCGATGGCACCCTGTTGTTCCGTCCAGGCGGACATGGCGCTCTGATTGAGAACCTCAACGAGATAGAGGCTGATGTCATCTTTGTGAAGAATATCGACAACGTAGTACCTGATCGCCTGAAACCTGAAACAGTAGAGTGGAAACAAATCATCGCTGGTGTACTCGTTACCCTACAAGAGAAAGCCTTCGAGTATCTGCGCCTGCTGGATACTGGCAAGTACAACCACGAGCAGATAGAGGAGATCATCCGATTCGTACAACAGGACCTCAGCTGCCGTAAGTCGGATATCAAGGAACTGGAGGACGCTGAACTGGTTATCTATTTACGCAACAAGCTCAACCGCCCGATGCGTGTCTGCGGTGTGGTAAAGAACGTGGGTGAGCCTGGTGGTGGCCCGTTCCTTACCTACAATCAGGACGGTACAGTATCGTTACAGATTTTGGAGAGCTCACAGATTGACAAGTCAAACAAGGAGTATATGGAGATGTTCACTAAAGGCACCCATTTCAATCCCGTTGACCTCGTATGCGCAGTTAAGGATTACAAGGGCAATGCTTTCGACCTGCCTAAGTATGTCGACCCGACTACAGGATTCATCTCTCAGAAATCGAAGAGTGGCAAGGAGTTACAGGCATTGGAATTGCCAGGTCTGTGGAACGGTGCCATGAGCGACTGGAGCACTATCTTTGTAGAAGTTCCCCTCGGCACTTTCAACCCCGTAAAAACCGTCAACGACCTACTACGTGAACAACATCAGTAATTTAACACAGCGAGGCTTGCCGATCGGCAAGCCTCGCTTTTAGTTATCAGTTACCAATTTCATCATATATTGCATCAACGTCTTCAACCCCTCTCCACTAGGACGGGCATTGTATCCAGCCGAGCTAATTGACTCTCCGTCAGAGAACTTAGCGGTGAAAGACCATGAATACCCATCCAAGACTTCGAAGAAAGGACGGTATCTTTCCTTATACCTGTACATCTTATGCCCTTTGACGATGTCTCTCAATTCCGTAAGCACCTCTGCCTTCACTTTTTTCTCAATAATCTCACCATAGCTTTCCTTTTGAGCCTTGACAGTAACGGAACCGTCTTTCTGAAGTTCCACACACCCATAGTACCTATACCCTGCCATTGTCCCTTGCTCCGAATACTCTATCATGACCAATTGTCCTTTTGGCATCCTCGAGAAAATTCCCTGTAAGGACTGGGTACCCAGCCAACTACTCATCAAACTGATTAAAATCCATGTTGACATATCCTACATTTTAAAATCTTAGTTTTCATATTTTATACTTTTTCTTCTCATGGACAGCTCGTTGCGGTGTGCCGGACATTCCGCCTATGGACGGAGATTTCACACCACGATAGCCGTTCCACCGCTGCATGATTTTATCGACATAACCCGCGGTCTCTGAACCTCGCATATACCCATACTTCACGACGGGGTCGTTGTAGTATTCCGGCTGGGCAAGCATCAAGATATAATGACTGACATCCGACCAACGTTGTGGGTCACGACCGTTTTTTCTTGCCAGTGCCATCGCGTCACGAACATGGTTGGCACCACCATTATAGGCGGCTAGGATGAACTTGATGCGCTCCTGCTGATTACGGATATCTGAGAATGAGCGGTCAAGTTCACCAATGAGTTTGGCAGCAGCGGCAATACTCTTCTCCGGGTTAAACATATCCGACCGTGCCAATCCAAGATGGTCAGCCGTAGAAGGCATGATCTGCATCAGTCCACAGGCACCAGCCCACGAACGAGCCTGTGGGTCGAAGGTTGACTCTTGATAGCACTGTGCCGCCATCAGACGCCAATCCCAGCGGATGCTGCGACAGTACTGTTGGAAATATGCGTCATAATGGGAGATGACACCCCCCTTGGCATTCAGCATAGGAGCATAGACACGGCGTTTAACAGAACGTGACGACAACAAATAATCCTCTTCCTTCTTCACCTCATCCAACAGTTTAGGGGTATACCATTCCGTTAGCGCCTTTACCAACTGGGGTTTATCGTCACCTATCTTCCAAGCGAGTCGTTTAGACAGAGAACTGTTGCGAAACAAGATTAAGTCAGCATCCCCATCGGCAAGACGGTGTACCATCTCAAGAGAGTCACGACAGACCTCCACTCGAAGACTCACTCCTATCTTATTCGCAAAACGCTGACAGAGCATATATTCCGTACCCAGTTGCTTTCCACGATAGTCATAATAGGTCTCTGGTCCTGTCACAGCGAGTGCTATCAACTCACCATTACTGACAATTTGCTCCAAGTCGAAGTCGCCAGCAACAGAATTTGTTTCTTCTCCACCCCATGGCGTCATCGGTTCCTGTTGTTTCTTGGTACAGGAAGCCAGCAGGATCATCAACCCTAAAAGATGAATATATATACTCTTTTGCGTCAAAATCTTTGAATTTTGAGTGCAAAGGTACGATTAAGCGAGCACAAAACAAAACATTTTCTTGCAAATATGATGAGAAATGCGTACCTTTGCGCACTAAATTAGCTAATTAGTTATATGTTAAGAATTGCAGTACAGTCAAAAGGTCGTCTGTTTGACGACACCATGAACCTGCTCGCAGAGGCAGATATCAAGGTTAGTTCAGGACGACGCACACTATTGGTTCAGTCGGGCAACTTCCCATTGGAAGTGCTCTATCTCCGTGATGACGACATTCCCCAAAGTGTGGCAAGTGGTGTTGCCGACATCGGTGTGGTCGGTGAGAACGAGTTTGTAGAGCGAGGTGAAGATGCGGAAGTCATCTCTCGCCTAGGATTCTCCAAATGCCGTCTCTCCCTTGCCATCCCTAAAGAAATCGACTATCAAGGTGTAGAGTGGTTTAATGGCAAGAAAATTGCTACCTCCTACCCCAATATCCTCCGTCAGTTCATGACAAAGAAAGGTATCCATGCTGAGATTCATGTCATCACCGGTTCTGTGGAAATCAGCCCGGGCATCGGTCTTGCAGATGGCATCTTTGATATTGTCAGCAGTGGCTCTACCCTCGTGAGCAATAATCTCCGAGAGGTAGAGGTAGTGATGGAAAGTGAGGCTTTGCTGATCGGACACAAGGGAATGACGCAGGAGAAACTAGACATCTTAGAACAGATGCTGTTCCGTTTCAAAGCGGTGAAAGATGCTGAGGACAAGAAATATGTACGCATGAATGCCCCCAAGTCCCGTCTACAGGAGATCATCAACGTACTGCCAGGCTTAAAGAGTCCTACCATCATCCCCCTCGCCGACGACGAGTGGTGCTCTGTTCATACCGTCCTTGACCAGAAACGTTTCTGGGAGATTATCGGTAAGTTGAAGGAGATGGGAGCACAGGGTATCTTAGTGACACCAATTGAGAAAATGATTCTTTAAAGACTGAAGAACTAAAGGATTGAAAATTGAAATGAGAATCATTAAATATCCGAAACGGGAGCAATGGGCAGAGATCGTAGAACGTCCACGACTCGACCTGACGAAGCTGAACGCTACGGTGAGCAGCGTCCTTGCAGACGTGAGACAGCGAGGAGATGCAGCGGTAAAGGAATATGAGGAGAAGTTCGACAAGGCAATACTTACCTCTCTTGCTGTCACTGAGCAGGAGATGGACGAGGCGGAGCAGGCTATCAGCAACGACTTGAAGGACGCCATCATCCTCGCTCATCATAACATCAAAGTATTCCATATCTCCCAGCGTTTCGTAGGACAGAAAATCAAGACGCAGGAAGGAGTGACCTGCTGGCAAAAGAGTGTTGCCATCGAAAAGGTAGGACTCTACATTCCAGGCGGTACGGCACCACTTTTCTCTACCGTCCTGATGCTTGCGACTCCTGCCAAGATCGCTGGCTGTAAAGAAATCGTGCTCTGCACCCCTCCCAACAAGGAAGGCAAAGTGAATCCCGCCATCCTCTATGCCGCCCGTGTCGCTGGTGTCAGCAAGATTTTCAAAGCCGGCGGTGTACAGGCTATTGGTGCGATGGCATACGGTACGGAATCTGTTCCTAAGGTCTTTAAGATTTTCGGTCCTGGTAACCAATATGTGATGGCGGCAAAGCAACAGGTCAGTCTTGACGAGGTGGCTATCGACATGCCCGCAGGACCTTCCGAGGTCTGTGTCCTTGCCGATGAGACTGCCAATGCAGAGTTTGTTGCTGCCGACTTATTGTCGCAGGCTGAGCATGGTATTGACTCCCAGGTACTGCTCATCACAACCTCTGAGAGTAAACTGGAGGAAATCCATCAACAGGTTGATAAACAACTTGAAGTATTGCCACGCAAAGAACTGGCTTCCAAAGCATTAGAGAACAGTTGCTATGTACTCATCAAAGACTATAACGAGATGATGGCATTAACGAATCTCTATGCACCAGAGCATTTGGTGATACAGACCAAGAACTACGAAGAACTGGCAGAGAAGGTCATAAACGCAGGCAGTGTGTTCTTAGGATCCTATGCCTGTGAGAGTGCCGGTGACTATGCCAGCGGTACGAACCATACACTCCCCACTCACGGATATGCCACTGCCTATAATGGTGTGAATCTCGACAGCTATTGTCGCAAGATCACATTCCAGCATCTTACAGAAGAAGGTATCCGCCATATCGGTCATGCTGTAGAACTCATGGCTGAGGCAGAACAACTGGATGCCCATAAGAATGCGATGACTGTTCGTATTAAGAGTCTCACCTAACATACCTAACTCCCCCAACATACCTACCCGCCCTATGAAACCACTTGAGCAATTAGTCAGAAAAAACATCTGGAGTCTGGCACCATACAGCAGTGCCCGTGACGAATACTCTGGCAAGGAGGCACATGTGTTCCTTGATGCCAACGAGAATCCATACGGTGCACCTTACAACCGCTATCCGGATCCATTGCAACGTGAGTTAAAGAAACAGATAAGCAAGATAAAGGGCATCCCAGAGCAGATGATATTCCTGGGTAATGGCAGCGATGAGGCGATCGACCTGCCCTACCGGATCTTCTGTGAGCCAGGCAAGGACAATGTGGTTGCCATCGAACCGACCTACGGGATGTATAATGTATGTGCCGACATTAACGACATAGAGTATCGTCCTGTACGTCTGGACGAGAATTACGACTTCCAAGCGGCTGACTTGCTCAAGGCTTGTGACAGCCATACGAAGATGATCTGGCTATGCTCTCCCAACAACCCTACGGGTAACTCACTCAACCGCGATGAGATCATCAAGGTCATTGAGGCTTTTGAGGGAATCGTCATTGTGGACGAGGCATATAGCGACTTCGCCCAGCAACAGACTCTCCGCACGGAATTGGTGAAATACCCCAACCTCATCGTTCTCAATACGATGAGTAAGGCATGGGCACTGGCTGCTATCCGTCTCGGAATGGCTTTCGCCTCCAAAGAGATTATATCAATATATAATAAGGTGAAGTATCCGTATAATGTCAACCAGCTCACTCAGCAACAGGCGCTGGAGGCATTGAAGGACCCATACGAGATAGACAAGTGGGTGAAGACACTCCTTGCCGAGCGCAGTCGACTCATGCAAGCATTTGCTGAGCTACCCATTTGCGAGGAGGTGTATAAGACGGATGCCAACTTCTTCCTCGCCAAGATGACAGACGCGCAGAAGATTTACGACTATCTGGTCGACAAGGGCATCATCGTCCGCAACCGTACCCGTGTACAGCTTTGTCACAACTGTCTGCGTGTTACCATCGGTATGAAGAGCGAGAATAACGAACTACTCTCTGCGTTAAGACAATACTAGATACTCTGGAGTCTCTAGAAAATCCAGAAAGAGATGGAACGACTCTGGAATAGTAACTATATCAAGGTGATGACAGCAAATTTTTCGCTGTTCTTCGCCTTTTATTTGCTCACCCCATTACTACCCCTCTATCTGAGTGAGACGTTTGGAGCGACGAAGGACGTCATCGGACTGGTGTTGTCTGGCTATACCATCACGGCACTCCTCTTCCGACCATTCAGCGGCTATTTCGTCGACTCGTTCCCACGTAAGACCGTACTACTGGTGAGTTTTGCTGCCTTTGCCATCTTTTTCGCAGGCTATCTCGCCGCAGGCACTCTCCTGCTCTTCACCATTGTCAGGACACTGCACGGAGGTCCTTTCGGTGCCTTGACTGTTGCCAACTCTACCGTTGCCATTGACGTACTACCATCATCCCGTCGCAACGAGGGTATCGGCTACTACGGACTCTCTAACAACCTCGCGATGGCGATAGCACCCTCCTTCGCCATCTTTGTCTATGCGGAGACTCATAACTTCGAGCTTCTGTTCTGGCTTGCCTTTGCCATCGCCGTCTTTGGCTGGATTGTCGATGCGACGGTAGAAGTAAGATGTAAGAAGGCTGAAGTAAGATGTAAAACAGACATCAGCCATCAGACATCAGCCATCAAACCTCGCAAACTCTCATTAGACCGTTTCTTCCTCGCCCGAGGCTGGCTGTTGGGAGTGAATATGGTGTTCTTCGGCTTCTGCTTCGGTGTGTTGAGCAACTATCTCGCCATCTACGGCAAACAGGTGATGGGTATCACTGGCGGCACAGGAACATGGTTCATGCTCTGTTCCATCGGACTCATCCTCTCCCGCCTGCAAGGTGGCAAGGCTCTGCGCAAGGGACTGCTCACCCATAACGCCTCAGAGGGTATGGTCATCTCCTTAGTAGGCTACACGCTCTTCGTGGCATCACCAAACATGTTCGGATATTATTCCTCCGCCATCCTCATCGGTCTGGGTAACGGTCACATGTGGCCAGCCTTCCAGAACATGATGATATCGATGGCGCATCATAACGAGCGCGGCACTGCCAACTCCACCATTCTTATCTCCTGGGATATCGGCATGGGTCTTGGCATTCTCGCCGGTGGAGCCATCGCTGAACTTTTTGGTTATACAGCCGCCTTTTGGACTGTCGCCATCGCAAATGTTACTGGTGTCCTTCTCTATTTCCTCAAGACTCGTCAGTTCTTCCTAATACGGAAAATAGAGGAATAAAGCCTCTTTTTTAGGATATTCTCAAACACATCATCGTAAGGTCATCATTAGGCTCGGCACCATTACGATGACGCTCTACCTCTTCCTTCAGCGTGTTAACGACTTGTTGGGCGGAATCGAAGAGCATGGTGCGTAGGATGTCTAACAGGCGATCGTCGCCAAATTGTTTCTGCTGACGATTCTCGGCTTCATTCAGTCCGTCGGTATAGATGAACAGCGGACGGTTTTTGATGCTGTCAATCTCCTCACCCACAAACTCCAAACCTGGCCACAAACCGATGGGTGCGTTGGGCTGCATGTCAAGGAAGTCGCCATGATATTCACCGCCACCGATGACGGGCGGGTTATGACCTGCGTTACAGAAATCGAGATGTCCCGTCGTCAGGTCTACGAGTCCGACCCAGAACGTCACAAACATACCACTCTCGTTGTCCTCGCCGCTGAGAGCGTCGTTCATGCGGGTACATATCTCGGCAGGCATCATCTTCTGAGCCGCCAAAGTGCGGAAGAGTCGAGTAGCCTGTGCCATGAATAGCGAGGCTGGCACGCCCTTTCCTGAGACGTCGCCCAAGGCAAAGTACAGCTTGTCGCCGATGAGAACATAGCCGTAGAGATCGCCGCCGACCTCCTTTGCCGGTATCATTGAGGCATACATATCCAGTCCCTCATAGTTGGGGAACGTGCTGGGCACCATCGACATCTGGATGTCACGTGCAATGCGCAACTCGTTCTCGATGCGCTCCTGTGCAGCCCTCATCTCGGCCATACGCTTGGCAGCACGACGGCGCACCAGTGTGTAGATGACGAAGAAAATGATGAGCAAGACAATGGCGACCAACAGACCGATAATACGCTGATGTGCCAACTCTGCCTGTTGCTCGGCTATCTGTCGCTCCTTACCCTGTGTATCGTAGATTGTGGCGAGCTTAGCGGCCTCACTCTCTTTCTGACGTGTGATGACGGAATCGATATTCTCGACAATCTGTTTAGCGACGTAGCAAACCGAATCCTTACGTCCCGCCTTGAGGTTGGCTTCCATTTTCGTAAAGTATATTCCAATCGTGTTAAGCGACAGTTCCATACCTGTCTGTTGGACGAAACGATCAAGGATAGCATATTTATCGGCGGCTTCAGCATAACGCCCCATTTTCATGAGGAGAGCTATCTCGGAAAAGATGTTATAGTCTATCTCCGCACCAGGCAGTTTCTTGTATTCGTCATATAGGCGAATCGCCTCTTCCTTGTTGCCCAGTCCCCAAACTGTTTCTATCTGATTAATCTTCAGACGGGCAGTATAGTAGTCGCTCAGCCATTTCATATTTTCCCCATTATATGCCACATAAGCCGGCAACAACGCCTCTTCGCGCTCTAGCCACTTATTGGTTTCTTCGAATTCTTCAAGGTCGAGGTAGAACCCCGCTATATTGTCGTAGTTCTGGAACGAGGCGAACGATGCGCGACCTGTCGTATCCTCGGCGAGCCATTGTTGGCTGCCTGCATAGACAATGTTGAAATTCTCTTTGGCCTGTTGTGGTTGTTTCAGTTTCAAGTTACACATACCCAGCATAGCATGTATCTGTATGCGGGCCTCTGGGTCGGAGGACTCTACAGAGTCGAGGACACTCAGAAGGGGGATAGCGGTATTGACAAACTCCTCGTAGTTCTGCTCGTTGAAAAGCATTCGGGTAAAATGTCGTGCTGCCTCCTGATAGCTCCATAGGTCGCTATAGTCATCAAGACCGGTGGAGATGGCACTACGATAGCATTCAAAAGCCTCATCTTTTCTGCCCAATTCCCTCATGGCATTACCACGATAAAAGTTTACACGTATGGAAGACATGGCTCCCACCTTCTCAAGGCTGTCTACCAAGAAAAGCATCCGCTGATAATCCTTAGACTTACCGGCATTGACAACTAAAGTGTCTGCTTTTGTGTATTGGCGTCCAACCCGAACGGGACCACGTTTCTTGTCTATACAACCTGTCTGGGAGAATAGGGTCACCATAATAATGACGATCATTATACCTAAGGGAAAAGCTGATTTACGCATATTGCTTATTAAAGTTATTGGCTGACTTTTGTCTGCAAAGGTACAATGAAAGAAGCATAAATGCAAATATATTTGCTTTTTTTCTGTAATGACAGCACCTTTTTAGATGATTAATCAAAACAGTCTTTCTATAAAAATGCATGATTTTCTTTGTGTTTCAAAATATAATGTTTATCTTTGCAGCAAACCTAAAATAATAATTAACTAAAAACAAAAAAAGCATGAAGAATTTATTATTTTCCCTGACATTAATTGCCATGACGGTGTTGGTTCTAAGTGCCTGCGCTACCAAGAATGAGACAAATGACGGAGAGAACAACTTCCGCATCAAACGCGGAACAAACTTAAGCCACTGGCTGTCGCAGAACGACAAAGACAGGGGTGAGGCCCGTGAGAAGCACATCCAGGAGGACGACTTCGCACGCCTGGACTCACTGGGTTTCGACTTCGTACGTATCCCTATCGATGAGGTACAGTTCTGGGATGAGCAGGGTAACAAACTGCCTGAGGCATGGAAACTGCTAACCTTTGCCCTCGACCAGTGTGGCAAGCACCATCTGCGTGCCATCGTCGACTTGCACATTATCCGTTCTCACTATTTCAATGCTGTCAACGAGGATGGTGCCAATGCCAATACGTTGTTCACCTCGGAGAAAGCACAGCAGGACCTCATCAACATGTGGTATCAGTTGTCGGACGAACTGAAAGGCTACAGCACAGACTCTGTCGCCTATGAATTCATGAACGAGCCCGTGGCTGACGACCACGAGCAATGGAACCAGTTGATTGCCAAGGTACATAAGGCATTACGTGAACGTGAGCCACAGCGTACACTGGTCATCGGCTCTAACCTCTGGCAGGGCTACCAGACAATCAAATACCTGAAGGTTCCCGAGGGCGACAAGAACATCATCCTCTCCTTCCATTACTATAACCCCATGCTGCTGACCCATTATGGTGCCTGGTGGGCACCGCTCGGCAAATATACGGGTAAGGTGAACTATCCGGGCATCCTCGTCTCGAAGGAGGACTACGAGGCCACTCCCGACTCGCTGAAGCCTATTATCGAGCCTTATACCAAAGAGGTATGGAACATCGACCATATCCGCGCTGATTTCAAGGACGCCATCGAGGCTGCGAAGAAATACAACCTGCAATTGTTCTGTGGTGAGTGGGGTGTTTATGAGCCAGTAGACCGTGAACTTGCATATAAGTGGACGAAAGATATGCTGAGCGTGTTTGACGAGTTCAATATCGCATGGACCACCTGGTGCTACGATGCCGACTTCGGTTTCTGGGACCAGGAGAAGCATGCCTTCAAGGACAAACCCCTGGTAGACCTGCTGATGAACAGCAAGGGTCTGGAGAAGTAATCTGGAAACAACAAAACAATAAGTCTAACGACTATTCCCACCGGTTGACTCTGTGCTGAACGATTGGCTGACTGGAGTCGACAACCAATTAGGACGCACCTAACAACTGCAAAGGGTGGCACTTACATTGTAAGTGCCACCCTAATGTATTGAAAGCCGATTGGTTTCCATCTCATTTCCTTACGATCACACTACCACTAGCTTGATGGGTAGCTAGGATGAGCACCTCAGCGATTTGCACATGCTCAGGGGCATTGGCAGCATAGACAGCTACGTCGGCGATGTCGTCACCCGTCAGTGGTTTAATGCCTGTATATAGTTTCTTGGCACGATGCACGTCACCCCTGAAACGGACATTGCTGAAATTAGTCTCAACAAGACCTGGTTTCAGATTGGTCACTCGGATGGCTGTCTCCGCCACATCGATGCGCAAGCCATCTGTCAGTGCCTTTACGGCAGCCTTAGACGCGCAATAAACATTGCCTCCAGCATATGCGGCATCACCTGCCACGGAACCTATATTGATAATCTGCCCATGATTGCGTTTTACCATTCCGGGAACCACAAGGCGCGTCATCGTCAACAGACCTTTGATGTTCGTGTCAATCACCGTTTCCCATTCATCAAGGTCACCTTCATATTCCGGTTCCAAGCCTAGTGCCAATCCAGCATTGTTAATCAACACATCGATAGCCTGCCACTCTGCCGGCAACTCGTCCATCAGTTTCGTAGCCTTCTCACGATCTCTCACGTCAAAAACCAGTGTGATGACATCAGAGCCTTTGTCTGTCAGTTCCTGACGAATCTCACCGAGCTTTTGCTCATTACGTCCTGTCAGTATCAATCTGTCACCATTCTCTGCGAATTTCCGCGCGCAACCAAGTCCTATACCACTCGTTGCACCTGTTATCAATACTATTCTATCCATATTAATTGATGACCTAATTATTTATCTTTTCATTTTTATCGAAACGCAGTGTTCTTCACTTTTTGATATCTGTGATTAACGTTGCATATCCTGTGGCAAAAATACTGAAATAATTCCATATCACCAAACAAGCATGCAAAATAACGCACATCAAGCGATGAATTCACTCAAAGAACGTCGGAAAGCCATTTGCCAAGTACAAAGAAAAAGGACTTGTTCATTTCTGAACAAGTCCCTTAATCTATGTAAGATGATCATTACTCCTCCACAGCGGCCTGGGCGGCGGCAAGACGTGCGATGGGCACACGGAACGGAGAACAAGATGCGTAGTTCATGCCAATCTTAGCACAGAACTTCACACTTGAAGGCTCACCACCATGCTCACCACAGATACCGCAACGTAGTTCTGGACGTACCTCACGACCTGCCTTCACAGCATACTTGATAAGTTTTCCGACACCCTTCTGGTCGAGAACCTGGAACGGGTCAACCTTCAGAATCTTCTTATCGAGGTATACTGGCAGGAACGATGCGATATCGTCGCGGCTGTAACCGAAGGTCATCTGAGTGAGGTCGTTAGTACCGAAGGAGAAGTACTGAGCTTCCTCGGCGATACGATCGGCCGTCAAGGCTGCACGAGGAATCTCGATCATCGTACCAATCTCGAACTCTACCTCCATGCCATACTCCTGGAACACTTCCTTGGCGGCATACTGGATGACTTCCTTCTGCTGCTTCAACTCATAGAGTGTACCAATCAGCGGAACCATGATCTCCGGCATCGGGTTCTTACCTTCCTTCTTCAACTCACAGGCAGCAGAGAGGATAGCCTTCGTCTGCATAGCGGTGATCTCAGGGAAGGTGATGCCCAGACGGCAACCACGGTGACCGAGCATCGGGTTGTTCTCTGCGAGAGAGGCGACACGGCGCTGGATAGCCTCGAGGGATACACCCATCTCCTTTGCCATCGTCTCCTGACCTGCCAGATCGTGGGGAACAAACTCATGGAGAGGTGGATCCAACAGACGAATGTTCACGGGCAGACCATCCATAGCCTCCAGGATACCTTTGAAGTCTGCCTTCTGGTAAGGCAACAACTTGGCAAGAGCTTTCTCACGTCCGGCAACACTGTCGGAGAGAATCATCTCACGCATAGCGATAATCTTCTTATCCTCGAAGAACATGTGCTCAGTACGGGTCAGACCAATACCCTTGGCACCAAACTGGCGGGCCACCTGTGCATCATGCGGTGTGTCGGCATTGGTACGAACCTGCAACTTGGTATACTTGTCGCAGAGGTCCATCAACTCCTTGAAGTCACCACTCAGCTCTGCAGCCTTCGTGGGAACCTCACCTGCATAAACCTGACCAGTAGTACCGTTCAGAGAGATATAGTCACCCTCTTTATATACAACACCGTCAATCTCGACAGTCTTGTCCTTATAGCTTACATTCAGAGCACCTACACCCGATACGCAGCACTTACCCATACCACGGGCCACAACGGCAGCGTGAGAGGTCATACCACCACGAGCAGTCAGGATACCTTCAGCGGCAGCCATACCAGCCAGATCTTCTGGAGAAGTCTCGATACGTACAAGCACTACCTTGTGACCATCCTCGTGCCAAGCCTTGGCATCGTCAGCGTGGAACACAATCTGACCGCAGGCAGCACCAGGAGATGCAGGAAGACCTTGTGCAATCACCTTGGCTGCAGCCAAAGCCTTCTTGTCAAAGACGGGGTGCAACAACTCATCGAGCTTCTGAGGCTCACAACGCATGATAGCGGTTTTCTCATCAATCATACCCTCATGGAGCAGGTCAATGGCAATCTTCACCATAGCAGCACCTGTACGCTTACCGTTACGGGTCTGCAGGAACCACAACTTGCCTTCCTGGACGGTGAACTCCATATCCTGCATATCGTGATAGTGGTTCTCCAACTTCTCCTGGATACCATTTAGTTCGGCATAGATCTCAGGCATGGCCTCCTCCATAGAAGGATATTTGGCTACACGCTCAGCTTCAGAGATACCAGCACGCTCTGCCCAGCGCTGAGAACCAATCTTGGTAATCTGCTGTGGGGTACGGATACCAGCCACAACGTCCTCACCCTGAGCATTAACGAGATACTCACCGTTGAACAGGTTCTCACCATTGGCGGCATCACGACTGAAGCATACACCCGTTGCGGATGTGTCACCCATATTACCGAACACCATGGCCATCACAGATACGGCTGTACCCCACTCGTCAGGAATACCCTCCATCTTACGATAGAGGATAGCACGCTCGTTCATCCAAGAACGGAACACGGCGCAGATAGCACCCCACAACTGCTCGATAGGATCATTGGGGAAGTCCTTGCCAGTACGCGTCTTGATGGCTGCCTTGAACAACTGAACCAGTTTCTTCAGGTCTTCTACAGAGAGGTCTTTGTCAAGTACAACACCACTCTCCTTCTTCACCTTCTCGATGATCTCCTCAAACGGATCGATATCAGTCTTGTTGACGGGCTTCATCTCCAGCACGACATCACCGTACATCTGCACAAAACGGCGATAAGAGTCGTACACGAAGTGAGGATTGTTGGTCTTCTTTGCCATACCCTCGGCTACCTCGTCATTCAGACCCAGGTTCAGGATGGTGTCCATCATACCAGGCATAGAGGCACGGGCACCAGAGCGAACAGATACCAACAGAGGATTCTGTGCATCACCAAACTTGCAGTTCATCAAGTCCTCAATGTGCTTCACAGCTGCCATTACGTCGTCATTCAGGATTTCCATAATCTTCTCCTGTCCGACCTGGTAATACTCATTACAGCAGTCAGTTGTGATGGTGAAACCTGGAGGAACGGGGACACCAATATGGTTCATCTCGGCAAGGTTGGCACCCTTACCGCCCAATTCCTCACGCATCTTTGCATTTCCTTCGGCTTTTCCATTACCGAAGAGATAAACTCTTTTTTGGCTCATAAGAAATGTATTATTATTATTAACATTAAAATTGTTTTCAATAGTCCTGCAAAGATAATATAAAAATCTGATGTTTGCAAATTTTCGCACCAATATTTGGTTATAATGAAAAAAAGTACTATCTTTGCAGGACATAAAACAAATCAATTAAAACATTATTATTTATTATGAAACCGTTAAACAAACATTTTGCGCCTAAGAGCGTCATGCCTGAAAAGGTGATTCAGTTTGGTGAGGGTAATTTCCTCCGTGCATTTGTTGATTGGATTATCTGGAATATGGACCAGAAAACCAATTTCAATGGCTCCGTTGTTGTTGTACAGCCTATTGATAAAGGTATGGTAGAGTGGCTGAATGGTCAGGACTGCCTCTATCACGTCAACTTGCAAGGTCGTGAGAATGGTCAACCGGTGAATACGCTGGAGCGTATCGACGTCATCAGCCGTGCACTGAATCCCTACTCTCAGAACGATGCCTTCATGGCTCTTGCCGACCAGCCCGAGATTCGTTTTGTCATCTCAAATACCACAGAAGCTGGTATCGCCTTTGATCCTGCATGTAAACTGGAAGACAAACCTGCCTCTTCCTATCCTGGAAAACTCGTCCAACTGCTTTATCGCCGCTGGCAGACCTTCAACGGGGATCCCACGAAGGGACTGATTATCTTCCCCTGTGAACTGATCTTCCTGAACGGTCACGTACTGAAAGATTGCATTAATAAATACATCGAACTGTGGCAGTTGCCCACAGCCTTCAAGAAGTGGTTTGACGAGTGCTGTGGTGTTTACGCTACCCTCGTAGACCGTATCGTACCAGGTTTCCCACGCAAGGAGATTGCTGAGATCCAAGAGAAGGTCGGTTATCGCGATAACCTTGTCGTTCAGGCAGAGAACTTCCACCTGTGGGTCATCGAGGCTCCGAAAGAGGTTGCCAAGGAGTTCCCCGCAGACAAGGCTGGACTGCATGTACTCTTTGTACCATCAGAGGAGCCATACCACAAGCGTAAAGTGACTCTGCTGAACGGTCCGCATACCGTTTTGAGTCCTGTTGCCTTCCTAAGTGGTGTCAATATCGTTCGTGACGCTTGCAACCATGAGGTTATCTCAAAATATATCCATAAGGTACAGTTCGACGAGCTCATGCAGACCCTCGACCTGCCGATGGAGGAACTGGAGAAGTTTGCCGGTGACGTCCTGGAGCGCTTCGACAACCCATTCGTTGACCATCAGGTTACGAGCATCATGCTCAACAGCTTCCCGAAGTTCCAGGCTCGCGACCTCCCCGGTGTGAAGACATATCTGGAGCGTAAGGGCGAGCTGCCTAAGGGCTTGGTATTCGGTCTTGCCGCCATCATCACTTACTACAAGGGTGGCAAGCGCGCCGACGGTGTAGAGATCGTTCCTAATGACGACCAGAAGATCATGGATCTGCTGAAGGATCTGTGGGCTACTGGTGACACCCAGAAGGTTGCCGATGGTGTACTGGGCGCAGAGTTTATCTGGGCTGAGGACCTCAACAAGATTCAGGGTCTGAACGCAATGGTGAAACAGTTCCTCGACTTGATTCAGGAGAAGGGTATGCTGGAGGCTGTTAAGTCTATCCTGTAATTATACACCTTATTATTATATAAAGTGAGTTACCTTTTCAAGTAACTCACTTTTTTCTTGTGTCACTCGGCAAACAAAAAACAAATTCTTTTGTTATGTTCTCGACTTTTCGTAACTTTGTAGGCTGTTTTAAGGAAAATCATGAGCGACTATATTGAGATAAAGGGAGCAAGAGTCAACAACCTGAAGAACGTAGATGTGAAAATTCCACGTGACAAGCTGGTGGTGGTGGCTGGTGTGAGTGGTAGTGGTAAGTCATCACTTGCCTTCGACACACTGTATGCCGAGGGACAACGCCGATATGTGGAGAGCCTGTCGAGTTATGCCCGCCAGTTTCTGGGGCGCATGAACAAACCAGAATGCGACTTCATCAAAGGTATCCCCCCAGCCATCGCCATCGAGCAACGGGTCATCTCCCGTAACCCCCGCTCAACCGTCGGTACTACTACGGAGATCTATGAGTATCTACGCCTGCTCTATGCCCGTATCGGACGAACCTTCTCTCCTATCAGCGGACAGGAGGTGAAGAAACACTCGACAGAGGATATTATCCAATGCACCCAGCAATACACAAAAGGTACGAAATTCGTGGTGATGGCACCCATGGTCATCCCAGAGGGACGTACCCTGGAGCAACAACTGAAAATGTTTGTGCTCAATGGCTACACGAGAATCTACGTAAAAGGCAATATTATAAATATCTCGGAGTACTCGGAGAACTCGGAGTTCTCAGAGAACTCTGAGACTCCCTACCTCGTCATCGACCGACTGACGGTAGACGATGCCAAAGATGCTATCTCCCGACTGGTCGACTCTGCCGAGACTGCGTTTTATGAGGGTAATGGCGAGTGCCGCCTGATGTTTTTACCTTCGATGCTCAGCTATGACTTCTCCATGCGTTTTGAGGCTGATGGCATGAAGTTTGAGGAACCTTCTGACAACCTCTTCTCCTTCAACTCCCCGGTGGGAGCCTGTCCTGAGTGTCAGGGCTTCGGTAAGATTATAGGTATCGACGAACACTTGGTGATACCGAATACTACCCAGTCGGTATACGACGGCTGTGTGGTATGCTGGCACGGTGAGAAGATGGGCATGTGGAAGGAGGAGTTCTGCCGACGGGCAGCGAAGGACGACTTTCCCATCTTTGAACCATACTATAACCTGACACAAAAGCAGAAGGACATGCTCTGGCATGGGCTGCCCTCCGAGCGACACAAAGACATCCACAACCAGATAAGTATCGATGCTTTCTTCCAGATGGTGAAGGAGAACCAATACAAGATACAATACCGTGTGATGCTGGCACGATACAGAGGTAAGACGACCTGTCCGAAATGTCATGGTACACGACTGAAAGCGGAGGCGAATTATGTGAAGATCGGTGGTCGTAGCATCTCCGACCTGGTTGAGATGCCTATTATACGATTAAAACAGTGGTTCGATCATCTAGAGCTCACCGAACAGGAACAGGAGATCGGTAAGCGACTGCTGACAGAGATTAATTCTCGACTGCACTTCCTGTTAAACGTAGGACTGGGCTATCTGACTCTCAACCGCATGTCCAATACGTTAAGTGGTGGTGAGAGCCAGCGCATCAACCTGACGACATCACTTGGTTCCTCCCTCGTGGGTTCTTTATATATCTTAGACGAACCAAGTATCGGACTGCACAGTCGTGACACTGACCGCCTCATCAAAGTATTGAAGGAGCTACAGGCTTTAGGGAACACCGTCGTCGTAGTAGAGCATGACGAGGAGATGATGCGGGCCGCAGACTATCTCATCGACGTAGGTCCTAATGCGGGACGACTGGGCGGTGAGATCGTCTTCGAGGGTAATGCGGAGGATATCAACAAACAGTCGCTAAAAATATTCCCCAAGAGCCATACTGTCAAATACCTGTTGCACCAAGAGGAGATTCCCGTTCCCAGGAGCCGTCGCACTTGGAACAGGAAGATAGACATTAAAGGGGCACGTATGAATAACCTGCGTGGCATCGATGTCTCCCTCCCTCTTAACGTAATGACAGTGGTGACGGGAGTTAGCGGCAGTGGTAAGTCTAGCCTCATCAAAGGAATTCTCTACCCTGCCCTCAAACGCATCCATGGGGATGTATGTGATGCTCCCGGTGAGTATATGGGATTAGGAGGCGACTATGACGCAGTGAAGCATGTCGAGTTTGTCGACCAAAACCCCATCGGTAAGTCGACACGTTCCAATCCTGCCACTTATGTCAAAGCCTATGATGCCATCCGCGACCTTTTCGCAGACCAACCACTATCAAAACAACTGGGCTTCACCTCTCAGTATTTCTCTTTCAATGCAGATGGTGGTCGTTGTGACGAGTGTAAGGGTGCTGGTGTTATCACAGTAGAGATGCAGTTTATGGCAGACCTCGTACTAGAGTGTGAGGCATGTCATGGTCATCGTTTCAAGCACGATATCCTCGATGTGCGCTATGAGGGGAAAAATATTGACGATGTACTGAACATGACCATCTCGGAGGCTATCGAGTTCTTTGGAAAAGGAACCTCCAACCTTTGCAAGACCATCGTCAACAGACTGAAACCTTTAGAGGATGTAGGACTGGGATATATCAAACTCGGACAAAACTCGTCTACCCTCTCTGGCGGTGAGAACCAACGTGTCAAACTCGCCTACTTCATCGGACAGGAACGCCAGGAGCCATCTCTCTTCATCTTCGATGAGCCCACTACAGGACTACATTTTCATGATATCCAACGACTCCTTCATGCCTTCGATGCACTGATTGAACGAGGACACACCATCCTTGTCATCGAGCATAACATGGAGATTATCAAGTGTGCCGACCACGTTATCGATCTTGGTCCCGATGGTGGCGACCGAGGCGGTAACCTCGTAGCCTGCGGCACTCCTGAGGAAATTGCCTCCTGCCCCGAGAGTATCACAGGCAAATTCCTGCGTAAGAAACTCAACAACTAGATGAATCATCTTGGTTTCTTGATGATACGCCATCCAGTGGTTGCAATGACGATACTCATCAGAGGACTGAGCAAATTGAAGAAACAATATGGCAGGTAGGTCAGTGTGGGGACTCCCAATACTGTTGCCTGTGTCATACCACAAGTGTTCCAAGGTACTAGGACGGATGTCGCAGTTGCCGCATCCTCACAGGTGCGACTTAACAGTCGGGACTCATAGCCTTGGTTATCGTAAACCTCCTTGAAGATATCTGCAGTAAGGACGATGGAGATAAACTGGTCACCAGTAGTGACGTTGAGAAAGATACCCGTGCCAACCGTCGATGATACAAGGGACACACGATGACGTACCCAACTGACAATCACTCGTGTCAGACTCTCTATCATACCACTTGCCACCATCACAGCACCAAAGCACATCGCACACAGGATGAGCCAGATAGTGTTCAGCATCCCTGCCATACCACCTGTGGAGATAAGCTCGTTCAACGAGGTATTCCCCGTGTCGATTGCTGTAGCACCATAATAGGTTATGGCGAGTCCACGGATCAGGTTGTCGTTTCCTGCCACCTCACAGAGAATATGTTGTTGCAGGATCAGGGCGATAACACCTGCCATGATGGAGGAACTGAAAAGGACAATCAGTGAGGGAACCCTGCGGGCGATGAGTATACCTGTGAATAATGGTACCAGCAGTGTCCATAGTGAGATATTAAACGTTCGTGAAAGTCCTTCCGTATAATGCTCCACCTGCAGTTCCGTAGCATCCCCACTCCCTAATCCTGCTATAAAAAAAATGGCAAGAGCGATGAGGAAGGTGGGAATCGTCGTCAGCATCATATAGCGGATATGCACAAAAAGGTCTGTACCTGTAGCTGACGATGCCAGGATGGTAGTATCACTCAATGGCGACAGCTTATCACCGAAATAGGCTCCTGAGATGATGGCACCTGCCGTCCACGTCTCAGACACGTCCAAGGCATGACCGATACCTAACAGGGCGACACCGATGGTGGCTATCGTCGTCCAAGAACTGCCTGACAATAGTGACACCAATGCACAGATGACACTGGCGGAGACAAGAAAGAACTGGGGTGACATGATCTGTACCCCATAATAGATTAAGGTGGGGACAACACCACTGATCATCCATGAGCCAGACAACATACCCACACAAAGCAGTATCAATAAAGTGATGGACACCTCACCGAGTGTTTTCTTGATTTGTTGCTCGAAGACTCTCCATGATGTTCGGTATACCGCCATAGAGATACAGACACAGACTGCCATACCCATCAATAGAGCGATCTGACTGCCACCATTCAGCGACTCACTGCCAAAGAGCGAGATGACGATGGCGAGAAAGATGATGAGGATCACCACAGGGATTATCGCTACGAACGGATGAGGTGTCTTTGTACTTTGATTCTTGTTGTCCATGTTATAAAAAAAACTCTGCAAATCATGGGATTCACAGAGGAGTCATTTTTGTAGTCGATAGGGGAATCGAACCCCTATGCCAAGATTGAGAATCTTGTATCCTAACCATTAGATGAATCGACCTTCCTGTTAGTGTGCGCTCTTAGAGAAATCCCCTCGGCTGCGGAAGGAGGGGGATTCGAACCCCCGGTACGGAAACCCGTACGGCAGTTTAGCAAACTGCTGGTTTCAGCCACTCACCCATCCTTCCATCAGGACCTTGGAGTCAGAAACCTTGGGGTTATCTCCTTGATTGCGGGTGCAAAGGTAACGCTTTTATTTCACTCCTGCAAATTTTTCAGAGACTTTTTTCGTATCTCCTGCTATTTTGCCAGAAGAGGAGCGGCAGACGGGACTCGAACCCGCGACCCTCGGCTTGGGAAGCCAATGCTCTACCAACTGAGCCACTACCGCAAAGCAAAAGAGCCAGATTGCTCTGACTCTTTGCACCAGAAAGAGCCGATAGCCGGACTCGAACCGGCGACCCACGCATTACGAATGCGTTGCTCTACCAACTGAGCCATATCGGCAACCTCAAAGATCGCTTTTCTTTTTGCGGGTGCAAAGATAATATAAAAAATCCATTCAGCAAAATTTTCATACGTTTTTGTGACGAACTGACCAACTATCGACCTCATTTTACGAAGGCGGCACCTTCGACCCGAGTACACAATTGATTCTTTTTCATTTTTACACCTTGTTCTTCTTGATTATCCCTAATGCTATCAAGCCCGCCAATATATTGGCGACGAAGGAGGCTGCTATCAATAACAGAATGACGAGCAGTCCTTTCAGTGCCGGGATACCTTTCAGCAGCATACCAGCATAGAGCATCGGCATGACCATCACCAATGGTTGAGCCAGATTCCTTACCTGATGAAATAAGTCGTCACGCAGAGCCTCCGGCTTTTGCTGGTTGCGCTGGTAGCTCATCATGGTCTGCATGATCGAAACCGTCAAACATGCCATCAGCACAGAATAGACCGACAGAAAGACTCTGATGGGTAGCATCAGCATCGCACTGCCTCCCACCACGATGCTACCGACGAGCATCGCCACACTAACGGGCGACAACATTTTTCGCCACATAGCCTGCAATGGAAACAGGCACCAACATATCGACAACACCAGTACCAATAGGAACCAGAGCAGATAGGCCCACCAGACGTCTGTCTGATAGACCGTCCACACTACGGCTACTACGACAGCCATCTGTGCCACTGTCACTCCGAATATCACCAACATGTGCCGTAGCATCTGCCTGTCGAAGAAGGCCAATGCTATCATCGCTGCTAACACAACGCATGCCACTATAGCCGCACCCCACATAAAAATTTCTGATACAAACATAATTCTATATCGCTCTAATAATATCGTCGCCAACAGTACCGACTGACATCGTTACACAATTGTTATTAATCTTTATCCTCCAGCAAGGCGGAGGTACGGACACGGCTGAGCGTCTCCGGTGTCATCTGGAGGTAACTGGCGATATATACTAACGGAGCTCGGAGGACGAGTTGCGGACTACGCTTCACCAACTTGGCATAACGGTCCTGGGCAGACTCGAAGCGGAGCATGTCGGCATGAATCTGTGAGAAAATCAGCGACTCCTCCAATATCTTACGATAGAGCATCTGGATATTGACGTTCTTGATAGCCTCACGCTCCAATGCCGCTTTAGGAAGAGCGTAGATGATTGTAGGCTCCAAAGCCATCATCTGCAGGTGAGTAGGCTGCTCCTTGAAGAGACTCTCGATACACATACAAATGGTGTTCTCCGTCGCCATATACTCGGTCAGTTCCTTCCCATTCTTGAAATAGAATTGGCGCACCAGCCCTTTGACGACCCAGTAGATACTACGACAGACATCACCCTCTTTAAGGATAATCTCTCCTTTCTGATATTTCAAAGGCACAAGAATACTCTCGAGCACGTCAAGCTCGTCGTGTGTCATCGTACTATAGCGCCTTGCCAGTTCACGTGCCACGTCGCGTGGTGTCAGTCCAAGTGTTGTCATGTTTTATGGATTTTCAGTTTGTCATTGATATTGTTTTAGTCTAATTTCAATACGGCGAGGAAAGCTTTCTGCGGCACTTCTACATTACCTATCTGCTTCATGCGCTTCTTACCTCGTTTCTGTTTCTCAAGTAGTTTACGCTTACGGCTCACATCACCACCGTAGCATTTAGCTGTCACGTCCTTACGTACCTGTTTTACTGTCTCACGGGCAATAATCTTCGCACCAATAGCAGCCTGGATGGCGATGTCAAACTGCTGTCGTGGGATGAGCTCTTTCAGTTTCTCACACATCCGTCGTCCGAAAGAGACGGCATTATCCTGATGCGTCAGTGTCGACAGGGCATCCACCGACTCGCCATTGAGCAGGATATCCAGTTTCGCCAACTTTGAAGGACGGAAGCAGTCGACATGATAGTCGAACGAGGCATATCCTTTGGATATCGACTTTAATTTGTCGTAGAAGTCTATCACGATCTCACCCAAGGGCAGCATAAAGCGTAGTTCCACACGTCCACCGCTGACATACTGCTGGTCTATCAGTTCTCCGCGCTTGTCGAGACAAAGCGTCATGATAGGTCCGATGAAATCAGCCGCCGTGATGATACTCGCCTTGATATACGGTTCCTCGATATGGTCGATGAGTGTCGGGTCAGGCAGTCCTGACGGATTATGCACCTCTTTCACCCCACCCTGTTTGTCATAACACATATAGGTGACGTTAGGCACGGTGGTGATGACATCCATGTCGAACTCACGGTCGAGGCGCTCCTGTACAATCTCCATGTGAAGCAGTCCAAGGAAGCCGCAACGGAAGCCAAAGCCCAACGCCACGGATGTCTCAGGCACAAACGTCAGCGAGGCATCGTTCAACTGCAATTTCTCCAGCGAGGCACGCAGGTTCTCGTAGTCCGTAGGGTCGATGGGATAGACGCCTGCAAACACCATTGGCTTCACCTCTTGGAAGCCCTCGATGGCTTTCTCACAAGGCTTCGCCACACTGGTGATGGTATCTCCCACCTTCACCTCCTTGGAGTCCTTGATACCACTGATAATATAACCCACATCACCTGTACGCAACTCCTGACGTGGAATCATATCCATCTTCAACACGCCTACCTCGTCGGCATCATATTCCATACCTGTATTGAAGAACTTCACCTTCTCTCCCTTATGAATCGTACCGTTGACTATCTTAAAGTAAGCGATGATACCACGGAAGGAGTTGAAGACGGAGTCGAAAATCAATGCCTGCAGCGGAGCCTTCTCGTCACCTACAGGATGAGGGATGCGCTCGACGACGGCATTCAGGATGTCCTCAACACCCTCGCCTGTCTTGCCACTGGCACGGATGATGTCCTCAGGATCACAACCTATCAGGTCTACAATCTCATCCTCCACCTCGTCAGGCATCGCACTCGGCATGTCTATCTTGTTGATGACAGGGATGATCTCCAAGTCATGGTCGATAGCCAGGTAGAGATTCGATATTGTCTGCGCCTGTACACCCTGTGTGGCATCCACCACCAACAAAGCACCTTCACAGGCAGCAATGGAACGTGACACCTCATAAGAGAAGTCTACGTGTCCCGGTGTGTCAATCAAGTTCAGGATGTATTTCTCGCCCTTATACATATACTCCATCTGGATGGCATGGCTCTTGATCGTGATGCCACGCTCCTTTTCCAGATCCATATCATCCAACATCTGACCTTCCGTCACCTGAATCGTCTTGGTGAATTCAAGCATACGGTCGGCAAGTGTCGACTTACCATGGTCGATGTGCGCAATGATACAGAAGTTTCTGATATGGTCCATCCTGTTCGTATAAGTACAATATTTTTGCAAAATTACGAAAAAAAAATGAGATACATCTATTTCTATCCGATTTTATTTTAGTAATTTTGCAGAAATTATGAACAAGCAACTGTAAGAAAGATATGAGAAAGTGTTTATTCGTTATACTTGGTACCCTGTTGATGACAGCATGTCAGGAGACGCTGGAGCAACGTTGTGCCCGTGAGGCAAAGGAGTATTCCCAGAAGAACTGCCCTGCCCCGATAGCTAAAGGTGTGACGATTGACAGTATGAGCTTTGATGTGGCGACACATACCCTCACCTATTCATATACCCTAAGCGGTGTCATCGACGACACGACAGTGATCCGTCGCAACAACCCAAGGGAGCAATTGCTAAAGAGCCTAAAAAACGCTACCGCCATGCAGCCCTACAGGGATGCCGGCTATAACTTCCGCTACATCTACTACTCCACCAAAAACAAAGGAACGAAGCTTTTTGAAGCTACGTTCCTTGAAAAAGACTATCAGTAACGGTAAACGGTAAGCAATAACCAATAACCGTTAACCATTAACCGTTACTCAACACCCTCGGGCTTCATATTGGTGTACACTGTCTGTACGTCATCAAAGTCCTCGAGTTTCTCAATCATCTTGTCAATGGTCTCACGCTCCTCAGGAGTAACGTCCTTCAGGTCGTTGGGGATACGCGTAAACTCAGCACCCGTCACCTCGAAACCATTCTCCTCCAAGTGTTTCTGAATGGCACCGAAAGAAGAGGGATCACCATAGATCGTGATGCTGTTCTCCTCCTCGTCCTCGTCGAACTCATCCTCTACACCATAGTCAATCAGGTCGAGAATCAACTCGTCCATATCCAGTCCATCCTTCTTCTTGAAGGTAAACACAGCCTTGTGGTCGAAAAGGAACGACAGACTACCCTGTGTTCCTAAGTTACCATTAAACTTGTTGAACACCGAGCGGACGTCACCAACAGTACGCGTGGTATTATCAGTCAGCGTGTCTACAAAGATAGCCACACCATGAGGACCATATCCTTCATAGGTCACTTCCTTATAGTCGCTCTGGTCTTTACCCATCGCATTCTTGATGGCACGCTCGATATTATCCTTCGGCATGTTCTCACGTTTTGCATTGGCGATGATAGCACGCAATGCAGGGTTCATGTCAGGCTCAGGACCGCCAGCCTTCACAGCGATAGCGATTTGCTTACCAATCTTGGTAAAGGTCTTTGCCATGTGACCCCATCTCTTCAGTTTCGCAGCTTTGCGATATTCAAATGCTCTTCCCATTATTGTAAAATTATAAAATTCAAAAATGTAAAAATGATAAAATTAGCGCAACTCTGCACCGAGTTTCTGCTTGAGATTGGCAATCAATTTATTCATGATGGCCTCAATCTGCTTGTCACCCATCGTCTTCTCCGTGTCTTGCAGGATGAAGTTGACGGCATACGACTTCTTGCCGGCAGGAAGATTCTTACCCTCATAGACATCGAAGAGCTCTACCTTCTTCAGCAGTTTCTTCTCTGTCTGACGGGCGATCTCCTCAATCTGCGCAAACTCCACGTTCTGGTCGATGAGCAGGGCGAGGTCGCGAGAGACAGCAGGATACTTTGCTATCTCCGTGTAGAGCACTTTCTGATTACGAATCAGTTTCATCAGTGCCGTCCAGTTCATCTCACAATAGTAAACGGGAGTGTCAATATCGAACTGCTTCTGCAGTTTCTTCGTCAGGACACCCATCTCCATGAGTTGCTTGCCGCCACGGTTCTCGATAGTCAGGCCAGCAGAGAAGATGTCGTTCTGTGACTTCTTACGAACCAGCATACCAGGTTGTACACCGATACGTGCAATGATATTCTCTACATAGGCACTCAACTCGGCAAACGAGCTATCCTCATTGGCATGTGCCCATGAGCCTTCCACACGCTTGCCTGTCACCCACAAACCGAGGTGATACTCCTCCTTGTAGGCGTTCATCGGATTCTCGTCGTCCTTTTTCTCCGGATTGAAGAAATACACATTGCCGAACTCGAAGAAACGACAGTTACCGTTCTTACGCTTGGCATTATGCTCGATACTCTCCAGTCCGCCATACAACAAAGTTCTACGCATCACGTTGAGGTCGCTCGACAGCGGATTCATGATCTTCACCAGTGTGTCCTGTTTGTCATCGTAATATGCTGACTTCGTTAACGAGTTGTTCAGGATTTCATTGAAGCCCTCACCCACCAACTGTTCACTGACGAGGTTGGCGAGCTTGTGCTTCTGGTCTTCCTCACCCTTAATCACCAACGATGACTTCAACTGGGTGGGAATCTCTACATTATTATATCCGTAGATGCGCAGGATGTCCTCAACCACGTCACAGGGACGCTGTACATCCACACGATAGGCTGGAACTTCAAGTTTCAATGCCTCAGAAGTTTCTGAGAGCACCTTCATCTCCAGACTCTCGCAAATGCTCTTGATGGTCTCCACAGGGATGTCCTTGCCGACGAGTGAGTGTACGTAGCTGTATTGCAGTTCGACAACAGCATTCTCCATCTTCTCAGGATACTCGTCCACAATCTCCATAGACACCTTACCGCCTGCCAACTGCTGACAGAGGATGGCAGCATATTTCAGTGCCTCGATGGTACCGTTGGGGTCAATACCACGCTCAAAACGGAACGAGGCATCCGTGCTCAGTCCATGACGACGTGCCGACTTACGAATCCATGTAGGATGGAAATAAGCACTCTCCAACACGACATTCTTTGTCGTCTCGTAAGTACCACTACCCTTTCCGCCAAACACACCGGCGATACACATCGGTTCCTCGACATTACAGATGGCAAGGTCGCGATCAGAGAGCTTATGCTCCACACCATCTAATGTCTGGAAAGGTGTTCCCTCCGGCATCGTCTTCACCACAATCTCATGACCCTTCACCATGTCTGCATCAAAACAGTGCAGAGGCTGTCCGAGTGCCATCATCACATAGTTGGTGATGTCCACGATATTATTGATAGGACGCAGTCCGATGGTCGTCAACTTGTTCTTCAACCACTCAGGACTCTCCTTCACGTCACAGTCAGTCACACTGACACAGGCATAACGCTTACAAGCCTCTGTGTTCTCAATACGCACCTTGACAGGCAGGTCGTGGTTGTCCACCTTGAAAGCTTCCGTAGACGGCTTATGGGTAGCGGTCTGATAGCCGTTCTGCTTCAGCCATGCGTACAGGTCACGTGCCACACCCCAGTGACTCAAGGCATCGGCACGGTTGGCAGTGATATCCACCTCGATAAGCCAGTCGCTCTCCAAGTGATAGTATTCTGCGGCAGGCATACCCACCTGTGCGTCCTCCGGCAAAACGATGATACCAGCGTGATCTGTACCAATTCCTATCTCGTCCTCAGCACATATCATACCATTAGACTCCACGCCACGTAGCTTTGACTTCTTAATGACAAACTCCTGATCGCCGTCATACAGTACACAACCTAAGTCGGCAACAATGACTTTCTGACCAGCAGCCACATTGGGTGCACCACATACAATCTGCGAAGGCTCACCCTTACCTAAGTCTACCGTTGTCACGTGCAGGTGGTCTGAGTTGGGATGTGCCTCACATGTCAGCACCTTACCTACATACAGACCTTTCAGTCCTCCCTTGATACTCTGTACTTCCTCGAGTGCGTCGACTTCCAGACCCGTTGATGTCAAAGCATCACACACCTGTTGTGGTGTGAGGTCGAAATCCACGTACTCCTTCAACCATTTATAAGATATATTCATTGCAATGATGTGTTATTTCTGAAATTGAGTGCAAAATTACAAAAAAGTGAGCGAAAATGCAAATTTTAGAGCAGCGAATGCAATAAATGCTTGCATTTATATTGCTGAGTCGCGAGAAAATTCGACCAAAGGTCAAATTTTTTGCTAATTAAATATTATACTTACCTTTGTAGCCGAAATGTCAAACGAGATAGGAAAGAACAAAAAGGTATATTCAAACAAATGAAGCCTGGGCAGTTGTCCAGGCTTCATTATATGTATACAAAAATGTTTCTTTAGAAGAACAAGTAGCGGTTGTCTACCACGTTAGCCTTCAGATAGAGTTCGTTCATGAAACGACCGGCAGCCTGAAGAGCCTTCTGCTGCAACTGAGCCTGCTGTGTCTTGGCATCGAACTTAGCACCCTCACGCTGTTTCTTGTTCAGTACTTTGAAGAGGAAGGCACCACCGTTACCCTTGACAGGAGCAGCACTGAACTGACCAGCCTTAGCGGCTGCTACGGCACCACTCAGAGCGGGCTCGCTAGTACCTGTAGCCTGTACGAAGACAGGAGCGGAGAAGGTAATCTGACGGACACTGTCAACCTGAGCGCCCTTCTGCTTAGCGGCATCGAGACTGTTGACTCCCTTCAGCATCTCAGCAGCCTTGACAAACTTCTTATCACGGATAACCTCCTGCTTCACCTGCTCCTCCACACTGGCAAGGTCACGATAACCCTCCTTGTTGACTTTAGTAAGGGCGATGACCAGCAGGTGGTCGTTATTACCACACTCATAAAGTGGAGAGACATCTCCCTCCTTGGCATCGAAGATCCACTTCATGGCATCACGGGTAGAACGCAGACCTGCTACGTTATGCTCTGAGTTGAACATATCCTTACGCTCCTGTACCTTGAAGCCGAACTTCTGGGCGTTCTTCTCAAGTCCCTCCAGCGTCTTGTTCTCACTGACATACTGGCTGAATTTATTGTAAGCCTGTGAATAAGTATCTTTCGAGAAATCAATCGTGTGCTTGATGACGGCAGCGTCATACTTGGTCACCATTGCCTTACGAGTGAGCACCTGTACAATGATGTTACCCTGTGAGAATTCCACGTTTTTCACCTCGTTAGGAGCCAGTGTAATGATGGCTGTCAGGTATGCCTTGGAGTCAGCATCTATAGAAGGAGCATTCTCATACATGGAGGATGTCAGCCACTGCTTTTCACCGGTCTGGTTGTATTTCTTGGCAAGAGCCTCGAACTCAGCACCAGCCTTCAGTGCGTTAAAGATACTGTCGGCAGTCTTGTGGGCAGCCTCAGCAGTCTCACCACCAACCTGAATCTGACGATACTCCACAGAGTCAGGAGCCTCTATCTTATTAATCAGCTTGATAACATTCACTGTGTTGTCATAGGATGTCTCGAAAGGAGCACTCACCTGACCTACCTGCATAGAGTCAAGCTTTGTAGCGATATCAGGAGCAAAGGCACGCTTGGTAGCGGCAATACCTGTGTAGGCAATCTGAGACTGAGCCTTACGGACAACCTCTGCGGGAGCAGCACCACTCTCCAGTTTCTGACGGGCGTCATTGATGGTCTTCATCAATGCAGTACGGTCAGCAGCAGATGCTACCACCTGGAAATCAACATACTTGATATTACGGCTCTCCACATACTGTTTGAACATCTCTTTCTCTGCATCATACTTAGCCTTTAAGTCAGACTCACTGACTTCCACATCGCTATCCTTAATAGCAGAATAAGGAAGGGTGGCGAGCTGGATATCACTCTCCTGGTTCTGAGCCTCGAAAGCCATCTTGGCAGAAACAGGATTAGATATCAGACACTGTGCGAGCAGGGACTGATACTTCATACCCAAGATATTCTGACGGAGCTGCTTCTCAATGAAATTCCAGTAGTCGTATATCTGCTTGTACTGCTCAGCGACCTGTGCCTGCTGAGGCTGTTCCTGTATCTTCTTATAATCTGCAAGGAACTTGGTAAGCTGTGTCACATCAAAACGACCCGTCTGCTGATTAACGAAAGGAGTCTGCATCAACATGGGGTTTGTTCCAGTCTTGAGAATCTCCTGAAGTTCCTCATCCGTAACGGTGAGTCCCAGTTTTCCAGCCTCAGTCTCCATGATGGTATTGTTGACAAACTGCTGCCATACCTGATCCTTCACCTGATTGAGCTCCTCCTCAGTGAGATTGTCACGACCTTGTGTCATCTTGATGACTGACTGGTACTCATCGACAAGAGCCTGGAAGTCTTGTACGGAGATTTTCTTACCTAACACTTCGCCGACCTGCTGACGCTTCTCGTTGCTTGTAGCCTCACAAGAGCGGAACATTTCCTCGGCAATGAATGCAAACAGGGCGAGACCGATCACTGTAGCGAGAACGGGACCCCAGCTTCTGATTTTTCCAATTGCTGCCATTTTATGCTTTTATTTTTATATTTTTATTTCTTATTTTCAAATTCAGCCGACAAAATTACAAAATAAATGGGAAACGGCGAAAGATAAAACGAAAAATTTAGTTTATTCCGTCACTTTTAGTCGTACCAACTCGATTTTTGTCATCGTATTTTTAATAATTTTGAACTCAAAGTGCCCGATTTTGATCACTTCGTTCAGTTTGGGGAAGCTCTGATACGCATGCAGGATGAGACCGCCGACAGTCATATAGTCATCACTCTCGGGTAGTCCGATACCGAAAAGCTCATTGACTTTCTCAATTTCCAGACGGGCGGAGAGAATATACTCCCCCTCCCCCAGCTCTCTGGCAACATATTTCGTATTGTCATGCTCATCCTCAATATCACCGAATATCTCCTCAACGATATCCTCAAGGGAAACCAGTCCACTGGTGCCACCAAACTCATCAATCACCACTGCAAGTGATTTCTTCTCCTGCAGGAAAGTATGCATCAGTTTACTTGCCGCCATGGTCTCTGGAACGAAAGGCATCTCCCGGACAAGTTGGCTAATAGCTATTTGCTGTTGGCTGTTAGTAACCTTGAAGAGGTCTGAAGAATGGATATAGCCGATGACATGATCAATATCATCACGATAGACCACAATTTTGGAATGTCCACTCTCGACAAAACGGTTCAGAAGCTGCTCCATCGTACACTCCTCCATATCCACAGCCTCTATCTCCGTACGGGGCACCATACAGTCACGCACCTTCGTATCAGAGAAGTCCAAGGCATTATGAAAGATCTTCACTTCATCTTCTATCTCGTCCTCACTCTTTGCGTTGTCAATACTCGACTGCACCAGATAGTCCAGGTCAACTTTCGAGAACCCCCTATCCTGTTCCTCCTTGGGAATCTGTACACCAATCAAGCGGAGAAGTCCTCGCGAGAGCGATGTGGAAAAACGGGAGATGGGATATAAGATGACATAACATATCCAGGCAGGAATGGCGAAGAATGTCAACATGGTATTAGGATTCGCCTTGAAAATCGTCTTCGGCAAGAACTCACCCGTAAAGAGCACCACCACTGTAGAGAGTAGAGTATCCGCAGTAACCCTCAGCCCGTCAGTCAATCCTTCGAAAAGGGTCGTGTCGAAGATGCGGGCAAACAGAATACCATAGATCACTAGTGCGATATTATTACCTACCAGCATCGTACTCACGAAATTATTGGGATGCTGGTAGAAATATGCGATGGCACGTTGTGACAAGCCATTTTTCTCACGGTCCATCTCCACACGAAGACGGTTACAGGAGACAAAGGCGATCTCCATGCCAGAGAAGAAGGCGGAGAAAACCATCGTGATGATAAGTCCTATAATTAAATTCGTCATGGCTGTGCGGGTTTTGTTGTTGCCTTGTGTCTGACTGCCGCCTGACGAATCGCTTTCTCCTGTTTCGCGGTATCCGCAGGCGTTTTCTTCTGCTCCTTTGCCGGCTCTTCCTCCTCTGGTTCCAAATCCTCAGATTGGAAAGAGCCGACACTATTGGTCACCTCGTAGTGGCGCATGTGCTCATCACTTCGGAAATAGGTGCCTTCCAGTTCACGCTCAGGTGTCACCACACGAGAGAACTTATGTGAATAGAACTCATGTTTGATTCCATCCCAGAATAGTTCCTCGCTACGGAATACGAGACCATTGACATTACGGATGCGTACCCTTCCCCGTAACTCCCAGAGCTTTATCTGGTCATAATACCATGCCGTATCTGCAAAGATATATCCCTCGATATGGAATTTCTCATCGAACTGTTCCAGAAAGAGACCTCGCTCAAAGGTCCAACGGGTAGGTTGCTTGACCGTATTCACATCCCACCGTTCCGTCACGATACGGTATTTAATGACACCCGAGTCGGATATCAACGTGTTAACTCCGTAGGTTGTCATCATCGATACGGAGTCACGCTCATGAATGGCTGGTGCCGTGTGCTCCTTAGGCTGTTCACACGCAACCACCAAAAGCCAAAAGCCAAAAGCCAAAAGCCAAAAGCGAATTAGTCGACTTTCCATTTAGCAAACCAGCGCTCGTTGAATGTCAGACCTATCGTGACACGGAAAGAGTTCTCCGTCACAAGATTCTTCGCTGACAGATTTGCCCACTGGAAACTGACATTCAGTACAGAACGGTTATTCCATGAGTTGACCAATGGGATAGCGAAACCAGCACTCACCGTCATCTCCTTAGGACCATCCTGCCCATTTATTTTATAATAAGGTGTAGCATAAGAGGCACCTATACGATAATGCACACGACTCAGGAACCGACGACTCATGGGGTTTGGAATCCAATCGGCACCCACCGTCACCTTATGGCGGTCCATATAGTAGTTGTTCACCAACTCATATTTATCCGTATTCTCATTGACTACAGGGAAAGACTCAGATCCCCAACGCATCAGCTGGTAGTCAGCACCCACTGTCAAAGAGTTTTTATGACAATATGCAATACCACCACCTATTGTCATCGGGATGGATAGTCCGTTGGAGATTGTATCCACGGAGAAGCCTGAGACACCTGTCTGGGTATCTATATTTGTCACTGACAACCAAGGATCTGCGTTGAGCTTATGACCTAAGCCGAAGGTAGCACCGACTGTCAGGGCATCACTCTTCGACAATGCCTGCTTGTATTGCATTCCGAAGTCTAACTTATAACTGCTGACCTCCGCTCCATACGTTTTTGTCAACACATTGACATAGGCATCATTGCTCGTCACTCCTATCTTACGCTCATAATCGCCCCAGAAATAGGAGACGTTAGCACCTAAGGAGAAACCCTTAAAGAACTCATAACCCAAGCCAATATACGCTTGGCGAAGACCACCTGAGCCCGAAAATGTCATCGTTGACGTTGTAGAGGAAGTACCAATATGCTGTGTCGTGTGATAGGAATAGCCTATATTCGTATAAGGTACCAAACCGATGCTGACACCGAACTTAGGAAAGATACGGAACAGTGCGGTGGCATACTCAAAGTTAGCCGTCTTGGCATTCACCTTCGCTCCCCCTTCCTTAAAATTCGTGATCTGTCCAGACACACCCAAGTCAAAAATCATACTCAGGGAGTCGACTGCTGAATACGAGGCAGGATTCTGCATATTCACCTGATTACCGCTTCGGAAACCTTGGAACAAGCCACTCATACCACGGTTAAAGCCCTGTGACTGATCAGACAGGATACCCAAACCATACTGACTATATGGCGATTTCGTACCACTCTGGGCTATCATAGACAAGGTGCCTAATCCCAGCAGAATGCTACTAAATAGAAGCTTCTTCATTCTTTCTCTTCTTTCTTTATTCAAAATTCGACTGCAAAATTATTGAAAAAAAACGAAATAACCGAACGTTAAGTGGAAAATATAGGTTAATTTTGCATCGTGAAACATTTAAAAATCATTTTTAATGTGCTAAGAGGGGGTCTAATCGGGATGATTTTACTTGCCGCAACCCCTATGGAGGCACAGCAGGACTCCCTTCGACTGGACTCTGTGGAGATTAGTTTGCTGACGTGCCAGCCACATGACGAGGTATACAGTCTTTATGGGCATACCGCCATCCGTTACCATGACATGCGGAAAGGTGGACTTGATATTGCCTTCAACTATGGGGTCTTCGATTTCCGAAAACCTTTCTTCACGCTCCGTTTTGTGTTCGGCATCACTGACTATGAGCTGGGAGCCTATCCCTACCGTCTCTTCCAACAAGAATACCGGCGCTTGGGAAGTATGGTGACAGAACAGGTGTTGAACCTGACAGACGAGGAGAAAATGACACTCCAACAGGCTCTCGCTGTGAACATGCAAGAGCAGAACCGGGTCTATCGCTATAATTATTTCTATAACAATTGTACCACCAAGGCACGGGATATCATAGAGCTATGCATCCAGGGGAAGGTGTCATACCAGTCCCGCGAGGACTACACCCCCACTTATCGGGAAATGGTTCATGAGATGACCAAAGAGCATCCATGGGCTACTTTCGGCAACGACCTCCTATTAGGTATCCTTGCTGACAAGAAGACAGACCGCCGGCAACAGGAGTTCCTGCCTTATAACCTGATGTATGATTTCGACCACGCCGAGATTTACGGCAACGGGGATTACCGTCCGTTGGTGAAAGAGCGTAGGATCAGTGTTCCTGCGGGCATACAGATTAAGAGGCAAGGTTTTCCCTTGCGTCCTTTTACTTGTGCCATCATCTTTACAGTCATCGGTATTGCCATGTTCATCTTACAGCTGCGAGGCAAGCGCATCTTCCTTTGGTGGGACGCTTTCTTGATGATCACGACAGGTATCCTCGGCACCATCCTCTTCTTGATGCTGTTCTCCCAGCATCCGACAGTCAGTGTGAACCTGCAGTTCATCCTATTGAACCCACTGCCTTGGTTCTTTTTGTGGAAAGTGATTCGAGGCAAGAAAACCCGTTATTGGAGCATCACGGCAGTATTGGCAGTACTTTTCCTGATAGGCGGTCTCTTCCAAGATTACGCAGAAGGAATTTGGTGTTTGGCATTGTGTTTGCTGCTACAATGTTGGATTCATCTTAAAGACAGGCTGAAGACATGAGGAATAAGTACCTATATATCACCCTGCTCAGTATCCTGGGACTCAATGCCGAGGCGCAGGAGCAGCTCATAGCACAAGCTCCTCGACTGGTTATCAGTATCACAATTGACCAGTTACGCACGGATTATCTGGAGACCTATGTGCCACTCTACGGCAACGAGGGACTAAGAAAACTGCTTACAGAAGGGAAGGTCTTCACGAATGGGGCTTACCACTTCACACCTGTTGATCGCGCCTCTGCCATGGCATCATTGCATACAGGTACCGTCCCATATTATAATGGGATTACCGCTGAGGAATGGCTCGACAAGCAAACCCTTCGTCCACAGAACTGTGTGAGAGACCAGAAAATCGGATATTCCCCACAATTCTTAGGAACCTCAACCATCAGTGATGAGTTGAAGATGGCAACCAACGGTATTGCCAAGGTGTTCTCATTTGCTCCCACCGCCGATGCTGCCATTCTGTCAGCAGGTCATGCCGCAGACGGTGCTGCATGGATCAGTAACGGGCAATGGGCGACAACGACCTATTACCGGCCTGTCAACCAGTGGTTGAGTGGGTACACACGTCTTTTCAGACCTGACGCTGACACCAATAAAACGATAACGGACGCAGCATTGAGATGTATCGAGCAGGCTGGTATTGGTAATGATGACAAGACCGACCTCGTCAGCCTGACCTATACAGCAGGACTCCAGATGGAGTCGTATGTGGAACTGGACCGTCAGATGGCACGACTTCTGAACGGTGTAGAGCAGCAAATTCTCAGAGACCGGGTGCTGTTTGTCATCACGGGTACCACCAGTCGCGAGGAAGAGGAAGAAGGGAATCAGGAACGATACCGCATCCCGACAGGTACTTTCTACATCAATCGAACCGCCAACCTGTTGAACATGTACTTGGGCGCTGTTTTCGGTCCTGCCAAATATGTGGAGTTCTGTTATAAGAACCAAGTCTTTTTCAACCATCAGTTGCTCCGTCAGAAGAACATCCATTTAGGAGATATCTGTAGTCGTTCCCAAGAGTTTCTCTTGCAGTTATCTGGAGTTCGTAACGTATACACAGCCAATCAGTTACTAACAAGTGATAGTTATTTACTTGAAGGCATCCGAAATGGCTTTAATGTCGAGAAATGTGGTGACTTAATCATTGATATCGCACCAGGTTGGAAACTCATCAATGAAGACACTTTGGAAAAGTATACCTCCCGTTCAGCACATGTTCCATTCCCTATCATCATCTACGGAGCTGGAACAAAAGCCGAGCGCATTCAGACACCTGTCACCGTCGACCGTATCGCACCTGCTATTGCTCGTGCCATCCGCATCCGGGCTCCGAATGCTTGTTCTTCTGAGCCACTTTTTTAAGAATTAAAGGTAAAAAAACAAAAAGGCTGGCGAAAGTACGGAAATAAATTCGTACCTTTGCAACCGTTTTATGTTCATTAAGGTAAAATAAAAGAAATAAGATATGAATTTAACTAAGATTTTGACATCGTTGTTCGGTAACAAGTCCACCCGTGACATGAAACTGATCCAGCCCCTGGTGGAGAAAGTAAAAGCCGCTTACCCTGGGATACAGAATCTCGACAACGACCAATTGCGCCAGCGCACCAAGGATATCCAACGCCAGGTGCAGGACTCTGCGAAAAAACAGAAAGAAGAAATTGAGCGTTTAAAAGGAACTATTGAGGATACGCCCATTGACGAACGTGCGGAGATTTTCGCCAAGATCGACAAACTGGAGAAGGAGGCACTGGATATCTACGAGGATGCCTTGAACGAGGTGATGCCTGAGGTCTTCAGCATCGTCAAAGAGACGGCTCGTCGTTTTGCCGAGAATGAGGAGACCATTGTCACGGCAACAGACTTCGACCGTGAACTTGCTGGTGATCCGAAGAAGGACTTCATCACCATTGACGGTGACAAAGCTATCTATCATAACCATTGGACTGCAGGCGGTAACGACCTGAAATGGGAGATGGTACACTATGATGTACAGCTCTTTGGTGGTGTCGTACTGCATCAGGGTAAAATCGCTGAGATGGCTACCGGTGAAGGTAAGACCCTTGTGGCAACACTCCCCGTCTTCCTGAATGCACTGACTGGTAACGGTGTGCATGTCGTGACGGTCAATGACTACCTTGCCAAGCGTGACTCCGAATGGATGGGACCGCTTTATATGTTTCATGGCTTGTCCGTCGACTGTATCGACAAGCACCAGCCTAACTCAGAGGCTCGTCGTAAAGCATACCAGTGTGACATCACCTTCGGTACGAATAATGAGTTCGGTTTCGATTACCTCCGTGACAATATGGCGATCTCGCCACAAGACCTCGTGCAACGTGCCCATAACTATGCCATCGTCGATGAGGTCGACTCCGTGTTGATTGACGATGCCCGTACCCCGTTGATCATCTCTGGTCCTGTGCCCAAGGGTGACGACCAGATGTTTGAGGAGTACCAGCCGCTGGTGGAGAAACTGGTTGGCGTACAGCGTCAACTCGCCACCCAATATCTCGCCGAGGCAAAACAGAAGATTGCCGAAGGACGTGAGAAGAACGACAAGAAACTGGAGGAGGAAGGCTTCCTCGCTCTCTTCCGCTCTCATAAATGTCTGCCCAAGAACAAACCCCTCATCAAGTTCCTGTCGGAAGAGGGTATCAAGTCGGGGATGCAGAACACTGAGAATACGTATATGGAAAACAACAACCGCCGTATGCCGGAGGCTGTGGAGCCCCTGTATTTCGTGGTTGACGAGAAACTGAACTCCTGCGACCTTACCGATAAGGGTACGGCTTGGCTTGCCAAACAGGTGAACGACGCCGAGCTCTTCGTGTTGCCCGACATCACCAGTCAGTTGTCCGCACTGGAGGCTGACACCACCATCAGTGACGAGGAGCGACTGAACAAGAAAGACGAGATGCTCAACCATTATGCCGTACAGAGTGAGCGTGTACATACCCTCCAGCAGTTGTTGAAGGCATACACGATGTTCAACAAGGACGACGAGTACGTGGTCATCGACGGTGAGGTGAAGATTGTCGACGAGCAGACAGGTCGTATCATGGAGGGGCGCCGCTGGAGCGACGGACTCCATCAGGCTGTCGAGGCGAAGGAGCATGTGAAGGTGGAGGCTGCCACACAGACCTTTGCCACCATCACCCTGCAGAACTATTTCCGTATGTACCATAAACTGGCTGGTATGACAGGTACCGCCATCACGGAGGCTGGTGAGCTTTGGGATATCTATAAACTCGACGTGGTGGAGATTCCTACCAACCGTCCCGTCATCCGTGACGACCAGGACGACCGGGTCTATAAGACAGCCCGTGAGAAATACCGTGCCGTCATCGAGGAGGTGGTCCGTCTGCGCAAGGCAGGACGTCCTACCTTGATAGGTACGACATCTGTCGAAATATCTGAGTTGCTGAGCCGCATGCTCGATATGTATGTCAACCCAGAGACGGGCAAGCGTGAGGGTATTCCCCATCAGGTGCTGAATGCGAAGTTACACCAAAAGGAGGCTGACATTGTGGCACTCGCCGGTCAGTCGACGAACGGACTCGGTGCCGTCACCATCGCCACGAACATGGCTGGTCGTGGTACCGATATCAAGTTGTCACCAGAAGTAAAAGAGGCAGGCGGTCTTGCCATCATTGGTACGGAACGTCATGAGAGTCGTCGTGTCGACCGTCAGTTGCGTGGACGTGCCGGTCGTCAGGGAGACCCGGGTAGTTCATTGTTCTTTGTCTCCCTGGAAGACAAGCTGATGCGTCTGTTCGGCTCTGAGCGTATTGCCAATGTGATGGACCGTCTTGGTTTCAAGGAGGGCGAGATGATTGAGAGTCCGATGATCAGCAAACAGATTGAGCGTGCCCAGAAGAAGGTAGAGGAGAACAACTTCGGTATCCGTAAGCGTCTGCTGGAGTATGACGACGTGATGAACAAGCAGCGTACCGTCATCTATGAGAAACGCCGTCATGCCTTGATGGGTGAGCGTATCGGTATGGATATCTCTAACATGATGTGGGACCGTGTGGTGAACATCATTGAGAACAATGACTATGACGGTTGTAAGGAGGAGTTCCTGCATATCTTCGCCATGGAGGTACCCTTCACCGACGAACAGTTCTTCAACGAACAACGCGAGCAGTTAGAGGAGAGTGCCTTCCAGCAGGTGATGGAGACTTTCACCCGTAAGACGGAGCGTATCCGTGAGGTAGCTCAACCTATCATCAAACAGGTGTACGAGAACCAAGGTCACATGTACGAGCGTATTGTAGTTCCCCTGACCGACGGACGAAAGATGTATAACATCCCTTGTAACCTCAAGGAGGCATACGAGAGTGAGTGCAAGTCGATCGTCAAGGAGTTTGAGAAACAGATGCTGCTGCATATCATCGATGAGTCGTGGAAAGAGAACCTCCGTGAACTCGATGAGTTGCGCCACTCTGTACAGAATGCCAGCTACGAGCAGAAAGACCCGTTGCTGATCTTCAAGTTGGAGAGTGCCAAGGTATGGGATACGATGATCAACGAGATGAACAACCGTATCGTCAGCATCCTCATGCGTGGTGCTATTCCCGAGATGCAGCAGCAGGATGTTCGCGAGGCTGCTCCTGAACAGCGCACCCAGCGCCAGCAGTACACAGAGAGCAAGCAAAATTTGTCACAGGAACAGATGACAGACCCGAATCAGGCTGCCGCTGCTGCCCACGACACCCGTGCCCAGCAGCCACGCACTCCGATTATCAAGGACAAGCTGCCTGGACGTAACGATCCTTGCCCCTGTGGCTCCGGCAAGAAGTTCAAACATTGTCATGGCAGAGGCCTGGTATAATCAATCTATAGGAACTATAGTCACTATAAACAACTATGATTAAAATAGAAAACCTCAAGAAACAGTTCGGCGATACCGTTGCCTGCGATATCGAGCGGTTCACCATTAATGATGGCGACATCCTCGGTCTCGTAGGTAACAACGGAGCCGGGAAGACGACGCTCTTCCGCCTTCTTCTTGACCTTCTGAAAGCGGACAAGGGAACAGTCTGTATCAACGATATCAATCCTGCCGACAGTGAGGCATGGAAGCAACAGGTGGGAGCCTATATTGACGAGGGATTCCTCATCGATTTTCTTACCCCAGAGGAGTATTTTGCTTTCCTGGGCAAGATTTCTGGCATGACACAGCAACAGGTGGACGAGCGACAGAAGGATTTCGAGCAGTTTGCCGCTGGTGAGGTGTTCGGGCAGAAGAAACTCATCCGTAACCTCTCTGCAGGTAACAAACAAAAAGTGGGTATCATCTCTGCCCTCTTCCGTCGTCCGGACATTGTTATCCTCGATGAGCCTTTTAACTTCCTCGACCCATCGAGCCAGCTCACACTCAAGCATGTCCTTACCGACTATTCCCGTGAGACGGGAGCGACCCTTCTGATCTCCAGCCATAACCTTCAGCATACGGTTGATATCTCAACACGTATAGCATTATTGGAACATGGCATCATCATCCGTGACCTGCCCAATGAGGAAGCAAGTGCAGCCACGGAGCTAGAGACCTATTTCGGAGGATAGGGTCAGGAGTTGCAGCGTTTGCTGCGGACTATCATCGTACGTACTTTATGATTATACCGATCGGCAGCAATAAGCTGCTCGATAGTGAGATGCATGCGGTATTTCCAACGGTTATAAGGATCGCTGGGTATGTTGATGCGCTCTTCCTGTGGATGTTTGGAACGTAGCTCGCTGTCCATGGCGAGCCAGTCTTGCAAGGACAAGATACAGAGCATCGACGGGCAATAGAGGTGACGCGCAATAATCTCCTCCGCCATGAAAGCCGGCAGCTGCTCTGGAGCACGTCCCTCTTTTTGCAACATCGTAACACAGAAACGCTGGCGAAGCTCCGGGTTCTCCTGCCACCATAACCGCAAGGGCGACATGTCATGGGTAGAGATAGTAGCAACGGAACGATAGGGATTTGCCTCCAGATGGGCAAACTCAAAGCCCTGCTGTTTGGGCATCTGTTGGATCTCAAGGGTAAGGATACGCAATTGATCCAGCACGGGTTCCACACAGTCTGGCAACATTCCGAGATCCTCAGCACAGACAAGTAACCGGGAGCCTTTCAGGATAGCCGGCAACCGCTTGAGAGCCTGTTGCCCCCAGTAGATGGAATGACGCTGGTAGAAATAGTTATTGTAAAGTCGCATAAAGGCATCCTTATCCTCATTACTCAGTGCCTCATAGATAGGCTCATGGAGTGCCCCAACCCGTGGATGATACATCTCTGACTGACGGGGATCCTTCACAAAAAGCACATCACTGATCAAGCGCAACAGTCCGTCGCGTATCCACAGACTGCTTTCATCACGTCGGTCAGCGAAATAAGCAGCCACCTTACGCTGGGTGTCATACGCTTCCTGCAGGTCATAGAGATTATAAGCCTTACGTACTAAGAAGTTATCACGGACATACTGGGCATGAATACCGAAGAGACGGTTGATGAGGGAGTCATTAATAAACGGTTTCGTATAGAGATCCTTACGGAAAGAAAGACCGAAATACTCTATCTCTGCAATAGTGAGCGGCAAGGCAGGCGAGAAATGTCCCAAGACACCATCAACAGCCTCCTCTGGGATTTCCCAAATACGGAAAAAGCCCAGCACATGATCGATTCGTATGGCATCGAAATACTGAGACATCCACTTTAATCTCCGTCTGAACCAGGAGATCAGGGGGACAGCTCCATGATTCTGGACAGAATCAAGCGACCTGTCCTCTTGATTCTCCATCCAGTTATAGGTAGGGAATCCCCAGTTCTGACCCTGCTTCGTAAAAGTATCGGGCGGAGCCCCTGTCTGACTGTCAAGATGAAAAAGTTCAGGATGCACCCTGGTCTCCACACTCTCACGGTTCACCCCAATAGGCAAGTCACCTTTCAGGACGACACCCTTGGAACGGGCATAGTCAGCAGCTTCCTTCAACTGCATATGTAACAACATCTGCACGAAACAGACGAAATCATAATCTTCAGCACGATAGGCTGCATAAGGTTTGAGCCACTCTGCGCTATTCTGGACAAAATCTTTAAAACTCTTGGAAGCCGTTATACTCTTTTTCTGTTCCTCAAAGAGTTGCACCAGATACTCCTGCTTGACACGGTCAACTGCCTCATAGTCACTATATGACAGGGCGTTAAGTTCCTGTTGACGACGACGGAACTGGATCATCTGCTGACGTGACTTCAGAGTGCCTGCCGCCTCTAAATCAACATAATGCGGATGGAGGGCGAAGACACTGATAATATTATAGGGATAGGAGTCTTGCCACCCATGACTGACAGTCGTATCATTGACTGGGAGAATCTGAATAATCCTCATACCCGTCAGTTCAGCCCAGTCGACCAATCGTTTGAGATCACCAAAGTCCCCCACTCCATAGCTATGCTCACTACGCAGGGAGAATACTGGTATAGAGACACCAGCGGCACGCCAGGTCTGCTCCTTCATACGCAACTGCTCACCATATAGCACCAGCACTTGTCCGTCGCTGATAAGCTCCTGGCTATTAGTCATTGACTGTTGACTATTGTCTATCACTCTATTATCACCCTCTTCCCATCCGACAAAGGCATGCGTCTGGTCATCCACCACCACATATTTATACTCCAGCGGGAACATCATACCCAGTGCATTGACGGTGAGCATCCATTCATGCTGCCCGGCATATTCCATTCGAAGATAACGGGAGGTGTTCCAGCTGCCGATGGCAGGATGACTGCCACAGACAGCGACAGCTTGTCCTGGTTGCAACTGGGGCGCAGAGACACGGAAGGTGATGGTACGTCGGAACAATGGCAGGCGTAACGCCTCTACATGCTCATTGGTACGGCACTGAACCGTCGTCAGATAGGCATTGGTATACAGATGATATGGTAATGGCATGTCACGCCATTGGTCTGGGAACAGATAGTCTTTCGATGTGTCGAAATAATAGATACGTGGCACCAAGTCCCATTCACGACGCAGCATATGCCCATCCGCATCCTCCACTTGATATAAATATATAATATGTGAAAGCGGATGCTGGCGCGACTCTAAGGCAGCTGTCTCCAAGGTCCAGAGTTCTCCGTCCACTGTCTGCATCAGCAGGTTATATTTCTTAACAGTACCGTCCTGACTATGATAGGCGATATTCACATGGAGGCTCTCTCCCCATGCGGTATGATATCTGATACTGAATCTTAGCTTCATGTTTTCCTAACTTTTTTGGCAAAGTTACGAAAAAAACTCTAAACTTTTATTATCTTTGCAGGGTAAAAGTAAAAAAGACATGAAGATTTCAGGTTATAAGAGATATCTCATCCCTGCTGCCATAGGATTGCTATTGGTAATAGGACTCCCCTTTTATTTTTTCTTCTCGGGGGTATCAACACTAGAGGAGACACATTATATATATATAGATGAAGACGACAACCAAGACAGTGTCATCGCAAAGATCAAACCGATAGCTTATCCTACCGCCATGGCAGGACTTCAAACCTTGTTACGTCACGCCGACTATGGCGACTACATCAAGACTGGACGGTATGCTATCAAGAAAGGAGAGGGAGCTGTTACCATCTACCGCCACCTGAAAAACGGGCAACAGGAGAGTCTCAACCTGACGATTCCCGAGGCGAGGACCATGGACAGGCTTGCTGCGGTATTGGGTAAGAAACTGATGCTTGACTCAGCCACCATCGCCGACGCACTCCATTCTCAGGAGACCTGTGGGAAATACGGCTATGACACCTGCACCATCTCTGCGATGTTCGTACCCAACACTTATGACATCTACTGGAACGTGAGCATTGACGGACTGCTGGAGCGCATGAAGAAAGAGCATGACCGTTTCTGGAATGGGGAACGTACGGCAAAAGCCCAGAAGATAGAATTATCTCCCAATGAGGTAGCGACCCTTGCCTCTATCATCGACGAGGAGACTGCCAATACTGCGGAGAAGCCCATGATTGCGGGGATGTATATCAACCGACTGAGACAGCACATGCCTTTACAGGCTGACCCTACCATCAAGTTTGCCCTCAAAGACTTCGCCATCAAACGTATTTATAACAACATGCTCAAGATTGACAGTCCATATAATACTTACAAGAACGAAGGACTCCCCCCCGGTCCCATCAAGATTGCCTCCATCAAAGGTATTGACGCCGTTCTGGATTATGTGAGTCACGAGTATCTGTATATGTGCGCCAAAGAAGACTTCTCCGGAACCCATAACTTTGCCAAGACATATCCAGAGCATCTGAAGAATGCGGAAAAATACAGCAAAGCACTCAACGAGAGAGGTATAAAATAAAAAATGCTCCTTGCTTCACAGCGAGGGGCAATTTTTAATCGGTATTAGTCCTTTTTTTAAGGTAAAAAGATTGTATTCAGGATAACGTTGGCAAAGGTACTGCCTTTTTGAAACCCATGCAAATTATTTCTTATGTTAAATAACATATTTTCGGTAAACAACAAAAAAACTCTAAACTTTCAACTATAAACTCTAAACTTTTTCGTACCTTTGCACACTCAATTAAACGTATAATATATCATGATAGAAGAGAAGAAAATGACTGAGGGCGAAGAGAAAAAGAGTCTCAGTTTCGTGGAGCAAATGGTAGAGGGTGACCTCTCCGCAGGTAAGAACGGAGGTAGAATACAGACCCGTTTTCCACCAGAGCCCAACGGATATATACATATCGGACATGCCAAGGCAATCTGCATGGACTTCGGCGTTGCTGAGAAATTCGGCGGAATCTGTAATCTTCGTTTCGATGACACCAATCCTACCAAGGAGAATACTGAATATGTGGAGAACATCATGAACGATATCAAGTGGCTTGGCTTCCACTGGGAGAATGTTTATTATGCCTCCGATTATTTCGACAAATTATGGGATTTCGCCATCTGGCTCATTGAGAAGGGGCTCGCATACGTTGATGAGCAGACCTCCGAGCAGATTGCGGAACAGAAAGGAACACCGACACAGGCAGGAAGACCCAGCCCGTTCCGTGACCGCCCTATTGAAGAGAACCTTCGCCTGTTCCGTCAGATGAACACGCCAGAGGCTGTGGAGGGCTCCATGGTATTACGCGCCAAACTCGACATGGCAAACCCGAACATGCACTTCCGTGACCCGATTATCTACCGTATCATTCAGATTCCCCATCATCGTACTGGTACCAAATGGCACTGCTACCCGATGTATGATTTCGCCCATGGACAGAGCGACTATTTTGAAGGTGTCACCCACTCTATCTGTACGCTGGAGTTCGTTCCTCACCGTCCACTCTATGATAAGTTTGTAGACTTCCTGCAAGAAAAAGAGGGACAAACCGCATACCGTCCTCGCCAGATAGAGTTCAACCGTCTGAACCTCACCTATACCGTGATGTCCAAGCGTAAGTTGAAGGCTTTGGTGGACGAGGGACTGGTAGACGGCTGGAGCGACCCTCGTATGCCGACCGTCTGTGGTATGCGTCGTCGTGGCTATTCCGCACAGAGCATTCGTAACTTCATCAAGTCTATCGGATACACCAAATTCGATGCATTGAATGACTACGCATTGTTGGAGGCTGCTGTCCGTGATGACCTGAACAAGAAAGCGTGCCGTGTCTCTGCCGTGTTGAATCCGGTAAAGCTCATCATTACCAACTATCCCGAGGGAAAGACAGAACAGATGGAAGCTGTTAACAATCCTGAGAACGAGGCTGACGGTAAGCACACCATCACGTTTAGTCGTGAGCTATGGATAGAGCGAGACGACTTCATGGAGGTTGCCGAGAAAAAATTCATGCGTCTGGCTCCTGGCAAGGAGGTACGCCTGAAGAATGCGTATATTATCAAATGTGACGAGGAGCACCCCTGTGATAAGGATGCTGAGGGAAATGTCACGACCATATATGCTACTTACGATCCTGAGACTCGCAGTGGTCAACCAGGTGCTGACCGTAAGATCAAGGGAAAGACACTGCACTGGCTGAGCTGTCAGAATGCTGTACCCGCAGAGGTACGCCTCTACGACCGCCTGTTCTCCGTAGAGAACCCCAGTGCCGACGAGCGTGACTTCCGTGACTTACTTAACCCGGACTCCTTGACCGTGCTGAAAGACTGTTACGTAGAACAATACCTCACGGAAAAGAAGCCTGGTGACTTCCTGCAATTCCAACGCATCGGTTACTTCACACTCGACGAGTCGTCTCAGGAAGGACATCTCATCTTTAACAAAACTGTCGGACTGAAGGACACCTGGTCGAAGATGAATAAATAATGAAGAAAACAGGCGACGACTATTTTGACAGCGAGGAGTTCAGGAACACTCTGGACGATTACGAGGAATCAGTCAAGTCAGGGCGTCCTCTCTTTATGGATGCCGATGATCTTGCCGATATTGCTGATTACTATCATTTCATGGGAAAAGACACACAAGCCGATGAGACGATAGATTATGCACTGTCACTATATCCGAACGCCACCCTTCCTAATGTCTTTAAGGCACGTGAGGCATTGACGACGGGCGATATCGACTCTGCCAGACAATATATCTCGCAAATTGAAAGCAAGGACGACCCTGAGTACCACTATATGCAGGCGGAACTGTTGATGGCACAGGATCTGGTAGAGGAAGCTGACACCTATCTCCGACAGTATTTCAAGACGGTACCACTAGATGAGTATGAGGACTTCGTCATGGATATCGCCAATATCTACTTTGATTACGGACTGAACGACAAGGCGTATGAGTGGATTATGCGCAGCAAAGGTGACGACAGTAATGATTTCAAGGAACTGATGGCACGCACCCTCTTCGGGCTAGGAAAGTATAAGGACAGTGAGCGTATCTTCAATGAGCTGCTGGACAAGGATCCCTATTCCAAACGATACTGGAATGCCCTGGCAAATACCCAGTTGATGAATAACGACATTAGTGGAGCTATTACCAGCAGCGAATATGCGATAGCCATTGACCCCGATGACCCAGAGGGCGTTCTCAATAAGGCGAATGCATTGTTCCAGCTAGGAAACTATGAGGAAGCCATACGCTATTATGACCGCTACGGAGAGATATCGACACCCGATGAGTTCAGTCTCTTACACAAAGGGACCTGCTTGTTTAACCTCCACCAAACAGAGGAGGCGCTTGCTTTTCTTCAACAGGCATTGACAGTATGTCCTCGTGATTCCCAATTCCTTATACAGATCTATCAGGAGCTGGCTTTTTGCTGTAGCGCCCTTCATCGGCTGGAGGAATCAATACACTATATCGATGAGACACGAGACCTTGATTGTAACCATATTGACATGCAGGTATTGAAAGGGCATGTCCTGCTGGAGAATGGCAAGAGGCATGAAGCGGAGGAAGTATTTAAAGATGCCATCATGCATTCCGATGAGGACCCAAGTATCATCGTGCGTATTATAGTGTCCCTCTACGACAACAAATATGTGAAAGCCGCCTATGAGATGCTCAAGAAATTCTTCTCTGTGGTTGACGATGACCAATACGACCAGGGGTATTCCTATCTTGCGTTATGTTGTTGTGACCTTGCTTACCAAGAAGAATTCCTCAAATATCTCCGTATTGCCGTGGAGCGTAACCCTCATGAGGCAAAGATGGTGTTAGGACACCTCTTCCCTGAGGACATGGCAGTAACAGATTATTATCAGTATATGTATCAAAAACTTAGAAAATGAATTTCATCTCTTCCCTTCTTTCCAATCTCAATTATGGAACCATTCTGTTCCTGATGCTCTTGGAGAGTACCGTGGTTCCTGTCCCCTCAGAGTTTGTGGTGACTCCTGCCGCCTATCATGCCGCGGGTGGTAACCTGGATGTCTTCCTGGTGATACTTTTTGCCACCATCGGAGCAGACCTTGGCGCCTCCATCAATTATGTTGTCGCCTATTATGTCGGCAGACCGGTCATCTATCGCTTTGCCAACAGCAAATGGGGGAAGATGTGTCTGTTGAACCAAGAGAAAGTGGAGAAGAGTGAGAAATACTTCGACGACCATGGCGTGGTGGCTACCCTGACAGGACGACTGATACCTGGTATCCGCCATCTCATCTCCATTCCCGCTGGTCTGGCAAAGATGAACTACTGGAAGTTCCTGTTTTACACGACAATCGGTGCAGGAGTGTGGCACAGTATCCTTGCCGCCCTCGGCTGGTATCTGCATGCCATCGTCCCAGAGGAGCAGCTCAACGACAAAATCAGTGAGTATGCCGAGTACATCAAGATCGTCATCATCGCACTGGTCTTGTTAGCCATCGCCTATGTCATGATCCGGCACCTTCTAAAAAGAAAAAACGAATAATATTCGTTCTTATCGATAATTTTTTGTATTTTTGCCAAATAATTATTAGAAATTATCACTATGGCAAGAGTTAACAACCATTTGGTCATCATGGCAGGAGGCGTTGGAAGCCGCTTCTGGCCTATGAGTACGGAGGAGAATCCCAAACAGTTTATTGACGTACTGGGCATCGGCAAGACACTCCTCCAACTGACCGTTGACCGCTTTGACACCATCATCCCCCGTGAGAACGTATGGGTCGTGACCAACCAGAGATATGTGGACATCGTTGCCGAGCAATTGCCAGAGATGCCACGCAACCATATCCTCTGTGAGCCTTGTCGCCGTAACACGGCGCCCTGTATTGCCTATGTCAGCTGGCGTATCAAGTCCAATGACCCCAAAGCGAATATCGTAGTGTCTCCCAGTGACCATGTGGTGCTGAATACGAATGAGTTCCGTCGTGTCCTCACAGACTGCATGGACTTTACCTATGACAGTGACGCCATCGTCACCCTGGGTATGAAACCGAATCGTCCAGAGACGGGCTATGGCTATATACAGGCTGCCTTGTCCAGCAACTCACTGCGTAACAAAGGGATCTTCCGTGTAGACTCTTTCCGTGAGAAGCCCGACCTTGCCACAGCCAAACAGTATATCAGTAAGAATAACTATTTCTGGAATGCAGGCATTTTCGTCTGGAACGTGTCGACCATCGTCAATGCCTTCCGTATCTACCAGCCTGCCATGGCGAAGATCTTTGAGTCACTGCTGCCCGTCTATGGCACAGAGCGGGAGCAAGAGGAGATTAACCGTTTATTCCCCGAATGTGAGAACATATCCGTAGACTATGCTATTATGGAGAAGGCTGAGGAGATTTTCGTCTGTCCTGCCGATTTCGGATGGAGCGACCTTGGCACATGGGGCTCTTTGTTACAGAACACCAAACAGGATCTTTATGGGAATGCCTGTATCGGTCCGGATGTCTCCATGATAGAGTCACACAACTGCATGGTTCATACCGCCCAAGAGAAGAAGGTGGTCATTCAGGGACTCGATGGCTATATCGTGGCAGAGAACAACAACACCCTACTCATCTGTAAACTCTCAGAAGAACAGCGTATCAAACAATTCTGTGGACAAGATTAATATAGTGATTTTTCCACGATGTTAGCAAAAAACAGTAAAATCTACGTAGCTGGACACAACGGTCTCGTGGGGTCTGCTATTTGGAACAACTTGAAGGCTCGTGGTTACGAGAACCTCGTGGGACGTAGTCATAAGGAGTTGGACTTGACCGATCAGGTGGCGGTCAGGAAGTTCTTCGATGAGGAACAGCCGGACGCGGTGGTACTGGCGGCTGCCTTTGTAGGTGGCATCATGGCGAATTCGCTGTACCGTGCCGACTTCATCATGATGAACATGAAGATTCAGTGTAATGTCATCTGTGAGGCGTATGCCCATGGGGTGAAGAAACTGCTGTTCCTCGGTAGTACCTGTATCTATCCGAAGAACGCTCCCCAGCCCATGAAGGAGGACTGTCTGTTGACTTCTCCTCTGGAGTACACCAATGAGGAGTATGCCATTGCCAAGATTGCCGGTCTGAAGATGTGTGAGAGCTATAACCTGCAGTATGGCACCAAC
>JBGUNO010000038.1:0-9533 GCA_045117415.1 Prevotella sp. | reverse complement strand
TGACATGATGAAATTCGTGAAAACGCTGGATCTGACGGAAGAGGAAAAAGAAAAACTCTTCCACCTGAATGCCGAGAAGTACATTTTAGGTTAGTCCCACTGAACAGATAAAAAAAGAGGGAGCCCATGAATGTGACAGGGGACAGTCCCCTGTCACATCTCCTTTTCCTAAGAACCGTCCCGTGATTCGTTCAGCCATCTTCAGCGGATCAGGGAACCGTCCCGCGATTCGCATTTACCAAACGTCTTTTTCGTTTCCGATAACAGGATCTTCTGACCCGGAGTTGACGGGAATTGTCAGCGGCGTATCGCCACTACCACTGAGGAGTTGTGTTGGCTTGATGTCAATGACTGCTATTTCTGGTTTTGTATATATTTTTTTCATAATTGCTGCCCTCCCTTTAGTTTATGATGACCTTCTTACCATTATTTATATATAGCCCTGGAGCGCTGGGCTTGCCATTGAGGCGCATGCCATTGATGGTGTACCAGACATCATCGCCTTGCACCTTGTTCCTTGCAGCCTGTCCTTCGTCCACATATACTTCCTTAATGCCTGTCACTTCCTCGCTGAACGCAAGGCTGATAGCACGTGCACTGCTGCCTGAGTTTTGTTCTATAGGCAAAAATGCTTTGTTAGCCGGCATCTTCTCGCCTGTATATTTGTAGAAACCAAATTTGCTATCTACCATTCCCATCACATAGAGTGCGCCCTTCGATACATCACCATACTCATTCTGTAGGATAGTCTCAACATACATATCTTCATTGCAGCCCGTCAGGTTGTTTTCAGGCCAAGGAACGGATACTGTATCGTCAAAAGTCATTATGATATATTCATTGTCCTTGTCTGCAACGATGATGACAGCCAGATTTGAGGGAATGATTTTGCCATCGCCTATCTTTGTCAGTATCAGACATGAGTTTTTTGAATCATATACTGCTGCATAAGCATCAGCATCTTCATCTTCATCGATGACGTATGTTTTGTGGCTGTACCAGGTAACCCACCGTCTGCCGTTAGCAAGATTTGTTGTCAGATATCCACCACTCATATGTCCTATCAGCGTTCCACCACTCATATATCCACTTTTCTCACCACCTTCGTCTATGCGGGCGTATGTCTTATCCAATTTGGAAGGGGCATATGTCGTGCCGTCTCTACCTTTTATCTTGGTGCATTGGTAGAACATATAGTTGCTGGTAGTCACAGCATCTGTGTTCCACTCAGGACCAACAAAAATAGTAACAAGATTAGAGCACCCTTGAAACATACTTGTCATAGATGTCACCTTTGCGGTGTTCCATTCGGAGAGGTTGAGTTTGGCAAGTGAAACACAGCCGTCGAACATCTGCCTCATATTCGTTACATTTGCTGTATTCCAAATGCTGACCCGAAGAGATGTGAGACCTGAACAGTGGTAGAACATCATAGACATGTCTGTCACCTTCGCAGTATTCAACGAACGCAAGTCGAGAGTTGTCAATGATGAGCATTCGGCGAACATATTTTTCATATCCTCAACATTAGCGGTGTTGAGGTTGCCAATATCATTTATAGCAGTAAGTTTTGAGAATCCATTGAAGAGGGCTCTCGTGCTATTGCCATTAAAATCGGCACAGCTGGCGTCAACTGTTGCAGTGGTGATGGTTCCGTAGAAAGTGGCATTCCATCCTGCTGTGCCGTCAAATTCATAGTATTTGATGCCACCGGAATCGGCAGGCTTCTCGCCATACTTCAGTGTCATATTAGTGCCCTCTACCTGTGCATAGAGCACATTCTCTGCCATTGCTGCCCGTGCGCACACAAGGAGCACAGCAGCGAAAAATAATTTCTTTATCATAATCTTTAACCTTTATCCTTTAACCGTTAACCGTTACTTCACATGTACAGGCATTGTATACGTTCCGTGAACAGGGTCGTTATTATCATCCACCATAATGTTGTACCACTTGATGGTGTACTCTGACAGCTGGTATGTCCTTCCATACTCCTTCAGTGTCTGCATGGCGTTAGGGTTCATGAACATCTTCCTTGATGCATCCACTATACTTTTGATGGTGTTCTCGCTCTCTGGTGTCAGGTCTGCCAAATCCATTGATGTCTGATAGATGTCAGGGAACTGGTTTTGCAGCGCTGTTGTCAGTTGTGTCTTCACACCAGCATATTTTGGGTCATCAATCTCTGGGAAGGTGACATCCATATACCATGTCTGCTTAGCGCGGTTAGGGACGAGCATGGTGAACTGATAGGTTTGTTCCTCTTCATTATCTGCCCGGCAGGTGCCTTTTACCTTGTCGTCGCCAACAAAATATGACAGCCATCCTGTTGTCCTGACATGATTGGCTTTGACGGTGTAGGCTCCTTTAGGATTATCTATCGACCAGCAAACCTGGTTCTTAATATTTACGTCATTAGTGAGGGCATCAGGTGCCAGAGGATGCTTGTCGCCGCCACCAGCCACCATGTCTGTGCCGCAACTATAGTACCAATGCACCTGTGTGCCACTGGTATTCTTCACACACTTCAGTTCCTTGGAGTTTGTGGTGGTCGTCATGGTATAACTGGTGCCATTCGTCCATCCGCGTGAGTAACTGGCGCCGATTGAAAAAGACGGGTTCTCACCTACCATACCGACGCTAAAGGAGGCACCAATGGTGGTAGTCTGTGAGTGAGTCTCGCCTACTGCTATAGATACGCTGGTGGTGTTGTTGTCTGTCTCAGGAAGGGCATTTTGAATCATAATAGTTCCATTGCCTGAAATATCCAACATATATTCACCGTAGTCAAACCATGAGCCATAGAAATGGTCATAACTTTTTTCTTTTTCTCCAACACCTTCTGTAAAAAATTCATGAACGGAATTTATCCACTCATTTTCTTTGTATGGGCCATGATATAATGTCTTGTTACGGTCATATTGATCATCGCCATCTTGTTTGCCACCCATGCCTACTGTCACGTTCTGCTCTACAAAGTAGTAGTCGCGATTGGTCTCTGTATTGTTGACACCCCATATACGATATATCTCTGTATAGGCACCTGGCTTAGTATAAAAACTCATCAAACCACGGTCGTTTGGTCCATAAAATGTCATTGAAGTCAGGTCTGCCTGATAGTGATACTCCTCGCTGGCACCCATAATCTCGTTGATAGCACCGGCGCCATCAGCACGGTTGGTGACTTTGTTAGTACGTGTCTGAGCATTCTTGGTATTTATCCACTTTGCTGCGCCATCGGCAAGCAAACCACTTGTGTAGCGGCTGTGCTCTCGCGTGATGGTTTGGGAAACGCCCTCTTTACCATTCACTCCTACGACGATTTTGCTTTTGCCGTAGGGAGCACACAGGTAGTAGCCGTTACGGGAGAAGATTACCATCTCGGCAACAGGATCTGCCTCACCTGCCCCACTGCGGGTAGCTGCCATCGCCTTGATATTGGCAATACGATTTTCTAACTGGGCTGCATGAGCATTGATAGTATTGCTGGAAGTAAGGGTTTTTGGCGGAATATAATTGATAACCAAGCCACTGCCATCATCCTCTGTAAGGATTTCATGTGCTGCCTGACTAAAATGTACCGACAATTCCTCCATCACCTGTACCATATGTGCATTACGAGGCTTCTCTACTGCTATAAAGCCACCTTTCAGGTATATCTTCGCTGCCTGGAACAACTCAGTGACAGGTAGGCTTTTGACGTCCTCACCCTTGATGAGCACCATCTTGGTATTTTCATCAAGACTGGTGGTGGTATTAGACAAACGACGCACAAGGGCTGCACCCATAGAGTTCTCGTCAAACGAGCTCAGCACGGCTGTCGGCATGTCGGCAGTCACCTTGACATTCAACTCGTCCACATTCATATCAGTAGGATTAGTACCGCCGCCGTTATCATTGCTGGCTGTGTCTTCTTTGACACAGCCTGTCATCATCGTCGCAATCCCTATCATTAGGACTGCAAGAATAATGTAATTACGTTTTTTTGTCTTCATAATCATTTCAAATTTTAGATTCTTAGCAAATAAGATACAAATATACAACTTTTTTTTAAAACCTGCAAGTCAAATCACGTTTATTTCACCTTTTTTTAAGAAACTTGCATTAATAAATGTCAGGAACCTGGTACCTGACACAACGCGAAAGATAGTTGGCATAGAACTTCTGCGGCACGAATACGTGTAGCACTCCTGCGATTAAGCGAGTGCCAACATGCTTGCATGATTGGTCGAGCGTGAGCAGTATCGCGACCAGTTTCTAACTGGACGCAAAGGTACGGCGAAAAAACGAATTGCGCAATACCTAAACGAGGTGTTTTAAGTATCGCGCAACGACGATAGCCTGCAAAAGCAGATTAATTAGAAGTAGGTATTCATTTCTCCAGTTCAAACACTGGGATGTGGCGTTTGTCGATGGTAGTAGTTACAGTTTGACCACCATCATAGTATTTGCCTGTCAGGCGATCGCGCCAACGGCCTTGTGTTTGGGGCAGATAGGTCTTCCAAGTGGTGGCATTAGGTTCAGTAACAGGGTTGACAAGTAACTTCGGACCAAACATGAACTCATACTTTTGTGCCAATGCCTGCGGGTCATCGGCAAAGTCGAACACCAATGGACGCATCAGGGTATAACCCTCTTCAGAGACACGACGGGCACACTCCTCGATATAAGGTCGTAGCGTTTCGCGTTCCTTGATACAATCAGTGATGATATCTTGCGCTTCCTTGCCATAGTTCCATGGTTCAGTATCACTCATATAACCATGAACGCGCATCAGCGGCAGATAAACCGACAACTCTATCCAGCGCAACATTCGCTCAATATATGCCGAATCAGTGTATTGGTTCTGCGGACGGAAGAAGCCTCCTGCATCGTATGTCCACCAAGGTATGCCAGCAGCCTGTACACCTAAACCTGCTGTCACCTGACGACGCAGAGTCTCCCAATCGTTACCCACATCACCACTCCATAACGCAGCACCATAGCGCTGAATGCCAGGGTAGCCGCAGCGTGTAAGAATGAATATCTCGTCTTTGCCACAAGCCTTCAAACCCTCGTACACCGTTTTGTTGACCAACAGAGGGAAGACGTTACGTACAGCATCGCCACGCCAGCGACCAGCGTTCACCATGCGTCCAGCCAAGTCATCATTCTCTGGTTCTGTCGCATCCTGCCACCAGGCATCGATGCCTAAGGGAACCAACCGCTCTGCAAAGTTTTTCCAGTAGGCAGCGGCGGCACCAGGATTGAAAAAGTCTATCCAATCCGTTTCTGGGATATAATAACCGTCATGAAGCATCTGCTTGCCCACCTCTGAACGCTTATCTATCTTAGACCACACGCTGACCATCAGTCGTATACCCATATGATGCAGATAGTCGGTCAATGCCTTGGGATCAGGATAACGGTCTTCATCAAACTGCATGGCATTCCAACCATATTTACCCCAATACTGCCAGTCCTGCACAATCATGTCGACAGGAATGTGCTCCCGCTTGAAGCGATTGGCTGCCTGCAGTATATCGTCTGACGAATGGTAACGCTCGCGACAGTGAATATAACCCAATGCCCATGAGGGTATCTGCGAACAAGGACCAGTCAACTCACGGTAGGTCGCTATGATTTCATCAGGCGAACCGACAAACACAGTATAGTCCACCTTCGCAGCGACAGGTGAACGGAATACTGTCTCGTCATTTACTTTATTAAAATACAGTACAGGCTTATCATCTTTGGTCAACTCGGCCGTTATCTGATGGCGACCAGCCTTCAGGTGAACAATCTCTGACATCGTGGGTGGAAGCCAAATGTTTGTCAGGTCAAAGACCACTTTGCCGTCGATGGTCAGTTGGTGGCGGCGTGCCATTTGCTGTCCTACATCAAGCAATAACGCATAGTCGCCCTCCTTCTCAATATCGAGCGAAGCCTCGAATACATGACGCTCGCGCACCTCCTTCTTGCCACCTTCAGTAGAAGTTACTTCCACCTCTTCATGGATGCCCTCACCGCTACGCTTCGTCAGACTGACATGCTGGCTGCAAGGGTTATACTCTGTCATGCCGTAATTGTTCCACAGGATGCCATAACCCTTGCTCGACAACAGCATAGGCAGCGAGATTTGTGTGTTTACCTGTGTCAGTCGGCGTGACAATCCACGCACATTCGTCTGTCCATCTTGGAACTGTCCCAAGCCATAGAGGTATTCGCCTTTGGGCGATGTAAAGGCCAGCGTAGCCTGTTCTCCCTCCATATCGTGCCGAGTAGCGGTAAACACCACCTTTCCATGCTTGTCCTTGACAGTTAGCTGTTGACGTTTACTATTGACGTCTACACGGATATTACTATTGGCAACCTCGTCATCCTTGACATAACTCCAGTCTGGCAGTTGCTCAGGCAACGTACCACTCTCGCTATATTGGATGCGCACGGCATTCTTGGCTACGTATTTCACAATGAGTTGTCCCTTGCCAAAAGGAACGGTTTCGGCCCAAGCCAGTTGTAGTGTCACCAGCATCAGGGTTGTCAATAGTACCTTTTTCATATTTCCGTCATGTTTTTGTCTGCAAAGTTACGAATTATATCCCAGTATGATTATCCCATCACCACATCAAGTATCATCATCAAGACGAAACCTATGGCAAAGCCGATGGTGCTGAGATTGGAGTGCTGACCGTTGGAAGCTTCGGGGATGAGTTCTTCGATGACAACATAGAACATGGCGCCAGCGGCAAAAGCAAGCATGTAAGGGAGAATGGGCATGAGCATTGAGGCCAATAGCAGAACGGCAACGGCTCCGATAGGTTCTACTGCCCCACTCAGAGAGCCAAGCATGAACGAGCGCCAACGACTATTACCTACAGCTCGCATAGGCATGGAGATAATTGCACCTTCAGGGATATTCTGGATGGCAATACCTAATGAGACGGCAACTGCACTGGCTAATGAAATGTGAGCAGCACCGTTGTCGGCTCCTGCAAACACTACTCCGACAGCCATACCCTCTGGCAGGTTATGGATGGTGACAGCAAGAGCAAGCATCGCCGTTTTCGACAGATGTGAACGCATTCCCTCTGGCTTATCCGTTCCAATATGCAGGTGTGGTGTCAGTTCGTCGATGAGCAACAGGAAGCCCATACCTAATAGGAACCCCATAGCGGCAGGCATCACAGCCCATTTGCCACTATCGTCTCCCATCTCCATCGCTGGAATCAGCAGTGACCACACCGATGCTGCTACCATCACACCCGATGCAAAACCCAACAACGACTTTTGAACTCGCGCGGACATCTCGTCCTTCATAAAAAACACAAATGCCGAGCCGAGCATTGTGCCCAGCAGCGGAATCAGTAATCCTATCATTAGTGTCGTCAACATCTTACCTATTATTTATCTTGATTCAAATATTCAAACCAATCTACATACACATATCCATCAGTCGGTCCCTTACTCTGTGCAAAGAGACCAAGTTTCGTAACTGTCTTCATTCTGCTGTGCCGTATCTTTAATGGCAGCATCATAGCCAGTCAATGCGGCAAAGGGTGCAAACTGGGCTGCACGGTTCCACATCGACATCCTTGGATGATGTTTTGGCTCGTAATGTGGCAGATGGATGATATCGTCGTATTTGTCCATAAATCGTAAATTGTCAAATAGTAAATGTCTACGCCTTGTGTCCTCCTATTTGTTCATTACGCTCCTTGGCAGTGGCACCTTCCTCGAAGTTCAGGCCTCGAAGGATGGCATTCTTGCCGAAACGCTTCTTGATAGTCAACTGTGCCTCCTGCATTCTCCGCTCTTTGTCTAGTTTGGCTTGCTCTTCCTGCCGTTGTTTCTCTACTGCTTCGTAGTCGGTGAAGAGGTCAAGTTGCTGGGGAGCACTATCCTGTGCCATTACCTCTGATACCACATGGTTCGTTGTCAGGTTCAGCCTGCGGATGAGCAAATCTGGATTCACGCAGCGGTTAAACAACTCTGTTGCCCCATCCATGATGAGCCGCGATGATGATGTCGGTCTCTCGAAGTTGAAAGTACTGTGAGCATGTTTTGGCACAGCCTTTCCGTAGTAGTTGGTGGTAATCTCACCATGATATTTTTCGCGGATTTCAGGACGAGTGAGACATTCTGCATCATAACCTACGGTCAGCACCAGCTGGTCAGTCACCAGACGTTTCGATACAAGGTCGAGTGCCATTCCTTCGGCCATTTCCCGTATCCCAGTCGTGCGGTAAATCCACGTTAATGGTTTTCCCATTCTTTGTAAACTGCCAGCCGAAGTCAAACAGCTGTCTTTTTGTCTGTGCTGATGCTGTCACCGCTGCGATGACCAGCATTGTTGTAATTAAGATCTTCTTCATATTGGTGGGTTACTCATTATCATTTGACCTTCGGTCGAGCCTTCCTTGCAAACTCAAACAGCGATAGGGGCAGGTGGCAATAACCATCGGGATTCTTGTCAAGATAGTCCTGATGATACTCCTCGGCCGTATAGAAGTTCTGCAGCGGCAGCTTCTCTACTACTAACGGCTGATCGTAGTTCTTCTGTTCTTCTGCAAAAGCCTTTTCGATGACGGGCAGATCCGTTGGATCAGTATAATAGACACCCGTGCGATAACGTGTTCCCTCGTCATGTCCCTGCTTGTTCAGACTTGTCGGGTCAATGGCCTTGAAAAACATCTGTAACAGGAATTCGAGGCTGACCACGTCAGGATAGAACCTCACAAAGACTGTCTCTGCAAAACCTGTCTGGTCGGTATATACCTCCTTGTACGTCGGATTCTCCGTGTGTCCGTTGGCGAATCCCACTTCTGTTATAGCCACACCCTCTATTTGCTTGAAGAAGTGCTCCGTTCCCCAGAAACAGCCACCAGCAAAGTAAATATCCTTTGTTGGTTTCGTTTCTAGAATTCCGTCCACCTCATGCTCAACGAATGGTCCCGCTTTGCATTCCAGTAGGACGCTTGGCACCAGGCACTCCAACCCGTGCCAGACGTTTTTGGGAATGTCCACACCATAGCGGCCACTTTCCTGACTGATGACGCAGGAGTCCAATATCTTGCCCTCGTCATTGTAGGTTGTTACGCGGACTTTTCCTTTCAGAATCACAAAGGTCTCGTCCTTGTCTGGATGGTGATGCACCGGAATAAATGTCCCTGGTTCCAAGGCGTTGAGAAATCGGTGGCACTTGTCCTGCAAACTCTGATGGAAGTTGTAGTTCTTCCTCAACCTCGGCGACTTCTTGGCTTCCTCAGCCAAATCGTTCATTAACTGTTCGTCTATTATCTTCATAGTCATATTGTTAATGCTTTGCTCGTTAAAAGTAAGTTGTCGGAAGAGCCGCCTACGAGGAAGGTGATGTTGCCAGGTTCCAGCATCCAAGACTGGGTCGCCTCATCCCAATGACGGAGGTCGGAGCGACGGATGGGTATGGTCACAACCTTACGTTCGCCTGCTTTCAGTGCCACACGTTGAAAGCCCTTCAGTTCTTTTATTGACCTCGATACATATACCTGTGCCACTTCCTCAGCATCGCGGTC
>JBGUNO010000037.1:0-20336 GCA_045117415.1 Prevotella sp. | reverse complement strand
ATGCATTTCATAGCAGAATGTGGAATTGAGTACGGTTGCCAATTCGTAACCCAGATTTTCATCAATCCCCCAGACTGCCTTTATACAAAGAAAAGCTGAGAATTCTTACAACGTTACGAAAAAACGAGGGAAATGCCAAATTTATTTGAGCATTTCCGAGTGCTAAGTAAGTTTGGCGAAGCTAAGTTACGAAAAAGCACCTTATGCAACCGATTGCACGATTCGCTTTACCTTATTTAATAGTTGAAAAGTAGCACGTAAAGGTAAAAATAGTATCTTTGCACACAGACAACTAAAAACTTACAGATATGATGAAGAAAATCTACACAACCCTTTTATTGTTTGTTGCCTCACTGACCGCATCGGCTCAGGGATGGCCTGCCAATTATGACGGTGTAATGCTACAGGGCTTCTACTGGGATTCGTATTCGGATACCAAGTGGACAAAGTTAGCATCGCAGGCAGATGAGCTCTCTCAGTTCTTTGAGTTGATATGGGTACCACAGAGTGGATATTGTAATACCTTGACCAATCAGATGGGTTATTCTGACATCTGGTGGCTCGACCACAAGAGTGCTTTTGGCACAGAGACGGAGTTACGCTCCATGATAGCCACGTTCAAAGATAAGAACGTTGGCATCATCGAGGATGTGGTGATCAACCACAAGAACGGTAATACGAGTTGGTGTGACTTCCCCAACGAGTCGAAGAACGGTTATACATTGACATGGGACAATACCAATTTCTCAGGTATCTGTGTTACTGACGAATGTAACAATGCCTCTAATCTGAGCAAATGGAGCCCTAGTGGTAAGAAGACCACCGGAGCTAATGATACTGGTACAGATTTCGACGGAGCCCGTGACTTGGATCATACTAATGCCACTGTCCAGCAGAATATCAAGACCTATCTTGACTTCCTGTTGAAAGACCTTGGCTATGCTGGTTTCCGTTATGACATGGTCGGAGGCTATTCCCCTACGTATACGGGCATCTACAACACTTCGGCAAAACCCACCTATTCTGTCGGTGAGTATTGGATGAGCGATGGTAAGACTGGTCTTGTGAACTGGATCAACGGAACGAAGGTGGATGGTGTCATCCAGAGTGCTGCCTTTGATTTCACTATGAAGTGGAATATTAACAAGGCTTTCAATAACAGCAGCTGGGACCTGCTCAATGGCGATGCTTTAGCTAATGACGCCTCCTATGCCCGCTATGCCGTGACTTTCGTGGATAACCATGATACTTATCGTGATAATAATGCGTTGAAGAATAATGTCTGTGCCGCCAATGCCTTTATCCTGACGCTGCCAGGAACACCTTGTTTGTTCCTGCCGCATTGGAAGGACTACAAGGGTACGTTGAAGAGACTGATAGCTGCACGTAAGGCGGTAGGTATCAATAATCAAAGTGAAATTCTGGAATCGTCGGTACAGGGTGCCGGCTATGTGTTGAAGGTCCAGGGAACAAAGGGTACAGCCATGTTGATCTTGGGTGGCTCAACGGGAGTGAGTACGACTGGCTTCCAGTTGGTGACAGAAGGCAGGAAGTATAAGTTATATGTCAGCGAGGGTGTTGATGTCTCTGCTGTTACTGCTATTACTGATACAGATGCGAAAAAAGAGACGACTGATGTGACGATTCCTTCTTTCTGCAAAGTGGAAGACGGAGAGACCTGTGCCTTCTTTGAGGCTCCGATGTCATTTGGCTCTTCAGTCTACTGCTGGTGTTGGGACAATAACTATAACTACACTAAGAACTCATGGCCTGGTAGCCAATGTACTAAAGTAGGTACTGCCAGCAGTGGTAAGGGAGTGTATAAATGGACCTTTAAGGAGTCAGAAAAGAAGTCTCAGTCTAGTCCGAATAAGGGAATTATCTTCAGTGGTGGTGGTAAGCAGACAGGTGATATGATGTTTGTGAATGGCGGCTATTATCTGGAAGATGGCTTATGGGACAGCGTGCAGTCAACGACGGATATCCAGCAGGTGAGGGGAGTGTCTTATCTGAACAAAGACGATAACTGGTACGACCTTAACGGTCGCAGACTGACAGGTGAGCCAACGAAGAAGGGCGTGTATATCTACCAGGGAAAGAAAATACTTAAGTAAGAACGAATAGATACTTGATAAGAAAGGAGGGGAAGTGGCTTACTTCCCCTCCTTTCTTTCGTTCATATACTCACGTGGCGACATGCCGTAAAACTTTTTGAAGATGGTCGAGAAGGAGGCGGCATTGTTGAAGCCGCAGGCATACATCACCTCGGTGATATTCACATTCTGTCCTGCCAACAGGTTGGCGGCCTGCTTCAAACGGATATTGCGGATGAAGTCATGAGGTGTCTGTCCTGTGAGCTCTTTCATCTTTCGATGCAGATGGACACGGCTGATACCTACCTCATCAGCGATGGCATCCACACTCAAGTCAGAGTTGCTGATATTCTTGTTGATGACAGCCATGATACGCTCAAGAAGCTTGTCGTCAGGAGTCTTGATCTGCAAGTCGTCCACCTTCTGCTCCAACTGGTCGTTACGACCGTATTTCAGACGAAGCATGTGGTTAGCATGGATGAGGTTGATGATGGTACGGCGCAGGATGTCCATATTGAATGGTTTGATGATATAGGAGTCAGCTCCTGTCTCTAAGCCCTCTAACAGGTCCTCGTCACGGTTCTTTGCCGTCAGGAGGATGACAGGAACATGACTGGTGACAGGATTTGCCTTCACCTTCGAACAGAGGGTGTTACCATCCATCTCAGGCATCATGATATCCGAGATCAGGAGGTCGGGGATAGTCTTCAGCACTTCCGTCAGTGCCTCCTTGCCATTCTCACAGCCGATGACCTTGTAGTTGCTTGACAGTTCCTGAATAAGGAATTCACGAATCTCCTCGTCGTCCTCAGCAATAATGATAGTCTGTTGTCTGTTTGTCTTAGGAACGATGACTTCCTCCATGTTATTGTCAGTAATCATCATGGTATCCTCGTTCAATAAATTGTTAGCATGGGTGACATCCGCTTTGTTGGTTATCATCTCCTCGGGTTTCAGATGCTCGTTACCCAATGGGATGGTGACAATGAACTCACAGCCCTCACCCTCTTCATTGTTATGGGCAGAGATGGTGCCGTGATGCAGTTCCACCAAAGAACGGGTGAGGTCAAGTCCGATACCTGTTCCTACATTACGGTCGTTGACAGAGGACGGTGACTGGTAGAAACGCTCAAAGATACGCTCTAGCTTGTCTTCTGGAATTTTCTCGCCATTGTCGAAGATACGGATAGTGGCATGTTTGTCGTCATGGGTAATCTTGATACAGATGATACCACCAGTAGGTGTGAACTTGAATGCGTTAGACAAGATATTGACGATGACCTTGTCAAAGTTATCACGGTCTATCCATACGGGCAGCATCTGGGTGTCATGCTCATAGCTGAACTGGATGTTCTTTGCCTTTGACTGCTGGGTGAAGAGCGTATGGATGTCGCCTACAAAACTGATGAGGTCCGTCTCACACATATGCATCTGCATCTGCCCCTTGTCAATCTTACGAAGGTCCATCATCTGGTTGATGAGTCCCAGGATGCGTTCGGCATTCCGTCGGATGGTTTCGTAGATACTACGGCGATGGGAGTCGTTGTCTTCCTTGATCAGTGATTGCAGTGGTGAGACAATGAGGGTCATAGGCGTGCGGATCTCGTGGGAGATGTTCATAAAGAACTTCAGCTTGGCATCTGCCATCTCCTCGGCATGGATATGCTCCTGCAGGCGCAGACGGTCTTGCTCCTTGCGGTGGCGCAGTTGGCGATACCACAGGAATAATGCTGTCAGTGCCAGCACATAGACGGCATAGGCAATGGGCGTACGATACCAGGGAGCATGGATAACGACGGTGAAGCAGCGCTCGGGGGTCTCGATGCCATTCTGCTCTGCCACGACGCAGAAGTCGTATTCACCGGGTGACATGTGACTGAACGTCACCTCGTTATTGCCAGGTTGCATGTGCACCCACTCCTCGCGATTGATGCGATAGCGATAGACGATATGTTCGGGATTGTCGAAGGTGAGCGTAGAGAACTGGATACTGAAGTTGTTGTCGTTGGAACTCAGCACAAACCGGTCGGCGGCCATGACGGGACTATTCACCACCTTCCAGAAGCCAGACATGGTGGCTGGGGTGACAGGCTCGCCATTGACGGTGAAGCCCGTCAGCTTCACCTCGGCTTTCCATTTGTGTTCATGAATTTCTGAGGGGTTGAACCACGTCACACCAGCCAAACCGCCAAACACCAGCAGACCGTTAGGTTCCGCCCATGATGCACCGTCGCTGAACTCGTTTGACTGCAAGCCGTTGTCTACATAGTAGGTGTTGGTCTTACCGCTCTTTGGGTCTAAGCAGCATAGTCCATGGTCGGTGCTGATCCACAGGTGTCCCTGCCTGTCCTGTTCGATAGAGGAAATGCCATTGTCGGTCAGTCCACTTTCCAGGTCTTTCAGCGTCATTTGGCGGGTCTTCAAGTCATAGCACACCAATCCGTCGTTGGTGCCGACATACAGTGTTCCCCCAAATTCACGTGCGATACGTGTCGGAGTACCATAGTTGGGACAGTTTTTGCCAAATGTCGAAATCCAGTTTTCGGTTTTGATATCCATGGCACAGACACCCATCGATGTGGCGGCATAGACGCGCTGTCCGTCGGGCGATATGGACACCTGCGAGATGTAGTCGTTGGAGATGCTGTTCACCTTGCGGTCGTTGTCGGCATTATTAGTCTGATGATAGGTTTTTACGTCGCCAGTCTCTAAATCCAGACACTGGAGACCATTGCCCATGGTAGCTATCCAAAGGCGACCATCATGGTCTGTCTCCAAGTCGAAGATGCTGGTCGTCGAGCCTTGTGGAAGTGGGTAGGGATGATAGGTCATGCTCTTCGGGTCGATATAGCCCAGCCCCTCCTTATACGTACCTAACCAGATGCGACCTTGCTTGTCCTCGCAGAGTCCTAAGACGGTGGCAGGAAACTTCTCCTTGAAGTGTTTGATGACCATGGTCTTATCGTCCATACAGTAGAGACCGTCGCGGTCGGTGCCTATCCAGTGGTAGCCATTCGAGCCGCCCAACACGCTGGTGACGCATGCCGATCCGATGGTGTTACGCTGTCCCAGCTTATAGCCCATATAGCCAAAGCCCATCGTGTGACCTGGCTGCATATAAATTCCCTTCTGCAACAGTCCTAACCAGATGTTGCCATTGCGGTCCTCGCAGATGGAGTAGACCTTTGCCGTACTCAGGTCGACGTCGCGGCTAAAATAGGGATTGTCGACCATCTGGTTGCTCTTGGGGTCATAGATGGCAAGTCCTGAGCCGTCGTACCCCAACATGATATGCTGGCGACTGTTGACATAAAGTGACGAGATATGCTTGTTGCCAGTGGCTTCGATATGAACGGGCGTGTCACCGTCAAGTCGGTAAAGTCCGTGGTTGATGGTGGCAACATAGAAATGGCCATCGCTGTATTCACAGATGTCAAATATGGTGTGCCGGTACTCATCGTCTTGGAAATAGCGCTTGATGTGGTTGCCGTCCCAACGCCATAACCCCTGGTCGTCGGAGAGGATCCATAGATTACCCTGACTGTCCTCCATCAGTCGGTGGATGGACTTTGCCTCACGAAGGCGCTTGTCCATCTCGCGGGCTTCCTGGTGACTGTTCATCTTCAGCACGCCATGACCTGACGTGCCTACCAGTATGTCACCATTGTGGCGTTCCAGCAGAGCGGTGACATAGCAGGGAACGAGAGTACCATCAGTGCTGTAGGTCTTGACATCCTGGAAGCGCTCCCCATCGTAAGTCTGAAAGGCACCGTACATACCGACATAGAAGAGACCATTGTGGTCTTGCATCATACAGTTCACGTAGTTGCTCGCCATTCCTAAGTCCTTCCGCGACTCTTTCTTCAGAATGAGGAACTGGTAGCCGTCGTAGCGGTTCAGACCGTTACGGGTAGCCACCCATAGGAAGCCGTCGCGGTCGAGATATACTTGTGTGGTGAAACTACTGGACAATTGCTTGTCAGCGTCAAACAATTTACCCGTTTGAGAATAGATGCCCAAAGGCAGAAGAAGAAACAAGCTTATAAGAACTTTACTTTTCATCTCAGTTTGCTTTGTTATGATTATGTTACATCAGAACAAGTGCAAAGATAATACTTTTTTTGCGAAATGTATCATATCTTTCTAAAAAAGAAAGATAAAAAATAACATTTCGCAAAGTTTGCGTTACAAACCTTGCGAAATCCTGATAGATGCCACCCTTCAATCAGAAGACCTTACTGAACTCGTTGACGCTGATCTTGACAGGTTCCACCATGAACTCCGGACGGTTATAGCTCTTCAGCAGGAAGGTGTTCAACTCCGGGTCCTCCTGTGGCATGAGGAAAGCCTTCTCCGCCTTTCCGTTGTTGAAGTAGGAGAAATAGATGCGGCAGTAGTTGCCGTCGTCGCGGCGGCTGGCAACCATGATCCAGTGTCCGTTGCTTGACCAGCTCGGGTAACTGTCCGGGCGGTCCTCACAGTTCACTTTAGTGAGGTCGATGGTCTTGGTCAGGGGGAGTCCCTGGTCAAGCGGCATACAGACGATGTCACCGTCATTATGCCTGATATGGAAGCAGCCGTACTGCCCGAGGGCAAACAGCAGCCAGCGTCCGTCGGGACTGATGCGTGGCAGGGTAGCGCTCTTGTCCAGCGATACCGCGTCAAACACTAGTTCCTCCTCGCCGAAGTTATGCGTTGCCAAATCGAACGAGCGGCGGTAGAGGTTGTACTGTACTTTCGGGTAGGTGGTCCTGATATCCTTGTCGCGCATCTCCTCGGGAAGGGGCGTGGTTTTGCAGTAATAAAGATATTTGCCGTCGGGCGACCAGGTGGGGTACACCTCCAGGAGCGTGGAGTCGTTGCTGACAACCTGTACCGAGTCGGTCTCCACGTCGTAGAGAATCAGGTCGCTTTCCAAGTCGTAGACCTCGATCTTGTTGGGGTTCAGCGTATGGAATCCCTGACGTGTCTTGTTGGTCGAGAAGGCTATCAACTTCGCCGTCGGGTGCCAAGCGGGATAGACACCTGAGGAGATAGTGTAGTCACGTTTCATATTGACTTTTGACACCTTGCCGTCATTCACGATGACGGTACCGGAATTGGAGAGACGCACATGGAAGAGCATGTTGTCGGTCTTGTAGTTCTGGTAACTGTGACAGTTGATACACTGACCTATCTTCCTGTTATTCATGGTAATCTCGTTGTTGAAGATCTGAGACTCCTCGAAGGTAGTAAGGTTACGCTGGGCAATCTCCATGAAGGTCCATGCGACATATGAAGGCTCAATGAGGCGGTAAGACACATATTCGTCGATGGGTTCTTGGGCTATGTGTATCTCAAACGGGTTGAACGACAGCCATTCATCTTTTTTCTTACCCCATACCTCCACCTTGATGCTTTTTCCTTTCGAGGCATTAAGCATAGTGTGCCATTCGTCTTCAGGAATCTGTACTTTCACGCCATTACCATATGTCTGTTGTTGTCCATCAGGCATGGTGAATCGTGTCACACATGCTTCGTAGTCGCTGGCAGGTAGCATGAAGTTAAGTGGCGCAATATTATAAGGTACTGTGACATTACAATAATCAGGGAAGATGGCGGGCAGGCACTTGGCATCCTTGGAAGAGGAGGGCACATCGGGATGATTCGCACACGAAGACAACAGCAGCAGGGCTGCCGCCAGGAACAGTAAACAGGGATGGATATGTCTTTTCATTGTTTTCTTATGATTGTACTTCATGACCGAAATTGCCGTTATTGATAACAAAAATCTTTCTTCCGAAGATGTTGTACCACCAGTAGGTGTCTCCGAATTCACCGCGCATCTGGTTGCCTACATCCTTAAGCGTCGCACCGGGCTTCCCGAGTTTCTGCAGGGCATCCCAGAACTTTTTGTAGCGGTCATAGACATCCTGTTGGACGGGGAGCATCATGCGCTTCTTTTCCGGAGCCTTGTCCATGAACAGTATATACGCCTCCTGTGCATGCAGGGGAAATTCCTCGTCCATATGTGTCTTCACATAGTTGCGCAACGACGGCCAGAAGCGATGTGAGTCGCAACGCAACATGGCATAGAACAATGCCTGTTCCGAGGCAACCTTACTGATGGAGTCGGACCAGAGACTGATGGTGTTGACGACATAACTGTCGCTGTTCTCGACACCGGTGAGTTCGTCAGGGTAGGCATTCTCCAGTTCCTTAATCTTTTCCGTGACTGGAGCCGGTTGCCAGTTATTGTAGAATGGAAGATGGTGTATCAGCGTCGTGTAGCGCTCCTCCAGTTCCCTGTCTCCCTTAGCAAAGGCACATCGGGAGAGCACTTTCAGGTAGAAGGGGGCGAAGCCTGCCTGTATGGCATTCTCGAAATTCAGGCGGATCGCCTCGTTCATCATGCCATAGTTATAGTAGACCAACGGCGATGCGATGTCCAGCAGACTGACATGGAGCGAGTCCGGATTGGTGATATTCTCACCGTCATTGCCCAGCTTGAACGAGCGGTCGAGCAGACCGCCCTCGTTCATCAGGGCGATGTTCTTGAGGAACACCATCGTGGTGGTGGGTCTCTTGTTCTCCTCCGCCATACGGAGAATCTCCTGCCAGTTGTCGTCCTCGGCACAGCGCACCATACGCATCTCGTCGATATAGTTCCTGTCATGGAACATAAGCGACAGGGTGAAGACGATGCCTGCTACGGCACACAACAATGGAACTAATAAACGATGAACTATCAACTTTGAAAGGCTACGGGTAGGCGAGCTTTGCTCGGGAATGCCCTGAACTTTATCTGACAGCCACTTGCCTCCCAACGACATAAGGATGGAGACAGCACCGAGTACCCAGAACGGAAAGGATAGATGCTCGCTACTGTCGCTTGGCGTTATAAAACGGGGCAGACCTGCCAGTATGACATCGTCAGGTTTCAGGTTCGAATAGAGCAGCGTACGCCAGACGGCGGCGGTAAAGGGAAGCAGGACAATGCCGGTCAGTTCACGCCAGGTGAGCTTGTCGGAAAGTACCAGACACAGAATGAAAAGCAGGGCGAACCACCCTATCACCGGATAGGCACAGAAGCCTATCAGATACCAGACAGGATGCCATTTGCGCAGGGTGGAGCGGGCTGCCCACAAAAGCAGCAGCATGACGAGATAGCCTATTGACTGCGAGAACCAGTATCCCCTGATAGTTGAGACATAGATCCAGTAGCCCACGTCGACAACCGAGGTAAGCAGACAGGCGACAGGCAGGAGCATCATCGCAACGGCACCTTTCCGTAACCGGAAAACCTTCACACCCACCAGGAAGATGAGCGTCCAGATAATCGCCAGCACACTTGTACCGACGGCAGGACGGCTGAAGAGCTGTGTGAACCAGGCTCCCGCATACTGCATCAGTCCGAAGGGTTTTGACAGGAGGGCATGGAAGAAGGGTGCCCCGTAGAGGAACTCGGAGCGGTCATGTGCCGTATAGAACACCTCCTGGTTGATATACAGGATGTAGCTGGCAAATAGGATGAAAGCCAGCAGGCTTCCATAGAGAACGGCACCAGATACTTTGCTTTTATTCGTCATATTTTTGTTATAAAAGGCTGACTCAATTCGAATTGAGTCAGCCTATTATTCATTATCTTGTGCTCTACTCCATTCTAATAAATATTGTATAAAGCACTTACATCAATCTTTATTTCAGAAGATTAGCCACAGGTCTGATAGAGAGTCCGTAGCTGGAACTCATGTTGTTGTAGACATTGATAGTATTATACTGACCATGCTGGAACATCAACACGCTGGGCATATTTTCTTTGCTACTATAATCTCCCTGTGAGCCATCGTTCTGTGCTTTCATAGTGGGGTAAGCGTAAGTACCGAGGATTTCTCCACTGGCATAATAGCCTGAATTACCCTCGCCATACAGCTTCTCTCCATGACGATAACCTGCAGCCGGCAGGAAAATACTATTTCCATTAGGACCAGTTACTCGATATCCAGTACCTTCAAACTCCCATGTACAGTAGAGATACAACTCACCTAATTCCTTGGTTGTCGGCATTCTCCATGCACTGCCCCAGTTTGCTCTAGCGGCATCGTAGGCGGCATCTCCAAAGATATAATATGCTGGAACGAAGGTATACCCTTGAATCTTATCCCTGTCTCCATTTTCTGGATCTGGATTTAGACCTTGTATATCCTTGATGGAATTTCCAATAGTACCGCCAGTGTAGTCCCTACGAACCTCTTTGCCTACCAAATCTACTACTTTAGCATAATTATTATCCCAATTATTAACCAATCCAGAAACATTATACTCGACTACATTTATAACAATCTCGTCAATAGTGAGTACTGATCCTTTATCGTATTTATATTCAGAATAATACCTTAATGAATCTTCGGGGGTTACCTCTTGACCCCACTCAGGATGTATATCATATAATGATTCAAGACTTGGTATTCTCTCAATATACTCATCTTCTCCTTTCAGGTTCATGATGACCGTCCAGTTATCATCATTTACAAGAGTTGCCTCAAGGAAACCATTTTCTGTAGTAGAAGAAGATTTGGCATCAGCCAACTGAGCCCTTAGGAAAGCAAGAATTGCTTCTTTTCTCTCACGATCAGTCATGCCCGATGTGTCAATAAGCTTAGTCCGAGAGGCTTGGGTAACCTTTGTGGTGTCACAAAGATTTCCATCGGCTTTCTGCTCGGTTGAGTACATATTAAACAACTCATCAAAAGACGTGATCTCTGTTACATCTGTGTATGTTACCTCATTGTCTGCATCAATCTTCTTTCCGGTAATATCACCCCAGATGAAGAGAAGACCATTGTCTGTCTCTGATGATGCACCAACATTCTTATTAGCCCACAGCGTACCACTGGGAAGTCCCAAGTCTACAGCCTGGCCGGCATTACCGAGGTTACCGGTCTGGGCTGTATATTTGGTGTTCACAGTATTTTCGCTGATCTCCTCACTACAAGCCACGAAAAGACTTGATGTTATAAGTGCGGTAATTGCGAGCTTACTTAAATTCATTAATTTTTTCATTATAACGGATGTTTAAATATTATACATATAAGAACTTATTATTCCTCATAGTAAACAGTCTTGAGTAGCATAGAACCGCTATACAGCATGAGGTCGAGGTCACGGCCTTCGCCACCCTTGGCGCACTCGTCAGCCATTGTCTGAGTAATCGGGAGTTCGTTCAAACCATCCTTCCACTTCACATGGTCGTAATAGGTATTAGACCACCAACCGTTCATGACCTTCAAATCGAAATTATCAGTCACATCTGATACGTCAAAGATCAAGGTCTTCAGACCGAAGTAGACGTCATCAGGAATGGTGGGCAGGTGTGCACCTTCAGTAGAACTGAAACGCATGGCTGCAGCATCCCAGGCACCTGGTGTGAACGGCTCTTGCGGATTCTCTGCCTTTTCATCGTCTGTCCTGTTAGGATCACCATAGATATAGTACTTCACGAGCGGGTCAGAGATCTTGTCACACTGGACAGGATATTCAGCAACAAGCTTTGTGCCGTCGGGACAAAGGGCTGTGAGCGTAACGACATAAGGAGTGGTATAATAAGCACCATTATCATTATCAACCTTCATCTTCTTCGTAGCAAAGTTTCCAAGGAATTCCTTTCCACCGATATCCCACTTCGCATTGACGGGAGCAGAGGTCTCACAGGTAATCACGTTACCGTATTCACCTTCCTTAAGGGGAGCTACCTTGGCACCGAAGGTCTTGTAAATGGCATTGACGGTGATGGTGTTCGTCTCTGTGTTTTCGGTATGCGTTAAAACGATATTCGACACGCTTGTAACCCCGTCGGGAACTTTGTACCTAAAGAAACCGGCACTTCTGAGAATCTTCTGTGGCTCTCCGCCATCAACAGAAACTGTCCAATAGGCGTCGGAAACGGTATTTGCATCGAAATAAACGGTGACACCGTCGCAATCTGTAACATCGATACCCTCTATCAAGGTAATGGGCGTACCTTTCTGTGCCACATAGGTATTCTTGCCCGCAATCTGATTGACCTTGTCAACAATAACTGAGGACTGAGCTATGAGTTCCTCAACAGAGATGTGACTGCCGTTATTGATTTTCTCATGAACGGGATCGCAGGCAATGAGCACACCTACTGTCGCAAATAACAAAAATATCTTTTTCATATTGTTTCACTTATATATTAATAAAGGACTTTATAGGTATACTCATTAGCAGGAGTCGGATCATCATCTCCACCCCATCCTGGGTTCTGCTTCAGATCACCCTTCATCAGATTAATCTGAGACTGAGGCTTGGGCAGGAAACCATTGGTAGCAGCATAACGCTTCGACCAAGAACATGTCATGTGTTCCATCGTCCTGCTTTTCTTCTTGCCGAGACATGTAATCTGCTGACCTCTCTGAGCCTGCAGAGCCTTGGCAGCGTAGGAACCTTCACCGGAGTCGATACCGGACCAGCGACGCATATCATTGAAACGAATTCCCTCCAAAGCGAACTCCCAACGGCGCTCGTCCTGAACGGCCTTCAGAGAGTATGCTGTCTGAGGAACGCCGGCACGCTTCTGAACCTGGTTCATGTAAGAAGCCTCACCGGTGAGCTCGGTAAGCATCAGCAGCACGTCAGAATAACGCATCAGGTAGTAGTCCTCGAAGTGGTCACCCTGCTGCTCATTGTCAAGCGAGCTGCCAGTATAACCAGGAGCCTGCTTCCACCATGAGTCATTATCCTTCGGGTTCGCATCCAGGTTTACGTCAGCGTACTTCTTGACGGCATAGCCGGACTCCTCGCAGTCGTCCTTCTCGTAGGTATAGGAGGCAACTTCATCCTTGTCATCGAGGTTGATCAGAGTAGCCTTCTTGCGCTTATCAACATAGCCACCAGCTTCCTCTGCAGCTGTCCAGTCAATCCAGATATTGCATGAAGGAGTACCCTGACCCCAGCCCTGGTTGAACGGATAAGTCTTGTCACGCTTACCATTGTCATTGGTAGCACCGTTACGAAGACCCCAGAAACAAGAGAGGTAGTTTGAATACATACGGGGGTTGCAATAGGTACCGCCGATAGACCAGCTGGAGGCATTCATGAACTGAATCTGGAAGAGCTCCTCCGTGTTGCCGTTACCGTTACCGGGCTTGTCGAAGCAGTCCGCCTCATTCATGTCTGCAATGAACTTATAGGCATGTCCTTTACCGTCAAGTGCCTCCTTCAACAGATAGCTGTTAGAGTACTGCCAGAGCGAACGGAAGTCCGGACGGAGGGTATAGCCACCGTTTGCAACGATATCCCTCAAGGCGTTGACAACATCCGTCTTGGTAAGGTTACCGCCTGGGCAGCCTTCCTGTCCCTCTACCAGAGTAATGTCAGGAGCACCATTCTTAAGCTCGCCTGCCTTCTTGTAGAAACCTGCCCAGAACATATATGCACGGGCGAGGAAAGCCTCGGCACAGTACTTGTCAGCATGACCAGAACCGTTGGCTCTTTCGGGCTTCATCAGGTTCTTTGCAGATACAAAGTCAGAGATAATCTGAGGATAGATGGCCTCCTCTGCGCTCGCCTGTACCTGCATTTCAGCAGTAATAACGGAAGCAGTAATCAGGGGCACATCACCGTACAACTGGGAGAGCCACATGTAATAGAGACCACGCATGAAGAATGCCTCACCGAGAAGTTGGTTACGCTGTGCCTGTTGGTCAGAAGTCCAAGCCACGTTGTCGATAGTCTCGATAATGTTGTTGGCACGTGAGATACCACCATACAGAAGGGTGAAGTCATACTCATACTGATTAGCACTTGCCGTTGTGAAGTGATGCAACGACTTTGCTACATTGTCCTGCAAACCGCCACTTCCGTAGCAGTCATCCGACATGAGTGACCACCAGTAGAAAGGATTGTTCAATATACCACTGTTATCTCCACCACCCATCGTACACATGATACTATAGGTTGCTGATAACAACGCCTCCACATCAGCAGGCTTACCAGGGAAAGTGGCCCCGGTCATCTCTGTTACACGCGGATCAGTATCCAGCGCGTCGTTACAGGAAATAAACAAGGTTGCTGACAAGACAGTCAACACTGATAAAATATATTTCTTCATAACTTATTATCGAATTAGAATTTAATACTTGCACCAATCAGGAAAGTGCGAGATGGCGGGTACAGACCAAGGTCGATACCGGAAGCCCAACCATTGCCACCAGCAGAGTTACCCACCTCAGGATCGAGACCGGTGTAACTGGTAAATGTGTAGAGATTCTGAGCCTGAACATAGAGCTCGAGCTTCTGGAATGGGCAAGACTTCCAGATGTTCTTGAAGTCGTAACCCAGCTTCACGTTCTTAATTTTGAAGAAGTCGGCATTCTCCATGTAACGGATAGATACCCAGTTGGTGTTCTCACTACCAGTACTTGTGATGCGAGGCTGGAAGTTTGAGGTACCCTCACCATGCCAGCGGTTCAGAATTGTAGTGTCATAGTTCTGGTAAGGAGCATCACTGAATGAACGGTAAGAGCGCATAATCTGCTGACCGAATGCACCAAAGCTTTCTACAGCAAATGAGAAGCCTTTCCATGTGCAGCTGAGGTTGACACCAAGGAGCACGTCAGGATTCGGGTTACCGATTTCGTGACGGTCACAATCAGCACCTTCTGCATAGGTAATCACACCATCACCGTTCCAGTCATCCCAGATACAGTCACCGGGCTGTGCACCGTCAAGAACGGCCTTGCCAGCTTTACGTGCTGCGTCAATCTGATCTTGGTTCTGCCAGATACCGCTGTATGACATACCGTAGAAGTAACCGATGGGCTTGCCTTCCTCTGCACGGTAGATGTACTCAGTACCCTGTGAGAGAACGCCGCTAGGACCATTGATATAACCGTTGTCGTTGGCGATACGGGTTACCTTGTTACTCTGGGTGGTGAAGTTCACACCAACATTGTAACGGAAGTCCTTACCGATCTTATCGTTCCAGGTGAGAGCGAGCTCGACACCCGTGTTACGTACGTCACCACCATTGATGGCAGCAGGATTGGTACCGTAGATAGAAACCATCTGACCGCCAATCAGCCAGTCCTTCGTGGTCTTTCTATACCAGTCGAAGTTTACACCCAGACGGCTGTTCAACAAACGAGCATCGAAACCGAAGTCAATCTGCTCAGAAGTTTCCCAAGTCAGGTCAGGATTTGGTACGATGTTAGCGTAAGCACCGGTCTTCGGAGTACCAGAGGTAGAAGTCTCTGTATCAGAGCCAAACTTGTAACCGCTGTCGTTTGCAGTGCCAGACAGGGCGATAGTAGCAAGATACTGGTACTTGGAGATATCCTTGTTACCGTTCTGTCCCCAGCTTGCACGGATTTTGAAGAAATCGAGCCAGCTCTTGGTCTTCTGCATGAACTTCTCGTTGGTGACTACCCAACCTGCAGATACAGATGGGAAAGTACCCCAGCGCTTACCGTCAGTGAAGATACTTGAACCGTCATGACGTAAAGTAAAGGTAGCCATGTAGGTCTCATTCCAGTCCCAAGATACACGACCGAACCAAGAAGAGAGATACTCCTCATCATTTGGGTTACCAGTCAAAGAAACATCGGTAATATTCTCCAATTTGAAGTTTGAAAGCCAAGCAGAATCCCAGCCCTTCAGGGTTGCGAGTTGCTCGCCCCAGTTAACCTTGTTGGAACCGCCGACATTAAAACTCCAAGCGCTGCTCTGGAAGCTCTGACCCACCATAGCAGTGATCTTATGACCTGAGAAGATGGGGAACTCATAGCTAGCGGTATTCTCAATAGACCAGTTGGTATTCAACCAAGAGCTTTGGCTAGCAGTATATACGGTTGTTGTAGCATTACCATAACCGGAAGAGCGTGGCTCACCATAGCTGCGATATGAACCAGAACCCCAATAGTAGTTGAACTGAGAACGCCATTTCAGACCCTTGATGGGCTGGATAACCATGAAGGCAGTGGCATTGGTGTTAATGCTGCGGCTTTCTGCCATAGAGTTGAAACCACCCTTCTGGAGGTTCTCCCATGGGTTGCTGAACAAAGAAGAGTTCCAGCCTTGACCGTAAGTAACATTACCGTTGAAATCCTGATAAGTATAGTTCTCACCATTTTCAGCGTACTGTGGCATGAGAGGAGAAGTCTGAAGCAGGCTGTGGATATAGCTCCAGTACATGCCGTCCTCTGCCAGGTCGTGGCTCTTTGTATAACCGATAGAGATATTCTCACCAATGGTAATCACATCTAAATCCTTAACACGATAAAGTACGTGGTCACTGTTCAAACGGATAGTGTGACGCTTGTAGTAAGAAGCCTTGTCGGCACCCATGATACCCTCGTTACCGGTATAACCATAAGACATCATGAATTTAGATCTGTCAGAACCGCCGGTCAGCGTTAAAGAATGGTTGTGCTGGACGGCATTCTTGTTGACGAATGCGCCCCACCAGTCGGTACCTGTCCAACCACTGTTAACCTTGGAAAGAATGTCCTGTGGCACGAAACCTGCCCAATCCATCGTCTGACCAGAAGTGTTGAAGGTGTATTCGTCTATAATCTTCATGTACTGGCTGGCATTGAGCAGCTGCGGACGCTTGTAGACATTGGACCAACCAATGGCACCGTTATAACTGATCTCGACCTTACCAGCCTTACCCTGTTTGGTGGTCACGAGGATGACACCGTTAGCGGCACGTGAACCGTAGATGGCTGCCGAAGCAGCGTCCTTCAAGATATCAATGCTCTCGATATCGTTGGTGTTGATACCGTCGAGGCTACCGCCGGCTACACCGTCGATCACGTAGAGAGGTGCAGCGTTACCTGTGGTACCGATACCACGGATGTACACCTTGAAGCCCTTACCAGGCTGTGAAGATGTCTGCGTGATCTGTACACCAGGTGTGCTAGACTGCATAGCTTCCAGTGCGTTGGTGGTGTTCAGCTTGGCGATGTCTTCACCCTTCACCTGAACAGTGGCACCTGTCACCAGCTTTTTCTTCATCGTACCGTAACCAATGACAACTACGTCGTTCAACGTGGTGTTGTCCTCTGTTAAGGTTACATTAACAGTAGTTTTGCCACCCACTTTTACCTGTTGGGATACATAACCCACATAGGAAAAGTTCAATGTGGCATCTGAGGCAGCTTTGACGCTGTAATTACCGTCGAAATCGGTAATCGCACCTTCATTGCTTCCCAGTACTTTGACGGTAGCGCCAATGATAGGCTCGCCAGACTCGTCGCTGACTGTTCCCTTTACGGTCTGAGCATTCATCCCAAGAGGAATCATGCAGAGCAGGAACAGCGCTGCAAAAGTTTTTTGTAACTTTTTAAAGTTCCACATAATAGATTAAATTAGTTAATTATTAAATATAAATAGGTTAATATTCATGAACTTCACACGAAGCGTTATTGACGCCGCAAAATTACAAAAAGAATGTTAACAGGTGTTTACAGAACGTAACACGTAGTTTATGAAATGTACCACAAATGGAAGATGTTACAATTCGAAAACTTTTAAGATACATATGCAAAAGAATGGAAAATGCTTTATTACTGGTCTAACACCGTAATTTGTATGTCTTTGGTGTCAGTTTTTTTCCCTAACAAAAACTTGTCAATGAATGCTTCAACTTCAGGGTATTGACGCTCAGGGAGCATGCAATGGTGATGTCCTCCTACGATGGAATACCCCATCCGGTCTTCAATGCCAAACTGCTGCCAAACCTTGCGTGCAGCGATTGCTGAGGCAAGCATGGCTGGATCAGAAAGCCAAGGATAGTCTGGATTACCGATAAGTAACAGGGCACGCGGACAGACCATCGTACAAAGTTCATGCTGGTCGTAAGGTAAACGGTAGACAGAGTCACCGCGGAACGTATCATACTGACTCTGGAGGAACCAGTGATAATCTGTCTTGTCAATATCCTCCACCTTCTCTTTCGACTCATGTGACTTACGCCACGCTGCAGCACCGCCACCACCAGGTTCCTGGGCAATGGTGAGGGCGATACGCTCGTCGAAGGCGCCACAATAAAGTGCCATCTTTCCGGCATAGGAACAACCGCTGACCCCGATATGTTGCATGTCTATCTTCGTCTTCTCCTCTCCCAGTTGCTGGAGTCCGTCGATGAGGCGACTCATTCCCCATGCCCATTCACTATAGGCACCGTTGTCCTTCAGATGGGGATAGAGGCGGTCGAAGGGATGCTCGCCCCGGTCGTGATGCGGCCGCCATTGGGAGTAGTCGTTCACCTGTGCCTCATGGAACGTCATCGTGGCGATGGGACGGTCCTCGAAGAGCGGCTTGGGCAGACTGAGCATACTGGTACCGATCATCAGGGCATAGGGTGCCTTGCCGGTCTTGGGGTAATGGATGGCGGAGCGCAGCGTGAGCGTTTCGCCATTGACAGTTACATCGACGATGAGGGTGTCTCCGTCCATCCGTGCGTGGATGTCCTTCGGGTCGACGGCAGGTTTCTCCCCGATTTCATAGTGTTGTATCTCTGCCGCTATCTCACTACGCCGACGCTCCCATTCACTGAAGTTACTGACGAAGCCCTGTCCGTTACTCCATGCTAACGGGTCTGGTAGTTCACGGCACTCGGGCAGTTGATCATAGCCAGGCATAGCAGGAGCAGGGAAAGCCTTACCGGTATGTTCTTCCTGATAGACGAGCGGTATCTGATGCTGTGGGAAGATGACACGGTAGTTGCCACTCAGGTGCATGAAGGCGAAGAGACGCAACAGACCGTCATAATAAGCATCGAAATACCCGTCCTCGAAAGGCTCGTGTTTCGCATTCCAGAAAGCATCAACGAATTCCTTGCTCTTAGCATGATGGCACATGACGGAGGCAGCTGCGGCAGTGGCTACCAGTCCGATGGAATGGCGCAGTTTACGGAAACCGCCAGCCTGCAGAATCTCATCACCCTCAGGTAACGTTCCATCTACACGGTATTGGTCGACATAAGTATTCACACCTTGTTGATACAGGAAGTTCTGGAGCTTCTCTCCGTATTGCTGTTGCCATTCACGATCGGCACAACTCCATTCATAGTCGAGTGCGATATTCATCGGCACACGCCAGGAGTCATAGCGGAAGTTATCATTGCCCCAACGGCGAGGAGCAGCTTGTGGTTGCTGTGGTTGTCCGGGACGCTGCGGAAAACGGGGCATCTGCATCAGTGAACCGTCATACTGGCACATGTCAGGATTCAGACCTGTCTTCTCATTGATGGCTTTGTGCAGGAACTCACGCGACTTTGTCGCACACTCGTTCCAGTAGTCGGCACGTCCGTCATTAGCCCATCGTGCCCATACCTCATAGAAGGCTGGGATATGGTAGGACGGGTCTGTAAAACGCTGTCCGAAACCGTCAGGCGTAAAGGTGATGAGTTTTGTCTCAGGGTCGATGAGATACATCTTCTGCGGACCTTCTTGCTGTGGACCGAAGCCAAAGCCACCAAAACTGCCTGGTCTTGCCTCTGGCTCATACTCCTTCGGCTGGATGCAGTTGAGGATATGCTGTGCCTCTGCCAAGTAGTTGATGCCTGTATCGTTGCCCCAGCGGTTGGAGGCAAATATCAGGGAGGTGATGAAATACAACTCACCATCGGAAGCAGCCCCTTCTGCATTATGGGTACCGTCCGTCTTACAACTCCAGGCAAAATATCCTTTGCGGATACCGTCTTGATGCTGCATGTATTTCTTGCTCCATCGCCACAGACGGTCGAAGATATCCTTCTTACCCATCTGGACGGCAATCATCATACCATACGACATTCCCTCGGTACGTGCATCGTGGTTCTTGACATCGGAGATATAACCCATCGTGTCGCCTACCTCAAAATAGACCTTGTTGGGACCGTAGAATACATCGTTGAATACCTCTTGCAACTTCGCCTCGACAGCCTGAGGTGAGTAACCCATCTCCACGAACAGATTTCTGTACTGACGAGTTTCAAAACCTCCTTTCTGCCAAGGTTCTGCAGCCTGTACGACTGTCATGACAGAAAGGATGATGATGATAATGATTGATTTCTTCATAATTGGATTATTATATCATTCTATCTTCATTGACTCCCAAGTCGTTTTAAGATTATCCGAGGTCATCACCGATGGTGTCTGGCTCTTACCATTCTCAACTATGGAGTAGCGCTTCACCTGCTCCTTGACATAGTTGCTCAGTTCGCCCATGGTCACATTGCCTTTACTTTCCTTCAGC
>JBGUNO010000036.1:0-10290 GCA_045117415.1 Prevotella sp. | reverse complement strand
AGAGAACAGGATTCGAACCTGCGAACCGGTTTTGCCGGTTACACGCTTTCCAGGCGTGCCTCTTCAACCACTCGAGCACCTCTCCTTGTTGTAAGCGGATGCAAAGGTAGATAAAAATAAGCAATTAGCCAAATTTTATGGGAAGAAAATGTGTGCTATGTTTTCATTAGTCTGTCTGCAAATCTCTTCCTCTGTGATTTCATATGCCTCTGCCAACTTCTTAATGACATGACGGATAAAGGCAGGTTCATTGCGTTGCCCTCGCATCGGAACAGGTGCCATATAAGGAGCATCTGTCTCCAAGACGATACGATCCAAGGGAACGCAGGCAGGCAGCACTTCTGGTAGATGACTCTTCTTAAAGGTGAGAACACCACCGATACCCAACACGAAGTTGTCGAACTCCAACAGTTGGCGTGCCTCTGCCTCATTGCCTGTGAAACAGTGGAATACACCACCAGGAAGTTCTCGTGCATACCTTTTTAATATATTAACCATCTCATTCTGTGCCTTCCGACAGTGTATCATCAGGGGGAGACGAGTCTCCACAGACCAGCGTACCTGTTCCTCGAAAGCCTCCAATTGTTCCTGTTCAAACTCACGACTCCAATAAAAGTCCAAACCAACTTCGCCGATGGCAAGAGGCTTTTGGCAATTAGCTTTTGGCTCTTGGCTAACTGCTAACAGCCAGTTGCTAATAGCTGATAATACTTCACGCCAATTCGCCTTCACTTCCTCCGGATGGAGACCGAGCATCGGATAGGCATAGTCAGGATATCGGTTGCATACCTCCATTACTGTCTGGCACGACGGGAGGTCGATGGCAGGTACGAAAATCTTAGCACAACCAGCTTCACGGGCTCGTTGAACGATAGCGTCCAAATCGTTGCGGAACTCCTCGCCATCCAAGTGACAATGAGTATCAATATATTGGACTGTTGACATTGGGCGATAAACTTATTTGTTGCGATGCAAGAGCTCGTCCATATACTGGCGGAGAGCCAGTTTACGCTCCTCGGGAACATTCACTTTCTCCAGACACAGCGCAGCCTGTAGGAAATAATAGTTAATCTTCTCCTCACAAAGCTGACGGATACCAATTTCATCATAGAGACGTGTGACGGCAGCTACCTTCACTTCTCGATTGAAAGTCTTCGCCTTTATCCAGCGAGTCAGTTCCGCACGCTGTTTGGTGTCTGCACGGTTATAGGCATTGATAAGCATATAGGTCTTTTTGTTGGAGACGATATCACCACCTATAGCTTTGCCAAAAACCTTAGGGTCTCCATAGACATCCAACAGATCATCCTGCAACTGGAAGGCAAGTCCTAACTGCTCGCCAAACTTATACAGGTTGACGATATCCTTTTCTGGCGCATCAGCAAGGATGGCACCAATCTTCGTGGCACAGGCAAGTAACACAGAAGTCTTCAGGCGAATCATCTCAATATACTCTTCCTCACAAACATCGTTGCGAGTCTCAAATGCCATATCGTACTCCTGCCCCTCGCCGATTTCCAGTGCCGTTTCTGTAAAACATTCGAGGACAGCCTCTAGCTTGTCCGAGGGTACTTGTGCGATACGCTGATAGGCAAGTACCAGCATAGAGTCACCAGAGAGAATCGCTTTATTGGCATTCCAGTGCTTATGTACCGTCTCATGACCACGACGGAGGTCTGCATTGTCCATCAGGTCGTCATGTAACAGCGTATAGTTGTGGTAAGTCTCCAGTCCACAGGCAGGCATTAGGATGGTCTCCGGCTCCTCGTGATAAAGGTTATATGCCATTAGCATTAGAACAGGACGGATGCGCTTACCGCCGATTGACAATACATAACGGATAGGGTCGTATAGGGACTGGGGCTTCCGCTCATAGGGAAGTTGGTCTAGGAAGTCATTGACAGACTTCAGAATGTCATGGGATGTCTTTATCATAGCTTTATAATTTAAATACAATAGGTATACAGACTTTCGTACGACAAGGTTGACCGTTTTGCACACCAGGTTGCCAGTTAGGCATCATGCCCAAGACTCGCAAAGCCTCCTTGTCACACTCCCTGGAGAGCGATTGTACGATTTTGAGTCCTGTAATAGAACCGTCTTTTTCTACATAGAAATGGGCAATGACTTTCCCTTGTGTTTTCTTTACTTGGGCAAGCTTGGGGTATTGCAGATTCTTTGTCAACCATTTCATGAATTCCACGGCACCGCCAGGATATTGAGGGAGGTCCTCCACCAAGCGGAATTTCAATGGGTTATCCTCTGGGTCGATACCCATTGGGGCTATAGCCTTAGGCTCCTCCTCGCCTTGTAGTTCCTTCAGCAGCATCTCATCCTCTCCTTCACCTTCTGCCTCAGCCACTTGTTCCTCTTGAGGTTGTAACTCCACGTTATCATCCACGATACGCAGTTGCTCCGCCTCTTTAGGTTGTGACTTGTCAGGCTCCAACTGGGCAAGTTGTTCCTCTATCGACATGGGAATCATCTCGTCCTCGTGCACTAATTCGTTCAGGTCAAGTGTCGCATCGTCCTCAACTGATTCCACACTATTCCATTCCAAAGCGACAAAGAGCAAGGCAAGCACCAATACCAATCCCAGAAGGAATCCTGTGGTGCGTTGTTGTTCCATATCAGCCTGTGGCGACTTCTTTTGTTCCATGTCGTTGGCAATAAATACAAATATTGTGCGTTATTAATTTGCAAAGTTAGCCAGAGATTTTGAAAAAAGCAGTATCTTTGCGCTGAATTTAGGAATTATTAGATGAAAAAAGTCGTTTTTGCCCTTTTCGGTGTCCTTTTCACGCTCATGATGAATGCGCAGGAGAGTCAGGAAGTCTTCACTTTCCTGCGACTGCCTGTCAGTGCCCATGTGGCGGCTCTGGGTGGTGACAATATCACGATTGACGATGACGATCCTACCTTGATCTTCCATAATCCTGCCTTGATCTGTAATACTGCAGACAAGAGTATCAACCTCAACTTCATGACTTATATGGAGGGAGCCAAGACGGCATCAGCCTCTTTTGTCAAGGCTTGGGGCGAGCGTGCTACATGGGGTGTTAGTGCACAGTATATGAACTATGGCAGCATGAAAGAGATGACACCTGACAATATCGAGTTAGGAACCTTCTCTGCCAAGGATATTTCGGTGGCTGGTACATTCGCCTATCTGCTCAGTAACCGTTGGAGTGGTGGTGTTACCTTACGTTTTATCTCCTCATCAATAGCAAGTTATAACTCTATCGGTATCGCTTCCGACTTAGGACTGAACTACTATGACGAGGAGCGAGGATGGTCGATATCTGCTGTGGCAAAGAACCTTGGAGGACAGGTAAAGGCTTATCAAGATGAGTACGAGAAGATTCCCTTGGATTTGTTGATAGGTGTCTCCAAGCGATTGAATGCCGCACCTATACGCTTTTCTGCCACCCTCTCCCGTCTCAATCGCTGGGATACCAGTTTTATCCAGCATGTGGCATTCGGTGTCGATGTGTTCATAGGTGAAAAGATATATATTGCGGGAGGTTATAACTTCCGTCGTCGTGATGAGATGAAAGTCAGTGATGGTGATAGCAGCTCCAGTCATGGAGCAGGACTTTCTGTCGGAGCAGGATTGTCACTTAAGCGTTTCAAACTCAATGTGGCTTATGCGAAATACCATGTCTCCGCATCATCGATATTGATTAATGCGACCTACTCGTTATAACGAAAAATCGATAATAGATGAAAAAGATTACTATAGCTATTGATGGTCACTCTTCCTGTGGTAAGAGTACTATGGCAAAAGACCTTGCCCGTGAGGTGGGTTATGTTTATGTGGACACGGGTGCGATGTACCGTAGTGTTACATTGTATGCATTGCGTCATGGTATTTTTAAGGAGTCAGGAGACAGGAGTCAGGAGTCAGGAGTCACTATTGATGAGGAGGAACTCCGTCGTCGTATGCCAGAGATTAACATCTCGTTTAAGTTCAATCCAGAGACAGGTCGACCAGACACTTATCTGAATGGTGAACTCGTAGAGAACGATATCCGTACGATGGAGGTCAGCAGTCGTGTCAGCCCTATTGCCACTCTTGGTTTTGTCCGTGAGGCAATGGTGGCACAGCAACAACAGATGGGTAAGGACAAGGGTGTGGTGATGGACGGTCGTGATATCGGAACAACTGTGTTTCCTCATGCAGAATTGAAGATATATGTCACTGCCTCTGCCGAGGTTCGTGCCCAGCGTCGATATGACGAACTGAAGGCGAAAGGGATGGATGCTGACTACGACGAGATCCTCAAGAACGTACAGGAACGTGACTATATCGACTCCCACCGTGAGGTGTCTCCCCTGCGTAAAGCCGATGATGCCATTGAACTCGACAATAGTCATATGACCATTGCCGAACAGAAGCAATGGCTCCTCGATCGCTTCAATGAGACTGTAAATAAGGATTAAAATATTTCCTATAGGATGTAGCTATTAATCCTTCTTCTTTTTCTTTTTCTGTTCCTCTTCAGGGGGCATGACGGTGATGCGACGGTTGCTAGGATCGTGCATCACATCAGTGACGATGGCGGTAACCTGTTCTTTCAACTCCTGGATAAACTGTCCTGCATCGTATTTCTGGTGTTCGATGTCACGCAGTTTTTTCTCCCAGATACCTGTGAGCTCACAACTCTTGAGCAGTTCCTCGCGAATCAGCTCGATGAGTTCGATACCAGTAGGTGTTGCTACCAGACGTTTACGTTCCCTTTTGATATAATGGCGTTTGAAGAGGGTCTCGATGATACTGGCACGACTGGAAGGACGTCCAATACCATTCTCCTTCATGGCAGCACGGAGCGTCTCATCCTCCACAAACTTGCCCGCTGTCTCCATGGCACGGAGTAGAGAAGCCTCATTATAATAAGGTGGAGGTGTCGTCCATTTCTCCGTAAGGGTTGGCTGGTGGACGCCTGTCTCACCTTTGACAAAGGTAGGGAGGGTGCGCTCCTCATCGTCTTTTTTCTCGGAGTTCTCCGAGTTCTCAGAGGACTCGGAGCTCTCTGAGGCTTTCTCTCTGACGACTCGCCATCCAGGCTCCAGGATCTCTTTGCCCGTCACCTTGAACTCTATCTCGTCCACCTCTCCTAATACCGTCGTCGTCGAGAACTTACAATCGGGCAGGAAGACACCGATGAAGCGTCTTGCCACGAGGTCGAACACCTTCTGCTCCGCATCTGATAGTCCTTGTGGTATGACACCAGTCGGGATAATAGCATGGTGGTCGGTCACCTTCGAGGTGTCGAAGACACGCTTCGACTTTTTCAATGCCTTACCGCCAATGGGTTTGATAAACTCAGCATAGGACGCAATACCAGCAAACTTCGTCTGGTAAAGACCGTTGAGTGTTTGCGGACATTTGGGGTAGATGTCGTCAGAGAGATATTGTGTATCCACACGGGGATAGGTGGTGTATTTCTTCTCGTAGAGCGACTGGATGAGGTTGAGGGTCATCTCTGCGGAGAACCCGAACTTACGGTTACAGTCAACTTGCAGGGAGGTAAGGTCGTAAAGCTGGGGAGGTAGTTCTTTTCCCTCTTTCTTTTCTACTTTTGTCACAATGAAAGGCTTACCCTCGATGGTAGCGAAAGCCTGTTCTCCTTCCTCCTTGGAGGTATATTTCCCTTTAGTCGCCGTGAATGTCGTATCGCGATAAACGGTGGCAAGTACCCAATATGGCTCCGGCTTGAAGTTCTCTATCTCTTTCTGGCGATTGACGATCAATGCGAGGGTGGGGGTCTGTACTCGTCCGATACTCAGCACCTGTCTGTTCTGTCCGTATTTCAAGGTGTAGAGACGGGTGGCGTTCATGCCTAAGAGCCAGTCACCTATGGCACGGGAGAGTCCCGCCATATAGAGTGGCTGATAGTCTGCCTGGTCTTTCAGTTGAGTAAATCCCTCACTGATAGCCTCATCCGTCATCGACGATATCCACAGACGACTGACAGGACACTTGGCACCAGCCTTCTGCATCACCCAACGCTGGATGAGCTCTCCTTCCTGTCCGGCATCACCGCAGTTGACAATACGGTCAGCCTTCTGCATGAGACTCTCTATAATAGCAAACTGTTTCTTGATACTCGGTTGGTCGATGAGTTTGATACCAAAGCGCTCTGGTATCATAGGCAGTGATGACAGACTCCATGACTTCCACATTGGTGTGTAGTCATGAGGCTCTTTCAATGTACATAGATGACCGAACGTCCATGTCACCTGATAACCATTACCTTCCATATAGCCGTCGTGGCTGCTGGTGGCTCCGATAATACGGGCTATGTCCTTCGCCACACTGGGCTTCTCTGCAATACAAACTATCATTTGGACGACAAAGGTACAAATAAATAGGCTAATAACCTAAATTTTCACCCACCAAAATGACAATGATGCGTCCCGGTTTACTGCTATTACGAAGAAAATGAACGTAGTTACAGATACTCTGTGGAGAGTTGCAGTTATGGCATATACCATCTATTTGGCATGGAGTGTTGATGTCAAAACGAGCGGCATTGGTGGGGCTTGCCGTACTCCTCGCCCGTTTGAGTGCAGACTCCACATCCTGCGTCACCTTATTCATGCCCACCACAAAGATGACATGTTTCGGTCCCCATGTGATGGCAGCGACACGGTTGCCATTACCGTCAATATTTACGATAACACCATCCTCGGAGATAGCATTAGCCGATGAGAGGTAATAGTCTGCATGAAAAGCGCGATAGTACATCTCTTGCTTCTCCTCCGCAGTCTCCACCAGGTCTCGATTCCAAACATCAAGTGTGCCACGTTCTTTCAATAGTTGTGGAATCTGAAGGTCGCGGATGGTCATGGTGCCACCCCATGTGACACTGCTACCGTCTGGAATCAGTTCATTGACTTTCTTTGCAGCTTCTTTGCCTGTGGCACAATAGTATGCTTCAAAATGGCGGCGCTCCAGATGTTGGATCATCTTAGTACCTAGCCGTTGGTTACGTTGTTCTGTTGGTGTCATAATTGTCCTGTTTTAATAAGCATGATCGTCAATAATATCCTGTTTGTCGAGTTTCTTCTTATCAATGGCATACCATGCATAGACGATATAGGCAAGAACAAATGGGACAAGTAGGGAGACATAGAACATGGTACGCAGCGTAAACTCACTGCTGCATGAGTTGGCAAGTGTTAATGACGACTGAAGGTCTGCCGTTGATGGATAATATGCAGTATGGTTCCATGCCGAACAGAGCAAAAGTGCTAGTACGGTGAGGACTGTGCCGATACCGGCAGGCCAGATGCCTCCAATATAGTCCTTCGAGACCATCGTCTTTCCAATACCAAAGAGCACGAGAATCACACCGATCAATAATAAAATGAGGAGATACCACATGTCCATGAGATTGTGGAAATACTTATAAGGTTCCATGAAGATGACTCCCGTCTCTGGATTCCAGGCATAACCGTCTTTCAACAACAGATGAACGAGGTAGGCAACGAAAAGGATGAGAAATGGCACAGCGGCGCCGAGGAGGCGTACACTGCCTCGGCTGCGGATGTCCTCATCGTTGATATTATTCATTACATAGAGAATACCCAGAATGCGGGCAAGGAAAACCACGGCAAAGCCGAAGACCAGTACCCATGGATTGAGCAAGGCATCCAGTCCGTGAGAGGCGTTTGCCCAGCGACTGATAATAGGTGTAAACGAGCCGGTGTCAATCAGGTTGTCCTTGGCAATAATGAAATTGCTTCCCTCAAAAAAGGTAGCGACAGCACCGCCTAAGAGTAATGGTCCTACAATACCATTCAGGGTCAGGAAGAATTGGAATGTCTTGGGACCGAGGAAGTTGCCTATCTTGTTCTGGAACTCGTAGCTGACAGCTTGTAGCACAAAAGTGAACAGAATAAGCATCCATAGCCAATAAGCTCCTCCAAATGAGGTAGAATAGAAGAGGGGGAAGGAAGCGAAAAACGCTCCACCAAAAGTGACGAGGGTGGTAAACGTAAACTCCCATTTACGACCCGTGGAGTTATAGACGAGTCGACGACCTTCTTCTGTATATCCAAGGCTGCCTGCCAAAGAGTTGGCTCCTTGAACAAAGAGCAGGAAAACTAACAAGGCGCCAAGCAGTGCTACTACAAAGCACCAGTAATGCTGTAAGAAACTATAGGTAATCATAACTTTCAACTTTCAACTATCAACTATCAGCTTTCAACAGAATACTCTGGTCCTTTTTTAATCTGCTTCAAGAGGATGCTGATTTCTACAGCAAGCATGAGTGTGAAGAGGAAGAGGAACAGGAAGAAGGTAAGGGCAACGGCATTGCCATTGATGTCACTGACTGCGACCCAGGTAGGCAACATGTCCTGAATAGTCCATGGCTGACGTCCGAACTCGGCAACCAGCCAACCGCTCTCCGAGGCAATATATGCCAGTGGGACGAGCAAGATGGCAAACCAATAGTGCCATGCAGGAAGTCCGGCAATATCGTTATTGTCGGCTTCTGTCTCAGGGATGATTCCAAAGGTGGCAAGTAACCGTCGGGTGATGATGGTGATATATGGGATCCTGTAGACGATCAGTGTCAGGACACCGAAAAAGAGAATGAAGAGGCATCCCATTCCCACCATGACACGGAAAGCCCAGAAATTGATGGCTACTGGAGGCACAATATCTTTCTTGTCCTTCACATAGCCATAGCCCATATACTGCATATTGGAATTGATGATTGCCAATTGGGAATTGGACATTTCTTGACTAACACCCTCTTTCTTCGCTTTGCGGTAAGCGGCGAGGGCGGTGATAGCTTTTTTACCCCGTTCGATTTTCTCGTCGATGGAGGGCTCTTTCTTTCCATCGGGTGTGGTAAAGCCATTCAGGATGTCTTTGATACCAGGGACATATCCCTTGGGGTCGTTTGTCGCCATCATACTGAGGGCATAGGGAACCTCCACGCCAGGAATGATGGCAAGTCCCTGTTCTGTGCCTCCGTCGAGCAGTCCTTCAATGGCAGCCATCTTCATAGGCTGGTATTCGGCGACCTGCTGTCCGCTGATATGACCGGTAAAGGCAGCCCCTAGTGAGGCTATGAGTCCTACGACAGCAGCGATCTTAATACTCTCTTTGGCAAGACGAAGCTCACGTTTCTTCATCAGGTACCAGCAGGATACGGCAACCACAAAGACGGCACCGATAATCCATGCGGAGATGACGGTATGGAAGAACTTTCCCACAGCAAAGGGGGAGAATGCCACAGCAAGGAAGTCGACCATCTCGTTACGCATCGTATCAGGATTGAACTCGCAGCCCACAGGATGTTGCATCCAGGCATTGGCAACGAGAATCCACCATGCCGAGATGGTGGCTCCCAAGCCTGTGAGCCAGGTGGAGGCGAGGTGGAATCCTTTCGAAACCTTATTCCATCCGAAATACATGACGGCAACGAAGGTGGACTCCATGAAAAAGGCGAGGATACCCTCAATGGCAAGGGGGGCACCAAAAATGTCACCCACAAACCAAGAGTAGTTACTCCAGTTGGTACCAAACTCAAATTCGAGGATGATACCCGTTGCGACACCCATGGCGAAATTGATACCGAAAAGTCTCTGCCAGAACTTAGCCGTGTCTTTCCAGAACGTTTTCTTTGTACGGTAGTAGCAGGTCTCTGCAATACCCATGATGACGGCAAGTCCCAATGTCAGGGGTACGAACAGCCAGTGATAGATGGCTGTCAGGGCAAACTGTGCTCTCGCCCAGTTGATGGCACCTGTGTCAATGTTTAATAATAAGTCATTCATATCCGTATGATTTTAAATTATTGATTTGCTCGTTCTATCATCTCCGTAGCTACGAATTCGGACTCTCCGCCTTTCTCAGCGTGAGTCTTCAGGAAGTTGGGAAAGAAGAATATTTTCAGGATAACAAAAATAACAAACAGTTTAATAAGGATAATCGTCCATAGCGTTTTCCCAAGTCGCATGTTCCGAAATCCATCATAGTAAAGGTCGAAAGCCCTATACCAGAAACTATGTTTATCCATAGGCTATCGTTTCCTAGTTCTATTATTTTGCAAATATATGAAATAAATCTTAAACTTCCAATAGATATAAACAAAAAATCTTTGTTATTTTACTGAAATATCCTATCTTTGCACCGTTTTTAAATATAATAAGATGAATAAAAGAATCATATCTGTTCTCACAGCGGTTATCGTTTTGCTGGTAGCTGGTGTGGCGTATCTTGCTTATAGTCTTAGTCAACAGACTCAGGCAAATCGGGATATGGAGGAA
>JBGUNO010000035.1:0-6893 GCA_045117415.1 Prevotella sp. | reverse complement strand
TTCACCGTCGTAAGAAATAGAAATGATTCCCCTCGTAGGAATAAAAGATGATAAATATGGTGTGGAGCGGCAGTGATGCCGCTCCTTTTTTCGTAGGGAATCCCCTAATCGTTTTTCGGGAAAAACCCCTTGTGGGTTTCTGAAAAATATGTAACTTTGCAACGTAAACTTTAAAAAGGAAGTGATATGAAGAAGAGTGGAATATGGATTATCGGTACTGTCTTGATGCTGAGTAGTTGTAACACCTACACTGGACAGGGTGCCGTTGCAGGCGGAACTATTGGTGCTGTCTTGGGCTCTGCCATCGGTGGCATCTCTGGTGGCTGGCGTGGCAGTGATCTTGGCACGATAGTCGGTATGGCAGGTGGCGCTGCTGTTGGCGCCGCAATTGGTGCACAGGCTGACAAAGCGGAGGCAGAGAAGTATGAGGCATATAAGCGTGATCGTGAGCGTCGGATGGCTGAGCGTCACTCTCGTTATGATGATGACGATTATCCACATGAGGTTCATCACTCTAACGACAGCGGTTTCGATGCTACTAACAGTGGTGATGACCGTATTGACATTGATATTGCGGGTCCGAAGGGCGCACATGCTCAGAAGAGGTATGATGAAAAGACCTTCGATCCTTCCAGAGACCGTCTTAACGACAAGAGCCGTCCAGAGCGTGTCATCATCCGTAATGCCCGTTTTGTTGATGAGAACCACGATGGTATCCTGCGTGCTGGGGAACAGTGTCAGATTACCTTCGAGATTATGAACTATACTCGTCATACCCTCTACGATGTACAACCGATGGTCTATGACGTGACAGGTAATAAAAACTTGTATATCTCACCTAACCTGCATGTGGAGAGTATCGCTCCCAACAGTGGTGTGCGTTATACAGCCTCCATCCTTGCCGACAAGAAATTGAAGGATGGCACGGCAAAGATCAGGGTAGGGGCTACTGTCAATAATCAGACTGTCAACACGGATACGCATGATCTGATGATTGTCACGAGAAGGAAGTAAATGTTTTCAAACCTATTGCTATGAAGAAATTGTTGGTCTTCCTCTGTGGAATCCTCCTTGTCAGCTGTTGTAAGAACAGCGATAAAGCGACAGCGATCATACCGACGGATGACACTAGTCAGTTTGTGACGCTGACGGATGTCGTACCTGATGCCATTCTTGAAATCCGTTATTTTGGTACCTATAATTTCGTAGGTGACCGTATCGATGGCTATGAAGAGCCGACGGCACTGCTGACAAGACAGGCTGCTGATAGCCTGCGCGCAGTAAGTGATGATGTCATCAAACAGGGTTATCGTCTGAAAATCTATGATGCTTATCGTCCACAGAAGGCGGTTGACCATTTCGTACGATGGGCGGAGGATATCCCTGATGTCCGCATGAAGAGTTATTTCTATCCTGACCTTGACAAGAATGTACTTTTTCCACAGCAGTACATCTGTGCGAAGAGTGGTCACTCTCGTGGATCCACCATCGACCTGACTTTGTTTGACATGACGACGGAGAAGGAGCTGGATATGGGTGGTACCTTCGACTGGTTTGGTCCGGAGAGCCATCCAGATTTCTGTGGCAATCCCGAGACGGGCGAGTATACAGGTGATAACCATAAGAGTCCTGTTCAGCGTAGTATCACTGCCGAGCAATTCAAAAACCGGATGATTCTTCGTCAGGCAATGCTCCGTCATGGGTTCAATCCTTTCCCAACAGAATGGTGGCACTTCACACTGAAGAATGAGCCGTTCCCCGATACGTATTTCACCTTCCCTATCAGACCATTGAAGCATAAAAAATAAAAAAGGCTCCTCATCGGGAGCCTTCTTTATAATATAATAAGGTGTCATCAGACGATGCCCTGTGCCATCATGGCGTGTGCCACCTTCATGAAGCCGGCGACATTGGCACCCTTCACATAGTCGATGTAGCCGTCAGGCTGTTTACCGTACTTGACGCACTGCTCGTGGATGCTCGACATGATATAGTGGAGCTTCTCGTCCACCTCCTTCTCGCTCCATCCCAGACGCATGGAGTTCTGCGTCATCTCCAGTCCGCTGGTGGCCACACCGCCAGCATTGACAGCCTTGCCGGGTGCGAAGAGCTGGTGGGCGGCAATGAACTTCTCGGCAGCCTCTGCCGTGCATCCCATGTTCGATACCTCAGCGACACAGATAGGTTTGTTGGCGAGAATCTGGTCAGCATCGCTACCGTTCAGCTCGTTCTGCGTGGCACAGGGCAGGTAGATGTCGGCCTTCTGCTCCCACGGACGCTTGCCCTCGAAGAACTCTGCACCGTCGAACTCCTCGACATAGGGAGCACAAACATCATTACCACTGGCACGCAACTCCAGCATGTACTCAATCTTCTCATCATCCAGACCGGCGGGGTCGTAGATGTAACCGTCAGGACCACTGATGGTGATGACTTTCGCTCCTAACTCGGTAGCCTTCTTGGCGGCACCCCATGCCACATTGCCGAAACCAGAGATGGCAACGGTCTTTCCCTTGATGTCATGACCATGAGTTTGTAACATCTGATTGACGAAATACAAGGCACCGTAACCGGTAGCCTCAGGACGGATCTTCGAGCCGCCCCATTCCAGTCCCTTACCTGTCAGGACACCTTGGAACTGATGGGTGAGTTTCTTATACTGTCCGAAGAGGTAGCCGATTTCACGGGCACCGACACCGATATCACCGGCGGGTACATCCTCGTCGGGACCGATATGGCGGTAAAGTTCATTCATGAAAGCCTGACAGAAGCGCATCACCTCATTGTCGGAACGACCGCGGATGGAGAAGTCAGAGCCTCCCTTGCCACCACCCATCGGCAGGGTCGTGAGGGCGTTCTTAAACGTCTGTTCAAAGCCCAGGAACTTCAGGATGCTCAGGTTCACGGAAGAGTGGAAGCGCAGACCACCCTTGTACGGACCGATGGCACTGTTGAACTGAACACGGTAGCCGAGGTTTACATGTACCTCCCCCTTGTCGTCAGTCCAGGGCACACGGAAGGTGATGATACGCTCCGGCTCTACGATGCGCTCAATCAACTTCGCCTTCTCAAACTCAGGATGCTGATTGTAAACATCCTCTATGGAGATTAATACTTCACGGACGGCTTGCAGGTATTCTGCCTCACCTGGATGCTTCTTCTCCAGGTCCTGCATGATTTTCTCTACGTTCATAGTTTTAAGGTTTTATTACTAATTGACATATTGCAATCTTTTGTACTGCAAAATTAGGGAATTTTCTTTGAACGGCAAAGAAAATTCCCTAAAATTTTATCTGTAAGTTTACAATTTGTTAATTCTTTGGCTTAGATAAGATGTAATGTTCCCATCAGATAAACCAGTCCGAAGCCTAATACCATCGAGATGATACCCATGATGGTACCTACTTTCACCATATCGTTCTGCTTGATGAAGCCAGTGGAGAAGGCAAGGGCATTCGGCGGTGTGGAGATAGGCAGAATCATCGCTGACGATGCTGCGATGGCAACGCCAATCAGTACTGTACCCGTTCCACCGATAGGATCCAGTTTGTCACCCATTGCACCGCAGACGAGGGCGAGGATAGGCATCAGCAAGGCTGCCGTAGCGGAATTCGAAATGAAGTTGGACAGGATGTAGCAAATGGCACCGCCGAGCAAGAGGATGAGCAGTGGCGAGAACTCACCAAAGGGGATGCTCTCCACAGCGTTGGCTGCAAGTCCTGAGGCATTCAGTCCGTAGCCTAAGGCGAAGCCGCCAGCCACCATCCAGATGACACTCCAGTTGATTTGCTCCAGGTCACGCTTATTGATGACACCCGTCAGGGCGAATATGGCAAACGGTATCATGGCGACGGTATTCGCATTGATACCCGTGAACTGGTCGGACAACCAGAGAGCGATGGTGATAAAGAATGTCACGATGACAACCCAAGAATGGAACCCTTTCTCCATACCGCCTTCAATCTTCAGTTCAACAGTCTTCTGGGTGAAGGGGAAGAATTTCAGCAGCATGCGCCAACTGATGAACAGCAGCACGATTACCAATGGGAACATAAACATCATCCACTGTCCGAAGCTGAGTCCCATGTTCAAGCCCTCAGGATCGTTCAGGTATTTCAAGGCAATGGTATTGGGTGGTGTACCTATGGGGGTTCCCATACCACCGAGGTTGGCAGCAACAGGAATAGACATTGCGAGGGCGATACGTCCCTTGCCCTCAGGAGGCAATTGACGGAAGACAGGTGTCAGGAAGGTCAGCATCATAGCGGCAGTCGCCGTGTTTGATACGAACATCGAGAACAGACCTGTCACTAACAGGAATCCTAACAACACCATCTCACTCTTGGTACCGAAGGGTTTCAGCAGTACTTTCGCCAACTGGGCATCCAGTCCAGTCTTCGTAGCGGCAATGGCTAACACGAAACCACCGATGAACAGCATGATGACGGGGTCGGCAAAGGTCGCCATCACACCTTTATATGACAACAGCTTTCCTACCTCCTCTTCGTTGACCATGGGTAATATACCACTGTCACTACAGAAAAGCAGCATCAGCACGATGATGGCAACGGACGTTGCCCACGACGATACAATCTCGAGGATCCACATCAGTGTGGCAAAGGCGAAAATGGCGATGATACGCTGTTGGATGACGGTGAGGTCCTGGATACCGTACCATTCGGTAGGCATGTTCCAGAGCAAAAGGGTGACTAGGGCTACCAGCGCGATTTTTATAGCCCGTTTAGTGCCATCAGCAGGATGATATTTTCTCTGATGACGCATTTTGTGGTAAGCATCAACAAGATGGAAACCTTCGTAAATGTGAAACATCTTTTTTAATTATTTATGTGGTTGATAATGATTATATTCTGTCTAATGCTTGTTTAATATCGTCCAAGATGTCCTCTACGTCCTCTATACCTACAGACAAACGAATCAGGTCGGGTGCCACACCAGCCTCACGCAGTTGTTCATCACTAAGCTGGCGATGGGTATGACTGGCAGGGTGGAGTACACAGGTACGGGCATCGGCAACGTGTGTCACGATGTTAATCATCTCCAAGGAGTCCATCCATTTGATGGCAGTCTCACGAGTACCTTTCAATCCGAAGGCAATGACGCCACATGAACCGTTTGGCAGGTATTTCTGTCCACGCTCATAATTGGCATCATCTTTCAGACCGCAGTAGTGTACCCATGCCACTTTCGGACTGTCGTGCAGGAATTCAGCCACCTTTTGGGCATTCCTACAGTGCTGTGCCATACGCAGATGGAGCGTCTGAAGTCCCATGTTCAACAGGAAGGAGTTCTGAGGGGCAGGGATGCTGCCGAGGTCACGCATCAACTGGGCCACGAGTTTGGTGGTGAAGCCCATCTTACCGAATGCCTTCACATAAGTCAGTCCATGATACGAGTCATCTGGTGTACACAGACCGGGGAACTTCTCGGCATGGGCGAGCCAGTCGAAGTTACCGCTGTCCACCACACATCCGCCTACCTGGGTGGCAAGTCCGTCCATATACTTGGTGGTAGAGTGGGTGACGATATCGGCACCCCACTCGAAAGGACGGCAATTGACGGGAGTCGCGAAAGTATTGTCGACAACGAGAGGTACTCCGTTCTTGTGGGCGATACGTGCAAACTTCTCAATGTCGAGGACTGCACAGCCAGGATTGGAGATGGTCTCTCCAAACAACAACTTGGTATTCGGACGGAAGGCTGCCTGTATCTCTTCCTCACTGGCATCCTGAGAAACAAAGGTACACTCGATACCGAGTTTCTTCAAGGTCACGCCGAAGAGGTTATAGGTACCTCCGTATATCTCATTGGAGGTCACGAAATGGTCGCCTGCCTGACAGATGTTAAACACAGCGTAGAAGTTGGCTGCCTGTCCAGAGGATGTCAGTACACAACCCACACCGCCTTCCAGTGCGGCAATTTTCGCTGCTACTGCATCGTTGGTGGGATTCTGCAGACGGGTATAGAAATAGCCCTCCTTCTTGAGGTCAAATAATTGTGCCATCTCGTCCGAGTCATCATACTTGAACGTCGTACTCTGGATGATGGGCAACTCTATCGGTTCACCGTTCTTTGCCTTGTATCCGGCATGCACACAAAGGGAACCTGTACGTAGTTTTTTATCCATATATCTTTAGTTATTAATAATGTTCAATAAAATTTTGTATTTCTCTGCTTTCTTCTCTATGCTTAAGGGATAGGCACGGGAGCTACTGGGCATTCGATAGAGGCGCATATCCTTGTCAGAATAGTGGAAGGGCGTGTAATCCCCCACAGCAGGCTGTGCAATGTGGAAATGTGCCGTGAGGATGTCTGTCGCCTTTTGCCCAGTCGTAACGATTGCCTCACAACATGGTATCCGTTGGAGTAATTTCTCAATGTCTGTCTTCTCCACCACTTCCAAATCCTTATCAGAGGCGGTATTCTTGGTCCTGACGACAGCACATGCCGTATCATAGAGGGCAATACCTTTCTTGTTCAAGAAATGTTCTATCTTATCTTGCTTAAAACGTTTATTTGTCAGGTCGACGAAATGATCTTTGTCCTGAAAGCAGACAAGCCCCCATATTCTCCACATGTCATTGTTGAAGTTAGGGTAGAAAAAATCCATGCACCATCTTTTCCGTGATGGCGGAAAACTGCCGAGCATCAATATCCTCGCATGGGCAGGCAGGAACGGTTGTAATGGATGTTGTTCTATCTCCCTCATGGGACCCTTTTCAGAAAACAGCTACAAAATTACAAAATAATTAGCAATTATCAATTATCAATTATCAATTATTTATAACTTTGCCAACTATGATGGCGAACTTACTCCGTCTCGGCAAAAAAAGAATGAATTCTTTTGTTTTGCTCTCGACTTTTCGTAACTTTGC
>JBGUNO010000034.1:0-56646 GCA_045117415.1 Prevotella sp. | reverse complement strand
GTTGTTCTGGAGTGCACAGGTTTCTATACTTCTAAGGAGAAGGCTTCTGCTCACCTGACCGCTGGTGCCAAGAAGGTTGTTATCTCTGCTCCTGCTGGTAACGATCTGCCTACTATCGTATACAATGTAAACCACAAGACTCTGACTCCTGCTGACACCGTTATCTCTGCAGCTTCTTGCACCACTAACTGTCTGGCTCCTATGACGAAGGCTCTGAACGACTTCGCTCCTATCCAGAGTGGTATCATGACAACTGTTCACGCTTACACTGGTGACCAGATGATTCTGGACGGTCCTCAGCGCAAGGGTGATGTTCAGCGTGCACGTGCTGGTGCTCAGAACATCGTTCCTAACTCAACGGGTGCTGCTAAGGCTATCGGTCTGGTTATTCCTGAGCTGAATGGTAAGCTGATCGGTGCTGCTCAGCGCGTTCCAACTCCTACAGGTTCTACCACTATCCTGCACGCTGTTGTGAAGGGTGAGGTTACTGTTGAGGGTATCAACGCTGCTATGAAGGCTGCTACCAACGAGAGCTTCGGTTACACTGAGGAGAAGCTCGTTTCCAGCGACATCATCGGTATGAAGTTCGGTTCACTCTTCGACGCTAACCAGACAATGGTTTCTAAGATGGGTGATGGCAACTCTCTCGTACAGGTTGTTGCTTGGTACGACAATGAGAACTCTTACACTTCTCAGATGGTTCGCACTATCAAGTACCTCGCTGAACTCAAATAATCACAGATTGTTTAGATAAAAAAATGAGACTGCTATTTGGCAGTCTCGTTTTTTGTTGTTATTTTTGCAGACGATATTATAATTTGCTAATATAACTATAACTAATCAAAGGAAAAAAGATGAAGAAATTCTATTATTTATCGGTAGCCTTCTTGGCTGCGATGTTCTTTGTGTCTTGCTCTGATAGTGATGACAATGGTGGCAATGGCGGCGCCCGTACGGATGTTGTAGACTACACCGTGATGTTCTACAGCTGTGGCGGTGCCAACCTGGACTTAAATACAGAGGCCAACTGGATTGAAGCCTTGAATGCTCTTGATAACAACGATCCCAATGTTCGCTACATGGTGCAGTTTAAATATTCTGGTCAGAAAAATCTAGATGAACAGAAAAAAACCGATCCTTCACACGTCTGGGGTGGTAAGGCTGCTCAGTGCTACCGCTTCGAGCTGACTGCCGACAGATATAACATGCAGCAAAAGCGCTTTGACTTGAGTGGCTTTGAGCATGGTACTCAGGGCTCCAATTGTCAGATCTACCAGCCCGACTCACTGGCAAATTTCATTAAGTACTGCCAGAAAGTGGCTCCTGCCAAGAATTATATTCTGTTGATTTCTGACCACGGCGGTGCTTATAGCGTCAGTGATGACTACGATAAGAGTCTCGTCATGCGTGGTGCCATGCAGGATGATACGCAGGATGAATTACTAATGTCGAATAAAGAGATGCGTACAGCTATTGAGAAGGCTGGCGTACATCTGAAGGCACTCATCTTCGACTGCTGCCTCATGAACAATATGGAGTCTATCACCGAATTCCTCGGCCTCACCGATTATTATTATGGTTCAGGTCACTCAACCATTGCATCGGACTATAAGGTATTCGTCCAGCAGTTGAAGGCAGCAGCAAAGGGCGGTGACTTTGTCAATGCCATGAAGGCATGGGCAGAATCAACGGCAAAGATACACTATGAAGAATACAAAACGGACCCGAAAAAGGTCAATTGTAAATATGTAGACTTCACGCTGAGCGACATGAGCAAGGTGAAGGATATCTATACCCCGCTGAAGAACTTCGTCGACTATGTGGAGACGAACTGGGGCAACGCCAATCAGGCATCTGTGAAGAAGGCTGCCGAGGACTGCTATCAATACTTCAACTATAGTGCTCTTTACGACGTAAAGGACTACTGCCTACACCTTGCCGAAGCCTTTTTAAAGGAAGACGAGGATGTGGCAAACAATGAGGCTTTTAAGCTTGTGAATGCTTTCGACAAGGCCGTCAAGGACGCACAGTGCTTCCATATCTATACCAAGCCCGATGAGAATCAGGACTACGACCTGGCATATAGCGTCACGCTGGGTGCAAAGGATGAGGATGGAAATTCCGCTATCCGTACTCTCGGTTATGATAAAGAAATAAAGAAATACTTCTATCATTATTATGTCAGCGATGGCGACGAGCTTCTCTATTGGCAAGGCGAGAAAGATTATGATCCTAAATATAGCAGCAATAAGTCTTATCAGAAGTTCGCCAACACCTACTATAAGACTGAGTTCGACCAGAAAGTGCAATGGAGCCGTCTCTTTAAGCTGAATCCTTACTTCCCACAGAATAATCCTCCCACGGACGACGAGGGTGACCACCTGCGTGGAGCATCGTTAATTCATCTTTAAATGCAATATGCGACAGCGCATACATAAAAAAATGCCGCCTGATTTTGTCGGGCGGCTTTTTTTATGTATATTTGCACACAAAACTAAAAACAAAACATGGAAGTTATTCAGAGTTTTACTATTGACCATACCCGTCTGAAACCAGGTATCTATCTCTCAAGGGATGACAGGCGGTTCAGAACCTTCGACCTCCGTATCACCGAGCCCAACAAGGAACCGGCTGTGGCTCCTGCCGCCATGCATAGTATCGAGCATCTGATGGCGACATGGTTTCGTAACTCACAGGTGAAAGACGATGTGGTGTATGTCGGTCCGATGGGCTGTATGACGGGTATGTATATCGTGATGACGGGCGATTATAGTGTCCTTGACATGAAGGAGCTGACCATCCAATGCTTAGAATGGATGCTGATACAAGACGAAGTGCCCGCTACTACCCCAGAGACCTGTGGCAACTATCTGCTCCATGACCTGCCGATGTGTAAATGGGAGTGTAGGAGGTATCTGCAACGGCTGCAGGATGATTTCCATTGTGACTATAATCAGTTGGAGGTAAGACTCGGTGACGGCAAGGTCTTTGCCGATGCATAAACAGTCATGATGTCAAAGCAGATGATCACCATACTCGGTCCTACAGCCAGCGGGAAGACCCCGTTGGCAGCGGCACTGGCAGAGAAGATCGGAGGAGAGATTATCTCCGCAGACTCCCGTCAGGTGTATCGTCGCATGGACATTGGTACGGGAAAGGATCTTGCGGATTATGTGGTCGGGAGTCAGGAGACAGGAGACAGTAGAAAGATACCATACCATTTAATCGATATAAGAGAGCCAGGAACGAAATACAACCTCTTCCAATATCAGCAGGATTTCTATGATGCCTATCAGGATATCTGCCGCCGTGGGGTGGTCCCCATCCTCTGTGGGGGTACAGGACTATATATAGAGGCAGTATTGAAAGGCTATAAGCTATCACCGGTCCCCCAGAATCCTGAGCTGCGCCAACAACTGGAAAGCAAGTCGCTGGAGGAGTTGACACAGATGTTGGTGGAGCTGAAGGAGAAAAACGGTTCGAATATGCATAACAGGACGGATGTGGACTCTTGTCAGCGTGCCATCCGAGCCATAGAGATAGAAACCTATAACTTGGAGCATCCCATGCCCAAGAGGGAGCTGCCTCCCGTCGACTCACTCATCATCGGTGTCCATATCGACAGGGAACAGCGTCGAGAGAAGATCAGCCGACGACTGAAAGCGCGACTGGAGGAAGGTATGATTGATGAGGTCAAGGCATTACTGGCAGAAGGAATCCCGTCAGAGGACCTGATCTATTATGGACTGGAATATAAATTTGTGACAGAATATATTATCGGTAAAACAACCTACGACGAGATGTTCCAGCATCTGGAGATCGCCATCCATCAGTTTGCCAAGCGACAGATGACTTGGTTCAGAGGGATGGAGCGTCGTGGCTTCAAAATCCATTGGATTGATGCGATGCAGCCGATGGAGGATAAAGTAAAGGAGATATTAGCACTATGGCAGTAGAAGAGACGAGATGGGGCATCTTATATTGTCCTAAGGGACGATCAAGTAAGCAACGTGAGAAGATTCAAGCCGTGTTGGATGAGCGTCACGTTCAGTATGACTTTGTGCAGAGTGAGACATCGGACAGTGTGGAACGGTTGATGTTGATGCTGATACATAATGGCTATAAGACGATTATTGTGATGGGGGGTGACTCTGCCTTGAACGATGCTGTCAACTGTCTGATGCAGGTGGAGAAACAGGTTCGTGACACCATTGCACTGGGAGTGATTCCCAATGGCGTGATGAATGACTTCGCCCGATACTGGGATTTTAAGGAAGGTAATATGGAACAGACCGTCGACTGGCTGATGAAGCATCGTGTCCGTCCTGTCGATTTGGGATGTATACGTTATACCAATAAGAAAGGAGAAAAATGTAGCCGTTATTTCCTGAATTGTGTTAATATCGGATTGATCGCTGATGTGATGAATATGCGTCGCCAGACTCGTTCGTTGCTGGGGTCGCGTACCTTGTCCTTTATCGTCTCTATCTTCCTGATGATCTTTCACCGTATGGACTATAAGATGAATGTGAAGATCAACTCAGATGTCGTCAACCGTAAGGTGATGACGATGTGCGTGGGTAGTGGACCAGGGTACGGACAGACTCCTAACGCAGTCCCTTATAATGGACTCCTCGACGTGTCCGTAGTCTATCATACAGGTCTCTTGCAAGTCTTTGCCGGTCTGTGGCTGTTGTTGACGGGACGCTTCCTCAACCATCGTAGTGTGCATCCCTACCGTACCCGTGAGGTGAGGGTAGAGGAGGCGAAACATGCCTTGGTAAGTATTGACGGCAGACTGATGGGGACTCCCGTCGGGGCATACAATATAGACGTGGAGCAGGAGGTCATTCAGTTCCTGATACCTGATTAACCGTTCTTGGAGATCTTCAATAACTTGGGCTCGTCAAGTAATATGATGCTTTTGCCGTCAATGGAGATCAACTCTTCTGAGGCAAAAGCGGAAAGGGTGCGAATGGCATTGCTCGTCGTCATGTTCGAAAGGTTGGCAAGGTCTTCACGACTCAGGCAGATGGCTAATGTCTTGCCGTCTTCCTCTGTGCCATATTTGTTCTTCAGTCGGAGCAATGCCTCAGCGAGTCGTCCACGGATATGTTTTTGAGTGAGATTGACGGTCTGCTCGTCCGCATGACCTAACAGACTCGCCAGCTGCTTGATAAAGTAAATGGCAACTTCATTGTTCTCACGGATAATCGTCTTAATGACAGGAAGCGGAATCTGACAGACCGTTGCTGTATCAAAGGCTGCGGAGGATGTGCTGTAGTAGTCACCGGCAAAGCCTGCGCGGTAGCCGAAGAAGCCCTGCGGCTTTGCCATACGTACGATCTGCGGACGACCACCAATCCCTTCCTTAAAGATTTTCACCTTACCCTTGACAAGACAGAAAAGGTGTTCCGGGGTTTCCTTTTCATGATAGATGAACTCGCTCTTCTTGAATCTCTCCAACGAGACGTGTTCCATCAAGAAATACTGTTGCTCCTCTGTGAGAAGTTCCCAGAGCTCTTTCATCGCCTGCCTGATCTGGTCCTTTTCAGTGTCTTTTCCTACTATGAACATAAGGTGTCAACTATCATTAGCGGTGCAAAAGTAATAAAAAAGGCAAAACTGACAATGTTTTTAATGTAAATAATCTTCTACTTCCCATAAAAAACAATGGTTTTTACAAAAAAAAACTCTTTTTATTTTGTAGTCACAGTGAAATTGTGTACTTTTGGGAATTGAAAACAAATCTAAAACGAAAACCTTAAAATAGGAACTATGAGTTATTTGCGATTAGAAAAAGCTGTAATGACTAACCTGGAGGAGTCCCTCCGTCGTGAATTACTTCGGACAAACCGTTCTGGTGCCTATAGCAGTTCAACACTTGTCGACTGCAATACACGTAAGTATCATGGTCTGCTCGTTGTTCCCGTTCCAGAACTCGATGATGAGAATCACGTGCTCTTGTCATCGCTTGACTGTACGGTAATTCAGCACGGCGCTGAGTTTAATCTCGGACTCCATAAATATCAGGGAAACAACTACAGCCCTAAAGGTCACAAGTACATCCGAGAGTTTACTTGTGATGTGGTGCCTACTACACTCTATCGTGTCGGTGGCGTGTTATTAAAAAGAGAGACTATCTTCCAGTGTTATGAGGATCGTATCTTGATTCGTTATACCTTGGAGGATGCTCATTCCGCTACGACGTTGCGGTTCCGTCCGTTCCTCGCCTTCCGCTCTGTAAGGCAGTTTACGCATGAGAACTCAACGGCATCTCGTGAGTATCATGAGGTGGATAATGGTATCAAGACCTGTATGTATGCTGGTTATCCAGACCTCTACATGCAGTTCAATAAGAAAAACGAATTCGTATTCCAGCCCGACTGGTATCGTGGCGTGGAGTATCCGAAAGAGCAGGAGCGTGGTTATGCCTCTAATGAGGATCTTTATGTTCCTGGCTATTTCGAAGTATCTATCAAGAAGGGGGAGAGTATCATCTTTGCCGCTTCTACGAAGGAATGTAAGAGTAATGGTCTGAAGAGCCTGTTCCAAAAGGAGATTGATGTACGTCAGCCCCGTGATAACTTCTATCACTGTCTGGTTGCCGCAGCCCATCAGTTCCACTTCCGCGATCGTCGTAGCGGCAGTTCGGCAGAAGAACTTGACGACAGTGATGATCGTTACCTGTTGGCAGGTTATCCTTGGTTCAAGGCACGTGCCCGTGATACGTTTATCGCATTGCCAGGTTTGACTCTCGCCATTGGTGAGCAGGATTACTTTGAGCATGTGATGAAGACGGCAGAGAAGGGGCTCCGTGAGTTTATGGAGGACAAACCTCTCAGCGTGAAGATTTACGAGATAGAGCATCCGGATGTTCCTTTGTGGGCAGTCTGGGCTATCCAGCAATATACCAAGGATGCCGGTAAGGAAAAGGGGTATAAGATGTATGGAAAACTGGTTCGTGATATCGTAGAGTATATCATCGAGGGTGGCAATCCCGCTATGCGTCTCGATGATAACGGACTGCTCTATGCGAATGGTCGCGACAAGGCGATAACATGGATGAACTCCACCGCTAACGGTCACCCTGTCGTCCCCCGTTCCGGTTATATCGTAGAGTTCAATGCCTTATGGTATAACGCCCTTAAGTTCTGCGCTTCCTTAGAAGAGGAGTTCGGTAATAAGAAACTTGCCGCAAAACTGGAGGAGCTTTCTGAGACTTGCAAGGTGTCGTTTGTGGATACCTTCCTCAATGAGTATGGCTATCTGCTTGACTATGTGGATGGCAATATGATGGACTGGAGTGTCCGCCCGAATATGATCTTCCCTGTCGCCTTTGACTATTCTCCATTGTCGCAGGAACAGAAGAAGAGTGTACTGGATGTCTGCACCCGTGAGTTGCTCACACCGAAGGGACTGCGCTCCCTCTCTCCGAAGAGTGGTGGCTATAACCCGATGTATGTCGGTCCACAGACCCAGCGTGACTATGCTTACCATCAGGGTACGGCATGGCCTTGGCTCGGCGGATTCTATATGGAGGCCTGTCTGAAGATGTACAAACGCACCCGTTTGAGCTTTGTGGAGCGTCAGATGGTAGGCTATGAGGATGAGATCAACTATCACGCACTGGGAACCATCAGTGAACTGTTCGACGGCAACCCGCCATTCCATGGACGTGGCGCTATGGCATTTGCCATGAATGTCGCTGAGATCCTGCGTACGTTGAAACTGTTGGAGAAATATACTTATCAAAAGTAAAATAGGAGGAGAAGACTATGAAAGTGTTAATGTTTGGATGGGAGTATCCTCCTCACGTATTCGGTGGACTCGCTACCGCTAACTATGGTATCTCTCAGGGCTTGCACGCCCAGGGTGATATGGATATCACGCTCTGTCTGCCGAAACCTTTTGGTGACGAAGAGCGGAACGCTTGTAATATCGTCGCTATGAATGCCGTGCCTATTACATGGCGTGATGTAAGCTACGATTATGTTCGTGACCGTGTGGGTAATATCATGGATCCAGATCTGTATTTTAAGTTGCGCGACCATATCTATGCCGACTTTAACTATATGCACGTTAACGATCTGGGTGCGATGGAGTTCGCCGGTGGCTATCCTGGTAATCTGCATGAGGAGATCAATAACTACTCCATTATCGCAGGTGTGGTGGCTCGTACCTTTGACTTCGACATCATTCATGCACACGACTGGTTGACATACCCAGCTGGTATTCATGCCAAGCAAGTAAGTGGAAAACCACTTTGTATCCATGTGCATGCTACTGACTTCGACCGCTCTCGTGGTAAGGTGAACCCGACGGTTTACTCGATAGAGAAGAACGGTATGGACTGGGCTGACTGTATCATGTGTGTATCGGAACTCACACGTCAGACCGTGATTCATCAGTATCATCAGGATCCACGTAAGTGCTTCACAGTACATAATGCTGTTTACCCATTGCCGGAAGAGTATCAGGCAATCCCTCGCCCAGACCATACTGGCAAGGATAAGGTGGTGACTTTCTTGGGTCGTATCACGATGCAGAAGGGACCAGAGTACTTCGTGGAGGCAGCCAATATGGTGATTCGTCGTACCCGTAATGTACGCTTCTGTATGGCTGGCTCCGGTGATATGATGAATGCGATGATTCATCTTGCCGCTGAGCGTGGTATTGCAGACCGTTTCCACTTCCCGGGATTCATGCGTGGCAAGCAGGTCTATGAGTGCCTGAAGGATTCTGATGTCTATGTGATGCCGTCTGTGTCTGAGCCATTCGGTATCTCTCCATTGGAGGCGATGCAGTGTGGTACTCCGTCCATTATCTCTAAACAGTCAGGTTGTGCGGAGATCCTCAACAACTGTATTAAGGTAGACTATTGGGATATTCACGCACTTGCCGATGCCATCTACAGTATCTGTGCTAACGACTCTCTCTTCCAGTATCTCAAGGAAGAAGGAAAGAAGGAGGTTGACCAGATTACCTGGGAGAAAGTGGGCGCATGGATTGCCACCCTCTATAAGAGAACCCTTGGTTGGGAACAGTAATCTATAGGAACTATAGGCACTATAGGAACTATAATTAATAACAAATAAAAGAAAAGATATGAAAACAATTTGTTTATATTTTGAGATACATCAGATTATTCATCTGAAGCGTTATCGTTTCTTCGATATCGGTACCGATCATTATTATTATGATGATTATGAGAACGAGCGTAGTATCAGCGACATCGCAGAGCGCAGCTATATGCCTGCCTTGAATACCATCAGCGAGATGATTCGTGAAAATGGTAAGGACTTTAAGGTTGCCTTCTCGCTGTCGGGCGTAGGTATCGAACAGTTGGAGATGCATGCTCCACAGGTGTTGGAGAAATTACAAGAACTGAACAACACGGGTTGTGTGGAGTTCCTCGCAGAGCCTTATTCTCATGGTTTGTCATCACTTGCCAATGAGGAGACCTTCGCATTGGATGTGAAGAAGCAGTGTAAGAAGATGGAGGAATATTTTGGCAAGAAACCAACAGTCCTCCGTAACTCTTCCCTGATATATAGTGATGATATTGGTGGACAGGTTGCTGCCATGGGATTCAAGGGAATGCTGACTGAGGGTGCCAAGCATGTGCTGGGCTGGAAATCACCTCACTATGTCTACAACTGTAACATCGCTCCAAACCTGAAGTTGTTGCTGCGTGACGTGGAGTTGTCTGATGATATCTCTTTACGTTTCAACAACAGCGACTGGGCTGGCTATCCCCTGTTTGCAGATAACTATATCGATCGTATTGCCCGTCTGCCAGAGGAAGAGCAGATTATCAATATCTTCATGGAACTGTCGGCACTGGGTATCGCCCAGCCGTTGTCCAGCAATATCCTTGACTTCCTGAGGGCACTGCCTGCTTGTGCAAAGGAAAAGGGCATCACCTTCTCTACTCCTACGGAGATCTGCATGAAGGTGAAGAGTGTTGGTCAGATTGACGTACCCGATACCCTTTCATGGGTGGATGAGGAGCGCGACTGCTCATGCTGGTTGGGTAATGCCATGCAGCGTGAGGCATTCAACAAGCTATACAGTGTAGCCGATCGTCTGCGTATTGCTGACGACCCACGTATCAATCAGGACTGGGACTATCTGCAGGCTTCCAATAACTTCCGCTTCATGACGACCAAGGCATCTAACGTAGGTCTGGACCGTGGCATCTATAGCGGACCGTTCGATGCTTTCACCAACTATATGAATATCCTGGGTGACTTCATCAACAGGGTGAATGCACTTTATCCGCAGGAGATTGAGAACGATGAGCTGAATGCACTGCTCACCACCATCCGTAACCAAGGTGACGAGATTGAGTATAAGGATGAGGAGATTACTCGCCTGAAGGCTCGTCTTGCCAAGTATGAGACTCCTGAGGAGGAGAAACCGGCAAAGAAGCCTGAGGCAAAAAAGGCTCCTGCCAAGAAAGCTCCTGCCAAGAAGGCAGCTCCTAAAAAGGAAGCAGAACCCAAAAAATAAATAGTTAATAAGAAATCCTCTCTGATGAACGGAGAGGATTTCTTTTTTATGGGATGTTGACCGTCATCCTTTTTAGGTCTTTATCAGCACTTGACGAACCCACCATCAACTCATACTTACCAGGAACAACTCGCATGGTGTTGGTCATGACATCCCAGCCCTCAAAACGGTCATGAGGAAAATCAATCTCTACGACCTTGCTCTCTCCTGCCTTTAGACTGACTCGCTTATAGGCTCGTAAGGTCTTCAGCGGTCCTTCTGTGTCTGCCATATTACGCATATAGACCTGGACGACTTCTGTACCTTCTTTCTTGCCAGTATTCTTGACCCTCACGCGAACCTTATTATATATATACTCAGGATTGTCTATCTCAAAGGAGGTATAGCTCAGTCCATAACCAAAGGGGTAGAGGGGCTCCCCTTTAAAATAACGATAGGTGCGGTTTGTCATCCGGTAGTCGAGGAAGTCAGGTAGGTCGTTCACACTCTTGTAGAAGGTTATTGGCAGCTTACCACAGGGGTTATAGGTTCCGAAAAGTACGTCAGCGACAGCCTTTCCACCTTTCTCTCCGCCATACCATGCCTGTACGATAGCGTCAACAAGGGCATCTTCTGGCGTCAATGCGATAGCGGAGCCGGAGCAGTTGACATAGATGACGCGTTTTCCAGCTTTCTTAAGGTTGGCAAGCCACTCACGTTGTACCTGGGGCAGTTCTATACTGGTGCGATCACCACCCTTGAAGCCATCTTCACTGACCTTCATCTCCTCACCTTCTAGGCGTGGGGAGATTCCTCCTACAAAAATGACAATGTCCGCATCTTTCAGAGGTGATTGTGGAGCAGTGAGAGGGGAGAGGGCCGCGGGTGATTGATCTATCATATGGATATCAAATTGAAGCATGGCGTGTCCTGTATATTGTACATAAACAAGTTGTAAAGGATAACTCTTGCCAGCTTCCACCTTATAGGATCGGTGAGCATCACGAACGCCGTGCCCATTTGTACGGTTAAGTAGCGTATCTCCATTGAACACCAGCATTAGGTAGTCGTCATTAAGCATGTCGAAAGTGACCTCACCATCTTGTTGTGGGCGGAACACACCTTCATATCGAGCAGTGAAATGCTCGAGGTTAACACCTGGGGCAAAAGCGGTATTACCTCCATTATCAAGATGGATTGGTTCCGTAATACGAATCGCCAAGGCTGGTAATCCTTCCATTCGTTCATTATTCCAATAGTTGGCTTGTAACCCAGGTCGTCCGTCGTCTGTGAATATTTGGTTGAACATGCTAGTGGGAACTTCCTTCCTTGTCCATGTACATCCTTGTACGAAAGGTACGTTTGGCAGGTATTGGCGTATACCCTGCAGAATGGTGGTCGTCTGAGTAGGCTGACCGTTATAGTTTCCCCACATCATGGTAGAGTCATTGGCGTTAGGTCCCATGACGACAACTTTGGGTTGTTTCGCTTTCAAAGGTAATATACCATTATTTTTTAATAGCACAATACTTTGATGTGCGGCATCCAGCGCTATCTCTTGATGCTTTTTGCAAGCAACAACACTTATCGGTATCTTTGTCCACTCTACTAGTTCGTCAGGATCGAAGTCGCCGAGTTCAAAGCGTCCTATCAGTAGACGGCGCAAGGAGGTGTTCAGTTGCTGCTCAGAGACCTTACCTGTTCTTACGGCATCAGGCAATGACTTATACACGCTACCACACTCCACATCTGTTCCGGCGATAACTGCGCGTGCTGAAGCATCTTCCTCTGTCTTCACAAAATGGTGGCGACCAGGTTTGTAGAAATCATCAATGGCACCGCAGTCACTTGTCACGATGCCTTGAAATCCCCATTCGTCACGGAGGATTCGTTGGAGGTAACGAGTATTTCCACAGCAAGGCTCTCCGTCAATGGCTTGGTAAGCACACATGATCTCTTTCACGTTTCCTTCCTTTACCAGTGCCTTGAAAGCGGGTAGGTAAGTCTCCCAGAGGTCACGCTCAGGTAATTGCTCGATATTGAATTCATGACGATTCCATTCTGGACCGCTATGTACAGCAAAGTGCTTGGCACAGGCAAAAAGTTTCTTGTATTTCTGAGTATTCCGAGAATTCTGAGAAAACTCCTGACCCTGTAAGCCGTTCACAACGGCAAGTCCCATCTGACTAGTCAGGTATGGGTCTTCTCCATAAGTCTCTTGTCCGCGTCCCCATCGTGGATCACGGAAAATATTGATGTTAGGCGTCCAGAATGACAAGCCCCTATAGCGTCTGATCTCGTCTTTCTGCCGTGCTTCAGTATTCTTGGCACGTGCCTCATCACTGACGGCAGTGAAGGCTTGATATACTAAATAGTCGTTATAGGTGGCAGCCATTCCCATTGTGATAGGGAAAACAGTTGCAATACCATTACGCCCCACACCATGTAATGCCTCACTCCACCAATGAAATTCTGGGATGCCCAAGCGTGGAATGGCAGGCGAGGTATCCATCATCAGTTGTGTCTTTTCCTCTAAGGTCAGTCGTCCTAAGAGGTCTTCTGCTCGTTCCTCCGCACTCAGTTGCGGATTCTGGTAAGGCAGCATCTGTGCATGGGCAGTTAATGAGATAACTGTAATGAGTATGAGGTAAGTTCTTTTCATAGGTGATGTGTTATTAGTTTAGTAATTGTCTTTGCAAAGATAATATTTTTTTCTGAATAAACAAAACAAAGGGCGGACATTATTGTGTCCGCCCTTTGAGTTATAGAGTAGGGATGATTACTTACTGAGCTGCAATCCAGCGTGGGTCACCTACACCAAGTTTGCTGACATTCTCGTTGCCAACGGTGAAGTCACCCTTTGCGGGATTCTTAAAGTCAGGATCCTCACCATTCTTGCCATTAACATCACCATTCCAGAATGTTGGAGTTTCTCCTTCAGGAACAGATGGTGCAAAGATGTTAGCATTGGTACAACCAAAGTAATAGTTGTTCTCATGAGTAATAGGCTCAGTCTTGCTCTGGTTGGTGTATACACCCTGTGTATTAACGATGAGGTTGTTGGAGTTTGTGATGGCATTGCCTACGAAACGGACGTAGAAGATACGCTTACCGCTTGTCGCATTACATACGTCATACAATGTACACTTGTCCAACTTAACGACAGGACCTGCTGCACCTGGGAAGTTGCCTGATGCATCGTCCAGGCGGATGAAGTCACGCTTGGTTGCTACATGGAAGAAGGTGCTGTTACTCAAAGTGAGAACCTTCGGATATCCAGTACGGAAGTCGATGAAGTCACCACCATTACACTCGATACCATAAACAATACAGTTGTTGATGGTAACAGACTCAACAGCACACTTTGGACCATTCATATAGATGATACCCTTGGTGTCTGCCTGTCCTGTAATGGTACAATTCTCAACATTGAGAGGAGCAAATACGGTTCCATCTGAGGCATTCTCAAGTTTGTAAACGAAAATCTGGTCTGTGGTAGAGTTCTTGTTGCCATCAATCACAGCCTGACTAATGGAAAGACCTGCTCCGTCAGTAATCTGGAAGCGTCCCTGGATCAGAGGCTGGTCGGTCGGATAGATACCCTTGATGCTGATGCTCTTGGTAACCTTAGCAGCTCCAGTAGAAATCAGTTCACCCGTTTCATCATCATAAGTGGCGTTCAGGTTATAAGTACCACCATACAGAGCAAATACTGTACCGTCCTCGACAGTCTCATCCTCTATAGCCTTCTTCAGGTCGTCGCCATCGTGGAGGATAATAGCACCAGCCAAGTCGGCGATAGTCGTAAAGGAGCGGTTACCGCACTGCTTTCCGTTGTAATACAGATAAGCGGTATAGGTGGTCTCAGGAGTCAATCCCTCAATCGTTGCCTTTCCAGCTTCTTTCTCTTCAGCGGTAATCTGATGAGTGATATCGCCAATCTTAATGGTAGACACATCGTAACCTTCTTCTACTTCCCAAGTCAGTGTCACACTGCGGTCTGCAATATCAGCAGGTTTTGGGTTTTTCAGGAATTGCTTGGCACTGGTCCTGAAATAAGCACCATTCCAAGTAGAGGTACGACTGCTGTTATCATCAGTAATAGCCTGGACGTATACTGTATACTTCGTGTCATAGAACAGACCGGAGACAGCGACAGGAATTTCGTCTTCTGTAATCCCTGTTATGTAGACTGTCGGGTCTCCGCTCATCTCGTATGACATGCTGTCCTCTGCAAAGACTTGCAGGTTGTAGCTTGTAGCTTTTGCAGAAGGAGTCCATATGATATTAGCTGTCGTCTCCTGCACATTGGTAGCTTCCAGGTTGATGGGTGACAAGTTGCGATTCAGCGTATAACTTGTAATCTCCTCACTTGGATCGCTACATGATGTCAGGGTGGCTCCTGCCAACCCTAACATGCAAAGTGTGAATATCTTAAACTTTTTCATAGTTTCTTTTGTTATTGATTAGTCTGACAATTGACCATAGTAGCCATCGTTGTTCAGCAAACCATTGCTGGTGCCAATGAAGTAGGTCCAGATAGGCCACAGGCAGTTAAGACTGGGCTTGTCGACCACATAGAGACCATCGATGATGTCCCTGGTAATACGTGACTCGCCATCGCTCAAGAACCAACTCTTGCTCTCGAAGCCTTCCACTTTCAAGCTTGACCCGATATCATCTGTGTCACCATGGTTGAGTCCATAAATCACAAGTGTCTCCCCTTCCTTTGGAGTGTCAAATATGAGGGCTCCATCAGGAATATCCATGTCTTTCTCATAGAGCTTCACGTATACCTTATCAGGCAGATCGGCATAGGCTCCTGTGCGGTTGGAAAGGTCTGTCAACTTCTGCTTGGCCTCTGCCATCTTCTCATCGATGTTACCCCAGCGAACGAGGTCGGTCTTACGGAGAGCCTCACCGGCAAACTCAAAGGCGCGCTGGTCTACGATACCATTAAAGAAGGCTGTCTTGTTGGCGGTATACTTTGCCTGCAGGGCAGAAACCTTTGCAGCAGGATATGCACGGTCGAGGATGGGTTTCATATACTGCCATGCAGCACCAGGACCATCCAGTTCATTGATAGCCTCAGCAGCCATCAGGTAAATGTCAGCGAGACGCATGTACTGCCAGTTGATACCATCGTCGTTGGTAGAAGTTACATAACGCTTCATCCACTCATAGCGTAGCTTTCCGAAGTACATGGCTGTAGGGTTACTCATCACTTGAGGAACCTGATAGACATTGTAGTTCTGACCATTGTAGTTAACACTTGTTGGAACACCGTCTTTCTTTTCACCCCAACGATAAGGAATACATGTAATATCACGGCGTACATCTTCTACATCATAGTCATAGAACAAGGTTGAAACAGGACCGTTCACACCACCGCGAGGCTGGTAGGTATACTGATCTTCCACTTGGTGACGGACTCCCCATGTGTAGAGCACACGACCGCGTCCTTCAGAGAAAGGAATCTCCCAGATACTCTCGGCACCTGCAGAAATATCATCCTGACAGAGTCTGACGAAGTTGTCTTTGAACTCACCCAGGTTATTGCAGCCTTTTTCGATGATATCCAGACACTCTTTCTTGGCGATCTGGTACATCAAGCTTGGGGCTAACTCTGGGTCGTTTGAACGGCGATAGCCGTCGCCACGCAAGGCATAGCCACCTGCATAGAGGGCAAGACGGGCGCGCAGACCTTTGACAAACGCCTTGCTGACTCGTTCCGTAGTCCTTGTGATAGCGTTCTCATTGGGCCAGTAGCAATAATCCTCAGCCTCCAACAGGTCAGCCAACAACTGCTTGTAGATGACATCCTTGTTGGTACGTGGCTTGTACATGTTTTCGGCATTGTTTGGCTCAAAGCGTGCAGGTACGTCACCCCATGCCTTGATCAAGTCATTGTAGATAACGGCACGCAGGGTAAGTGCCTCACCCAGTAACTGTGCCATTTCTGGCTTGTTCTCGATGTCACCATACTGACGCAGTCCCTTAATAGCCAGGTTGGCACGCTCAATACCCTCATAGAACTTGGCATAGGCATTGTTATTGGTGTTCATCTGACCGTTATCTGGAGTAGTGCTATAGTTTGCCAGGGCATACTTGTCATTGATACGTTCTGCGTATGTCGGTGTGATAATCCACTCGACATCGGAGTTGATGCCATAGTATGGCAGGAAGCGTCCACGATAGGAGTTGGTCTCACCAAACGACACGTGGATAGACATAATCTCTGACTCGGCGAGAGAGTAGACTGAGAATATAGACGACTCGTCAAGAGAGGAGATTGATGGAGAGTCCATGTCGCAAGAAGTCATTCCAGCCAGCGACAATGCTATGATAGATAATTTGATATAATTCTTCATTTTATATTCCTCCTTCATATTAGAAATTCAAATTCAGACCAACAACGAACTGACGGCTGCGTGGATAACCGGAGTAGTCAACGCTAGGCGTGAGGTTGTTCTTACGGATACAGTCAGCCTCAGGATCAGAGCCAGAGTAGTTGGTAATCGTAAATACATTGTAAGCAGTTACATAGAAGCGCAGGCTGTTGATACCTACTCGCTTGGTAAGTGATGCGGGCAGTGTGTATCCCAGTGATAAGGTGTTCAGACGCAAGAATGACGCTTTCTCGATGGCCCAGTCAGTCAACACAAAGTGCTGCATGTATGGGCTCCACATCGTCGTATTTGCATTCAAGGCTGCCAATTCAGCAGGATCTGTTACGAACTCACCAGCATCATTCACATATGTCCAACGTCTGCCGGAAGCCATATCAGTACTCAAGTTACGATACTGGTTGAACTTCGTATAGGTAGCTGATGTGTACTCAATCTTATTGGCATTGTAGACCTCGTTGCCAAGGCTGAAGTTGAAGTTTGCACTCAAGTCGAATCCATAGGCGCGTGCATTGATGGCGAAACCGCCATAGAAGTCAGGATTCACATTACCAATAGTGGTGATATCATTAGCGTCTACTACGCCATCGGGTACACCTTCAGGACCGCTGATATCAGCGAGTTTCATAGAACCTGGGCGGATGGTGCCGATGACGGCAGAGGAGTTGGCTACACCTTCTTTCAGGATCCACTCCTTGGTAGTCTCATTATAGCCCTCGAAGTCAGAAACCTCATAACGGCCGGCGTTCTTGTAACCGATGATCTCGCCTACAGAATGACCGACAGCGATGCGGTAGTCGTTTCCGATTTCAGTAGAACCCCAGTTGGTGTTGGTGTCAAAGTCGTTGATACCCAACTCCTTGATTTCGTTCTTATTGTAACCGATGTTACCTGTGAAGTCAATACCCCAGTCTTTTTTGTTGACAATATGGTATGTCAGAGACAGTTCGAAACCAGTGTTCTGTGTCTTACCGAGGTTGCGGTACTGAGTGTCGTAACCAGAACCAGCCGTCGGGAACTCGATGAGCAAGTCCTTCGTAGTATTCCAGTAGTACTCCATTGATCCGTTCAACTTACCGCCTAAGATGGTGAAGTCCAAACCAATGTTACGGGTGATGGTAGTCTCCCATTTCAGGTCAGGGTTAGCCATGATCTTAGAAGGAGCCCAATAGGTGGTGATGCCGTTGACCCATGTGGTAGCCTTAGGACTATACTCCTGAACGAGCTGACCTACAGGAATGTTGTTGTTACCAGCAGTACCAAAGCTGAAACGAAGCTTCAAGTCGTCGAGCCACTTCTCTGTTCCCTTCATGAATGGCTCAGCAGAGATACGCCATGCAACGGCTGCTGAGGGGAAGTAACCCCAACGGTTGCCTGCGTTGAACTTCGAGCTACCATCCGCACGGAACGTGGCACTAACCAAGTACTTGTCCTTGTAGTTATAGTTGGCACGACCGAACCAGGAGAGAAGTTTGTCGTCGGCACTGTAGAAGTCCTCTACGGTATAGGGATTACCCTGAGCGGTCAACTTCCATGCTGTTGCGGCATCATAGTCTACAGGGAAACCGTGAACCTCGTCAAGATTGACGTGCTTTTTAGTAATTACATACTCATGACCAAGCAGAACGTTCAGAGAGTGGTCGCTATCCTTACCGAAAATCTTCTTAAAGTCGTAAGAAATAGTATTGGTGTTGCGGAAACGATGACGCTTCGTATCGGTGATACGGATAGCGGGCTTTCCTGAGTTATCGCCAGTAGGAACATTCTTGATATAATAAGCAGAGAGACCCCAGAAACGCTGGTTGTACTCATCGTAGGTATCATAACCAAACTCGGTCTTCAGTTTCAAGTTCTTGTAAACTTCCCATCCGAAGGCACCGGCAAGGTTCAGGTTACGACGCTCTTTCTTCTGGTCGTTATCCTTGGCAGTGGTGATAGGATCATAGAAGCTTGAACCTTCCAATTCGTCAGTGCCGTCAATGCCTTTCATTGGCAGTGGCGTATAGAGCACTGCGTAACGCAGACGACGGTCGGTGTCATAGGCACCGGCTGCCTCATTGGCACCACCACCGATGATATTGGTCTTGGCATAGCGTGCCTGGAAATCAAGAGTAGTTTTCTTAGAAGGTTTTGTGTTCAGTTTCAGGGAGAAGTTGTCACGCTTGAAGCTAGAACCCCACATGATAGCCTTATCATTCATGTGAGCATAGCTGAACGCATACTTAATGTTATCAGTACCACCATTGATGTTAATGTTGTGGTTGAAGGTATGACCAGTGCGACCATAGGCGATGTCTTGCCAGTCATTACTTGCAACATCCTTATAGAGGTCCATGTCCTGGTAGTTGCCGAACTTGTCAGTGTAGTGATCAATCTTGGTGGCATCACCATTATTGTACAGCAAGGCATACTCGTACTGCCACTTGACATACTCATAAGGATTCAGTACATCATACTTCTTGGCAATCGTCTTCCAGCTATAGTAAGCATTGTAGCTGACCTTTACCTTACCTTCCTTACCACTCTTGGTGGTTACCAGGATAACACCGTTAGCACCACGGCTACCGTAGATAGCGGTAGAAGAAGCATCCTTCAATACGGTGATGTCCTCGATGTCGTTAGCAGGGATATCACTGATGCTCTCCACAGGGAATCCGTCTACGATGTAAAGAGGATCGTTCGACTGGGTGATAGAACCACCACCACGAACGCGGATTTTAACTTCTGCATCAGGAGAACCTTCGGTCGTTGTTACCTGCACACCAGCCATCTTACCGGTCAGCGCCTCGGAAGCGTTAGCTACTGGCACAGCCTGTAAGGCATCGCTGTTGACAGTGGCAACAGATCCTGTCAAGTCCTTCTTACGTACAGAACCGTAACCAATGACAACCACGTCATTCAACGTGGTGGCATCCTCTTCCAGTACGATGTTGATGGAAGATTTGCCTTTGGCATTGATTGTCTGGGTCTTCATACCAATGTATGAGATGACGATAGGCTTTCCAGCCCCTAACTTAATAGTGAAATTACCGTCGAAGTCAGTCACACCGCCATTCTGTGTACCTTGTTCGATAACACTGGCACCGATAACTGGTTCGCCTGTCGCATCTTTCACGTTGACCTGTACGGTCTGCGCTGACAAACTACCTACAATGAGTAGGAATGTAAGTGTAAGCGCAATTCGCATACTCTTAAATTTAACAGACATAAAATTAGTAGTTTTAAGAAATTAATAAAAATATTTTTATGATTATGGTGCAAATTTACAAACAAATCTTAAAACTGCAAAATAATCTTATCACTTTTTGCTGCAAACGTTTACGTAAAATGGGTATTTAACACAAATAGTGACGGCTGCCTTCCCTGTGTGGGAAAACAGCCGTCATTATATAGATTAGGTATAGTGACTATAGTACCTATAGTGACTATTTGATTATCACCTTCTTGCCATTGACGATGAAGACACCCTTGGACGGATTCTCCACACGACGACCGTTCAGGTCATAAACAGCCTGGTTGTTCCAGTCGATGGCCTCGTCAGCCTTCACCTTCTGGATGCCGGTAGCGTCAGAGATGATCTTTGCCTCACCGAATCCACCCATTGCATTGACGGTACGGATCGTGTAGACAGGAGCATCACTTCCTGCACGGCGGGCAGCAGCATTCTCTATCACATAAGAGGTGGCATCAGCACCTACGACAGCAAGCAACTCGTCGTTTGCGAAGATGGCATAGCCGGCAGCGCCCGAGACAGCAGTCCATGTGATGGTACCATTATCCAACTTGGCATCTGTAGGAGCGTCAATTTGCTTGGCAGAGGCCTTTGGTGTCCAGTCGGTGAAGAACTTGTCAGGTGCATAGTTGGCAGCCTGCTCTTCTGTCAGATAGAGTTCATCCTTTGAGCCGGTGGTCTCACAGGCATTTACATTATGAGTCTTTACCTCAGCACCTTCTGCGTTCTTTGTATTGAACTCATGGAAGCGGATGGCATCTGCCTTGTTCATACTTGTCCAACCTGCAGAAGAAGCATTAATCTTCATGGTTGTATTGACATAAGTAGCAGCAGGTGACTTCTGCCATGGACGACCAAAGTTGTACTTGTCTTTCTGGTTGTCTGTGCCATCGATAGTACAGCCATAGAAAGCGTAACCCTTCTCAGAGGCATAGGTGGAAGGAGCTGTGATGACATTAGCGGATGTCTTGCTCTGGGTGCGGTCAGCCACAAAGAGGTCACACTCGTTGAACAGGATAGAACCGCTACCGCAGATGAAGTCAACAGTACCTTCAATCTTACTACTCTCGAAGTAAGCGGTCATTCCCTCAGCACCATTGCTGTAGTAGGTATCTTGCAATCCTTTCAGGTAGACATTCTTACAAATAGTCTTTGTACCCTTATCCTGGAGACATACGCCACGCTCAGCGGACTTGGTGTCGTCACCTGTTCCGTAAGGAGCGATACAGTCGAGGGTCAGGTCCTGAAGATAAGTGTTGGAGGCAGTATTCAGAATTGTGGCGGTGATGGCAATACCCTCCTTTATTGGACGGTTCTTGATAATGGTGCCTTCCATCGACTCACCGATGATGGAGATGTTATCACGTCCGATCGTAGTCAAGGTTGTCTGACCGAGGTCGTAAGTACCATTCGGAACATAGACATATACTCTGTCAGTTCCTGTCATGCCGTTGGCAGCATCAATAGCATCGAGGAAGCTGCTGGCATCACCTTGCTTCACGTAGATCCACTGTCCTTCTATATCGTAGTTGGTGGTCGTGGTATTGATAATCTTCACGTTGTGAATATACATCTCACCAGAAGCAACCATCTCGAGGGTTACTGTTCCTTCCTCACCTTCGTAATTGTAGCTTACCAATGCACCGTCTGTCTCACTCTTGGCAGCCAGTGTCTCCAAGGTCTCACCAGCAGCATTCTTCACGAGGATATTGGTGCCGGAGCCATACTGGCAGAGTGCGATGGAGATTGTAGCCTTCTTGCCGACGAGCAGTTCAATCTTGTCGTCATTATAGAATGACCATCCGTGAGTGGTGTCATGCCACTTGCCTTTACCTACAACGTTGAATGCCTCGTGGTCTTCTGGATAGAACGTCTTGCTTCTCAGGTCAAACTCGTACTTGCGACTGTCGCTAGGACCTTCTATCTCTGTCTCTACGGCATAGAGCTTGGCATCACCAGTAATCACATCCTCTACGGAATATTTCTCACCGACATAGTCGTTCTTGAACCAACCACGGGCCTTGTAGCCTTCCTTCGTGGACTTGACATCGGCAATGTCTTTTTCGAACTTACCAATCTTTGCGTCCTTCTCAACAGTCTGTGTACCGAACACTTCGCCAGTGGCATCATAGTATGTCAGGGTGAAGTCTGGCTTAAATACAACGCTGAGGAGATAGTTGGCACTACCTTTCTCTGCAGTAACAGGAATTGTAACGAGTGTCTTCTGGTCTGCGCCCTCACCAGTTGTCGCATAGGTGACATCACCAATCTCACCATTGTCGGCTACGATGTCAGTCAACGGGTTTCTTTCGCTGATCATGGTCTCTGTCTTGCTCACCTCGATGGTTCCTTCGTAGTTGCCCTGGCTGTTCATCTCGAAGAGGTCGTCAGCCACATATTCCTTACCGTTAGCCTTAAAGCTGCCGAGTAATGGCTTGCCTGCCAAGTCTACGTTACCGAAGATCTCCAGTTCGAACAAGAAGGCGTTCTGGGCGTCAGCCAGGTTGGTGAAGCGCAACTGACAGTTCTTCTTGTTGACGCTCTTTGTCACCTCACACCAGTTCTGTGGGTTGGTGTAGGAGTCGGAGATGACTACCCAGTCATTGTCGCCGTCACCCTTTGCCTCAACCTTCCAGCCACGGTTGCTGCCAGTGGCTCCATGGATGAAGCGGATCTTGGTGATCTCAGCCAGCGCACTGGTGATGAAGTAAGAACCTTTGTTCTTTTCTGCACGCAGTGTCATGCGGGGCAGGGTGGTGTATGAGGCGAACTTAGAGTCAGTTGTAGCCATGACGGAAGTCTGGAACAATGTGAAGTCCAGCTCCTCCTCCGTATACTTCGTCGATTTCTTGACCGTAATGGCTGGGTCGCTGGGTGAAGCTACCTCCCAGTCACTGAAGTCGGTCTTGTAGATAGACTTCTCCTGGATGTTAGTTGACTTAGGAGCATACTGAGTGACAGAAATCGTGTAGAAGTAGTTGTTATCATTGGTAGAAGTGATAGCCACATAACCCTTCGTCACGTCCGTTGACTTTGCCTTGTACTCTGTTTGAGGATTATCGCTGGTATTGGTGATCTCCTCACCATCGTTGATCTTATAATATGAATAGCCAGGATAGCCCTTCACCGTTACAAGGTCACCAATATTCTTGACGGGAACCTTGAAGACGGCACCAGATCTTACCTGAATATTGTTGCCGTTGTTGCGGAAGGTGGCACCGTTAGCCTCGACAGTCATCAGGATGCCGTTGTCTTCCTTCGCCTTTACGGTTCCTGCTGTTGTAGAGCCGGATAATGCCATGGTCTCTGACATCACTGTGGCATCGGCATAGTCCCATGTCGCAGTTACGTCCTGGTCAACAGGCTCGTCGCCACCGCCTTGGCTTGTTACGGGCAGGGTAATCGTCAATGCATTCCAGTAGTTGTTGCTAACCTGTGAGATTTCAAGGGTCGCATCGTCAGCGGTAGCGGTATACGTAGCAGTTTTGTCATCTGCCGTTCCTGCTGCACCGTTGAAATTGACAGAGGTTGCGTCATTGTAAGTGGTTACGGCAAAGGTGGCATCCTTGCAAGAAGGAACAGTCACCTTCGTGCCAGCATTCACCTGGTGCCATCCGCTGCCGTTATATGTAAATTTACCACTGGTAGCGTCCACGTCAGCCTTCACATCAATGGTCTTGCCATTAACAGCAGCCTGTGTAACGATGATGCCGGATTTTTGCTGGTAGTTGTACTTGGGATTGTCTTTATTGCCGTCCAGCGGGAAGGTCAGGATGACAGCTTCCGTGCGGTCAGCCAGCGTCACCTCATTGGCAGTATACTGGGCAGTCAGCGTCATATCAGCCTCAGGAGTAATCTCCTCACCGATAGCGTAGGTCTTGGCGCCGTCGCTCCAGCCTGTCAATGTCTTGCCTTCTGCATAGAGGGTATAGTTCTTCGGAGCGTTGAACTTTTCACCAGCGGCAATCTCCTGAGCAGTGGGGGCAACACCTGTTCCCTCACCGGCAGCGAAGGTGATGTTATACTTCGTTACTTCTGCGGGGATGTCGGCAGGGTCGATAGCCTCTACGGCGAAGTAGGGGTTGTAGTTGGCGTTGCTGAAGTTCAGGGTAGTAGCCTCGTTGGTGCGATAGTAAGCCACCACCACATTGTTGTGGTCGCTCGACCACTTGGCACCCTGGGTGCTGAACTTAGCCACCTCAGTGCCTTCGCTGTTGGTCACCGTGATGTCGTTGCCGTAGTCGTGGGTAGCGTAGGTAATCTTCACGCAGCCCTGAACAGGAACGCTGGCAGTGAAGTTCGACCAGCCGTAGGATGTACCGTGCCATTTGCCCTTCAGCGAAGCGTTTGCCTCCTCAGCACTGGCAGCCTCGCTGATCGTGCCGTCCTCAGCCACCTTAATATATACGTCGCTTTCCGTAGCCAGCGACTGCAGTTGTGTCAGGTCAGCCTTGATGTCACGGAAGGTGCTGGTAGGCTCGTCGCCGCCGTCAGCCTTCGGGGTGAAGGTGATCTTATACCAACGGAGCATGGCATCACCAACAACGTCAGCTTCACGAGCCTGAGGGTCGCTGGCATCGGGGATGTATCCCTTCAACTCTATCTCACCGGCAGGTACTGAGATGTCAGTAGCACTGACCTTGTCGGCAGTACCACTCTTGAAGGAAGTAGCCTCGCCATTGACGTACAGGTATCTGTAGGGGCGGTCCTTTCCTGTATTGGAGAAGTCTACTGAGATGGTTCCTGCCACAGAGGTCTTGAACTTGATGATGTTTCCCTGTGCATAGCCATTACGTGTGGGGTATTGCATGTCTTTCATCACGAGGGCAGTGGCATCACCGAATCCCTCAGTGAATGTGATACGGTCGTCGAGGTCGGCGAGCAGGAACTCGTCGGTTTGCTTGGGGGTGGTATCGGCAGTCAGTTGAACTTCGCCGCTCAACTGGCTCCAGTCCCATGTGGCAGCCTCGCCGACGGTAGCCCACGTATATGCCGTGGAACGGCTCTGGTAGGTGATGGCGACAGACGTGCGCTGGTCGCCCACGGCGGCAGTGATCTCTGTTGTTGCCTTAGCAACGTCAGCTGTAGAGGCGTAAGTAACCGTGAACTCCTGGTTTACGGCACCGTCCTTGACCGTGAAACTCGTGGGGTCTACTGAAAGACCTGCCAAGTTGGGAACGGTAAGATTGTAAGTACCGTCCGTCAGATTCTTTCCTGTCAGCGTGAAAGTCTTTGAGTCAGTCTGCTGTGAGGGATTCAGTGCAAACGATAATGTCTTGGGAGCAACGCTCAGCGACGGGGCTGACGTACTGTATTCCACAACGATAAGAGCAAGGAATTGGGTGGAGGCGTTAATACCTGTCTGTCCTGTAATGTCAATAGTCACAGGATCAGATCCCTTGAGAGGCAATGTGCCCAACGATGTTCTGTCGTTCTTGTCCGGACCTACTGTTGCTACTTGATCTGTTTTGTTACTGGTACCAATGAGTGTCACCTTGGTGATGGTGGCATTGCTGGCAAACGACAGGTTAAACTGACGTGAGCCTGACAGCTTCATCGGGGTGTAACTCGTCCCATTGTAGGTGAACGAGCCAGAACCGACCTGGATGCCCGTGTTGTCTGTTGCATCAGTGATCGTGATGATTCCTTCTGCGTCACTATGTGTCTTGGTATTTGCAGAAGGGGAACTCAATACCACTGTGTCTGCCCATGCTGATACCACAAAGAGCATCATAAGGGTCATGAGAGATAAAAGTTTCTTCATAAATTTTGTTTTTAGTTATTAAAAATAATAGTCATTCTGATTGCAAAGATAACTATAATATTATAAATAGGTGTAGGCTGGGGTGGTTAAAAAACAACAAAAAGTCCGTAAACGTTTACGGACTTTTGCATCATTCCTGTCTTTGTCGCAAACGTTTAAGTGTTAATAATTAAAAAGGTACATAGGAAACTTAATAAACTTTTTGTAACTTTGCCACAAAGATGGCGAACTTACTCCGTCTCGGCATAAAAAAGATTAAAATCTTTTGTTCTGCTCTCGACTTTTCGTAACTTTGCCAACAGAAACTAACGAACTACAGAAAGATGAATACAAAGAAATGGATGATGACGGTTTGTCTTGCCCTGATGACGATGGGTATGCAGGCGACTAATTATTATTGTTCACCAACAGGTACCGGGGATGGAAAGACTCCAGAGAATCCCGGTGCGTTGAGGACAATGATGCAGAAACTGTATGCAGGCGATTGCCTGTATATGCGTGACGGGGTGTATGAAATCTCAAGCACAGTGAACTATCTGACAAGAAACGGTAATGCCAATAATTACATTACCATCTGTGCCTATGAGAATGAGAAACCTATATGGGATTTCCGCAACCAAACCAATGGCAGTAACAACAATGGATGGAACCTTAATCGTAACTATGTCCATGTGAAGGGGCTTACCATCCGCTATGCGGGATATAAAGGTATACAGAATACCGGCTCTTACAATATTCTTGAGAACATGGAGGTTTACGGTTGTTGTGATACGGGCATCCAGCATAAGACGGGAGGACACAATCTCATTATCAACTGTGACTCGCACGAGAACTTCGACTATCAGGCTAATGGCGGAAATGCCGATGGCTTTGCCGACAAGCAGTATACGGGAGCTGGCAATGTCTATATCGGTTGTCGGGCATGGGGGAACAGTGATGACGGATGGGACTCCTTCCAGCGTGTGACGGAGACGGATGGTACTCCTACTGTTTATATCAATTGTATTACCTATAATAACGGTCCGGAATATTTCGACCTCTCAGCGCATCCCCGTGTACTGGGAATAGATGCCGGGCTGAGCTGTTTCGTAGGCAAGGACCTGTCACACTTTGCCAACGGTGGTAATCCCAACGGCTTCAAACTGGGCGGTCAGGGTACGATACATGATACGGAACTCTATCGTTGTCTTGCCGTAGGTCATCGCAGCAAGGGCTTTGACCAGAACAACAATGCCGGTCATATGAAGGTCATCAACTGTACATCGTATAAGAACAAGCATAATTATGGTTTTGGTAATTCCTATGCTTATACTTTGGTTATCAAGAACTGCATCAGCCTTTCTCCTACAAATTCGCATTTTGACAAGTATCCCGGTGCAACGATTACCGATGACCATAACACATGGGATACTGGTTTTAGTGTCAGTGAGTCAGACTTCGAGGGGCTAGACATCGAGAGTGTCATCAATGCTCCGCGTAATGCAGACGGTTCTTTGGCAGAGACTACGCAGTTCCATCTGAAGAGTACGTCAACGAATCTGATAGACAAAGGTGTGAACTATACGGACTTCAAAGGTGAGAAGATTGCCGATTATGTGTTTTATAAGGGAGAGGCTCCCGACTTAGGCTGCTATGAATACGACCCCTCTACGGGTATCAGTGCCGTCACCGTCAAGGGTGCAGACCTGAATCCCAATATGCCCCGCTATAACGTTAGGGGACAACAAGTCGACAGCCAGTACAAAGGACTGGTTATCCAGGGAGGAAGGAAATACATACAGAAGTAAAAAAAACGAGAGGTGATTAGCCTCTCGTTTTTTATTGGTTATTTCTGGATAAACTTTTTCCCGTCTTTAATCACAATGCCTTTGTAGTTTTCGTTCACTTTCTGACCGGCGAGATTATAGATACTGCCGTCCCCTTTGATGACAACAGGGGTACTGATGCCTGTGGTGGTATCGATGATGCTGCCCTTGACCGTGATTTGGGCAAGGCCGATATCTTTCTTTTGCAGCGTCTCTCCACTCATGGCACCTACGTTATACAGGTTGATAATCAATAAACAGGTGCCTTCTGTCGCTGTTGACATGGACTCGATGTCCGGAGTGTAGTAGGAGTAGTAGTTGTTGGCCTCATTGTTGCGGTTAGGTGACAGTCCCTCCAGAACGAGTGTCTTGCCTCCGGCATCCTTCCATGAGATATCGATGGTGCCGTTGTTGGTACCTACCTTGCAGGCATACAGTTCTATGCTGGAGGCTTTGAACTTGTAGCCACTCTGCGTGGTAAGCGAAAACGTGACGGCATTGTCATCTGCAGGTGCCGTTTGGATGCTCTGCGCCTGATATAGGGTGAAGCGGATACCGCCGTAGGTGCCATTGGTACGCAGTATCAGGTTGCTGCCGTTTTCAACACCGGTAGACGTGATGTTACTGCTAATCGTCGCACTGACCTCCGCATCGGTGTTCGACGACATCGGCCAATAGACGCTACCTTTTGTACCGGCAGGCTCTTCTCCGCCATCGCCATACGCTAATGTGGCACCGGCATGTGCCTGTACCTCTGCAGGAATGTCGGCAGTTGTCGCCACGCTATAGGAGTAGGGTACGGTGACGGTGGTACCGAATGACGAGGGAGTTCCCATTTGGTTCGTTTCTACACTATAGTTATTGCTTGCCCATGTCACAGCGACGGGATTGTCATTCGACTGGTAGAATCTTTTCACGCCCGTACCGAAATAGTTACCCTCGATGAGGAATTCCGAGTTGATGCGCGGGTTGATGCAGTTGCTTGCCGTCGTACTGGTGAAGTAATTGTTCAGCATGTGAATCTTGCCGACACGTCCCATGGGCATACGCTGCTTGCAGCCACTGCCCCACCAGTTAAAGGAAAAGGTGGTGTTCAGATAACCAGTAGCCTCACTGTTGCTGCTGCCGATGAGGTTGGAGTTCTGGTGCATGTAGGAGCGTCCCGTATAGCGGAAGATACACCAACTGACCGTGTTGAAGTCTGCCGAATTGGTGATGTCGAAGTTGCCGTCCATACCGTCCAGGAACTCACAGTGGTCTACCCAGCAGTGCTTGGCTCCTGTGCATGATATCAGGTCGTTGCCACTTACATCAATAGAGCCGGGTCCCTGGAATACAATATTACGGATGATGATGTTTTGGCAACCATTCAGGGTCAGACATCCCGACCTGCGGTATTTCTCATCTGCGTCGTTACCAAACTGATTATAGATAATCAATCGTGTGTTGTATTCTGCCTGCTCAGAAACATTCTGACCGTTGGGCAGTTTACCGCCCGTACCACTACTGGTACTCATAGTTGGTACTCCGGCCTCGTCAAGGGCTGCCTTAATCTCGTCCGTGACAAACCATTTGGTACAGATGCGGGCCTTGTTGATGCCTATCAGTGTCTTGTTGGAGGCGGTGATTCCCACATTGCTCGATACGATGAAGTCACCGTCAGCACCGTCAAAGATGATGACATCGTTCTGTTTGATGGCATTCTGGATGGTACCCTGCATATCTTGTCCGCTCGACTTCAACGTGACAACCCTGCCCGTAAACCCGTCCGGTATGGGATAGGTATAGCAGCCTCCTCCCGTGATGTCGTAGGTACTGGCAGCATCCGTGCGTGAAGAACGGGTACAGAAGCCAAAAGGTTCGTTCAGGTCATAGTCGCTCTGTGCATAAGACAGTAGGCAACTGACGACTGTTACTAATGTCAATAGATACTTTTTCATATTGTATATTTAATATTTATTCCATCTTACATCATACATCTTCCATCTTACATCTCCTCTGTCGTGTAACCCAGCATCTCCATCTCAAGGGATGCCCAGATGAACGGACCGACACCCTTGGCATCATTGTCGCGGATGGGTTCGCTGAGGTAATAGTCGAAACTGCCGTCACGCGTCTTGTTCTCCTTGACAGTTCCTTTCGGGTTGATCCTCTTCAGTGCTGCCTCCACCTCAGGAGTTGCTGCGGGACCGAGTCCTGCCACCGAACAGCAGTTGGTGAGGGAGATCGTCTTGTCGGGATGTACCTTGATGAAGTTCTTGATAATACCTTTATAGGCACGGATACCTGCATCACGGTATTTCTCTCCAACATAGCCCATACGGTATGCTTTTAACAGGGCATAGGCGAACATGCTGGAGCAAGTGCTCTCCAAGTAGTTGCCCTTACGTTCGGGACTGTCCATCACCTGATACCATACCCCCGTTTTCTTATCCTGCCATTTCAGGATCGCATCGAAGTCCTTGACAAGCAGGTCGATGACCTCCTGTTTGCGGGCATAGTCCTCGGGTAATGCATCCAGCACCTCAATCAGTGCCATAGTATACCAGCCCTGGGCACGTCCCCAACAATGCTGCGAGAGTCCCGTTTCCTTGTCTGCCCAGAATGTTTTGCGTGTCTCGTCATAGGCATGGCGGTTCAGTCCTGTCTTTGGGTCGAAGGTGCGCTGATAGGTAATCTTCAGCTGATTGACGGCATCATCGTAGATTCTCAGAGTACTCTGAGCACTCCGAGGACTCTGAGGCTTGTTCAACACACCTGCCGTCAAGCAGCGGAAGGGCAGTCCCATGAAGATACCGTCGAGCCATACCTGATAGGCATAGATTGCCTTGTGCCAAAAAACCTTATCGGCAATGGTACGCGGTTGGTCCTGTAACTGTTTCATCATCAGTTGCATGGCAAGGAGGTTTTTAGGCTCGGGGTATTTTTGATACATGCGGGTCACGAAGTGTCCGGTGCGGATATTGTCGAGGTTATAGTCCAGGATATTGAACCCACGGATATTACCATCGGCATAGATCATAGTGTCAGTATACTCCTTGCAATATTTCAGAATGTCTTCCCCACCATAGCGTAGATAGGTGTCGAGCATGCCCTCCAGTTCGATACCCATCACATAGCTCCATTTGGGCTTGTCGGAGAAATCGAGAAGGTACGACTTCGGCACTCGTTTCATCTCAGAGTAGGTGAGCCACTCGCTATAGTGCTTGTAGGGCATCTCCTGTAATACCAGCGAGCCGTTGATCATCAGGTTGTCGTAGGTGATATCCTGGGCAAGTCCTATCTGATGGACAGGTTTGTCGTAGACCCCGTCAAACTGGCAGTTGCGTACGGTGATGTTATTGACGGTATAGGCAAGTTTCGGATCGTCATAGCCTACAATCATCACACCGTACTTGGATTTCTTACAAGTAACGTTCTCCATGGTGACGTTGCGTACAGTGGGATAGAAACCACGACAACAAACTTCCTTGGGTTCATAGTCGGTGTTGATCTTCAATACTGCCTCACCACACTGACCGACGGTGACATTACGCATGTTGATATTCTCGATGACACCGCCACGGCAGGAGTTGGTCTTGATACGCAGGACACGGTCAAGGTTGGGAGAGTCCATCTCACAGTTCTCGGCATAGACATTCTGGCAACCGCCAGAGATCTCAGAGCCAATCACGACACCGCCGTGACCATTCTGCATCTTACAGTTACGGATGATGATGTTCTTGGAGGGTCTTCCGGCAAAACGTCCCTGTCCCCCTTGGCGACCGTCGTTGTTACGGGCACTCTTGATGGCGATACAGTCGTCGCCGGTATTGAAATAACAATTCTCAATCAGTACACGGTCGCAGGACTCTGGATCGCAACCGTCACCATTAGGACCGTCATTGTTGATATGTACACCACGTACCGTGATATCTGTAGATAACAAAGGATGGATAACCCAGAAAGGGGAGCGCAATAAGGTGACATCTTCAATGAGAATGCCCTCACACTGATTGAAATTAATCATCTGTGGACGCAGTCCGTCTTTCGGTCCAAAGCGGCGCTCATCCATATCGACACCATCCTCTGCTAACTTCAGCAGACGAGGACGACTATTCGCATTCCATTGGGTAATCGGCATACCGTCTTTGTATCCAAAACGTTTGTTGCCCACCCAAGGCCACCACGTTTCCATGCTTCCACCACCGTCGATGGTGCCTTTACCGGTGACGGCGATATCCTTTGCCTGATAGGCGTAAATCAGCGGGGAGAGGTTCCAGCAGTCCAATCCCTCCCAGCGTGTCGGTACGATAGGATAAAGCTCTGGCTCAAAGGCAAATTCCAGAACAGCACCTTCCTCCACGACAAGGTTGACGCCACTCTTCAATTGAATGGCTGCTGTCAGGAATTTTTGTCCGGCAGGAACAATCACTCGTCCACCGCCTTTTGCAGAACATTTATCAATCGCTTTCTGAATGGCTTTTTGGTTCTTTGCCGCCGTTCCGTCAGTCTTGGCACCAAATTTGGTAATCACATATTCCTTGTCAGTGAATTGTGGTACACGGATACTTTTCTCAATTTGCTTGTACTGTTGCTCGTCCCAACCTTTAGCCTGGGCTGAGACGACGACCATCACACAGAGCAGTAGTGTCTGTAGAATTCTTTTCATGTCTATTTGTTTTAGTAGTTGTGTGCAAAGGTACGCAAAAAGGGCGAGAAATCGCCCTCTTTCACATTATTTATAATTTATAGTGTCATTTATTGTTCCAAATCCTCAAAAAGTCTGTCTAATGCCTCGTCAGTATCCTTGCTCTCATTGAGCAGGGTGACGAATTTTGAACCGATGATGGCACCAGCGGCATTCTGTTGAGCAGCCTCCAATGTCTGTTTGTTGGAGATGCCGAAACCTATCATACGAGGATTACGCAGGTTCATGGCGTTGATACGACGGAAATATTCCTGTTTCGCCTCATCGAAACTTTTCTGGGCTCCCGTGATGGCAGCTGACGATACCATATAGATGAACCCGTCAGTGTGCTCATCAATAAAACGGATACGCTCTTCGGAGGTCTCTGGAGTGATGAGCATGATGACACGGATGTCGTAACGGTCGGCGATAGGCTTGACTACTTCCAGATAATCCTTGAAGGGCAGGTCGGGGATGATGACACCGCTTACACCGCTTTCTACACAACTCTTGCAAAAAGCTTCAATGCCATACTGCATGATAGGATTCAGATAACCCATGAGGACGAGAGGTATTGAGACCTCTTTCTTAATCGTCTCAAGTTGTGAAAATAGTTTATGTAGGCTCATCCCGTTCTTCAAGGCATTAGTTGCCGCGTCTTGGATGACGGGACCGTCCGCCATAGGGTCGCTGAAAGGGATTCCTACCTCAACCATGGCAATGCCCCGACGCTCCATGGTCTTAATGACATCTGCAGTACCCTCAAGGGTAGGACAACCTGCACAGAAATAGAGACTGAGTAACTTCTTTCCTTTGTTCTCGGAGAACAGCTTATTGATTTTGTTCATAGTTTTGATGGGTTTGAGTCGGTTCCTATAGTTTCTATAGTGCCTATAGTATCTATAGCTCCTATAAATTGATTTAATAATGTGATATCTTTGAGGGCTGGCTTGATCTCGAAACAGGAGTTAAGGTCGATGCCTATGCATTTTGTGGCGGCAGAACCGCTGCCTGCCGAGAACCATTCGCGGATGTGGTCCGCATCGTCAGGACCAATACCACCACTGAGAAGGAATGGGGTGCTACCTTTGTAGGCGGTGAGTACCGACCAGTCGAATTGCATTCCTGTTCCCCCTGGCGAAAGCCAGCCCCCCACCTCCCTGGGGGGCTTCCGGGCGTCGAAGAGGAAGTAATCCACAATACCTTCGTAGGGCTCGGTCTGGGCTAGGTCCTCTGCCGTGGCGATGTTCAGTGCCTTGATGATGGCGGTGACGCGGTCGCCGCACAGGGAACGGAGCTGGCGGATATAGACAGCGGACTCTTTGCCATGTAGTTGGATGATATCCAGTCCGTATTCTTTCACCTTTTCTTTTACCTCCTCCATATCGGCATCCACGAAGACACCGACACGTTTCTGTCTGGTGGGGAGATATGCGGGCTTTTTACTCACATAGCGACTTGACTGGGGCCAAAAGATAAAACCAATCCAGTTGATGTCCAGTCTTTCAACGGCACGTATATTCTCTGGGTCACGCATCCCACAAACCTTGATAAGCATAGCGTCCATCATTTAGAGTTCAGCGATGAAATCCTTTAGTGTTTTACCAGGATTTGCCGTCTTCATGAAGGTCTCTCCGATGAGGAATCCATGGAATCCGGCGATTCGTAAGTCTTTGATGACCTGTTGGTTAGATATCCCGCTTTCACTGATTTTAATGGAATCTTTGGGAAGTAATGACACAAGTCGGAAACTATTCTGTACGTCAGTGATGAAAGAGCCAAGATGACGGTTGTTGATACCACACATATCAGGCTCCATTTCCGCATATTCCAACTCTTCCTCGCCATGCATCTCCAACAAGACCTCCAGTCCTAACTCGTGGGCGGTGTGAAGAAATGCCTTACACTCGCTCTTGGTCAAGTCGGCGGCTATGAGCAGGACGGCAGAGGCTCCGCAAAGGCGAGCTTGGAAGAGTTGGTACTCATCGATGATGAAATTCTTGTATAGAATAGGTATCTGTACACCAGCATGTCTGGCAATACGGATGAACTCGTCCTTGCCTCCGAAATATTTCTCGTCCGTGAGAATAGACAATGCCGTGGCACCATTCTCCTGATAGGAGAGGGGGATATCCTCCGCTTTGCCCTCTTCCTTAATCCATCCCTTGGAGGGTGAGCGTCGCTTGAACTCAGCGATGATACCTGTCTTAGAGTCTTTTAAAGCCTTTGACATGGAAGGGACGCTAAAGTCAAGTATCGACTCTACTCTACGATGAATCTCTTTTTCGGGGAGTTGTAGCTTAAAGTGCTCTACCTCGAGGCGTTTATGCGCCACTATTTCTTGTAAGATATCAGTCATTTTTTTATAGATACTATAGGAACTATAGGTACTATAGTCACTATAGTTTATTATAGTTATGAATTGAGTTCTGCGAATTTCTTGAAAGTAGCGAGTGCCTTACCACTGTCTATGGACTCTCGTGCCATCTCAATGCACTCCTCGATCGTCTTTCGCCCTTTCTCTAAGACTTGGATGCCGAAGGCGGCATTGGCAAGGATAATATTCTTCTGAGCGGGAAGGGCACGATTTTCCAAGACAGCATCAAAGATGGCGGCAGCCTCTTCTTCAGTGGCACCCCCTACCAGTTCCTCTGGTTTAGCAATCTCAAAACCTAAGTCTTGCGGTTTATAGATACGCTCATACTGGTTTGTGGTTACCTTGAAGTCGCTGGTGAGGGATATCTCGTCATAGCCATCGATGCTGTTAACGATGCCATAGTCGATACCTATTTTCTGATATACACTATTATACAAACGCATCTGGTCAAGATTTGCCACACCTAACAACTGACATTTTGGTTGGCTGGGATTCACCAACGGACCTAGCAGGTTGAAGATGGTGGGAAACTGTAACGCTTTACGGATAGGACCGACGAACTTCATCGCCTTGGCAAAGAGCTGGGCGTGAAGATAGACAATGCCTGCTTCGTTGAGACTACGGTTCAGGCGGTCGATATCGTCCGTGAATTTGATACCGTGATGCTGGATGACGTTAGAAGCACCTGATACAGAGGTAGCGGCATAGTTACCATGCTTCGCTACTTTATAGCCTGCACCAGCAATCACGAAACATGCGGTAGTGGAGATATTAAAGGTGTTCTTACGATCCCCTCCTGTGCCAACCACATCAATGTAACGGTCGGCATTCAGGATGGCGGGAACACCAGTCTCCAAGATACCGTCACGAAAACCGAGTAGTTCGTCAACGGTAACGCCTCGCATCTGCAGTGCCGTTAATAAAGCGGTAATCTGTTCATTAGGGAACTCACTTTGCGTAATACCTATCAGGATATTCTTCATTTCCTCACGGGAGAGTTCCTCGTGGTTGAGCATCCTGTTGAGGATGTCTTTCATTGTCTGTTTCATATTATTTTATTTTTATAGTTACTATAGTTACTATAGGCACTATAGGTATTATAGGCACTATAGTGATTAAAGAAAGAGCCAGTTCTGCAGCATTTTCTTACCGTCGGGTGTGAGGACACTCTCAGGATGGAACTGGATGCCACGGATATTGAGGGTCTTGTGCTTAAGTGCCATGATGAGACCATCGTCACTCTCCGCCGTCACTTCTAGACAATCGGGGAAGTCTTTTTTGCTAACTACCCATGAGTGGTATCGTCCCATGGTGATACGGTTAGGTAGACCAGAGAATATCTCGTCTTTTCCCAGTTGGGTACCTTCTGTGGCAACACCATGGTAGACTTCACTCAAATTCTCCAACTTTCCACCGAAGACCTCGCCAATAGCCTGATGCCCCAAGCAGACACCAAGGATTGGCTTCTTGCCTGCATAGGTCTTGATGACATCCAACAACAGTCCTGCCTCAGAGGGGATACCTGGTCCGGGTGACAAGATAATCTTTGCAAAAGGTTCCAGTTGGGATAGTTCAAACTGGTCATTTCTGTATACGGTTACCTCTGCGCCTAACTCTTTCACTAAATGGGCGAGATTATAAGTAAACGAGTCGTAATTATCGATAATGACTATTTTCATAATAGGTTTGATAGTTTTGCTTTATAATTTTTCTGCTATGAGGATGGCACGGCGCAGGGCACCGAGTTTATTGTTTACTTCTTGTAGCTCGTATTCCTCATCACTTTTTGCCACGATGCCGCCACCAGCTTGGAACCAAAGCTCACCATTGCGGGAGACGAAAGTGCGGATGGTGATGGCTTGATTGAGACTGCCGTTCAATCCAATATAGCCGATGCAGCCGCCATAGGCTCCACGGTTGTGTGGTTCGTATTCGCTAATCAGTTGCATGGCACGAACCTTAGGTGCTCCGCTCAGTGTGCCGGCAGGGAAAGTGTCGATAAAAGCCTTGATAGGATCGGCTCCCTCATCCAGTTCTCCGCTAACACGGGATACCAGATGAATCACATGAGAGTAGTATTGCAAGTCTTTATAAAAATCAACCTTCACCCCATGGCAGTTACGGCTGAGGTCATTGCGGGCAAGGTCTACCAACATGACATGCTCCGCATTCTCTTTGGGATCCTTACGAAGATATTCTGCTCCCTCACGATCCCTCTCCGCATCACCAGTACGTTTGGTTGTGCCGGCAATAGGATCTATATATGCCCGTCTACCCTCGATTCGACAATGTGTCTCTGGGGAGGAACCGAAAATACGAAAACCGCCAAAATCAAAATAGAAGAGGTATGGGGAGGGGTTGATACTCCTGAGTGCTCTGTATAGTTTGAAGTCATCACCCTCATATTTTTGTATGAAGCGTCGAGAAAGAACGATTTGGAAGACATCGCCACGCAGACAGTGTTTGATACCTTTGCGGATGTTCGCTTTGTGTTCTTCGTCTGTCAAAGGACTGGTGACCTCTCCTACGGGGTGGAAATCGTAAGCATGGACATTTGCCTTGTTGATGGTCTTGAGAATCTCCGAGAGCTCTGAGTTCTCTGAGTCCTCTGAGTTCTCTGAAAGACAGACTACCGTCAGTTGGTTGTTAAAATGGTCGAAGACAATGATATCCTTATATAAGATATAAAGCATGTCTGGTGCATCATTCTTCTCCAGCGTCTCATCCTTGACAGCGATATTCTCGAAATAGCGTACTGCATTGAAAGAGGTATAGCCGTAGAGACCGCAATATTCCATGTGCTCTCCCTCAACATGAATACGGTCAATGAGCGCATGGATGGCCTCGGATGAACCGAAGTCTGCGGACAAGGGTTTACACTCGGTGGTCCCATCAGGAAGACTGATGGTCACACGCCCGTGTCCGATGGCGACACTGGCGATGGGGTTGATGCCGATAAAAGACCTGGAGTTGTCCTTGTCGTGGTAGTCGGAACTCTCCATTAAAGCACTTTGCGGATAGATGTCACGCAAACGCATATAGACTCCTACTGGTGTGTAGAGGTCGGCAAGAATCGACTTGCAGTTAGTAGTATAATTAAAATTCTCCATATTCTCCAGCCATTTCCTTGTGTGATAAATAGGTTTCCACGTCCTTGTCACCACGACCACTGACGGTCAGGACAACGACATCTTCCTTTTTGAAGTTCAGCTTGCTGAGGGCTGCAATGGCATGGGCACTCTCCAAAGCGGGAATAATACCCTCCATGCGTGTCAGTTCATAAGCGGCTTTCACAGCCTCGTCGTCATTGATGGAATAGACAGTGGCACGATGTTGTGAGGCGAGGTTGGCATGCATCGGACCGATGCCGGGATAGTCGAGCCCGGCAGAGATGGATTCTGCCTCGATGATCTGTCCGTCAGGCGTCTGCATGACTAATGTCTTGGCACCATGCAGGATACCCAGTCTGCCGGCATGGATAGTTGCCGCAGTATGACCAGTGTCTGCCCCTAGACCGCCAGCTTCCGCGAGGACTATTCTCACTCGCTCGTCATCAATATAATGATAGATGGTCCCAGCCGCATTACTGCCTCCTCCCACACATGCCATCAGGATGTCGGGGTAGTCCCTGCCAATTTTCTCTTGCAGTTGTTCTTTTATCTCTGCTGAGATGACACTTTGCAGGCGTGCCACCATATCGGGGTAGGGGTGGGGACCAACCGTGCTTCCTATGATATAAAAGGTGTCTGCAGGGTGACAACACCAGTCACGAATAGCTTCGTTAGTGGCATCTTTCAGTGTCCAGTTACCTGTCTTGACGGGACGGACCTCAGCTCCCAACATTTTCATTCGCTCGACATTGACATGTTGACGTTCCACGTCTAAGGCTCCTTGATAGACTACGCAAGGCATGTCCATAAGGGCACAGACCGTAGCGGTAGCCACACCATGTTGTCCGGCTCCTGTCTCGGCAATAATACGTTTTTTACCCATCTTCTTCGCTAGCAGAATCTGACCAATGGTGTTGTTGATCTTATGGGCACCTGTATGATTCAGGTCTTCCCGCTTCAGATAAAGCTGACATCCATACTTGTCGCTCATACGCTTGGCATAATAGAGTGGAGATGGGCGACCCACATAGTCACGAAGGAGTTCCATGTACTCTTTCTTGAATGCCTCCGATTCTATAATAGGAAGGTATTCCTCTTGCAATTTCTGTACAGTGGCATAAAGAATCTCTGGAACATACGCTCCACCAAATTCTCCATAGAATCCTTTCTCGTCTACTAAAAATGATTTCTCCATATTATTTTTGTTAAGTTCATATGCTTGACGTTAAAAGGGCTCGTCGCGTTAACGACGAGCCCCTGATATTTTATGAATACATATACGGCATCGTACCCGCGACTATTTCAATCTCGAGCAACGCCACCACCATGCATTCTTCAAATTTGTCATTGTATAATCAATGTTTTTATGTTTACGGCTGCAAATGTACATAGAAATCTTTTAATATGCAAACTTTTTCATGATTATTTTTACAAATTGGAATAAAAAGTGTAATTTTGCCGACGAAATGTAAATCATAACAAGGATGAATATTCAACAATTTTTAAATACGAATGATCGTTTTGCCGCAGCTGCTGGATGTCATATCATTGAGATTGGTGAAGGACGAGCGGTTGCAACGATGCTTGTTACTCGTGAGCATCTGAATGCGGGTGGCGTTTGTCAAGGAGGTGCTTTCTTTACTCTTGCTGACCTCGCTTTGGCTGCGGTAATGAACAGCCGTGGTCAATTGACTTTTGGAATTCAGAACAATATCATGTACCTTGCCTCTGCTCATGAAGGGGATGTTCTGACTGCAGAGGCGATAGAAATAGCTAATCACCACAAGATTCCTTCCGTAGAAGTTCGCATTACCAACCAAGAGGGCGTGTTGTTATGCCATGTGACAGGATTAGCATATAGAAAAAAGAATCCGTTAATCCTAGAAGAAGAGTAGAGGCAATAGCAAAAAAATCGTTAAAAATTTGCAATTTTGCTGATTAAGTACTATATTTGCCCCCGATAAGGCTTTGTCGGCAATTGCCAACTATCTTATCACATTAGATAATGAAGTGAGGTTGGTAGCGTCCTGCACCAACCTCTTTTTCATAATCATCATTTTATTTTATTGAATCTCCCAGCCTATGGCAGAAGCACCAAGGACTGCTGCGGAAGCACCGTCAAGACCGCTGACCAGGAACTGCGCCTTGTTGCGGAAAATCTGAAGGACATTCTCATTGTATGCCCTCTTAATAGGCTCCATAATCAGATCGCCAGCTTTCACCATACCGCCGAAGAAAATGAAAGCCTCAGGGGAAGAGAAGGCGGCAAAATCTGCACATGCCTCACCGAGCATCTTACCTGTAAACTCGTAAATCTCCTTGGCGAGCTCATCACCTTTTCCTGCAGCAATGCTGACATCCAAAGAGGTGATATCTTCAGGATTCATCTCGCGGAGCAGAGAAGGACGGTCTGTTTTAGCTAATAGCTCACGTGCCGTACGGGCGACGCCAGTAGCAGAGCAGTAAGCTTCCAGACAACCGGTTCGTCCACAACCGCAGGAACGACCTTCTGCGCCACGTACCATGATGACATGTCCTAATTCACCAGCGAAACCGTCGTGACCATAGAGTAACTGTCCGTTAACAACAATGCCAGAGCCGACACCTGTTCCCAGGGTGATGACGATAAAATTCTTCATACCACGAGCTACGCCATATACCATCTCACCGATAGCAGCAGCATTGGCATCGTTCGTCAGCGCAACGGGAATACCAAGGGCATCACTGAACATTTTAGCTAAGGGTACGATGCCGTCATGGGCCCATGAGAGGTTCGGGGCGAACTCAATGGTACCGTTATAGTAGTTTCCATTAGGGGCGCCAATACCCATCGCTTTGATCTTGTCAATACCGCCGACTTGCTCGATGACAGGCTGTAGTGCATCTATACATGCTTTGACGTAATCTTCTACTTTCTCATAACCACCAGTCTTGATAGCCGTTGTTGCTTTGATATCACCACGGGCATCAACAATTCCGAAGACAGAGTTGGTTCCTCCTAAGTCTAAACCGATGACATACGGTTTGATTCCTTGTTGTTCAATCATAAATAAGAATATGTTTTAAGTTATAGAATATTTTACTTATCAGTCTGCAAAGATAATAAATAAACTAAATAAATCGAAGAATCTACAGATTAAAAAATATAAAATCTATGAAATCTGTGTCTTCTGTGGTTATTTTTTTGTACCTTTGCATCCGATATGCCATTTTATGTACCTATTAATATATTGGATTTCATCTTCAAGGGCATACTGATAGGCATGATTGCCTCTGCCCCGATGGGACCTGTTGGTATCCTTTGTGTACAACGGACGTTGAACAAAGGACGATGGTATGGTTTTGCCACAGGCTTAGGTGCAGCGGTGAGTGATATCATTTATGCGGGTATCGCCGGTTATGGTATGTCGTTTGTGATGGATTTTATCACCAATGACCAGAATCGTTTCTATTTGCAGTTGGTAGGTAGTGTGATGCTTTTGTGTTTCGGATTATATACTTATCATACTGATCCCACCCGTAAGATGCACCAGTCTGGTCAGCAAAAAGGTACGCTATGGTATAATATGTGGACGGCATTTATTGTCACCTTCTCCAATCCCCTGATAGTATTCCTGTTCTTGGCAATGTATGCTCAGTTTGCCTTCGTGTTGCCGGACCATCCTTTTGAGATGCTGGTAGGTTTTATGAGTATTGTGGGGGGAGCCTTGCTATGGTGGTGGGGACTGACATGGCTGGTGGATAAGATACGGACGAAATTTGATGAGTTTGGTATTCGTCTGATTAATCAGATTATCGGTGTCGCTGTGATAGTGGGTTCCATTATTATGTTATTGGGAACGACAACAAACCTGTTGAGATTTTAGTGATGTTAATAGCACAAGAGTTAAGACGAAAGAATATAGCGGAGTATCTGCTTTATATGTGGCAGGTGGAAGATACGATTAGGGCCTTTGGCTGTTCCCTGAGTCGTATCAGAAGGGAATATATTGACCGCTTTAACTATACTGACGAACAGAAAGAGGATGAGGCAGACTGGTTCGGCAACTTGATTCGGATGATGAACGAAGAGGGGTGTCGGGAGAAAGGCCATATCCAGATAAATAAAGTCGTGCTTCAACAGTTGGAAGAGTTACATGTCCAGTTGTTAGGTAGTTCCAAGTTCCCGTTCTATAATTCCGAGTATTATAAGGTGCTCCCTTATATCGTGGAGTTGCGTAACCATGGAGCCCATAAAGAGGAGAACGAGATAGAGACCTGCTTTAACTCCCTGTACGGAGTCATGATGCTGCGTTTACAGAAAAAAGACATCTCTCTGGAGACACAGCATGCCGTCAAAGAAATCTCTACCTTCATAGGTATGCTTAATGATTATTATCTGAAAGATAAACAAGAACCCTTGGAATTCGACTAAGATGAATATACTGATAACAGGTTGTAATGGTCAGTTGGGTAATGAGATTCAGTTGCTGGAGAAGGAGAATCCCCAGCATCAGTGGTTTAATACCGATGTGCAGGAGTTGGATATCACCAATGTGGATGCCGTCAGACTCTTTGTCCAAGAACATCAAATAGATGGAATCGTTAATTGTGCCGCTTATACAGCTGTCGACAAGGCGGAGGACAATGAAGAGCTATGTACTAAGCTGAATGCGGAGGCTCCTGCTTATCTTGCTAAGGCAATTGGGGATCGTGGCGGATGGATGATACAGATATCTACTGACTATGTGTTTGACGGATCGAAACATACCCCTTATGTGGAAGATGATGACACTTGTCCGAATAGTGTTTATGGACGTACTAAACTGGTAGGTGAACTCAATGTTCAGAAACTCTGTGAGCGTTCGATGGTTATCCGTACGGCATGGTTATATAGTACTTTTGGTAATAATTTTGTGAAGACCATGATTCGTTTGGGGAAGGAGAGGCCAGAACTAGGTGTCATTTTTGACCAGATAGGTACACCGACTTATGCCCGTGATCTTGCCATAGCGATAATGACAGCGATTGATAAAGGAATAGTCCCGGGGGTCTATCATTTTTCTAATGAGGGGGTTATCTCCTGGTATGATTTTACGAAAGCCATCCATCGTATGGCTGGAATCACCTCATGTCATGTGAGACCTTTGCATACGGCGGAGTATCCTACGCCAGCCAATCGCCCCCATTATTCAGTTCTGGACAAGACGAAAATCAAACAGACTTATGGTATCGAGATTCCTTATTGGGAGGAGAGTTTGAAAGATTGTATAGAGAAATTATGAATCAGGAGATAGAAAGAAGACGAACGTTTGCGATTATTTCGCACCCGGATGCTGGTAAGACAACGCTGACGGAGAAATTTTTGTTGTTCGGTGGACAGATACAGGTCGCCGGCGCAGTGAAGAATAATAAGATTAAGAAGACAGCGACCTCAGATTGGATGGACATTGAGAAACAGCGTGGTATCTCGGTGTCTACCTCTGTGATGGAGTTTGACTATACGCCTGATGGCTCAGATATAGAATATAAGGTGAATATCCTTGACACCCCGGGTCACCAAGACTTCGCCGAGGATACTTATCGTACGCTGACAGCTGTTGACTCAGCCATCATCGTGGTGGATGGAGCGAAGGGTGTGGAGACGCAGACCCGTAAACTGATGAATGTTTGTCGCATGCGAAACACTCCAGTGATTATCTTCATCAATAAGATGGACCGTGAAGGTCGTGACCCGTTCGATCTGCTGGATGAGCTGGAGCAGGAACTGGAGATAAAGGTACGCCCTTTGTCTTGGCCTATCAACCAAGGTGCTAAATTCAAGGGGGTGTATAATATCTATGAGCAGAAACTGAATCTGTTTACACCGGATAAGCAGCGAGTGACGGAAAAAGTGGAAATAGACATCAATAGTTCCCAACTTGATGAACGTGTCGGTGAGCAGGATGCTGCCAAGCTCCGTGAAGACTTGGAGTTAGTGGATGGTGTCTATCCGGAGTTCGAGGTGGAGACTTATCGTTCTGCCGAGGTTGCTCCCGTGTTCTTTGGTTCTGCCTTGAACAACTTTGGTGTTCAGGAACTACTGAACTGTTTCGTGGAAATAGCCCCCAGCCCTCGTGATACCAAGGCGGAGGAGCGTATGGTGAAACCTGAGGAGCCTAAGTTTACGGGTTTTATCTTTAAGATAACGGCAAATATCGACCCAAATCATCGTTCTTGTATTGCATTCTGTAAGGTGTGCAGCGGAAAGTTCCAGCGTAACCAGCCCTACCTGCATGTCCGTCAGGGGAAGACACTTCGTTTCTCTAGTCCTACCCAGTTTATGGCACAGCGTAAGTCCACTATCGATGAGGCTTGGCCTGGAGATATCGTGGGATTGCCGGATAATGGCATCTTTAAGATTGGTGATACCTTGACAGAGGGAGAGCAGTTACATTTCCGTGGCTTGCCTTCGTTCTCCCCGGAGCTCTTTAAGTATATTGAGAATGATGACCCGATGAAATCCAAGCAACTCCAGAAGGGTATCGACCAGTTGATGGACGAGGGTGTCGCCCAGTTGTTTGTCAACCAGTTCAATGGTCGTAAAATTATAGGTACCGTAGGTCAGTTGCAGTTTGAGGTGATCCAATATCGTCTGGAGAATGAGTATAATGCCAAGTGCCGTTGGGAACCCGTCCATCTCTACAAGGCTTGTTGGATAGAGAGCGACGATGCGGCAGAGTTGGAAAACTTCAAGAAACGCAAGTACCAATATATGGCGAAGGACAAGGATGGACGTGATGTCTTCCTCGCCGACTCTGGCTATGTGCTCTCAATGGCACAAGAGGACTTCAAAAATATCAAATTCCATTTTACCAGTGAGTTCTAATGACAAGAGAAGAAGATATACGAAATGCAGTGGAGGTACTACGGAAAGGTGGTGTCATTCTTTATCCTACAGATACTGTCTGGGGTATTGGTTGTGACGCTACTAATGCGGAGGCGGTGAAACGGGTTTATGAGATAAAGCAACGTGATGACTCTAAGGCTCTGATCTGTCTGGTTGATAGTGATGCCCGTCTGCAGCGTTATGTACGTAATGTGCCAGAAGTAGCCTGGCAACTGATAGACAGTCTTAAAGAGAGCGATTGCAGACCTACGACCCTGATTCTTGACGGTGCGATTAACCTGGCTCCGAATCTGATAGCAGATGATGGAAGTATTGGTATGCGAATTACACAGGAACCTTTCTCCAAAGAACTATGCTACCGTTTCCAGAAAGCATTGGTGTCAACTTCTGCGAATATCAGTGGTGAGCCTGCTGCGCAGAACTATTGTGATATTGATCCTCGTATCGTTGGGGCAGTAGATTATGTTTGTTGGAGCCGCCGTCAGGAACATAACCCCCATCAGCCTTCCAGTATTATCCGTTTGAGGGAGAATGGTGAGGTTGCGGTTATCCGAAAATAACTATTCCGTGTTTTTGCAGAAATGAAGAGGGCTTTGATACTTTGTGTGGTAGTATTGCTGACCAGGATGGCGATAGCTCAGATCGTAGAGGACTCTGTTCGTCCCTCACGACCGTGGCGTGCTGCTGCGGAGGTGATTGGCATCAATGCCTTCGTTCATTGTTATGATCGTTTTATTGCCCGTGAGGATTTCGCCAAGACGACTCTGCATAGTATCCGGGATAATTTCAAGAGAGGTTTTGTGTGGGATAATGACAATTTCAACACCAACATGTTTGCGCATCCCTATCATGGCAACCTGTATTTCAGTGCTGCCCGATCAAACGGGATGAATTTTTGGCAGTCCTATCCATACGCTCTAGGCGGTTCCTTAATGTGGGAATTTTTCGGTGAGAATACGCCTCCCTCCATTAATGACCTGTTTGCCACCAGTATTGGAGGCGCGGCAATCGGTGAGACAACCTACCGTATCTCATCTATTGTGTTGGATGACAGTAAACGGGGGTGGCAACGTGTCTGGCGTGAGGTGTTGGGAGGTGTCGTCAATCCTGTACGCCTTATCAACCGTCTTATCACTGGTGATGCATGGCGGGTGCGTTCTACCAAACACCGTTATCATGACTTTGACGTGATACCACTTGACTTTGAGATATCTGCGGGAGCACGATATTTAGCAGAAAAAGGTTCCTTTGAACATGGGGATTTTAATCCTTATGTCAATCTTCTATTCCATTATGGTGATCCGCTGGGTGAGGTGAATGAGCCTTACGATTTTTTTTCTGCCGAGGCTACTTTTGGATTTTCAAACCGTCAACCATTAGTCAATGCCATTCACTTGGTAGGACAATTGTGGGACACCCCAATTCTTTCTAACCAAAAATTACAGATGAATTTCGGTTTTTACCAGCACTTTAATTTCTACAATTCTGAGGCGATAAGGAAAGAAAAGGATATCATCCCCTATCGTATCGGTGAGACAGCCTCGGTAGGGGCAGGCTTCGTCTACCGTATTCCACAGATATGCAGAAAAGTCTCTTTGGAACAACGCCTTTTCCTCAATGGTATTATCTTGGGCGGTTCACTAAGTGACCATTATCATGTGCAAGAGCGTGATTATAGTCTGGGAAGCGGATTCTCTGCAAAACTGCATACCTTTATGGAATTCGGACGTTATGGTCGGCTGTCCCTTTTCGCGGATATTTATAAGTTATATACCTGGAAAGGATATGATGAGGAACTGGTTGCGAAATTGGATAATCTGGATTATATTAACGCCCAGGGTGATGCCGGTAGTGCCACCTTGATCGTTCTTAATCCACGGCTTCAACTGAATATCACCCGTCACTTACTGCTTGACCTTTATGGCAGCTATTTTTATAGACGCTCTATCTATCGTGACCACGACGATGTGAGCATGAAAACTTTTGAATTGCGTGCAGGACTGACTTATAACTTGTAGTGAACACTATTAGAAAGAAATGACTGAAGAAATTTGGTTTTTCTCTCACTTATTTGTACCTTTGTGCCTGCGAATGGATAAAGTTTCTGAAACGGAAAGACCGACATGGATACAACGACTGCATGCATGGCGGGTGGAGCATGTGAGTGACAGGATGTTCCTGCTCGTCCTCGCATTCTTTGTGGGTTTGTTCTCTGCCGTTGCAGCTTTCGTTCTGCATGGTATGATCAACCAGATCGTCGCCCTGTTGACAGGACAATTCTCGGTGACGAGTTATAACTGGTTGTATCTGGTATACCCCGTTATTGGTATTTACCTGACCTCTCTCTTTGTCCGCTATATCGTTAAGGACAATATTTCCCATGGTATCACTCGTATTCTCTATGCTATCTCGTCAAATAAGTCGAGGTTGAAAGCGCATAACACCTGGTCGAGTGTGATAGCCTCCGCTATTACCATCGGTTTTGGTGGCTCAGTGGGTGCGGAGGCCCCTATCGTATTGACAGGCTCGGCTATCGGCTCGAACTTAGGACAACTTTTCAAACTCGACAGCAAGACCCTGATGACATTGGTCGGATGCGGAGCGGCGGGTGCTATTGCCGGTATCTTCAAAGCACCGATCGCAGGATTGGTGTTTACGTTGGAAGTCTTGATGATAGACTTGACTATGGCGTCATTGTTGCCGATACTTGTCTCATGTGTCACGGCTACCTGTTTTACGTATATCTTCAGTGGCAATGCCGTGCTCTTCTCTTTTCACCTGGATTCTGACTGGACCGTGCAAAGGGTGCCTGCAACAATACTATTGGGTATCTGTTGTGGCTTGGTTAGTCTTTATTTTATCCGCACGATGAATCTCTGTGAGGATATGTTTGCCCGTTTTAAGGACAAACCCTATATACGTCTGGTAATAGGAGGATTGATATTGAGTACGTTGATTTTCCTCTTCCCTTCATTATACGGTGAAGGCTATCATGCCATCAACCTGTTGTTGAATGGTAGGACGGAGGCAGACTGGAATCAGATATTGGACAATTCACTGTTCTATGGGCACCATGAGCTATTGATGGGCTATATCGCCTTGGTGCTCTTTACCAAGGTCTTTGCCACCAGTGCGACGAATGGCGGTGGCGGATGTGGTGGTACGTTTGCACCTTCGTTGTTCATAGGTTGTTTTACGGGTTTCCTGTTCTCCCGCCTGTGGAACATGAACCAGGTCGGGGTGTATGTGCCAGAGAAGAATTTCGCGTTGTTGGGGATGGCAGGTGTGATGTCTGGTGTGATGCATGCCCCGTTGACGGGTATTTTCCTGATCGCAGAAATTACCAGTGGCTATAACCTCTTTATGCCCTTGATGATAGTCTCCGTGTTTGCTTATCTCACGATCATCATCTTTGAGCCCCATAGCATTTATGGGATGCGACTGGCGCGTCAAGGGAAACTCATTACCCACCATACCGATCATGCCGTATTGACACTGATGAGTCTTGACTCAGTGATCGACAGAGACTATCAGGGGGTGGATGCGGATATGGAACTTGGGCAGATGGTACATAAGATTAGTCGTTCCCGTCATAGTGTACTCCCTGTGGTAGATGCCGCAGGCAGTCTATTGGGTGAGATTAATATTGTAAAGATACGCCATGTTATGTTCCGTACCGAGCTATACCATCATTTCAAGGCAAGCCAATTGATGACAGCTCCAGCCGCTGTGTTGGATGACGGGACCTCTATGACGGAGGTGATGCGTACCTTTGAGCGGACGCAGGCAGACTGGTTACCTGTGCTGGATGAGGAACGGCATCTAAAAGGATATATTTCCAGAAAACGAATGTATAGTGTCTATCGAAAGATGGTACATGATTTTAGTCAGGAGTAACGGTAAACCGGCATACCGGCATAACGAAATAACGAAATGAAAAAGAACGACTTGAGAATCATTTTTATGGGTACACCAGAGTTTGCAGTGGAGACACTGAAGGCTTTGGTGGAGAACGATTATAATGTCGTGGCGGTGGTGACACAGCCCGACAAGCCCGTAGGACGGCATGGGTCGGTGTTACAGCCTTCTGCCGTTAAGCAATATGCGTTGAAGAAAGGACTCCCGGTGTTGCAGCCGGAAAAGATGAAAGACCCGGTGTTTGTGGAGCAATTACGCTCTTATCATGCAAACCTGCAAGTGGTGGTGGCTTTCCGTATGCTGCCTGAGATAGTATGGGCGATGCCCGAGTATGGGACCTTCAATGTGCATGCGGCGTTGCTGCCACAGTATCGCGGTGCAGCCCCTATCAACTGGGCGGTTATCAATGGTGAGACGCAGACGGGGGTGACGACATTCTTCCTTGACCACGACATTGACACAGGGCGTATCATCATGAGAAAAACATTCGATATTCCTGATGATGCTGATGTGGAATATGTCTATGACGGACTGATGCGTCTGGGTGCGGAGATATGTCTGGAGACACTTGACGCTATTATCACAGGCAACGGACATCCAGAGACGGTGTCGCAAGATAATTGCCAATTGTCAATGGATAACGGTCCATTAAAACCTGCCCCTAAAATCTTTAAGGAGACTTGTGAGACAGACTGGTCGAAGACGGCAAAACAAGTTTATGACTTCGTCCGTGGACTGAGTCCTTATCCTGGTGCTTGGACCACCTTGGTCGCTCCCGATGGGAAAGAGACTGTTTTGAAACTCTTTAAGACCCGTAAGACAGGGAAGAAAACTGATGCCGAGAAGGGACGTATATCCATAGAGGGAAAGTCGCTGATGGTGGCAGCCTCTGACGAGTGGCTGGTCATTGACGAGTTACAACTTGCCGGTAAAAAGCGCATGTCAGCACGTGATTTCCTGAATGGGATGAAAGACATGATGTCGTATCATATAAAATAATGTTAATTATAAAATAAAGTAATCTGGCTGTCCGTTTCAAGAGTAGGAACATTTAAATATATTGCCTATGCAAATTTCTACTCAAGAAAACTTAATTCAGCCTCGTGAGTCAACCATTCTGTTTATCAAGCAGATGGCTCGTATGTACAGAACAGTAAGACAACCAGACAACACCTTCGTGGTACAAGGTCTGAATTAAAAAAAGAAAAATGACGAAAGTATCTCCTTCATTGCTTGCTGCCGATTTCCTGCATCTCGACAAAGACATTGAAATGATTAACCGAAGTGAGGCTGACTGGCTTCACCTCGATGTGATGGATGGCGTTTTCGTGCCTAATATCTCATTTGGTTTTCCGGTCTTAGAGGCTGTCGCTTCTTTGTGTAAGAAACCTTTGGACGTTCATTATATGATCGTACGTCCAGAACGGTATATCAAACAGACGGCAAAGCTGGGGGCAATGATGATGAATGTGCATTATGAGGCATGTGACCATCTGCATCGTACCGTTCAGGAGATTCATGACGCGGGGATGAAAGCAGGTGTGACCCTGAATCCCGCAACACCCGTTTGTGTGTTGGAGGATATCCTTGGTGATGTTGACATGGTGCTACTCATGAGTGTCAATCCCGGCTTCGGCGGACAGAAATTCATTGAGAATACCATTCGGAAAGTACAGCGGCTGCGTCGGATGATAGACGAAGGTGGCTATCATACCTTAATAGAGGTGGATGGTGGTGTACAGGATGAGACGGCTCCTCGCTTGGTAAAGGCTGGAGTGGATGTGCTTGTCAGTGGAAGCTACGTGTTTAAGGCTTCCAATCCTGAGCAGACTATTCGTGACCTAAGGGAACTTTCCCGATAATCGGTATATTGATATTCCGAGATGTCGGGATAACCAGCGGTGTTAAAGTTCCATATCCAGGAGAATCTGGTGCTGCTTTGCCATGCGTCGCATATTGATGAGGGCATAGCGCATCCTTCCTAGGGAAGTGTTGATGCTCACACCAGTGAGCTCGGCAATCTCTTTGAAGGAGAGTTCCTGGTAGTATCGCATATAGACAACCTCCCGTTGGGTGGCAGGGAGTGTCTCCATCAGGTGACGGACATCATCCATGATTTGTGTGTTGACATATTCACTCTCCCTGCTGCTTTCTGTCAGCGTGTCATTGCTGAGATGACTCAAGTCGTTGTCGGCATTGGGTTCTATGATATGCTCGCTCTTGGTGCGGCGAAACCTGTCGATGATGATGTTGTGGGCTATACGTGTCAGCCAGAAAGAGAACTTTCCCGAGTCGGCGTATTTCCCTTCTTGCAGTTTTGTAATCGCCTTGATGAAAGTGTCTTGGAAGATGTCATTTGCCATATCATGGTCACGAACCACGAAAAGGATATAACTGAACAACTTCTGTTGGTTTCTTGCTAATAACTCATCAAAAGCCTTGTTGTCTCCCGCTGTGTAGAGAAGAGCAAGCTCCTCGTCAGTGCGGTTTGCATATGTCTTCATACTTAAATGTTTTAAATTGAAGTAGAAGTTTTTTCCGATAGGCGATCTGTTTTGGTTATTAACAATATTTATTATTTCGGTTGCAAAAATAAGTATTTTAATTCTTTTAACCAAAAAAAAAGGTAAAAAAGTAACAAAAAAGGTGATTAAAACGTCAAAAAGCAGCTTTTTTGCTGCTCTTTGACTTATTCTGCTAACTGTAACAGGTATTTCCCGTAATCATTCTTCGCCATAGGTTCGGCAATCTTCCGGAGGCTTTCTTTGGTGATCCAGCCACGCTTGAACGCGATTTCCTCCAGGCAGGCGACTTTCAAGCCTTGCCGCTTCTCGATCACCTCAATAAAGGTGGAGGCTTCTGAAAGGGAGTCATGGGTACCTGTGTCGAGCCATGCGAAACCACGTTGCAAGGTCTGTACCTTTAGGCTCTTCTGCTTCAGATACTCTTGATTGACAGTGGTGATCTCCAGTTCTCCACGGGCACTGGGCTTGATGTTCTTGGCAATTTCCACCACACTATTAGGATAGAAATACAGACCTATCACCGCATAGTTGGACTTGGGCTTGGCAGGTTTCTCCTCAATGCTCAGGCAGTTGCCGTCTTTGTCGAACTCTGCGACACCATATCGCTCGGGGTCGTTCACGTAATAGCCGAAGACCGTTGCCTGTCCGTGCTTCTCCGCATTCTCCACGCTCTGCTTCAAGAGTCCGGTGAACCCGCTTCCGTAGAAGATATTATCTCCCAATACCAGGCAGGCGCAGTCATCACCAATGAATTTCTCACCGATGATGAAAGCCTGTGCCAGTCCGTCTGGAGAAGGTTGCTCCGCATATTCAAAACGTACACCCAACTCAGAGCCGTCACCCAGTAATCTCTTGAAACCAGGTAAGTCATAAGGGGTGGAGATAATCAATATTTCACGGATACCTGCAAGCATCAGGGCAGAGATGGGGTAATAGATCATCGGCTTGTCGAAGATGGGAATCAGTTGCTTGCTGATACCTTTGGTGATGGGGTAGAGGCGTGTGCCACTGCCACCAGCTAATACGATTCCTTTCATAATATAGTGTTTAATTCTGTTTTCGGGACAAAGATATAAAATAATTCTCAATTATCAATTGTTAATTATCAATTATTTAGTACCTTTGTTAAGATAACGAAGGTACTCATATTCGGAAAAATGCAAATAAATTTGCTTTTTCTCTCACTTATTCGTACCTTTGCACCGTTAAATTCATATTGTTATGGGATTCTTATCAAAACTATTTGGCCGTAAAGGCGACGAAGAACAACAGAAAGCAGGAGGCATGGAGGATTTCATGACCCTCATTCGCGTATATTTCCAGGCAGTGATAGCATCAGACTTAGGTATCACTAATATGGCAGCGCTGCCTGATCTCAGAGTGTTCAAGGCAACCTTGCGTGTGCCAACGCAGAACAATAAGCTTGGACTGGCAGAGAAGGCGCGTTGTAAGAAGATGCTCAAGGAGATCTATGGGATGGATGATGACTTCACGAAGGAGATAGAGCAGAGTATCCGTAAGCGTTGCAAGAAGCCACAGGACATCCAGACTTATATGATTCAGTTCTCTGCCTTCTCGCAGGACTTGCTGATGTTGACAGGTAATCTGATGAAGTTCAAACTTCGCTTGCCCAGCATCTTCAAGAGTGCTATCCGTACCATGACAGAGAAGACCGTGAATGATATCTTCAACAAGAACGATTTCTCGGATGCAGGTGTGATGAAGACCGTGGTGGCTATCCGCCAGTACGACCAGAAACTGGGTTTCTCCCAGCAGTGGATTACTGATTTCGTATACAGAGTGGTGATGCTTGCTAAGAAGGAGAAACGTCCTGCAGATACCGATACGAAATAAAAAAACGTTAAATCTTTACTTAAAGGTAGGAAGATACAAGAAAATATACTACCTTTGTAAAACAAAGTGAGGAGAAAATGACGCCTAATGAAAAAACGATAGCCGCTTTTGAGACCCGTATAAGGCAGATGATTCTTCGTTTTCAAGAACTGAAAAAGGAGAACAAGGAGCTCTATGCGCTGATTGAGAAGAACGAGCAAAGCATTAAACAACTGCAGGCAAAGTTGGATCAAGGGCAGAATGACTATAACTCACTGAAGATGGCTAAGATGATCGAGATTACCGATGGCGACCTGGATGGTGCCAAGGAGAGGTTGTCGAAGCTGATACGGGATGTCAATAAATGCATTGCAATCCTCAGTGACGAAGAACAATAGGGAAAACAAGCAAGATGGCAGATCAAGACAAACTACATATCAGGTTGCATGTCTACGATGAGGAGATCGAAGTCACGGTAAAGCGTGAGGACGAGGAGTTCTATCGTGCGGCAGCCAAACTTATCACCGATCGCTATAATGCCTATGCACAGGCATATAAGGGTCGGAAGAATGAGCATATCATCTCGTTGATGACGCTTGTCGATATTGCGTTGTTATACCAGAAGGAGCGCTCACACAATGATACTGCCCCCTATGATAATGTTCTTGCCCGCCTGACCAAAGAGATTGAGGAGGCGCTGGGTCCGTCACGTTGATGAGATGAGAACATTAACTCAATATATATAGATTTATGATTATTGTCATTATTACAGCCGTAGTTGCTCTCATACTGGGAGGATTATGCGGATTTTTGATTTTCCGTTATGTCATTAAGGGAAAATATAATGAGATGGTAAATGCCGCCAAGAAGGAGGCAGAGGTGATCAAGGAGAAGAAACTGCTTGAGGTGAAGGAGAAATTCCTGAACAAGAAGAGTGAGCTGGAGAAGGAGGTGCAGCAGCGCAACCAGCATATCCAGCAGAACGAGAACCGCCTGAAGCAGCGTGAGATCTCACTGAACCAGCGTCAGGAGGAGTTAGGTCGTCGCAAGAACGAGTTAGATAACCAGCAGACGCGTATCGACAACGAGAAGAAACTGCTTGCCATCAAGAACGAGGAGTTGGAGAAGATGCAGATGCAGGAGCGTACCAAACTAGAAGAGCTCTCTGGCCTGAGTGCCGATGAGGCAAAGGCTCGTCTGGTGGAGGCGATGAAGGATGAGGCAAAGACGGATGCCGCCAGCTATATCAATGAGATTATGGACGAGGCGAAGCTTAATGCTAATGCACAGGCTAAGAAGATTGTCATCCAGACCATCCAGCGTGTTGCCACAGAGACAGCTATTGAGAACTCTGTCAGTGTCTTCCATATTGACAATGACGACGTGAAAGGACGTATCATTGGTCGTGAGGGTCGTAACATCCGAGCCCTTGAGGCAGCCTGTGGTGTGGAGATTGTCGTGGACGACACGCCTGAGGCTATTGTTATCTCTGCCTTCGATCCTATCCGTCGTGAGACCTGTCGTCTTGCGCTCCACCAGTTGGTGAGCGACGGCCGTATCCATCCCGCCCGTATCGAGGAAGTCGTTGCGAAGGTGAAGAAGCAATTGGAGAACGAGGTGATAGAGACGGGTAAGCGTACCGCTATCGACCTGGGTATTCATGGCTTGCATCCTGAGTTGATCCGTATCATTGGTAAGATGAAATATCGTTCCTCTTATGGACAGAACCTCTTGCAGCATGCCCGTGAGACCGCTAACCTCTGTGCGGTGATGGCTGCTGAGTTGGGGTTGAATCCCAAGAAGGCAAAGCGTGCCGGACTGTTGCATGATATCGGTAAGGTGCCCGATGAGGATACCGAGGATCCACACGCTATCTATGGTGCCAAGATCGCAGAGAAGTTCAAGGAGAAGCCTGATATCTGCAATGCCATCGGTGCTCACCATGATGAGATGGAGATGCAGACACTGCTGGCTCCCATCGTGCAGATCTGTGACGCGATCAGTGGTGCCCGTCCTGGTGCCCGTCGTGAAATCGTCGAGGCTTATATCAAGCGTCTGAACGACCTGGAGGCGATTGCCATGAGCTATCCGGGTGTTACCAAGACGTATGCCATCCAGGCTGGTCGTGAACTGCGTGTCATCGTGGGTGCCGACAAGATGGATGATGCCGAGACGGAGGCACTCAGTGGTGAGATTGCTACGAAGATACAGAACGAGATGACCTATCCGGGACAGGTGAAGATCACCGTTATCCGAGAGACACGTTCTGTGGCTTATGCAAAATAAAAGAGAAAGGCTTGGAGATCTCCAAGCCTTTTTTCTTATCGCTTATCCATGGGGTAGTGGACTCCCCATTTGAAACGCAGGTCGTCCATCAGTCTCATAATATATAAGGTCTCGTCCAGGGGCATGTAGGGTGTTTCAGTCAACCCGTTGTTGATGGCATCCTTACAAGCCAGGAATTGGTATTCGTACCCTGTAATCTGCTGGGGCACCTTGATCTCCTCCACGAAGACACGGTCACGCTTATATACCTTGACCGTCTGTGGGTTATTGATATTATCCACGATGAGGTAACCCTCCGTGCCGCAGATGGTGCCCTGGTTGTCGTTGACACAACATGCCGACGACTGGATATTTGCCATGATGCCCCCCTCCATCCGCCATGAGATGGTGTTGGTAAGATCCATCCCCGTGTCCGACTTCATACATTGTGACTCCATCTGCTCTATCTTGGCATCGCAGAACATACGGACGAAATTGATGCCGTAGACCCCAAGGTCGAGCAAGGCACCGCCGCAGAGGTCGGCACGCATGATACGAGGCTTGTCGCCCATACTGTAACCGATACTGCCTGTCAGCAGGCGCAGCTCACCCAGTCTGCCGCTCTTGATAATCTCACGAATGGTCTTCACGACAGGCTGATAGCGTGTCCAGATAGCCTCTGCGAGAAATACTTTCTTCTCACGAGCCGCCTTCACAATGGCAATACTCTGCTCATAATTCGCCATGAAGGCTTTCTCTACCAGACAGGGTTTCCCTTTCTGGATAGCCTCCATCGTCACGTCGAAATGATGGGAGTGGGGAGTACCTACATAGATGAGGTCGATATCCTCTGCGTCCAGCATTTCAGAATAAGAGCCATAGGCATGGGGGATTCCCCATTTCCGGGCAAAAGTCTCGGCTTTCTCAAAAGCTCGTGAAGCAACGGCATGGCAAGTGACTCCCTCCATGTGCTGAATAGTCAATGCCGCCTTCTCGGCAATCCATCCTGTGGCAATGATGCCCACTCGTAAATCAGTCTGTTTCATCGTTTTTGGTGTTTAGTTACTATATGCAATAAGTATACTGCAAAGATATAAATAATTCTCCAAATAAACAAAAGTATTTAATCGAAGTGACGTGTACCTATCCCTCCGTCATCACGGCGGCACCTATCCATGCGTTTGGTGCCGCCTATCCCATCGATATGTGCCGCCTGTCTATGCGATATGTGCCGCCTATCTATGCGATATGTGCCGCCTATCTCCACTCAGTACTGAAGTCCCCGAATTTTCTTGCTTGACGATGGCAAAAATACAAACATATTTTGATACAGCCAAATTAATTACAATAAATGATCACTAGAACCGACCCCGTGATCC
>JBGUNO010000033.1:0-66227 GCA_045117415.1 Prevotella sp. | reverse complement strand
TTTTGAACCTAGTACCCAGACCCGGGCTCGAACCGGGATGGGTTGCCCCACTGGTGTTTGAGACCAGCGCGTCTACCGATTCCGCCATCTGGGCTCAAATGCGGGTGCAAAGTTACAAATAAATCTTGAGAATCGTCCCATGAGGAATAAATTTTTTTTATTTTTCTTTATTTTTCTGATTTTTCTTGGTTCATCCTCTTATTTTTTGTATCTTCGTGGCATCAAATGCTAACACTATCTAATTCTTATGGAAATTGACAAGGAAAAATATTGTATCATTTTAGCAGGCGGAAAAGGGAAACGCCTATGGCCCTGTAGCCGCAATGAGAAGCCCAAGCAATTTATCGACTTTTTTGGAATCGGTCGTACGCAACTACAACAGACTTTCGACCGCTTCACCAAAATACTACCCAAGGAGAATGTCTTTATATGTACTAATAAAGAGTATGCTCCTATCGTCAGAGGGCAATTGCCTTCTTTGCATGAGGAAAATCTGATGATTGAACCTGTGAGCCGCGGTACTGCACCAAGCGTAGCATGGGCAACGATGAGGGTATGTCGAAGAAACTCGCAGGCAAACATCATCGTTACACCTAGTGATCAACTGGTACTAAACGAAGAGGCTTTCTACCAGAATCTTGAAGAGGCTTTCTACTTCGTCTCGCGACATGATAACCTGTTGGTACTTGGAGTACAACCCTCGCGTCCGGAACCTGGCTACGGCTATATCCAAAAGGGCGATTTCATCCAGCCCGAACGAGCTAAAGTTGCCAAGATCTGTACCGTGAAGTCGTTTGTTGAAAAACCAGAACGTGATTTCGCACAGATGTTTCTGGATAGCGGAGAATTCCTTTGGAACACAGGTATCATCCTTTCTAATGCCCACTATTTGAACTTATGTTTCTGCCAGCTTTTCCCTGAAGTACTGAATCGTTTTGACAATAGTCGTGCGGATATCACTATTGAGGAAGAAATGGCATTTGTCAATGAAAATTATCCCTCCTATCCCAACCTGTCTATCGACCAAGGAGTACTGGAACATGGGGAAAATGTGTGTGTCATGAACTGTGACTTCGGATGGGCAGACCTAGGGACATGGCATGCGCTCTACGAGTACCTGAGCAGAGGAGAAGGCGACAACGTCATCGTTGACTCAGAGGTGATGATTGAGGATGCGCATAATAACGTCATCAAATTGCCAAAGGGCAGACTGGGTGTTATTAACGGACTCGACGGGTATATCGTTGCAGAGAACGAGAATGTACTATTGATTTGCAAGAAAGGTGATTCCTCGGCACTCGTCCGCAAGTATGTGAATGAGGTGCAAATCAAATATGGGGATGAGTATGTGTAAGCCCCCTACTGACTTCCACTGCTTAAGGAGGAGGACTATAAATTGAAACTCCCCCTAGGTAGGGGGAGTTGAGAGGGTCAAAACGCCTTTTGTATTTTAGCTGCTATTTCCTTGAATTCCTCTTCGGAGAGTTTCAGTTTCTCTTTGCGAAAATCTGCATCTGCCTCACTTTGCATCGGGATCAGGTGTATATGGGCATGCGCCACTTCCAAACCTAATACGACCTGTGCCACTTTACGACAGGGAAAAGCTTTCTTAATAGCGATAGCAACACGCTTAGCAAACTGCTGATAACGTGCCAATTCATCATCGTCCATATCAAAGAAATAGTCTATCTCACGACGGGGAATCACCAAAGTATGCCCCTTTACCAATGGGTTGATATCCAAAAAAGCGTAGAACTCATCGTTCTCCGCACATTTATAACTTGGAATCTCGCCCGCTGCGATTTTAGAAAATATATCCATCTTTATTTGATTTATTAAGCTATTCTTCCGAAAGTTATGCAATAGAAATATTGTCAATACGAAGTTTAATGATGCCACGGGGAATCTGTATCTCCACCTCATCGCCAACCTTCTTACCCAGCAAGCCTTGTGCGATAGGAGTCTTGATAGAGATCTTACCAGCACGAAGATCTGCCTCGTTCTCACTGACGATAGTATATGACATTTTCGACTTTGTGATGAGATTGGTCATCTCCACCTTCGTAAGGATTTGCACAGAGTCTGTACTCAGTCGAGAGGTGTCCACAATTTTCGCCTCTGAAATCGTCACCTTCAACTGGTTGATCTTATCCTCTAAATGAGCTTGAGCCTCTTTCGCAGCATCATACTCACTGTTCTCACTCAAGTCGCCTTTTTCACGTGCCTCTGCAATGGCTGCAGAAGCCTTAGGACGTTCTACTGCTTCCAGGCGGTGCAGCTCGGCTACCAACTTATCGTAGCCCTCTTGTGACATATAAGCCATACTTATTTAATTTTTAAATGTTCAAAAAAATAAAGAATTCCGACGCCGTTGTTGTCGAAATCCCTAACCGTTAATATGTTTTACTTTCGACTGCAAAGATAGGTATTTATTTGCAATCAACCAAATTTTTTCGTGGAAATTCTATCTTCCGAGTTGATTTATATCAAGAAAGTGTGCGGGCACAGAAAAAATATCCATTCAGAACTTGCAGATTTTCAGAATGTTCGTACCTTTGCGTAGTGTTTTTCATAGTATTAGATTTAAGGTTAACAAAGATTTTTAGGAACTCAGCGGAGTTCCATTTTTTTTGCCCTTAAGCGAAGGACCACATAGATAACGATACCCGTCAAAAATCCTGCAATGGCATCAATAACATAATGGGCATAGATATAGACGGTGGAAAAACACATCAATAGAAAGAAAGGAAGCATGGAGAAGAAGAGTCCCTTGCTACGAGTGTGGGCTGCCAAAAGCATCATCACAGTAGTCACCCCCACATGACTACTGGGGAAGGCTGCTGTAGGACGTTCACCAGCATCATGAGTGATATCCAACAGATGATGGAAGAAGCCGTCACTCCATCCTGGTGATGCCATCCGCTCACTATGTGTCAGAAACCAATCCGTTAGGTTGGGAAAAATACCTGCTGCTATTTTGTCGGTGCCTGCCGCTAAATAGTAGAACTGTGGACCCGTAACAGGGAGAATGACAAAGATGGCGTAATAGATAAAGAAAGATGATATCAGCACATAAGAAGCCATTCCAAATTCCTTATAGCGACGGAAGAAATAATAAAACAAGATGGTGACCATCAAGGGAAAATAACTGACATAGCCTAAACACATCATCTCAGAGAACCAGCCCCAAGGACACACTTGTGAAAATAACAAGGATGGCTGACAGCCAAATAGTTGTTGCTCCCATCCTGCAAAGAGATGGTCGAGATTGGGCAGGACACGGTTGACCTCATAGGTATCGGGATAAAACCACGACAGCGTGATCATTAGTGCCAACACTCGTAAGAGACGTGTCAGCTTACATGGTTTCCAGCAATAAAGCATCCACATCGCAATGATAAGAAGCACCACTTCCAAGCGCATCACCAACATCTGTATAGGATGCACTTGTCTTTCCCAGAAACAAACCATCAACAGGATGGTATAGGCGATATAGACGAAGATGAGTTTCTCGACTGCCCAAAGGGATTTGGTAGAGGAAGAAGTGTGGAGAGAAGAGGATGTCATAGCCAGTGATTATCTTTGTACCATTGGATGCTGTGTCGAACACCCTCTGCTAGTTTGACCTTCGGTTCATAACCCAGTTCCTGGCGAGCAGGTTGGATATCGCAACGCCAGTTGCGCTGACGAAGAATATTAAACTTATCATTATTCAATGCCGACATCTTACCTGTTTTCCTACCCCACCAGTCGCCAACGCTGGTGATGATACGCAGTAGCCAGATAGGAGCCGTCACACGAATCCACCAAGGGCTTCCTAACTCTTCATGCACCAAATCGCTGAAAGTCGCCGACTGGTATACCTCACCGTCAGAGAGGAAATATTTCCGTCCTATCTCCCCTTTCTCCAAGGCGAGGAAAATGGCCTGTACCACATCAGTGACATAGACAAAGGTGATATCCTGACGCTGGAAGCCTACAGCAAAGTCCATGTGACTCTTGATACTTTGTATCTGCAGGAAATAGTCCCGTTCACGAGGACCATAGACTCCTGTGGGACGAAGGATAATATAAGGAAAAGATGTGTGGAGAGTGGACAAGAACTCCTCTGCCTCTAACTTACTCTTGCCATAGGCAGTATTCGGCTTAGCCTCATCACTTTCACAAATCTCTTCATAGGGCTGTTGCTCACGAATCGCACCCATAATGCTAAGGCTACTGATATAAACAAAACGCTTTAACCCATTCTGTGTAGCTATCAGTGCTTGTACGAAATACTTAGTACCCTCTGTGTTGATCCGGAAGAAATCCTCAATATGCAGGCATTTCGTTACTCCTGCGGCATGCACCACATAATCGAACTCATAACCATTCAATTGGGCTTCTAACCGCTCTTGTGACGAGAAATCCAGTTCGATGAAGTGGATACGCTCATCTTGCAGGAAGGCTTTCGAACTGGACTTGCGAATTGCCGCCCATGTCTCGAAACCCCTTTTCAGCGCTTCCTCCACGATAAAAGAGCCAATAAACCCACTTGCGCCAGTGATAAGTATCTTCATTTTATGAATATTTTGCGTGCAAAGGTACGATTAAATGAATACAAAAACGAAGATTTATCTTCTTTTTTGTTGAATGTGAGTACCTTCGCTCATTTTTTATGAGCAAAGGTACACATTTTTATTAATTTATTCGTATATTTGCCACAAAGAAACCAAAACAAATATACTATGAGTAAAAAGAAAGGTGGAAAGAGAGTCACAAAGAAACAGATAGTTGAATTATTACAGACTTTTTTTCAAGAACATCCTAACGAAACTTATTCGTTCAAACAGATCTTCCGTGCCTTAAAACTGGATACACATCCTGCTAAGATGCTCGCTATCGACACGATGGACGAGATGACATGGGACGACTACCTTACCAAGACTTCTGATAACTCATTTCGCCTGAACTTGAAGACACAAGTGCAGGAAGGAACATTTATCCGTAAAGCGAACGGAAAAAACTCTTTCCTGCCTGACGACGGTGGTAAACCTATCTTCATCTCAGAGCGTAACTCGATGTTTGCCCTTAATGGCGACCGGGTGAAGGTGACCATGATGGCTCGCCGGCTGAACCATATCAAGGAGGCGATGGTGGTGGAGATCTTGTCGCATAAGATGGACCAGGCAGTCGGAAAGCTACAAGTGGAGAAAGACTTTGCCTTCCTCGTCACAGAAGGAAATATCTTCGTACATGATATTCTCATTCCCAAAAAGAAACTGAAGGGTGGCAAGACGGGGGACAAAGCTGTGGTAAAAATCACTCAATGGCCCTCGAAAGAGTCGAAGAATATTGTGGGTGAGGTCATTGATGTCTTAGGAAAGGAAGGTGACAATAATGTAGAGATGCATGCTATTCTCGCCCAATACGGACTACCCTATAAATATCCAAAGAATGTCGAGGATGCTGCTGAGAAGATAGAGCCAGGCATTAGCGAGCAGGAAATCAAACGCAGGGAAGATTTCCGTGATGTTTTCACTTGTACCATCGACCCAAAGGATGCCAAGGACTTCGATGACGCATTAAGCATCCGCCCTGCAGGCAAGGGACTCTGGGAGATTGGTATACATATTGCTGACGTCTCTCATTATGTTAAAGAAGGTAGTATCATCGACAAAGAGGCGGTGAAGCGTGCCACGAGTATCTACCTCGTCGACCGTACTATCCCTATGTTACCAGAGCGTCTGTGTAACTTTATCTGTTCTCTGCGTCCTGATGAGGAAAAACTGACCTACTCCGTCATCGTGACCCTCGATGAGGAAGCAAACATCAAGAAAGGGCATATTGCCCATACTGTGATTAAGAGTAACCGACGCTATGCCTATGAGGAAGTGCAAGAGATCCTGGAAGGGAAAAAGTCCTCTGAGAACTCCGAGTACTCCGAGAACCTCAAAACCCTCGACCGCCTTGCCAAGAAACTGCGTGAGAAGCGCTTTAAGGGAGGTGCTGTGAAGTTTGACCGTGAGGAGTTACATTTCGATATCGACAAGGACGGCAAACCTATTCGTGCTTATTTCAAGAAATCGACAGATGCTACCCAACTCATTGAGGAGTTCATGCTGCTCGCCAATAAGTTTGTCGCGGAGAGTGTGGGTAAGGTGAAGAAAGGCACCAAGGCAAAGACGCTGCCTTACCGTATCCATGACCAACCTGATCCCACCAAACTGGAGACGTTGCGTGAGTTTGTGGTGAAGTTTGGTTATAAAATGAAGACTTCAGGTACGAAGGGAGCCATTTCCAAGAGTCTCAACGCATTGATGGACGGTTGTCAGGGTAAGAAGGAACAGAAACTCATCGAGACCGTGGCACTACGTGCCATGATGAAGGCGAAATACTCAACCCATAACATCGGTCACTATGGACTTGCTTTCGATTACTACACCCATTTCACCTCCCCTATCCGTCGTTATCCCGATACCATGGTTCACCGTCTGTTGACCAAGTATCAGGATGGTGCCCGTAGTGCTAATCAGGACAAATACGAAGAGTTGTGTGAGCACTGTTCCGATATGGAGTTAGTGGCACAACAGGCAGAACGCGATTCCATCAAATACAAGATGGTGGAGTTCATGGTAGATAAGGTAGGAGAGACTTATGATGCCCATATCAGCGGCATCCAGTCATACGGGATCTATTGTGAGATTGACGAGAACCACTGTGAGGGCATGGTACCGATGCGTGACCTCGACGATGACTATTACGAGTTTGACGAGAAGAACTACTGCCTGGTAGGTCGCCGCCATCATCACAAATACCAGTTGGGTGATCCTATCCGTATCAAAGTCGCCAGAGCCAATATAGAGAAACGCCAACTCGACTTCTCGTTGGCTGAGGAATGATGAGAACAATAGGAATCGTGATAGGACTGCTGCTTGCCACAATGGTGACAAAAGCAGACAATTGGCCTGACGGGAGTGAGATGGATGACTGGTTCCTGCAAAGCGGGAAGGTGGACGTGACTCAGTTAGGAAGACAGTATGTCATCACTGACTATGGGGTGTCAACAGATAGTACGCTGGTACAGACAACTTTGATACAAAATGTCATTGACCTTTGTGCAGATAAGGGAGGAGGTGTCGTGGTTATACCAGAAGGAACCTTTCTTTCTGGAGCACTCTTTTTCCCACAAGGTACCCATCTGCATGTCATAGGACGACTGAAAGGCAGTGACCGTATAGCTGACTTCCCCGTCATGATGACCCGTATCGAGGGGGAGACATGTAAGTATTTCCCTGCTTTGGTAAATGCCTATGGGGTAGATGGCTTTACGATTACAGGACATGGTACCATTGACGGTAACGGACTCCGGTACTGGCAGGATTTCTGGCTTCGGAGACAATGGAACCCAGCATGTACAAATAAAGATAGTCAGCGTCCGAGACTGACCTATATAGCCAATTCAAAGCATGTCACGATACAGGATGTACACTTGGTCAATTCTCCTTTCTGGACCAATCATGTATATAAGAGTCACCATATACGTTATATAGACTGCTATATCTATGCACCTACAGAGGGAATATGGGAACAAGATGCCACCAAAGGGGCTCCTAGTTCTGACGCCATTGATATCGACGCTTGTACGGATGTGGTTGTCAGAGGGTGCTATATGCATGTCAACGACGACGCTGTGGTACTGAAAGGTGGCAAGGGCACTTGGGCGGATATGGACAGTACGAACGGTGATAACCAAAGAATACTGATAGAGGATTGCGTCTATGGACGAGTGCATGGTTGTCTGACATTAGGCTCAGAATCCCTCCATGATCGAAATATCATTCTTCGCAGATGCAAGACAACCAATGCCGACCGTGTGTTATGGCTGAAGATGCGTCCTGACACGCCCCAGCATTATGAGTATATCACTGTGGAGGATATCACAGGACATTGTGGCAGATTTCTGTTCGTTCATCCATGGACACAGTTCTATAAACCAGAGAAGAGGGATGATATGCCCCTCTCCCATTGTAACCATATCATGATGCGGAACATACAGGTAGAGACACCTGTCATGCTAGATGTAGAACCCTCGGACAAATACAAGCTCACCGACTTCTGGTTAGAAGGACGACGGGTGTATTAAAATGAAGGCTTTAATCGGTAGGAAAAATGAAGAAACTTACATTATTTCTTTTGGTCGTTTGCCTCGTTGCATGCCAGAAGTCCCCAAAGGTGGTGTTTACAGACGAGGTGCGCCTGCCGATGACGCCTGTCAAAGACCAGGGACAGACAAGTCTTTGTTGGGCGTATGCCATGCTTGCCACCATAGAGACGGAGCATATTGCAAAGGGCGACTCCGTGCACCTCTCTCCCGCCTATATCGAGCGAGTCGTCAAACGGCGAAATCTGCGCGGCATGGGACATACCTTATTAAATATAATAGGTAAGTATGGGATTGCCAGTTATGATGCCTATCCCGACTCTTCCTATCACGAGCTGCCGAAGCCTCGTTGGGTCTTTATGTTAGGTGCCCGTTATACGCCCTTGGAGTTTGCACACAGCGTCTGTGCTCCTGATGAGTATATCGCCTTGACATCCACTGACGAGCATCCTTATGATCAAGAGGTGGTGCTTGACGTGCCTGACAACTGGGAGCATAACAAATTCCTGAATATCCCTAAGGACTCTCTGCTGGCGCATGTGGAAAGAGCCGTCCGTCATCGTCATGCCGTCTGTTGGGAAGGTGATACGCATGAGTCTGGCTTCTCTTTTAAGGAGGGTATTGCCGATCGCCATAACCAGTCTGCCCCTACCGATAATCACTGTATGACCATTATTGGTATAGCCCGTGACCCTCAGCATCGTCTTTTCTTTACGATGAAGAACTCGTGGGGAACCCATAATCCATACGGAGGACTGATGTATATGTCAGCAGAATATCTGCGTGACAAGACCGTTGCAGTCTATATGACAAAAGAAGCCTACGAAATTCCGTAGGCTTCAATTTACTTGTTCAACTTCCAAGTGACTCCGTCTTTGGTGTCTTTCACCTCAAAGCCGGCGGCAGCAAGTTCATCGCGAATCTTATCACTGGTAGCCCAGTCCTTGGCTGCCTTTGCCTTGGCACGAAGTTCGAGAACCATATCCATCACCTTACCAAAAGCAGCCTCACGCTCCTGACTCCTGGCTCCTGACTCCTGACTCCTATTCTGTAATCCCAGAATATCGAAGGTGAAGAGACGCATCGTCTCAGAGAGTTCCTTCAGACTGTCGGCACAAATCGTTGCTTTGTGGTCGATGAGTTTATTCACAACAGTACATGCCTCGAAGAGGTTGCTGATGACCTGTGGCGTAGCAAAGTCGTCGTTCATGGCATCGTAGCACTTCTGGCGGAGTTTTTTGACAATCTCGGAGATCTCGGAGTTCTCTGAGTTCTCTGATGGAGTAATCCTATCTAAATCACTGATGGCATTCATCAACTTCTCCAATCCTTTCTCGGCGGCCTGCAAAGCCTCGTTCGAGAAGTCTACCGTTCCACGATAGTGGGCACTCAGGACGAAGAAGCGGATCGTCATAGCGGAGTAGGCCTTCTCTAATAACGGATGATTACCTGTGAAGAACTGCTCCAGCGTGATGAAGTTGTTATATGACTTACCCATCTTCTGTCCGTTGATGGTCAACATATTGTTGTGCATCCAATACTTGACGGCAGGATGACCCATGGAGGCTTGTGCCTGTGCTATCTCACACTCATGGTGGGGGAAGACGAGGTCCATACCGCCACCGTGGATATCGAACATCTCACCCAAGTACTTACGACCCATCGCTGTACACTCGCAGTGCCAGCCAGGGAATCCGTCTGACCAAGGACTTGGCCAGCGCATGATATGCTCAGGCTGTGCTTTTTTCCAAAGGGCGAAGTCAGCCTGGTTCTTCTTCTCTCCGATGCCTGCTAGTTCACGACTCTCATCCTTGATATTCTCCAGTGAGCGACCACTCAGGATACCATATGGTTTCCAGTCTCCTGACTCCTGACTCCTTTTATTATACGCCTCGATATCGAAATAGATACTACCGTTCGACTCATACGCAAAACCATTGTCGAGAATCTGCTGTACCAGTTGCTGCTGCTCGATGATATGTCCCGTGGCATGCGGCTCGATAGAGGGAGGTAATACATTGAGCGCCTCCATCGCCTGATGATAGCGGTTGGTATAATACTGTGCTATCTCCATCGGCTCCAACTGTTCCAGTCGTGCCTTCTTGGCAATCTTGTCCTCACCCTCGTCGGCATCATGCTCCAAGTGTCCTACATCTGTGATGTTACGCACATAGCGCACCTTATAACCCAAGTGCTTCAGATAGCGGAACACCAGGTCGAAGGTGATGGCTGGACGCGCATGTCCCAGATGGGGGTCGCCATAGACAGTAGGACCACAGACATACATACCCACATGAGGTGCACTGATAGGCTCGAAACGCTCTTTCTGTCGAGTCAGTGTATTGTAAATAACTAATTTCGATTCCATACTATTTTCATTAAATCGGTGCAAAGGTACAAAATAATTCTTAATTCTTAATTCTTAATTCTTAATTTATTAGTACCTTTGCAACCAAAATATAAAATAAATTAGAAAGAAATGGCTTATACACGTATGACCGCTGCAGAGGCTGCAGCACTGATTAAGAATGGCGACCAGATCGCCATGAGTGGTTTTACACCTGCTGGTGTTGCCAAGGCAACAACCAAGGAGTTAGCAAAGATTGCCACTGCCGAGCATGAGGCAGGACGTGAGTTCAAGGTGGCTATCTTCACAGGAGCATCTACAGGTCAGAGTACTGATGGTGACCTTGCCAACGCACAGGCTATCAAGTATCGTGCTCCCTACACCACGAATCCTGACTTCCGCAAGCATGTGAACATGGGTGAGATTCCATATAACGACTTGCACCTGAGTCACATGGCACAGGAGTTGCGCTATGGTTTCTATGGACCCGTTGACTGGGCTATCCTCGAAGTGTGTGACATTGAGGAGGTCGGCAACGACTATCGCGTTTATCTGACTGCCGCTGGTGGTATCTCTCCGACGGCTGCTCGTCTTGCCAAAAAGGTCATTCTGGAACTTAACTCATTCCACAACCCCAATGCGAAATATATCCACGACGTGTATGAGCCGTTGGATCCCCCTTATCGCAAGCCCATCCCCATCTTCAGTGTAGGCGACCGCATCGGTGTCCCCTATGTGACGATTCCCAAGGAGAAAGTGGTGGGTGTTGTCGAGTGTAACATCCCTGATGAGGCTCGTGCCTTCAAGGACAGCGACCCTGTGACAGACAAGATTGGTTATCTCACCGCTGAGTTCCTCGTTGCCGAGCTGCATGCAGGTCGTATGCCGAAGGAGTTCCTGCCTTTGCAGAGTGGTGTGGGCTCGACAGCCAACGCCATCCTCGGTGCACTGGGTCAGGACAAGCATGTGCCCGACTTCAATATCTATACCGAGGTGCTGCAGGACAGCGTGGTAGGTATGATGCTGAATGGACGCGTAAAGGATGCTTCCGCTTGTTCACTGACTGTCTCTAACGAGTGTCTGATGCAGGTCTATGACAATATGGACTATTTCAAGAACCACCTGACGCTGCGTCAGAGTGAGATATCCAACCACCCTGCCGTTATCCGTCGTCTGGGTGTCATCGCCATCAATACCGCCATCGAGGTGGATATCTATGGTAATGCCAACTCTACCCATATCAGCGGTACGAAGATGATGAACGGTATCGGCGGTTCTGGTGACTTCATCCGCAACGCCTATCTGAGTATCTTCACTTGTCCTTCTGTGGCAAAGGGTGGCTGCATCTCCAGCATCGTTCCTTTCGTCACCCACCAGGACTCCTCCGAGCACGACGTGAATGTCATCGTGACAGAACAGGGTGTTGCCGACCTGCGTGGCAAGAGTCCGATGCAGCGTGCACAGACCATCATCGAGAACTGCGCGCATCCTGACTATAAGCAGTTGTTGTGGGACTACCTGAAGCTAGGTACCGGCGGACATACCCGTCATTGTCTCACTGCCGCCTTCGCCATGCACGACACACTGGCTCGCAAGGGCGACATGCACCTGACGGATTTCTCAGAATACCTTAAATGAGTATTACCAGTTTAGTAAGATTCGTTTTCGAGCCCCGTATGCGGGCTTTGGAAAAGCATCAGACACAAGGTGAGCTGTTGCAGCGAAAGGTGTTGAATCATCTGCTGCTGACGGCTAAGGACACGGAATACGGACGGAATCATGCTTTTAGTGGCATCAAAGGCTATGAGGACTTCGTCAGACACTGTCCTGTGAACACCTATGAGGAATTGAAGGGGCAGATTGACCGCATGCGTCATGGAGAGGCTGACGTGCTATGGAAAGGACGTGTGCAATGGTATGCGAAGTCGTCTGGTACCACCAATGACAAGTCGAAATTCATTCCCGTCAGTCCGGAAGGCTTGCAGAAGATTCACTATGCTGGAGGCTTCGACTCTGTAGCTTTATACCTTCGTAACAACCCGAAGTCACGTTTGTTTGACGGACGCGCCTTGATATTAGGTGGCAGTCATGCTCCTAACTATAACCTGCCAGGCTCCCTGGTAGGTGACCTCAGTGCCATCCTCATCGAGAATATCAACCCGCTTGCCAATCTTGTACGAGTACCGAAGAAGCAGACTGCCTTGCTACAGGACTTTGAGGTCAAGAGGGAACGCATAGCCCGTGAGGCGATGAATAAGAACGTGACGAATATCTCTGGGGTCCCCTCATGGATGCTCTCCGTACTGAACTGTATGATGGAGATCACGGGGAAGACTCATCTGGAGGAGGTATGGCCTAACCTGGAGGTGTTCTTCCATGGTGGTGTCGCCTTCACGCCTTATCGTAAACAGTATGAGCAGTTGATTACGTCACCCAAGATGCACTATATGGAGACCTATAATGCCTCAGAGGGTTTCTTCGGACTACAAGACGACCCTGCCGACAAGGCGATGCTGCTGATGCTCGACTATGGTGTGTTCTATGAATTCTCTGAGCTCTCTGATTACTCTGAGAACTCTGAGAATGCGAAGATCGTCCCCCTCTGGGGAGTCGAGAAAGACAAGAACTATGCCATGCTGATCTCCACATCATGTGGTCTGTGGCGTTATAAGATTGGAGATACCATCCGTTTCACCTCCACCAATCCCTATAAGTTCGTCATCACAGGACGTACCAAGAGTTTCATCAATGCCTTTGGCGAGGAACTCATCGTCGACAATGCCGAGCAAGGACTTTCCTATGCCTGTCAGCAGACGGGTGCAGAGGTGCTGGAATATACTGCTGCCCCAGTGTTCATGGATGCGAATGCGAAATGTCGTCACCAGTGGCTCATCGAGTTTTCTAAGAAACCTGCCGACCTCGCATTGTTTGCCCGCTTGCTGGATCAGAAGCTACAGGAGGTGAACAGCGACTACGAGGCAAAGCGTTATAAGGATATCACGCTACAGCCCCTGGAGCTGATAGAGGCACGAACTGGTCTTTTCAACGACTGGCTGAAGCTTCGTGGAAAACTGGGAGGACAGCATAAGGTGCCTCGTCTGAGTAACTCACGTGAGCATATAGAGCAGTTGCTTTCGCTCAATGTAAAAATGCAATCATTATAAAATGCAAAATGATGAAGAGGAAAGGATATTTTTTATTTCTTACATTATTTCATTTTATCATTGCAACAATCATTGCAGGCTGTGCCCGTATGGGACAGCCCGACGGAGGATGGTATGACGATGAGCCTCCTCGTATTATCGGCTCAACACCAGCGGATGGTGCCACAGGAGTGAAGGACAAGAAAATCACCATCCAGTTTAATGAATATATCAAACTCTCCAATGCCACAGAGAAAGTCATCGTGTCACCTCCCCAACTGGAAATGCCGGAAATCAAGGAGGCGGGTAAGAGAATTGTGGTGGAACTGAAAGACACGCTGAAGCCTAATACCACCTATACCGTCGACTTTAGCGATGCTATCAGCGACAATAACGAGGGCAATCCCTTAGGCAACTATACCTTCACTTTCTCCACCGGAGAGCAGATAGACACCTTCGAAGTGGCGGGTAATGTGCTGGATGCCTCGAACCTTGAACCCGTGAAGGGTATCCTGGTAGGACTGTATGACAACCTCAGCGACACGGTCTTCAGGAAGGAACCCCTATTACGTGTGTCACGTACCGATGGACGAGGTCGTTTTGTCATCAAGGGTGTCGCCCCTGGTGAGTATCGTGTCTATGCCCTGCAGGATGTTGACGGTGACTATATGTTCAACCAGAAGAGTGAGATGATTGCCTTCTCTCACCAGACCTATCAGCCCTCCTCAAAACCTGATATCCGACAGGACACCATCTGGAAGGACACCCTGCATATCGACAATATCATCCAGGTGCCATATACCCATTTCTATCCTGATGACATCGTGCTGCTTGCGTTCCAGGAGATACAGACAGACCGTTATCTGCTGAAACAGCCCGAGCGTAAAACTCCTGACCGCTTCACCCTCTATTTCAGTTATGGGAATCCACAGTTGCCGATCATCAAGGGACTGAACTTCAACGAGCAGGATGCCTTTATCCTGGAAGCCAGTGAGAAAAAAGACACCCTCACCTATTGGTTGAGGGACACCACCTTGGTTAATCAGGACACCCTGCGCATGGAACTGAGCTACCTCATGACAGATTCTGCGGGAATACTGGTCACACAGGTGGATACGATGGATGTCTTGTCAAAGACGAGCTATGAGAAACGACAGAAGGAGCTGAAAAAGTCCATCGAGGAATGGGAGAAGAAACAGGAGAAGCTGAAGAAGCGTGGAGAGCCCTATGACAGTATCATGCCCCCACAGCCCCTGGTGGTAAAATATAATGTGAAACAACAGATGGACCCTGACTATGTCACGACCTTTGAGATGCCGTCACCCCTCACATATTGTGACTCGTCGGCTATCCACCTCTATACAAAGATAGACAGTCTGTGGTATAACACCCCCTTTGAGTTCCATCGAAAAGACTCCACCCTGCGAGAATATGTGTTTATCGCGGAATGGCAGCCAGACACAGAGTATAGTCTGGAGATTGACTCTGCTGCCTTTGTGGATATCTACGGACTTGCCTCAAAAGCCTATAAACAAGGTGTCAAGGTGCGCTCGATGGATGAGTATGCCACCTTGTTGATGCAGCTGAGTGGAAAGAACGACACAACGGTGGTGGTAGAACTGCTCGACAAGAATGACAACACCCTCAAGCAAGTAAGGGCTCTCAATGGGAATGCCGAATTCTTCTACCTGACCCCGGGAAAGTATTACTTACGCGCCTTCATCGATCGCAACGGCAATGGTCGATGGGACACTGGTGACTATGACCAGGACTTGCAGGCAGAGGAGGTATACTACTATCCACATAGTATCGAGTGTAAGGCAAAGTTTGATGTCACACTACCCTGGAACCTGACGGGTACACCACTGACACGACAAAAGCCTGCTGAGATCACAAAACAGAAACCTGACAAAGAGCAGCAGAAACTGCGTAACCGTAATGCGGATCGTGCCCGTGAGTTAGGTATAGAATATGTCAAAAAAGAAACCGTTAAATAGATAAAGAATCATGAAACGACTGCTTTTGGTATTATTTACGTCATGCGCCATGCTGACCGCACATGCCCAATGTGGTACTGAGAATACAGCTTTTAAGTCTGGGGAGTTTCTCTCCTATGATCTTTACTTCAACTGGAAATTCGTATGGATGAAGGTGGGTACGGCATCTATGTCTATTGTACAGTCGACCTATAATGGCAAGCCATCCTACCGCAGTAGTCTGATCACAAGGGGTAATAGTAAGCTCGACAACTATTTCGTCATGCGTGACACCCTGTTGTGCTATACCAACTTAGACCTCTCCCCGCTCTATTTCCGTAAAGGTGCCCGTGAGGGAAAACGCTATTATGTGGATGAGCTATGGTACACCTATCCCAATACCAACTGCCACCTGCGGATGCACCGTATCGACCATGACGGAGAGGTGCACTGGAAAGATGCGGAGTATAAGGACTGCATCTACGACATGATGAGTATCTTCCTTCGTGCCCGTAACTTCGATGTCACGAAACTGAAAGTCGGAGAGAATATCCCCATGCCTATCAGCGATGCCCGTCACCTGTCTAACTCCTGGTTGAAATATACTGGTAAGACAACTATCAAGATGCGCAACAGCAGTGCTAAGTTCCGCTGTCTCACATTCTCGTTTATCGAGCGTGAGGACGGCAAGAACCATGAGTTGATCCGTTTCTTCGTCACCGACGACAAGAACCACCTGCCCGTACGCCTCGACCTCTTCCTGTCATTTGGCTCTGCGAAATGCTACCTGACAGGCTTCAAGGGCTTGCGTAACGAGATGACCTCAAAGGTGGAATAGGCTAAAGGTCAGGAGCCTGTGCCTCGATACAACGAAGGTTACGTGCCAGTTGCTCTGTAGAGCTGGCTCCCACGAGGACGGAGGTCACCCCTTGCTGTTTTAAGATCCAGGCGAGTGCCATCTCTGCGAGGCTCTCGCCTTTCTTTTGTGCCTCCTCGTTCCACTGGCGTAACTGTTGCAACAGCTCCGGAGTCAGCATCTCTTCCTTGAGGAATACACCCTTTGACATACGAGAGTCCTTGGGGATACCATTCAGATAACGGTCTGTCAGCATACCTTGCGCAAGGGGCGAGAAGGCGATGAAGCCTACTCCTGACTCATGACATAGTTGCAGGATACCCTCGTTGATGGGTGCCTGATCCAGCATATTCAGTTTTCCTTGGTAGATCAACAGGGGTGTATCGTGCCGCTTGAGATAGTCGATGCCGAAACGCAGCGGCTCCAAGGGCCAGTTGGAGATTCCCACATAGAGTGCCTTGCCGGCTCGTACGATGTCCACCAATGCCTGGAGGGTCTCCTCCAAGGGTGTGTCGGGGTCGTAGCGATGACTATAGAACAGGTCGACATAGTCTAAGTGCATGCGCTTCAGACTCTGGTCCAACGAGGATATCAGGTATTTACGGGAGCCCCACTCCCCATAAGGACCGTCCCACATCCCATAGCCTGCCTTGGTGGAGATAAACAGCTCGTCACGATAAGGACGCAGGTCGTCGTCTAAGATACGACCCATCGTCTCCTCGGCAGAGCCCGCTTCAGGACCGTAGTTATTGGCAAGGTCGAGGTGGGTCACTCCATGATCGAAGGCATAGCGCACGATCTGTCGGCTACGCTCATAGGGGTCCACACTGCCGAAGTTATGCCACATACCCAGTGACACCTTTGGTAACAACACTCCTGAGCGTCCGCAACGCTCATACTGCATCCCATTCTCATACCGCTGTTTATCCGCGATGTACTTCTCCATTGCCATTTGTTTTTAGTTTTTGTTTTCTTGGTCACAAAGATACGAACTTTTTTTTAATTATCAAAAAAGTCAAGAAAACTTGTCGAATTTTATGTTCGGAGTTTTGGATCTTCTAGAAAATCCGGAGCCTTCAAAACGTTTGTTTTGAGTAGAAAAACGAGTTAGGCGGCACCTAAGGGGTCGTTTGAAGGCACCTTTCCACCCGTTTGGTGCCGCCAAACCATCCGAAAGGCGGCACCTTTCTAGGCGAAGGACTGGGGCAAAAAAGGCTCTTTTCAGTCTTTTTTGACCCCTTTTTCGTGGGTTATTTCGCTCCTGAAAAAGACAATCCGCTGACTGACAGCGTATTAACAAAACACCTCTATTTTCGCTCATTTGCAGCCAGCAGCAAATAAAATGGAAAAGTGCCCCTTCTACAGAGGCACTTTGTCATGATAATTCAAAGTCGACCAAGTACTAACTGACCAACTCCTCACTATTTATCCATTTGGTCACAGTACAGCCTTTGAATCTCTTGAAGGCGGCACTGAATGTGACATAACTTGAGAAACCGCTACGTTCGGCCAGTGCCTTGGCAGTGGTAGACTGTGACGAACTGGCGGTCTCACGGTAGAGTCTTATAAAATGTTCGATACGTAATTGGTTGATATAGGTATTGTAGGTAATGCCCTGTTGGGAGAAATAACTGCTAAGATAAGTACGGTTGGTGCCGATGGCTGTGGCCAGTTGTTGCAGGGTAAGGTCATACTGAAGGTAGAGTTGTGAAGCCTCGCAGAATTTTTCCAGTCGCATGCTGATATTATCTGGAACGGGCACCTCTTTAGGTTCTTCCGGTATGATATCAAGTTGTTGCAGTGTTTCTACGCGCCACAGAATGAAGGTGATGATAATTAATGTGTTCACCTGGGCAAGGTATTCTGTGACAAGGTCGCCCTCATTGGAGGTATAAGCGATATAGGCGAACAGGATACAGGCCAACAGCAACAGATAGCAACAAGCCACAAAGGCGAGCAAGGTCGCTCCGCCGTAGAGCATGATAAAGAGGATGTCTTGTAGTCCTTGATGTTCGTACATATATTATTAATTGACTGCAAAATTAGTCAAAAATATCCAGATAGGGCAAAGTGCGACTTTTAGAATTTACAAAACGTTTTAGAATTTACAAAAATTACTAATTTACCCCCCCCCTAAACAATCCCTACGTGGCTTTTTTTATCAGAAAATGACTAACTTTGCATCATAAAAGAATCCTGGCGACTCTTTTTTTGAAGAGACATAAGATAATAAGTTAATAAAATGATGCAAGGTAAAGAGACTGGTCAGCCACCATTTTTAAAGGCAGGAGACAAGGTCGCTCTTATTTCTCCTGCCTATTGGGTGGCGGAGGAAGCAATATTACAGGCTGCGGAGGTCATCAGAGGATGGGGGCTGCAGCCCGTTATCGGTCCACACACCAACAGTCTGAACGTGGATGCCTATGCAGGAACAGCAGACGAACGTGCGTCAGACCTCATGTGGGCTTTCAACGACGAGAGTATCAAGGCGATCTTCTGTTCACGGGGCGGCTATGGGTCCATCCATCTGTTGAACCGCATCCCACAGGCATGCTATCAGCAACATCCCAAATGGCTGATTGGACATGGTGACATCACAGTATTGCTCAATGCAGCCGTTGCCAACGGCTTGATGGGTATTTATGGACCGATGGCATACCAGATTATGGGTGGACAGGAACTGCCCAACACCATTACCCGCAATATACTCTTTGGCACACTGCCGCAATATAAGATTCCAGGCAATGCCAATAACCGCTGTGGTCATGCGGAGGGCATCCTCGTAGGAGGTAATCTTTCCAGTTACTCACCCATGGTAGGCAGTAAGTTCCATCTTTCCCCAGACCAAGACATCATCCTTTTTATTGAAGAGGTCGAGGAATCCTTACACAGCATAGATCGGTTGTTCTATCTGCTGCGCCTGCAATTGGACTTCGAACGGGTAAAGGGCATCGTCTTCGGGTCGTTCTGCTCCATCAAGTTTGATCTCCAGTATGGCAGTGTCGAACAGATGCTGATAGCCCACCTGCACGACTTGGACATTCCCGTTTGCTGCGGTTTTCCTGTAGGCAGCAACAGTTGCCTGCCATTGATAGAGGGAGCCCCCTGCTCACTTGACGTGACGACAGAGAAAGCTGTCCTGACTTTCAATATCGAAGGTGCTCAGGAAACATATTGTATCAAGGAAGAACAACAACTGTTAAGATAACAATCTGTAATACGGATGGACAAAAAAGTAATTAAGATAGTCAATGAGGCACGATGGGCGGACGGTCTGAGGGTCAGAAACAGACTGGAGGATATTACGTATGACCCCATGAGGAGCCAGGAAGAGTTCCTGATGAGACTTGTCCGTGAGAATGCCCAGACAGAGTATGGACATCAGCATGGCTTTAGTGCCATTCGAAGTCTGGATGATTTCAGACGCTCTGTTCCCCTGACAACCTATGATGACTATTTACCCTATATCGAACGTATCGCTGATGGTGAGAGAAACATCCTGACTGCCTATCTGACAGAACATCTCTCCTATTTATCGGGCTATAAGAAACTGCCACTGTCAAGATGGGGCGTGCAGACGAGTTATGACTATAGTTTCTGTACTAGTTTCTTTGTGGCAGGTCATCATGGCTTCCTCACGGACGGGATGACACTGAACCTGGTGGATAACAGTGTGGAGCGCCTGCCTTCTGGAATGACTGTCGGGAATCTGCTGGGACGACTGTTGACCAAACGGGACTTAGACAACGACCAAGTCTATGTCATACCCATTGATGTCGCCAACTCGCCAAACAAGGCAGACATTCTCTATCTTCAGGCACTCTTTGCCCTTAAGCAAGATTATATTTCGCTGGCTGTCTGCGACCATTATGACAATATGGTTGAACTGCTACGCTATATCGAGAAACACTGGCCCAGACTGGCCGAGGACATTGAGAAGGGGAATCCCTTTATCCAACCAGATGAAGAAAGAGCAGACAAGATTCGTGAGATCATGGAAACACATCATGTTGGCACACATCTGGTGACACAGCTATGGCCAGGACTGCACTGCGTCATGGTCTATGACGTTGACTGCCTGAGTGCCCGTTTTGAGTTGTTGCGAACCTACTGTGGCAGTAATGTCCATTTTGTCTTTACAGGCATCAGTTCGCCAGAAGGAACCTTCTCCACAGCCCTCAACCTTGACGACCCGCAGACGGTATTGATACCTGACAGTGTCTTCTATGAGTTCAAGCCCAAGGAGGCTTCTGGCTACAACAATCTATTAACCCTCAACCAATTAGAGATCGGCAAGAGTTATGAACTGATAGTCACAACGCTCTCAGGGCTCTATCGCTATAAGACCAACAAACTCTTGTGTGTCGTGGGACGCTATCACGATACACCTACTGTGATTATTGATAAAGAATAGTTCAAAAATCAAATTTCTTTTAGGGGTTTGATCCGGGCATCGGAGGGGTGAAGCTCTGGACGATGCTCTGCGTGATGTTCAACACGGGCTGGATGCCTGGTCGTGATTCGTTCTTGAACATATTGCGTCGCCACGGACTCATGCAGAAGCATGGCATCCAGATCTCCATGACAGAGGACTACAAACCCACGGACAATGCGCTTGCAGAGCGTGTGAACGGCATCATCAAGGGCGAGAGCATTTACCGTCAGGAAAGGCGTTTTGATACGTTTGAGGAGGCTCTGGAACAGATAGAGCGCTTCATCCTCTTCTACAATTGCAGGCGCCCTCACTATAGTATAGGACTGCAGACTCCAAACGATGCCCATGAGCAGACTGGTGAACAGAAAAAGATGTGGAAAACGAAGATTTATCAGAAAAATGACCAGAGTTTGCAGATTAATCCCTAATTTTGCAGGCGGCATGGAGGCGACGCTCCTTGGAGGCTTTGCGCCTCCAGCCGCTTGGCAAACCACCGCAGTGTTTTTCATGGCTTATGGCTTCGCTTGGGCGAATGTCAACACTTTCAGGAAAATGTCAACGAAACCAGGAACGCTGTCAACGATGTCAGGAAGACTGTCAACTGGTCCGGTAAAACGGCTGTCAACCACATCAGGAAATAAGCAAAAAACTGTCAACCAAAATCAGGAAAAGACAATTGGATAATATGACGTATCTTTGCAACATGAAAAAAATTAATATCAGTAAAGAGGCTATCGGAGAAATGATTCGGTTTGCCATTGTGGGTGTACTGGTGACGGCGATCCACTATGGAGTGTACTGGCTTCTGCAACTGGTGATGAACGTGAATATAGCATGGACAGCAGGCTATATTGCCGGATTTATCTTCAACTATTACATGAGCGCCTACTTCATCTTCCGAAAGAAGACTTCAGTTAAGAACGGAGCTGGTTTCGGTGTGGCTCACATCGTGAACTACCTGTTGCAGATGGTTCTGCTGAATTTCTTCATCTGGATAGGCATGAGTGACGAGATGGCTCCTGTGGGTGTCTATGCCGTTTCTATTCCCGTGAATTTCCTGTTGGTAAGATTTGTTTTCAAAAAGATGGATGACACAGGTTCCCGTCATGAGTCAGCAGGCTCATAAAATCACGGGTGATAGTCACGCACCAGTTCTTTGAGGGGCTTGACGGCTTCAGCATGTCTGGGGTCGTAACGGAGGATGACGGTGATGAAACGAAGGCTGTCGTCAAGGATTTTACCATAATATTCGAGATCACCGTCCTGTCCTGTGTGTATGGAGTAGTCGTCACCTGCCTCCAGCAGTTCCGCCCCCATACCCATCATGTCCTGTCCTGGAGAGCGACTGTATTCATCATCAAAATGTTTCACCATAAATGAAAGGGAGACATCCTCATTCATAAAGACCTCCATCTGGTCCTCCTCCAGATACTGGTGACGAAGGAAAGAGGGATAGGTGATGTCGATGCCGAGTCGATCACTGTGATAGTCTATCATCTTAGAGTCACCCATCACGATGGAGAGGCTGTCGTTACTATCCAGTTCCGTGACGTACGCCTTGGGTATTTGCTGACGACATGCCACCAAACATAGAAGCAGGCAGACAGCTGAGAGGATGTTTCTTGTACTCATATCTGTAACCATATCATTATTCTGTAGCAAAAGTACAAAAATTCCCGATATTCGCAAAGATTATCAGGATTTTTGTCTAATTTTGTAGGCATGAAAGTTTCGGAACTCTTTGAGCGTTGTGTGGAAATAGTACAGGCAGAGCCTTCGGCAGCTGTACTGCGTTATATGCATGAGACGCTGGTGTTGGCATGTGCGGAAGCGTTGAAGGGTAGTGGAAAGGGGTTCGGTAACTTGATGGCACAGACCGATTATCTGTGTAAGGAAGCCGGGATGGGCATTGCCGACCGTATCGCCGTCCAGACCATGCGACGGCATTCCAACAGGAAAGACAGTGTGCTGACCCGTCAGGACCTCCGTTATGACGTGCGTGCCCTTGCCCTCTTTATCTCCGCTATCTTCTCAGAGGATATCCCCCATGAGTTGGTGACCCGCATTCCCACCAATGGACGTCCCACCAATCTTGCCCTTCATATCAACCAACGATATGTCCGTTGTGTGGTGTCATACTGGGACGAGAAATATATCTATGCGACAACAGACGACGGTAGTGTGTGCGTCCAGACAGATGATGAGACACTACGCCCCCTATTGACAGAAGGCATGCAACTGAACCTGCTGGACTGTCATCGGGAAGGACAGACCATCCAACCCAAGCTCATTGTGGTGGAGCCAGACTTCCTCCTGGACATCTCTTCCCTTGCCGCCTGTTTCTCTGACAAGGAACACCGTCCCATCACCTATACCTTGGGACGTTTCAAGCCACAGGCAAATACACAACCCATCCTGCTGGGTAACTTCGCCGGAGCTGCCTTGGACGACATCATCAACCTGTCGGACTTCCATGCCAACGACACCATCCGTCACTCCTTCCGTGAGCAAGTACTGCAGTTCTGTACCTGTCAGCAGTTCAACGCCCAGCAGTTCAAGGAGGATGCCTACCGGCAAGTGGAGAATATCAAGGAGGCGGTAGCCGAACTCCTCGAAAGCCAACAGTCAGGGGCTGAAAGCCAAGCGCTCCTTGAGCCTTCCTTCGTCTGTGAGCATTTAGGGTTACAGGGACGTGTCGACCTGATGACAAGTGACAAGCACCTGTTGGTGGAGCAGAAGTCTGGTAAGAACTGGAACCTGGAACATTCTTCCGACCTTACCACGATAGCCTCTCATCTCTATGCCGAGGCACATTATGTACAGCTGTTACTCTACTATGGTATCCTACACTATAACTTCCATCTGTCTGCCGATAAGGTGGATATCCGCCTGCTCTATTCCCGCTATCCGGCAAAACAGGGACTGCTGGTGGTCAACTACTACCAGAAACTCTTCCATGAGGCGATCCGTCTGCGTAACCAGATCGTGGCACAGGAGTTCAAGATGGCAAAAGAGGGAGTAGGAAGCATCATGCCTCAACTTGAAGTACTGAAGACGCTCTCGACGACCGAACAGGAATATGTGGAGCGGATGCTCTCCTTCGTCTATCGGGAACAGCTGGCACAGAAAGTCGGTACACAGGAAGGGCAAGGGGGTGCTGTCGCTAACCTGTGGAACATGCCACTGACAGAGAAACGTGATACTGGATGCATCTTCTACGGATTACGGATGTTACACAAGGAGATGTCGTCTGTCTTCAGTGGTTATGACCGCCTGACATTCTCCATCCCTGACATGGGTGATGACTTCCTGCCCAATTTCCGTCGCAACGACATGGTATGTCTCTATGCCTACGAGGGAGAGCCCAAGGTGTGTGCTGCCATCTTATACAAAGGTGTCATCGAACAGTTGAGTGATCATGAGGTGACAGTACGGCTGAATGACGGACAGCAGAATCCGGAAGTCTTCGAGGATACCACCTATGCCATCGAGCCCTCGTTCTCTGACCGTAGCAGCACTTCCGCCATCCGTTCCATACAAGCCTTCTGTACGGCATCCCCAGAACGACGTGCGTTACTCCTTGGTGAAAGGGAGCCTCGTATGGACAAATCACTTAAACTCTCACGTTCTTATCATCCATATTATGACGATATCCTGTTGAAAGCAAAACAAGCACGGGACTACTTTATCCTCCAAGGACCTCCAGGAACTGGCAAGACCTCGATGGCATTGAGGTTCCTCGTAGAGGAGGAAATGCTAATGGCTAACAGCCAAAAGTCAACAGCCAGCATCCTTCTCCTTGCCTACACCAACCGTGCCGTTGATGAGATCTGTGCGATGCTGTCAGATGCAGGAATTGACTACCTCCGACAAGGAAGTGAGACCTCCTGTGATCCCCGTTTTACTGACCATCTGCTAGAAAAACTCATGGGGACATGTCCTCGCATGGACGAGGTCCGACAGCGGATCATTGATACGAAAGTAGTGGTCAGCACGACAGCCACCATGCTCTCACGCCCGTTCCTCTTCCAACTGAAACATTTTTCCTTATGTATCATCGATGAGGCATCACAGATCCTGGATCCTAACATCATCGGAATACTTGCCTCCCCACAGATAGACCGTTTTATCCTGATAGGCGATCATAAACAATTGCCTGCCGTGATACAACAACCAGACGACATCCCCACCCTCTCTGCTTGTCGACAGTCGCTCTTTGAGCGTCTGCTGGGTGTGGAGCGGAAAAATAAGCGTACCTCCTTCACTGCCATCCTACAACGTCAGGGACGCATGCATCCTGACATCGCTGCTTTCCCAAACAAGATGTTCTATGCCCAAGAGCGACTGCAGCCTGTACCATGTCCACATCAGGAGGAATCACAACTGGACTATCCCCTACCCTCTCATGACCAGCTCGATGACCTGTTGAAAAAACATCGCGTCATCTTCTTTCCTAGTGAGTCAGGAGAATCTAGAGTTTCCAGTGATGCTGGTTTCTACTCTGACAAGGTCAATCCCGAGGAGGCTCGTCTCGTCGCAGACCTTCTGCGGCGCATCTGGCGCCAATATGGCGAACACTTTGATATCCACCATACAGTAGGGGTCATCGTGCCTTATCGTAATCAGATAGCGATGATTCGGCGGGAGATAGAAGAGCTGGGGATCCCGGCTTTGCTGGATATCTCCATCGATACCGTTGAACGGTATCAGGGTAGCCAACGGGATGTCATCATCTATAGCCTCACTATCCAGCATCCTTATCAGCTCGATTTCCTGACCGCTAACTGTTTCGAGGAGAATGGCAAGGTCATCGACCGCAAGCTGAATGTCGCGATGACTCGTGCCCGTAAGCAGCTACTGATGACAGGGAATGTGGAGATATTATCCTCTAATCCCCTATTTGCTGAACTCATCCACCGTTATCACAAAGACAGCCTCAGCCACTGACGATCTTCTTGATGTCGTTGAGCTTGTTAAGCGCCTCTAAAGGTGTGAGGTGATTGACATCCAAGCCTAATATCTCATCACGAACCTGACAAAGCACAGGGTCTTCCAATTGGAAGAAAGAGAGCTGCATACCCTCACGGCTATGGGCTATCTCCGCCGTCGGCTTGCCTGCCTTACCCACTTGGGCGTTCTCTGCCTCCAACTGATGGAGGATGACATTGGCACGCTTGACAATAGACTTAGGCATACCGGCTATCTCCGCAACATGGATACCGAAGGAATGTTCGGAACCACCCTTTTCCAGTTTACGCAAGAAGATAACCTTGCCCTCCACCTCCTTCACACTGACGTTGTAGTTGCGGATACGACTGAAATTCTTCTCCATCTCGTTCAACTCATGATAATGGGTGGCGAAAAGGGTACGAGCCTGTGCTTTGGGATGTTCATGGAGATATTCCACAATAGCCCAGGCGATGGAGATACCATCGTAGGTACTGGTGCCCCGTCCTAACTCATCGAAGAGCACCAAAGAGCGTGGAGTGACATTATTCAGGATATTCGACGCCTCCGTCATCTCCACCATGAAGGTCGACTCACCCAAAGAGATATTATCAGAGGCTCCCACACGAGTGAAAATCTTGTCTACCAGTCCTATACGAGCGCTCTCCGCTGGTACGAAACTACCTATCTGCGCCAATAAGGTGATAAGGGCTGTCTGACGCAGCAAGGCTGACTTACCTGCCATATTCGGACCTGTAATGATGATGATCTGCTGGTGGTCGCCATCCAATAGCACATCATTGGGCACATAACGCTCGTCAAGGGGCAACTGTGTCTCAATGACAGGATGGCGTCCCTGTTTGATATCAATGATATTACTCTCGTCAATCTGTGGACGGATATAATGGTTCTCCGCCGCGGTCTTCGCCGCTGACAGGAGACAGTCGAGATGAGCGATGACATTGGCATTGGTCTGTACCTGAGGGATGAACTCCTGCAAGGCGACGACCAGATTTGTGAAAAGCTGTTGCTCTAAAGAGAGTATCTTCTCTTCCGCACCCAAGATCTTCTCCTCGTATTCTTTCAGTTCCTGGGTAATATAACGCTCTGCCTGGGCGAGTGTCTGCTTACGCACCCACTCAACAGGAACCTTGTCCTTATAAGTATTACGTACTTCCAGATAATAACCAAAGACATTATTATAGCCTATCTTCAAAGAAGCGATACCCGTTGCCGCTGTCTCACGCTCCTGAATCTGCATCAGGTAGTCCTTACCCGAATAAGCTATATGACGGAGGTCGTCAAGCTCGGCATTCACACCATGACGGATGACCCCACCCTTTGCCACCTGCTGAGGTGGATCGCTGGTGATCTCCCGCTCAATACGATCACGGATCTCCTCACAAAGACTCAGTCGCTCACCTACCCTGCGCAACGACTCGTTGGTGGCATGGAGACATGCCGTCTTAATAGGCTCTATCGCCTGCAGGGCGACTTTCAGCTGTACGACCTCACGAGGTGTCACACGTCCGACGGCAGCCTTGGAGATGATACGCTCCAGGTCGCCGATGCGTTGCAACTGGTCATCAATACACTGGCGGAACGCTGGGTCACGGAAGAAATAGTCCACAATGTCCAGACGGTCGTTGATGGGTTTGACATCCTTCAACGGGAAAACCAGCCAACGACGTAACAACCTGCCACCCATCGGTGACACCGTACGGTCGATGACATCCAACAATGACTTGCCACCCTCCTGCATCGTGCTGACGAGTTCAAGGGAGCGGACTGTAAACTTATCCAGACGGACATAACGCTCCTCCTCAATACGGGCAAGAGAGGTGATATGGGCTATCTGTGTGTGCAGCGTCTGGTCCAGATACTGTAAGATGGCACCAGAGGCGATAATACCACTTTTCAAGTGGTCGACACCAAAACCTTTCAGTGACTTCACACGGAAGTGCTTCAACAGTTTCTGATTGGCAGTCTGTTCGGTGAAGACCCAATCATCTAGCTCAAAGGTACAATAGCGGGTTCCGAAATATTTCTCAAAGTCATGCTTGCGCTCACGGTCGTAGAGCACCTCTTTAGGCTGGAAGTTACCCATCAACTTCTCCACATAATCGTAAGTGCCCTCCCCTGTCAGGAACTCACCCGTAGAGATATCGAGGAAAGACACTCCACAGGAACTTTTTCCAAAATGGACGGCAGCCAGGAAGTTATTCTCTTTGTAGTTGAGCACATTATCCTGCATCGCCACACCAGGAGTCACGAGCTCGGTGATGCCCCGCTTCACGAGTTTCTTGGTGAGCTTAGGATCCTCCAACTGGTCACAGATGGCAACACGCTTACCAGCACGGATGAGCTTAGGCAGATAGGTATCAAGGGCATGATGGGGGAATCCCGCCATCTCGTCACCCCTCACCCCTGCCCCATTGTTACGACGGGTCAAGGTAATGCCCAGTATCTGTGCCGCTGTAATAGCATCCTCACAGTATGTCTCATAGAAGTCACCACAACGAAACAACAATACTGCCTCAGGGTGTTTCGCCTTGAGGTCGAAGAATTGCTTCATCATCGGGGTCAGTTCCTTTTTTGCCATCTCCATTTCATCTGTTTATGAGATGCAAAGATAACTATTTTTTGGAGAATTGACAAAAAATGAATGAATTCATTTTGTTTTGCACTCGATTTTCATTACCTTTGCAGAATTAAGTAAAGAAAATAAAACACATATCGATATGGAATACAATTTTAGAGACATTGAACAGAAATGGCAGAAGCGATGGGTGGAGATGAAAACCTATCGTGTCACAGAAGACCCGACGAAGAAGAAATTCTATGTGTTGAACATGTTCCCCTACCCTTCTGGCGCAGGCTTGCATGTGGGTCATCCACTCGGCTATATCGCCTCGGATATCTATGCACGCTTTAAGCGTCAGCAGGGTTATAACGTCCTGAATCCTATGGGCTATGATGCCTACGGACTCCCTGCCGAGCAGTATGCCATCCAGACAGGTCAGCATCCTGAGAAGACAACCTTCGAGAATATCGACCGCTATCGCTCACAGTTGGATAAGATCGGCTTCTCATTTGACTGGGAACGTGAGGTACGCACCTGTGACCCTATATACTATAAGTGGACGCAATGGGCTTTCCAACGGATGTTCAAGAGCTACTACAGCATATCGTCCCAAAAAGCACAACCAACGATTAAACTCATCGAGCATTTTGAGTTGATGGGAACGGAGAATTGTGGTGCCTTGGGTACGGAGGAGTTGCATTTCACCGCTTCTGAATGGGCAGCTTTCTCTGAGAAGAAAAAGCAGGAAGTACTGATGAACTACCGTATCGCCTATCTTGCTGATACCATGGTGAACTGGTGTCCGAAACTGGGTACCGTTCTTGCCAATGATGAGGTGGTGGATGGCGTCAGCGTACGTGGTGGTTATCCTGTGGTACAGAAGAAGATGCGCCAGTGGTGTCTGCGTGTATCGGCTTATGCCCAGAGACTGTTGGACGGACTGGAGGAGATTGACTGGACGGATTCTCTGAAGGAGACACAGCGTAACTGGATCGGTCGCTCTGAGGGTACAGAGGTAGAGTTCAAAGTCGCTGACTCAGACAAGCATTTCACCATCTTCACTACCCGTGCCGACACGATGTTCGGTGTGACATTCATGGTACTGGCTCCAGAGAGTGATCTCGTAGCCGAACTGACCACACCAGAGCAGAAGGCTGAAGTTGAAAAGTATCTTGACTATGTCAAGAAACGTACAGAGCGTGACCGCCAAATGGACCATAAGGTGACTGGTGTGTTCTCCGGAAGCTATGCCATCAATCCTTTTAACGACGAGAAGATACCTATCTGGATTGCAGAATATGTATTGGCGGGCTATGGTACTGGTGCCATCATGGCGGTACCTGCGCATGACTCTCGTGACTATGCCTTCGCCAAGCACTTTAACCTACCGATTATTCCTTTGATTGAAGGCGCTGATGTCTCTGAGGAGAGTTATGATGCCAAAGAAGGTATCATGTGTAACTCAGCCAGTGCAAAGTTCAGCCTGAATGGATTGACTGTTAAGGAGGCTATTGCAGCTACCAAGAAATTTGTGACAGAACAAGGATTGGGTAGGGTAAAGGTGAACTATCGTCTTCGTGACGCCATCTTCTCCCGCCAACGCTACTGGGGTGAGCCATTCCCTGTCTACTATAAGGACGACATGCCCTATATGATTCCGAAGGAGTGTCTGCCTCTGGAGTTGCCTGAGATTGACAAATACCAGCCTACTGAGACGGGTGAGCCTCCATTGGGACGTGCCAAGATGTGGGCGTGGGATACGAAGTTTGACAAGGTTGTCAGCAAGGATGAGATTGACAACAAGTCTGTCTTCCCCTTGGAACTGAATACGATGCCTGGTTTTGCCGGAAGTTCAGCATACTATCTGCGCTATATGGACCCCAAGAACGAGAAGGCTCTCGTAAGCCGTGAGGCTGATGAGTACTGGCGTAATGTCGACCTTTATGTAGGTGGTACAGAGCATGCCACAGGTCACCTAATCTATTCTCGTTTCTGGAACAAGTTCCTCTATGACTCTGGCTATTCCTGTGAGGATGAGCCTTTCAAGAAACTCGTCAACCAGGGTATGATACAAGGTCGCTCTAACTTTGTCTATCGTATTGAGGACGAGGGTGCTGACAAGGGTAAGTTCGTCAGCCTCGGACTGAAGGATAAATACACCACAACACCTATCCATGTGGATGTGAACATCGTTTCTGCTGATGTACTTGATATCGATGCCTTTAAGGCTTGGCGTCCGGAATATGAGAATGCCGAGTTCATCCTTGAGAATGGAAAGTATATCTGTGGATGGGCGATAGAAAAGATGTCGAAATCAATGTTCAACGTGGTGAACCCAGATATGATCGTAGAGAAATATGGTGCCGATACCCTGCGTCTCTATGAGATGTTCCTGGGTCCTGTGGAGCAGTCGAAGCCTTGGGACACCAACGGTATTGACGGATGTCACCGCTTCCTGAAGAAGTTCTGGGCACTGTTCTATGGCAACGCTCGCGACAATGCAGAAGGCAAACTCCTGGTTGACGATAGTGAGCCTACGAAAGATGCCTTGAAGAGTGTTCATAAGCTCATCAAGAAGGTGTCGCAGGATATTGAACTCTTCTCATATAATACCTCTATCTCTGCCTTTATGATCTGTGTCAACGAACTGGCTCAGCAGAAGTGTAAGAGTCGTGAGGCATTGAAGACACTGGTCATCCTCATCGCTCCTTTTGCCCCTCACATTGCTGAAGAGTTATGGGAGGCTCTGGGAGAGCAGGGTAGTGTATGTGACTCAAAATGGCCCACATGGAATGAGGAGTATCTGGTGGAGAACAGCGTAAAACTGGGTGTTGCCTTTAATGGTAAGACTCGCTTCGACATGGAATTCCCTGCCGACGCAGATAACGACACTATCCAAAAGGCTGTATTAGCTGATGAACGCGCTCCAAAGTATATTGACGGCAAACCTATTGTCAAGGTCATCATTGTACCTAAGCGCATGGTGAACATCGTATTGGGCAAGTAAACTATAGAAAACGCTTTGTCACTATAGCTACTCTATGAATTATGAACATCGAGCATAAAATGATACTGAATGAAGCCAAGGACTATCTCTTTATAGCCCTTGGTCTTTTCATCTATACCATTGCCTTCACTGTATTCCTGATGCCTTATCAGATTGTGGCTGGCGGGGTGACAGGTCTCTCTGCTATCATCTACTATGCCACAGGATTCCATTTGGAGAATACATATATTATCATCAATGGTATTTTGCTATTAGCAGCCTTGAAAATTCTGGGTGTGAAATTCCTCATGAAGACCATCTTTGCCATCTTCACACTCTATTTTATGTTGATGATAGCACAAGACTTGATTCCAAAACAGGAAAACGGTCTACCTTTTAAACTGATGGGGGAGGGGCAGGACTTTATGTCGATGATTATAGGCTGCGTTCTGACGGGTATCGCTCTTGCCACAGTATTCACACATAATGGCTCAACAGGTGGCACCGATATCATTGCTGCATCTGTGAATAAGTTTCATCCCAATGTCTCTCTGGGCAATGTGCTCATCGCCGCAGACTTTTGTATCATTGGCTCTTGTATGTTTTTCCCACAATTTGGTACATATCTGGAGCGTGCCCATAAAGTGATGTTCGGTTTCTGCGTGATGGCAATGGAGAACTATACACTTGACTATGTGATGAATGCCCGTCGACAGTCTGTACAGTTCTTAATTTTCTCCAGCAAATGGCAGGAGATAGCCAACGCCATTGGTATGGAAATGAATCATGGGGTGACGATTCTAGACGGTCATGGCTGGTATACGGGTAAGAAAAGTAAGGTTCTCTGTATCCTTGCCAAGAAGAATGAGAGTGTCAATATATTCCGACTCATCAAGATGATTGACCCTAATGCCTTTGTCAGCCAGTCAAGTGTTATTGGTGTCTATGGAGAGGGATTCGATGAGATGAGAGTTAAGATTAAAGAACATAAGAAGAATAATGAAGATAGTATTCGCAACGAACAACCAACACAAACTTGAGGAAATCAAAAGTATCTTAGGGGATAAGTTTGAGGTGGTTTCCTTGAAAGAAATCGGATGTCACGAGGATATTCCTGAGACTGGTAAGACACTGGAGGAGAATGCCCTTCAAAAGGCACAATATGTCTATGACCATTACCATGTGAGTTGTTTTGCCGATGATACAGGACTGGAAGTGGATGCATTAAATGGTTTTCCTGGGGTATATTCTGCAAGATATGCCGGTCTTGAAAATCCTGCATTAGAACATGACTCTGAAGCAAATATGGCACGTTTGCTGCGTGAATTAGGAAATAATAACAACCGTAAGGCACGATTCCGCACCGTTATTGCGTTAATAGAAAAAAAGGACGTGTGTCCATGTGGCTGTACCAGCATCAAGAAAGTCAGTCAGTTTGAAGGTATTGTCGAGGGTGACATCATCCGAGAGAAAAGGGGAGGGGAGGGCTTTGGCTACGATCCTATCTTCCAACCGCAGGGATATGACAAGACGTTTGCTGAACTAGGTGCCGATATCAAGAACAAAATCAGTCACCGAGCACGCGCCACACAGAAACTTGCCGATTATTTGAAAACATTGTAGATTATGAAAAAGCTCGTCACTTTTGTATTATTATTGGCATGGTCAATGATCAATGGTCAATGGTCAATGGCGCAAATTGGTACATGGAAAGCCTATATGGCATATAGTGATATACAAGAAATCCAAAAAGCTGGTGATGAGCTTTTCGTCATGGCAAGCAATGGTCTCTATCAATATAATCTCAATGACCAAAGCATCTATACCTATGATAAAACCAATGGGTTGAACGATACTGATATCAAACATATCAAATGGTGTCCTGGAGGAAAACGATTGATTGTGATATACCAGAATTCAAATATTGATTTGGTAGAAACGAATGGAGAAGTGATTAATATCAGTGACCTCTATACGAAAGCGATTACTGGTGATAAATCTGTTAATCATATCACTATCTATGGACAATATGGCTATCTTGCCTGTGGCTTTGGTATTGTAAAACTGGATGTTGAAAACAGTGAGATCTATGAATCGTATATGCTCAACCAGAATATCCAGAATATCTGTATTGATAATAATTTTCTCTATGCCAAGACTAAAGACGGTGTTATTTATGGTTCTCTCAGTGATAATCTGATAGACCCTAATAACTGGAAAAAAACAATATCTTATCCGCCTTTCAATGATGATGACACAGATTATGATACTTATATAGAAATTGTCAAAAAACTGAATCCTGGAGGACCAAAGTATAACTATTTCTTTGATATGCTGATGCATCATGGAAGACTTTATACTGTAGGAGGGGGTATTTATCAGTTTAATGTCTATAACAGACCTGGATGCATTCAAATCTTGGAAAATAACCAATGGACTATCTATCAAGATGATATAAAACCTGCCTTTGCTAATGGTTACAAAGATGTCACATCAATAGCTATTGATCCACTTCATGAAGACCATGTTGTCGTTACTTCTCGCTCAGGACTTTACGAATTCATGAATGGTACATTCAAATATAACTATACCGATGGTAATAATGAATATATAAGATCTGCCGCCGCAGATAATAATCCAAACTATGTATTTACCAACGGTGCTATTTATGATCAGGAAGGTAATCTGTTTTTTCTGAATAGTGAAGCTCCCAAAGCTGCTATTATCAAATGGGATAAAAATGGTGAATGGAGTGGTTTTATTAATCCGGAAATTATTGATGTTAATAACCGTTCTATGCGTATGATGAAAGGTTCCATGATAGATAGTCGCGGATTATTATGGTTTGTCAATGCTCATAGTAATTGCCCTGCACTTTTCTGCTATGACGATGTTAACAATTCTATTGCGAAATACAGTAACTTTAAAAATCAAGATGATGTAGACATGTCTGTTACGTGGGCAGAATGTGTATGTGAAGATAAAGATGGTAATATCTGGGTTGGAACCGATAAGGGACCTGTATATCTTACTATGAATGAATTAGCCGATCCCTCTTTAGGTGTTATTCAATACAAAGTACCAAGGAACGATGGTACTGATTATGCAGACTATCTGTTATCAGGAATAGAAATAACATGTATGGCAATAGATGGCGCTGGTCGTAAATGGTTTGGTACTAGTGGTAATGGTGTCTATCTGATTAGTAATGACAATAATCAGCAAATACATCATTTTACATCTTCCAACAGTAAATTACTAAGTGATGTCATAGAGTCATTAACTATTAATCAGCAGACTGGTGAGGTATTCTTTGGAACTGATAAGGGTCTCTGCTCCTATATCAGTGATGCCATAGAACCTGCAGAGAGTATGGATAGTGATGATGTATATGCTTATCCTAATCCTGTAGACTTTAGTAACTATTCTGGGCTTATTACTGTTACTGGTTTAACCTTTAATGCTGATGTGAAAATTACTAATGCAGCTGGTTTCCTGATTGCTGAAGGACGTAGTAATGGTGGATTATTCACATGGGATGGAAAAGACAAAAAAGGGAATCGAGTAGCCAGTGGTGTATATAATGTTATTACTGCTACTCAAGATGGAAAGAAAGGTACTGTATGCAGAATTGCTATCGTAAAATGAATATAATACATTATCATATAAAATGTTGAGAATCCAATGGATAGACTTGCTTAGGGGTTTCAGCATGATTGCTATATTATGGTTTCATACTGAAATGTATTTTGTAGGTTATGATATTACCCCCTATGCAATGTATGTCGGAAATGTTCTCGCAGTATTTTTTTTCTTGTCTGGATATTTGTTGTATGGAAAAGAATTAAATATAAAAAAAAGACTTTATTCTATTTTTCGTAAATTAGTAATTCCCTATTTTTTCTTTTCTTCTATCATAGCCTTCCCTAAAGCAATCATACATCATAATTTTACGGATTTACCTTCTTTAGTTTTAAACATAATCAATGGATATGCGTCATGGTTTGTAACAGCATTGATTATTTCAGAACTCATTTTTATCATGACTCTTTACTATTTAACTAACAAAATAATAAATATTTTTATCATATCAATTTTTATGTTGATATTATCATACCTGATAGGAAATAACTACAATCCATCCATCATTCATTACGAATATAATTTTTGGCATATAAATGAAGCCTTATTAGGCTTTTTTTTCCTGTCTTCTGGATATATTTTTAGACATTTTGAGAATCATTTCAATCACTTCCAATTAAAATTACTTCCTATACTGACTATTTTGTTAATTGTCAGAAAATTAACAATATATAAAACAGAAGGACAGTATATTTTTGGACCTATCGTGGTATCTAACTATCCTCTCTTTGTCATAGACCTGATAATAGGTATTCTTTTGTTAGTAACAATATTCAAACAATTGCCTTCAAATTATCTTATACAATGGACCGGTAGTCATAGTATAGTATACTATTTCATATGTGGAGGAGTTCCACTTATTAGCAGTAAACTATTCAATATGCTTGGTTTTACTTTTAAAGGCTATCTTTCAATAATAATAGTATTCTTTGTAGTCTATTTTGTCAGTACACTAATAACTTGGATCATATATAAATATCTTCCAGCTATTATTTATTCTCATTCCTAACTCAATTCTAACATCCTTTCTATGGGTTTGACAGCGTCTTTTGCTGTCTCAGCATCTACCTCTACTACTGGCCATTCATATTTTAAGGCATTATATATCTTCAATAATGAGTTCATCTTCATATAGTCACACTCATTACAATGACATCCAATAGAACCTTCTGATACCTCTGGTGGTACTGGATAGAACTTGGTATCAGGACATTGACGCTGCATCTCATGTAAAATTCCAGCCTCTGTTGCCACGATATACTCTTCGGTGGGGTGTTCTACCGCATATTTCAAAAGAACGGCTGTAGAGCCTATTATATCAGCTGTAGCAAGTACTGGACCTTTACACTCCGGATGAGCTAATACCAATGCTTGTGGATGTTGCTCTTTCAGTTTAAGAATCTCTGGTACAGAGAAACGCTCGTGGACATGACATCCACCATTCCATAAAAGCATTTTTCTGCCAGTAATATCATTAATATAGGATCCTAAATTATAATCTGGACCAAAGATAATTTTAGCATCCTTTGGAAAAGTATCTACTATTTTCTTGGCATTACCACTAGTGACAACTACATCCGTTAATGCCTTGACAGCAGCTGTAGTATTAACATAACTGATTACCTGATATCCAGGATGTTCTTCTTTGTATTTCTTTAAATCCTCGGCTTTACAACTATCAGCAAGAGAGCATCCAGCATTCAGATCAGGACACAATACAAGTTTATCAGGAGAAAGTATTTTGCATGTCTCAGCCATGAAGTGAACACCACACATCACAATGACTTTCGCATCAGTCTCAGCAGCCTTACGAGCAAGTGCCAAAGAATCACCGATAAAGTCAGCGATTTCTTGTATCTCACCCTTCGTATAATAATGTGCTAAGATAACAGCATTCTTTTCATCAGCAAGACGACGAATCTCTGCTTTCAAATCTGTGCCCTCAGCCACTGGCTCATCTATAAATCCCTGTTTGATCCACTCCTTTTTCAACATCATATTATCTTTATTTTCTTTTTATTTTCTTTTAATATGAAATGAGTAGTATGATATGCTGTTAATAAGTGCAAAACTTTTTGTTTGTTTTCTTGCCTGATAGTTTATTCACTTATAATATTCAGTCATTCACAACTATTGTTGATACTTTCTTATTGATTATGAGGTCACTAAGTAGTTTATCCACAATTCTCAATTCTGGTGCAAATATAATAAGTTTATATCTTTTTTCAGCAAAAAAGGGTGGAAAAGTTACTTAGAAAGTGATGATTTATTCTTTTTATCCATAGACAGAGTAGGGGATAATGGTGTTACGTGAATGACTTCACATGTTTTAAACACACTTATCCACTACTTTATCCACAATTTAATTAACGTTGTAGTATTAATGTCTCAGCAAATTTATAGATGATTATTCCTGCTGTGACACTGACATTCATAGAGTGTTTAGTACCTAATTGAGGAATCTCCAGACATCCATCTGAGATATCCACTACTTCTTGGTGTACACCTTTTACTTCATTACCAAGAATAACAGCATAACGTTGTCCTTCTTGTGGTATGAAAGTCTGTAATTTAGTAGAGTGTTCTACTTGTTCTATGGATAATATTTGATATCCTTCTTTCTTTAATTCAGCTATTGCTTCTAAAGTAGTTTTAAAATATTTCCAACTTACACTATCTTCTGCGCCTAATGCTGTCTTATGGATTTCTGTGGATGGGGGAGTCTGGCAGATACCACATAGATAGAGTGCCTCTACTCTGAAAGCATCACAAGTACGGAATACACTACCTATATTATACATGGATCGTACGTCATCCAATACGACAATCAAAGGTAGTTTATCAGCTTCTTTGAATTCCTCAATAGAAAGTCGCTGCATCTCAATGGTACGTATCTTTCTCATATCTTCTTAATGTGCTTCTAACCAGTTGTTTCCAAAACCACTGTCTGCTACCAAAGGTACTTGCATCTGGAAGGCGTTCTGCATCTCTTCGATGACAATACGCTCTACTTTTTCCTTTTCTTCAGGATAGACGGAGAAGTTCAGTTCATCATGTACTTGAAGGATCATCTTACTGTTTATACCTTCTTTCTTGAAGCGCTGGAAAATATGAATCATCGCCACTTTGATGATATCAGCAGCAGTACCTTGGATAGGTGCATTAATGGCATTACGTTCTGCAAAACCACGAACGGTAGCGTTGGCACTGTTGATATCTGGAAGATAGCGGCGACGACCAAATAGGGTAGTGACATATCCCTGCTGACGAGCTATTTCCTTGGCTTTCTCCATATAGTCATGTACCTGTGGGAAAGTATCGAAATACCCATCAATCAGCATCTTAGCCTCGTCACGAGGAATATCCAGACGCTCAGCAAGTCCAAAGACAGTGATACCATAGATAATACCGAAGTTGGCTCGTTTTGACTTGGTTCGCTCATCACGGGTTACTTCTGAAATATCTTTCTTATAGATATTCGCAGCCGTTGCAGCATGTAAGTCCTTACCCTCACGGAATACGTTGATCATATTCTCATCACCTGATAAGTGTGCCATCACACGAAGCTCTATCTGACTATAGTCTGCAGAGAAGAAAAGACAACCTGGCTCGGGGATGAAAGCCTTGCGAATCTCTTTGCCGTCCTCTCCACGGATAGGAATATTTTGAAGGTTAGGGTCTGAAGAAGACAGTCGTCCTGTTGCCGTAATTGTCTGGTTAAATGAGGTATGAATATGTCCTGTCTTGGGATTAATCAATTTCGGAAGTGCCTCGACATACGTACCAATGAGTTTCTTCAATCCTCTGTGTTCTAGGATGTCAGCGACGATCTCATGCTTGTTCTTCAACTGTTGCAACACCTCCTCAGATGTAACATACTGACCTGTCTTAGTCTTCTTGGCCTTCTCAACGATTTTGAGTTTGTCAAACAGAATCTCACCAACTTGTTTGGGTGATGCAATATTGAAAGGTTGCCCAGCCAACTCATAGATACGCTGTTCTATCTCCAACATACGTTGAGTAAACTGCTTGTTGGTCTCAGCTAGTGATGCTGTATCTATGCATACTCCATTCATCTCCATCTCAGCCAGGACAGGCATCAGAGGCATCTCGATATCATAGAACAGGGACTCGGCATTATGTTTCTTCAGTTCCGGCTCTAACTTGTTCTTCAGTTGGAGGGTGATATCCGCATCCTCACAGGCATATTCATAGATATCGATAGGGGAGAGGTCACGCATCGAACGCTGGTTCTTTCCCTTGGGTCCTATCAGTTCATCGATATGAATGGTTTGATAGTGCAGATAGATCTCTGCCATATAGTCCATGTTATGATGCAACTCAGGTTGGATGAGATAGTGTGCGATCATCGTGTCCCACATCTTACCTTTGAGTTCGATGCCGTAGTTGCGTAACACTTCCAAGTCATATTTCAGATTCTGACCCACCTTTAATATTTCCTCGTTCTCATAGACGGGTCGGAAAATCTCAACTACTTTCTGAGCCTCTTCACGATCTGCAGGTACAGGAACATAAAAAGCCTTGTGTTCTTCCACCGCAAAGCTTAATCCTACCAGTTCCGCATCAATGGGATTGGTAGAAGTAGTCTCCGTATCTAGACTGAGAATTTTATTTGTCAAGAAAAAGTCAGTTAATTTCCTTTGATTCTCCTCATTATCAATAAGTTGATAGTTATGAGAAATTGTTTTTAACGTTTCATACTTCGAAGATTCTGGCTCAACTGTCCCGTTGGTCGTAAATTCGGCAAACAAATCAAGTTGTCCGTTTACAGGTATTGATACTTTTTCAGGTTTTTTAAGAATCTTGTTAGCAAGGGTCTTGAACTCCAGTTCCTCCATTAACTGACCCAGTTTTTCCTCATCTGGCTCCGAGATTTTCAGTTCATCGAGATTCAGTTCGATGGGAACATCCGTTTTGATAGTTGCTAAGAATTTTGACATCTTAATATCATCCATGTGTTCCTCGACTTTTGTTTTAAGTGCTCCCTTGATCTCGTCCGTATGCTCGAGCATATACTCTATGGTACCAAACTGGTCTATGAGTTTGACAGCAGTTTTCTCTCCCACACCAGGACAACCAGGGAAATTGTCAGCTGAATCTCCCATTAAAGCAAGGAGGTCAATGACGGCAGTTGTCGATGGAATGCCGTATTTTTTCTTTACTTCTTCTATTCCCATGGTTTCATAACCACCTCCATGGCGAGGACGGAAGATGAAGACATTTTCTGATACCAGTTGTCCATAGTCTTTATCAGGAGTCAACATATAAGTTGTTACTCCTTGTGCTCCTGCTTTTGTGGCAAGGGTACCAATAACGTCATCTGCCTCGAAGCCGTCTACCTGCAGGATTGGGATATTCCATGCTTTCAACAGGTCTTTGATGATGGGTACAGCTTTACGGATATCCTCTGGAGTTGCCTCTCGTTGTGCTTTATAGGCTGGAAAAGCCTCACTGCGGAACGTAGGTCCATGAGGGTCAAAGGCGACACCCAAGTGTGTTGGTTGTTCCTTGGTCAGTACCTCTTGCAAGGTATTGACAAAACCTACAATAGCTGATGTATTTAACCCTTTCGAGTTGATACGTGGGTTCTTGATGAAGGCGTAATACGAGCGATAGATGAGCGCGTAAGCGTCTAAAAGGAAGAGTTTTTCCATAACAAGTTCTATTTTCTGCGTAAAATTACTAAAATATTTCGCAATATCCCGATATTTTCACTATTTTTGTATCAAAATTCTAAGGAAATGGATTATTTGTCACTTATCAAGCAGCCCATAGAGAAGGATTTGAACGATTTTATAGAATTGTTCAATTCAAGTTTGTCACATGAAGATGGATTACTTTCACAGGCATTGTCACATATCCGTCAACGTGGAGGAAAGCGTATGCGTCCTATGTTGATTTTGCTTATGGCTAAGAACTATGGAGGGATATCCAATGTGACGCAATATGCTGCTGCAGGATTGGAATTGTTGCATACTGCCTCTCTGGTGCATGATGATGTGGTAGACGAGAGCGGGGAGCGTCGAGGACAGGCTTCAGTCAATGCTACCTATAATAATAAAGTAGCAGTATTGGTGGGTGACTATATCCTCTCAACAGCATTATTGAGAGTGTCGAATACTGGTAATCAGCATATTGTCGAATATTTGGCGGAGTTGGGTCGTATTTTGGCAGCTGGTGAGATTTTGCAATTGTCGAATATCCAAAACCAGGAGTTGAGTGAGGAGGTTTATTATCAGGTTATCAAACAGAAGACCGCTGCTTTGTTTGAGGCTTGTTCCGCTATCGGTGCCATTTCTGCCGGAGCTTCTGATGAGGAAGTAGCAAAGGCTGCTAAATTTGGGCAGACTTTGGGTATTATGTTCCAGATTCGCGATGATATCTTCGACTACTACGACTCTAAGGAGATAGGTAAACCCACAGGTAACGATATGACAGAAGGTAAATTGACACTACCTGTCATATATGCCTTGAATAAAGCTAATTTTGAGTCAATGAATACCCTCGCAAAGAAAGTGAAGGCAGGTACTATCAATCAGGATGAAATTGCCGTTTTGGTGGAGTTTACCAAACAGCAGGGTGGTATAGAATATGCTGAACAACGTATGCAGGAATTCAGTCAGATTTGCATGAATTATATCCAAAACAGTGTTAAAGAAAAGGCAATCAAGGATGCCTTGACTGCCTATGTGGATTATGTGATAGAGCGTAGACTTTAGAAGTAAGCGACCATGAGTCGGATTTTCTTTTTCAAAAGAACTTCGTCTCTTTTCCTACAATCTCACTAAGTAACAGATTTGCCAATCTGGAGGTACCCATGCGGAACCATTGGTTGGTCAGCCATTTTTCACCTAACACTTCTTTCACGATGGTGTAGTAGATAAGCGCATCCATCACACTATTCAAGCCACCAGCAGGTTTGAAACCTATCTGTATACCTGTCTTGGTGAAGTATTCCTTGATAGCCTGACACATGACGTAAGCTGCTTCTGGGGTAGCTGCTGGCTCCAACTTACCTGTGGAGGTCTTGATATAGTCAGCACCACCATACATAGCGAGAATGGCTGCTTTCTTAATATTGCTAGCTGTCTTCAAACAACCAGTCTCTAAGATAACTTTCATCTTACGCTCTCCACAGACAGCTTTTAGTTCTGCAATCTCATCAGCGACATCTTCATAATTACCACTGAGGAACTTACCTACTGGCAGGACGGTGTCTATTTCCGTAGCTCCATCCTTAATGGCAAGGGCGGTCTCGGCAATCTTAATTTCAGGGAAGGTCTGAGAGGATGGGAAACTGCCTGATACACAAGCGATTTCGACATCTCCAACCTCCAAAGTCTCTGCTACTATCTTAGCAAAACAAGGATAGACGCAGATGGTAGCGACATGGGGGAGGTCAGGGTAGGCATCATCAAACTGATTGACTTTCTCTGTAAAGGCCATTACGCTCTCCTCAGAGTCTGTCGTCTTCAATGTTGTCAGCTCTACACTTCCCATCAGGAATTTCTTGACCTCAGGTGTATCATTCTTATGTACTTTCTCTGCAATGATTTTTTTCACTGCTTCTCTGACTTGCTCATCAGAGATATTACAGTCATACAAGCTCAGTGCCTGTTCATACATATTTTCCGGACGCTCGTCATGATGATGATGGTGATGTCCGCAAGAGCAATTATGGTCGTGCTCGTGATGATGATGTTCTGTCATATTTCTCTATTTTAGTTTGTCGTTATTCAAATGTCTTTCCTTGTCTCGCAATGTCTTCTTCTCAATACTTTTTTGTAACTCGTCAGTAAGGTCGACACCTGTCTGGTTAGCAAGACATAGGAGTACCCATAGCACATCCGCTATTTCTTCCCCAAGGTTGTCTTTCTCTCCTGGTTTAAAGCTCTGATCGCCATATTTGCGTGCGATGACGCGTGCCAGTTCACCCACTTCCTCTGTCAAAATAGCCATGTTCGTTAGTTCTGAGAAATAACGAACGCCGTAGGTCTTAATCCACTGGTCAACAGCCTGTTGTGCTTCTTGTATCGTCATTGTCTCATAAGCATTTGAAGAATTAATATAAAGATCGCAATGATGATAATCACAATGCCTTGTTTGTTCTCGCGCTCATATTCCTTCCAATGGAAAGCTCTGTATACAAAGCAGATAAACCAAAGCAACAATCCTATGGCACAGGGACCTACGGCATAGCCCGTACCTAAAAATAGATTCAGAATGACTCCGATAATAACTAACAGACATCCTGCTACTTCTATTTCCCTTAAATATTTCTTCATATTATTCTTTGTTTTTTGTATCCATACAAATGGTGACGGGACCGTCATTCAGAAGTTCAACTTTCATATCGGCACCAAATTCTCCTGTGCCAACAGGTTTCCCTAAAGCATTACTTAACAGCCTACAAAATGCTTCGTAGAGTGGGATAGAGTGCTCATGACTGCCAGCACGAAACCAGGAGGGACGGTTGCCCTTCTTATAACTGGCATAGAGCGTAAACTGACTGACGACTAATGCCTCACCACCAATATCCATAATAGAGCGGTTCATGACGTGGTTCTCATCGTCGAAGACACGCAGTCCCACAACTTTCTTCACCAGCCAGTCGACATCCTCCGTTGTGTCTTCCTCGCAGATACCCAACAGGATCAAAAAACCTTGCTGGATACTCGAATGGACGACTCCGTTGATGGTTACACTGGCGTGTTGTACTCTTTGAATGACTATTCTCATACTGCAAAGGTACAATTAAGCGAGCAAAATGCCAAAATATGCATGTTATTTAACGCTATTTATGAAAGTGTTCAAAGACGACCTTTCCTTTGGCTGTGCCAAGCGTTTCTGTGAGAGCTGGAAGGGTTGCCTCCTTGATGCGTTTGACGCTCTTAAATGCCATTAAAAGAGCCTCTTTCGCCTTTGGACCGATACCTTTGATATCGTCCAACTCACTATGCAGAGCGTGTTTGGAGCGTTGGTCTCGATGGAAGGTGATGGCAAAACGATGTACTTCATCCTGCAAATGGGTCAGTACACGGAATAGTTCAGATGTATCTTTGATACCTATCACTCGTGGGGGAAAACCATAGAGTAACTCATTGGTGCGATGGCGATTGTCTTTGGCGAGTCCGGCAATAGGAATATCGAGTCCTAGCTCATCCTGTACAGCTTGTCGGATAACTTCCATCTGTCCTTTTCCACCATCGGCAACGATGAGGTCGGGTAGAGGTTGGTCTTCTTCTAGCAGACGATGATACCGTCTCCAAACCACCTCTTTCATCGAAGCATAGTCGTCTGGTCCCACCACCGTCTTGATGTTGTATTTACGATAGTCCTGTTTTGAGGGTTTCATTTTCTTGAAGACGACGCAAGCGGCAACAGCATCAGAACCGGAGATATTTGAGTTGTCGAAACATTCTATCTGGTATGGCATCTTGGGGAGATGAAGCAACTCTTGCAACTCTTTCATCAAGCGTACGGATTTCTGCTCCGGATTGAGTTTCTCCGCTTGTTTCAAGCGGTCGAACTTATACTGTTTTCCGTTCATCAACGAGAGATCGAGGAGGGTCTTTTTATCCCCTCTTTGGGGTACTGTAATAGTCACTCCTTCTAGGTTGACGTTAATCTCTTGTGGCAATATGATCTCTTTTGCCTTACTATGGAATCGCTCTCGCATCTCCACAATTCCTAATTGTAATAGTTCCTCGTCTGTCTCGTCGAGTTTTTTCTTGTATTCAAAGGTGAAACTCTGGTTGATCTGGCCGTTGGACACGTGGATATAGTTGATGAAAGCGACTTTCTCGTCATTGGTGATAGAGAGCACGTCGACATTGTCGATGATGTGGCTGACGACCTCACTTTTCGACACAAACTGGTCGACGAGCAGGTATCTTCGTTTCATCTCCTCGGCTTCCTCAAAACGCAACTCCTCAGCAAGACGCATCATTTCGTCCTTCATCTGACGAAGCACCTCACGGGTGTTGCCTTTCAGAATCTCTTTCGCCTGTTCGATATTCTTCAGATAGTCCTCATGCGATAGCTTTCCAATACATGGAGCCTGACAGTTCTTGATGTGATATTCTAAGCAAACCTGGTATTTCTGCTGCTCTACACCCTCTTTCGTGATGGGAAATCGACAGGTGCGAGGATGATATAGTTTCTTGATGAGGTCCAGCATGAAATGCATGCTACCAACATGCGAATAAGGTCCGAAATAAGTGCCCCATTTCTTGTTAATGGTACGGGTGGAAAAGATACGAGGCAGGTATTCCTTGGTGATACAGATGGAAGGGTAGGTCTTGCCGTCTTTCAACAACACGTTATAACGAGGATTATACTTCTTGATGAGGGCATTCTCTAAGAGTAACGCATCTTCTTCTGTATTCACCACCGTATAGCTGATATTGTGAATCTTCGATACCAGTACCTTCGTCTTAAAACGATCTACCTCTGCATGGAAGTAGGAAGAGACACGAGCCTTCAGATTCTTGGCCTTACCCACATAGATAATGATGCCCTCAGCATCGTAATATTGATAGCTGCCAGGCTTCTCAGGTAGGGCGCTCACAATGGTCTTGAGTCTTGCCAACCTTGCTTCGTTCTCTTCCTTCGTCATACGGAATGTTTCACGTGAAACAACTAAATAACCATCAGTGTTGTAACGTCTACCAATCCTTTAAACAAATCTCTTCCGTGTAGACCCTCGTCCGTAATCTCAATGATGAAATTCATGTAGATTTGCTTGGGATGGAAGTATTTTACCAGTTTATAGGTAGCTAAGGCAGTTCCTCCCGTTGCAAGCAAGTCGTCATGAATCAATACCACATCATTCTCATCAATAGAGTCCATATGCATTTCAACGGTATCGACACCATATTCTTTCGAGAATGATTCCTTGATGACGGTAGCAGGTAGTTTTCCTGGCTTTCTTGCCAACACGACACCGGCACCTAGTCTGGCAGCGAGGGCTGATGCCATTATAAAACCTCGGCTTTCAACGCCAACAATCTTTGTGATGCCTTTGTCTTTGTACAACTCATACATCTCGTCAAGCATAATCTTCATGCACTCTGCATTTTTGTAAAGGGTTGTCACATCACGGAAGTTAATTCCATGACGTGGAAAGTCTGGAATACAACGGAGATTTTTCAATAATACAGGATGGTTCATAATCTTTTAGTTTTAGTTATCTAATATTCTCGTTATCTATACTTTAAGAATGTTTCACGTGAAACATTATGTCCTATACTGTGACCATGTCGTAGTCTTTATCTCCCCATTAACACCAACATAACATTGATATCACTAGGGGATACACCAGGAATCCTACTGGCTTGTGCAAGTGTTTCCGGGTCGATGGCGGTCAGTTTCTGACGAGCCTCTGTGCTGAGTTGTTGCATCTCGTTGTAGTTGAAGTGTCCCTTGATCTTGATATTCTCCAGACGGTGCATCTTATCTGCAACGATTCTTTCGCGTTCTATATAGCCTTTGTATTTGATATGTACCTCGGCAGCCTCTGCGATTTCCTCTTTCCGTTGGTTCGGACGATTCAATATCTCCTTCAATTCAGGGATGACTTCCTGTAGTTTCTCGAAGTTCAGTTCCGGTCGGGCAATCAGGTCTTCGAGTTTGCAGCCATAGACGAGTGGGGTAGAGCCCAATGCTTCCAAGGCCCCGTTGATGACTTTCGGTTTGATGTGGTATTCTTTGCAGAAGGTTTCGATTTCTTCAATCCATGCTTTTTTCTGTGTCCACCAGCCGTAACGGTCTTTCTTGGCGATGTCGATCTGGTAGGCTCTTTCTGTCAGTCGTGCATCTGCGTCATCTTGACGTAACAGGATACGATATTCGGCACGGGAGGTAAACATCCGATAGGGTTCATCTACTCCTTTCGTCACCAAGTCATCAATCAACACGCCAATATATGCCTCGTCTCTGTGTAGTATAAACGTCTTTTCTTTTGTTGTGTCCCAACAACCAGCAGAACCAGCTTTCAATGCAGCATTGATACCTGCGATAATACCTTGTCCACCAGCTTCCTCATAGCCTGTGGTGCCATTAACCTGCCCAGCCATGAATAATCCGGAAATGATTTTCGATTCCAACGAATGTTTGAGTTGAGTAGGGTCAAAGAAATCATACTCGATGGCATAACCAGGACGATAGACTTTCAAGTCTTTAAACGCCGGGATATATTTCAGTGCTGCTATTTGCACATCCATCGGAAGTGAAGACGAAAAGCCATTCAGGTATAGCTCGTTGGTATCTGTACCTTCCGGCTCGAGGAACAACGGGTGTTGCTCCCTTTCTGGGAAGGTGACTAGTTTTGTTTCTATGGAGGGACAGTAACGTGGTCCTATCGACTGTATCTGACCATTATAGAGTGGAGAGTCTTTCAATCCTGAACGTAGGGTCTCGTGGACAGCAGGATTGGTATTACACGTCCAACAGGTCAATTGGGGAAGTGGACGTGGCTCACTCATATAGGAGAACTGGTGGAAATCATTTTCACCTTCTTGTATCTCTAAATCCTCAAAATGAACAGAGCGTTTGTCAATGCGTACAGGAGTACCTGTCTTCATACGTTCAGAACGGATGCCATAGCGTGTGATACTCTCTGTAAAATGAGGTACAGCAGGCTCGGCTATTCGTCCTCCAGGAACCATCTTACGTCCGATATGCATTAGTCCGTTGAGGAAGGTGCCAGCAGTAATGACAACCGCCTTGGCACGTAGTTCTGCACCCCAGATTGTCCTCACACCGACCACTTGTTTTGCTTGTTGCTGTGACACAGAAAGATCCTCTACCAGCAGTTCGTCGGCTTGATCTTGCCAAATATCGAGGTTTTCGGTATGGTCAAGGACGTTGCGCCATTGCCAGATGAACTTGCCCCGGTCACACTGGGCACGGGGACTCCACATGGCAGGTCCTTTGCTGCGGTTCAGCATTCGGAACTGGATAGCTGTGGCGTCAGTCACGAGTCCCATCTGCCCACCTAAAGCATCAATCTCTCGTACAATCTGTCCTTTGGCAATACCACCTACGGCAGGATTGCATGACATCTGTGCGATCTTATTCATGTCCATCGTCACCAGACATGTTTTCGCTCCCATGTTGGCTGAGGCACAAGCAGCCTCACAACCAGCATGTCCTCCTCCGATGACCAATACGTCGTATTTCAGTATCATGTTGCAAAGGTACGAATAAGCGAGAAAAGAACAAAATAAATGTATTTGTTTTTATGCCTTTTCCTTTTCCAAATCCCTCCTTGACTTTGATTTCGTCACCAGCCATACCCCAGAAAAGACCAAGACGACGGCAAGCGCATGGGTGGGTTTCAAGACACCAATACCCATCAGAATCGTTGCTATCACAGAGACAACGGGTTGTACATAATTATATACTGACACTACAGTAGGGCGTAAGATACGCTGTCCTATCATGGTAAGGATATAACCTAAGAAAGTACCTATCCCCACCACATAGCCTACTTCTATCCATGTCTTTACAGGAATAGGTTCTGCGAGTACTCCACTCACATGGGGAATGGTGAAAGGTAGGAGTATGAGTGTTGCCCAGGAGAACATGTATTTGTTAATGGTGAATACATTATAGCGACGGATCAGTGGATTGAAAAGGGCAAGATAGAGTGCGAAAGAGAACTGGGCGAAAAGGCAAAGCAGGTCACCATAAATATTACCCACCTTGTCACTTTCATGTGTGACAGAGGTCAGTATCAAAGTCAAGGCACCAGAGCATCCCATCAAGACACCAATCGCTTTCTTACCAGTAATAGGCTCTTTTAGTATCAATGCAGATAAGAGCATGGCGAAGATAGGCATTGAGGTCGTCACGATGGAGGCATTGATAGGTGAGGTAACACTAAGTCCTATCGTATAGCAGCATTGATTGAACAACAGTCCAAACAATCCTGCTCCAATGAACATAAATTTGTCACGAAGGGGAACATGTTCCTTCGGGGCAAAAAGAGAGGCGATCCAGAATAGCAGACAGGCTCCGACAACACGAAAGGTGACCATGGTTATACCATCGAAACCGTTGGTCATGGCATCTTTACCAATGGGTGCCATCAGTCCCCATCCTGCACAGGCTCCAAACATGGAGAGGTGTGCAATAAGTGCTTTGTTTTCTTTCATACTCTCGTATTACTTTGTTCTTTAGGAATTTGCATGCAAATTTACAAAAGTTTTTTGAAATATAATAGTTTCTATGGTAAAAGTCGTAACTTTGCAACTCAATAGGATAAAAGATAAATGATATGAAGAAGTTAGAGTTGTTTAGAGATATCCTGCCACTGGCTATTCTTGCCGGTATCTGTATCTCGATAGGTTGTGTGGTAAACCTCAGAGTAGGAGGCGTTGCAGGTGCGGTATTATTTGCCTTCGGATTGACGACCGTTGTCTATTACGGTCTAAAACTCTATACAGGTACTGCTGGCTTTATCCGTCGACAAGGTGACTGGTCGATGCTGGTGATGGTATTGATAGGAAATATTATTGGTTGTCTGCTTACAGCATGGCTCATCGCCTATGCACAGCCCGATTGTATTGAGCCTGCGTCGAAGATCTTGGCAGGACGATTGACGAAGGGACCGTTAGCTTGTTTTTTGCTGGCTATTGGATGTGGATTCATCATGACTACGGCGGTAGAGTTTGCCAGAAAAGGGAAGATGCTGCCCCTGGTGTTAGGTGTGCCTGTCTTTATTCTCTGTGGATTCGCCCATAGCATTGCGGATGCTTTCTATTTCCTTGTGTCTCCTGCTGCGCAAGTATTACAAACAGAGGTGCTGATGGTCTATCTCTCAGAGGTTTTAGGAAATTTTGTGGGCTGTAATCTCTATCGCTGGACACTTTTTTTCTCCCACACTGCTTAAAGGTAAAACACCGCCTCAGGTCCCATACAAAAAAGGAGGTCGAGGATGGAGAGGTTGGATAGGAATCCATAACGGTGTTGAAAAACTTGCCAATAGGGTCGGGGTTGGAAGTCAGCGTCTGTTAGTGGATGTTTGGCATGGATGACTTCACGGAAATCGTTGACAGTTGATCGTTGACAGTTAGTAGTTGACAGATATTCTTTAGTATGTTCCACATGAGGCTGTATATCTATCAGCTCACAGATCTTTTGGCGGATAGTCTCGTTCAAATCAATCAGAAACTCATACTTCCGTTCAAAGAATGGACGGATGTCATCCGCATAATACTCAAAGAAAGGACTCTCACTATAGGCACTTTGCAATGCGTTCCAATGGACACGACGCCATTGGTTATGGTCACTGATGCGTAGGTCTTTTACTAATTGAGCGTTGAGCGTATTCCCAAACTCCGTTTGTCTATCCGTAGCTTTAAAGAGTTGAGAATGATGTTCAACAGGAACGGTGAGGGCTTGCGGACCGTTTGCCGTGGCAATGATACAACGATTCCGATAGGTCTGTTTTTGATAAGAGTCGTATTGCTCAATGAGGCAATGGTCGTAGCGAGCCAGTTTCTGATACCACTGAACAGGTCCGAAAAAAGTTGTCTGAAGGAGTACTGTGCTCATTGGAAAATCCTTTCCTTACGATACCCTTCAAGATAATTCTTGCTGTCATCGTGATGATAGAGGATGCTTACTACTCTGCCAATGATGTTCCGTTCAGAGATGAATCCCAGATGACGTGAGTCAGCAGGATTTTTGGGATGGATTGATTCAAGCCAGTAGTAGTCAGCATCTGCACAGTCTTTCAATCCAGGCACAACAACGATACCATCTTTTAGACGGATAGTATCCCCGGGTACTGCTTTGCATCGTGCCACAAATTCTCCCTCTATGGAGTCGCCTGGTAAGTCGAACACCACGATATCACCTTTGTTGACGGGTTTGCGTAGCATACGGCTATAGGGCAACATACCATTGCCATTGATGCGTAAGCCGTAACTCCAACGGTTTACCAATAGTCGGTCTCCACAGATATAGAGAGGTTGTAGTCCTTTGCCCTCTACGGTATAGACAGAAAAAGCCAAAGCACGGAAAACGAGCACCAGCACGAAGGCTGCTGCAAGGGTTATCACGAACCTCAGCCAACCTGACATGTTATTTGATATTATCTACAAAACGGAACAATCTGTTCCAACGGATCCCAGAGAAACCATGACGGTCTGGATCACTGCTCCACCAGATGAAGATGGGCTTACCCACGATATGGTCTTCTGGTACAAAGCCCCAGTAACGGGAGTCGAGAGAGTTATGACGGTTGTCACCCATCATCCAGTAGTAGTCGAGTTTGAAAGTATAAGAGGTGGTTTCCTGACCGTTAATCAGGATTTTTCCGTCCTTCACCTCTAGTGTATTACCCTCATAGGTGCGGATACAGCGCTCATAGATAGGCAGGTTAGTCATTGTCAACTGGATACTCTTGCCCTTTGCAGGAATCCATATGGGACCATAGTTGTCACGTGTCCAGTGTAAATTACCGTTGAGTGGATAGATATCCAAGTCACTGGCATCGGTGTTCAGTTCAATGCTCTCCACCAGTTCACGTCGTTTCAGTTCTGCAACGGCAAATTTTGTCAATGGCATATATCCAGTAGTATTCAGTGAGGTAAGGTCTTCCATCGTGATACCCAGGTCTTTCATGACATCATCATCCAATCGCTGACGAAGTTTTACCTTATAAGTATATTGTACGTTATCTGGTTCTTTGTTTGCTTTGCCATCAAGATAGATGATACGATCCTTGATCTGTAAGGTCATGCCAGGTAGTCCCACACAACGTTTCACATAATTCTCACGGCGATCTGTCGGACGGGTGTCTATCAATCCGTATTCTGCTTGGTTGCGGACAATTTCAGAACGTCCTGACTGATAGATGACGTTGAAATATCTGGGCAGGTCTTCCTGTGACAAAGAGTCAGGGTTTGGGCGTTGGGGATACATCTGATACCCCAGTGAATAGCACATCTGGTAGAAGTCGTATGGCTGGTATTGTGGAGCACTGCATATAGTGTCACCAGCAGGATAGTTGAACACGACGATGTCGTTCAATTGCACCTTCCCCAGCCCTTTCACCCGGCGGTAGTCCCAATGAGGCCATTCAATATAACTTTTACACTGGAACAGAGGAAGGGTATGCTGCGTCAGAGGCATCGTCAATGGTGTCTCGGGGATACGTGGTCCATAACTGACTTTCGACACAAACAGGTAGTCGCCTGTCAATAATGATTTTTCCAGTGACGAAGAAGGAATCACGTAGTTCTGGAAGAAGAACAGGTTGATGAAATAGACAGCGACGAGGGCGAACACCAAGGCATCGACCCATGACATCACGAACTTGATGGGACCTTCTGCGTCTTTCCACCACTGCCATCGAATCTTTTTGGAGATATAGACATCATAGATAAATGGTACGACAAGAAGCCCCCACCATGACTTCACCCAATAGAGGAACAACAGGTAGAGTACCAGCACGATCAGAAACTTCGCCCACTGGACTTTCATATTCAGTTTTTTCTTTTCCCTTTTTTCCATTGCTAAAAACCAATTTGCATAGATATGACGCAATTATATGGGTGTAAGTTGCATCTTATTCTTATATTAACCTAAGTTTCAAAATTTAAACATATCACTGATGGTCAACAGCCCCTGATGCTCCTTGGTATATTCTGCGGCTAACACAGCACCTAGTGCAAAGCCTTTACGGCTGTGCGCATCGTGGGAAATCGTAATGAGGTCGGCATCAGAGTCGTAACGAATGGTATGGATACCAGGCACCTCTCCACGACGGATATGGTCGACACGCAGATACTTCTTATCTGTCGTATCTTCTTTCCATGCCTCCTTACGGTCGATGTTCTCTACAATCTCCTCGGCAAGGGTGATTGCTGTACCACTGGGATGATCGAGTTTATGCACATGGTGTGTCTCCTCCATCTCCACATCATATTGTGGGAACTGGTTCATGATCTTTGCCAGATATCGGTTGACGGCGGAGAAGATAGCAACACCGATGCTGAAGTTAGAAGCCCAGAAAAGCGTCTGTCCCTCCTCAGAACACATACGACGAACGTCATCTCCATGTTCTTTCATCCAACCTGTGGAACCAGAGACCACTTTCACGTTATGCTTGAAGGCACGGAGGTAGTTGCCGTATGCAGCCTGTGGTGCTGTAAACTCTATGGCAACATCTGCACTCTTGAAGGCATCGCTGTCAAAATCCTCTTGATTGTCAATATCAATGATACTTACAATCTCATGGCCACGGTCGAGGGCGATTTGCTCTATCATCTTACCCATTTTACCATAGCCGATTAATGCTATTCTCATGATGTTTGCGTATTAATACGGTGCAAAGATACGCATTTTCAAAGATAAATCACTGATTTGCAACAGAAAATAACAGAATTTGATTATCTTTGCAGCAAAATATTAGTAGTTATGGCTAGAATCATAGAAAAAGGGAAGTGTTTCATCATGACGGTAGTAGTCATGATAACAGTAACAAATATCTTCGCCCAGGAGAAGACCCCACCGTATATAGAACTCAACCAGTTGCCTAACCTGTTTGTCATCATGCCAGCACCACCTGCTTTTGACAGCCCAGAGTTCGCTAATGATATAGTACGCTACTGTTGGGGAAAACAACAGCGACAGGATGAGGAGAGGCTGGCACAGGCGATTGCTGACGCCGAATGGGAAGATCATGCCAAAATATACTTATTGTGGAAGGATGCCTTCGGACTGGAGATCAATGAGACGAATACTCCGGAAATATGGAAATTAATGGAGACAAGCCTTGCCACGACAGACCCTATGCGCAAAGAAACGAAGGCGTTTTATAAGCGTCAACGTCCCTTTGAGCGTTTTAACGAGTCAATGCCCTCACATGAGGAGGACAATTTACGTGGAGAGGGTAGCTATCCCTCTGGTCATAGTCTTCGTGGCTGGACGATCTCATTGCTATTGGCGCAGATTGCGCCAGAGCGTGCTGCCCTCATTTTCAGTCGTGGCTGGGACTATGGTAACAGCCGCGTCATCGTGGGTGCCCACTGGCAGAGTGATGTTGATGCCAGTCGTACTGCTGCCAGCGTTGGCTATTGTGCCTTACAGGGCAGCAAGGCATTCATTGACCAGATGAAGAAGGCTCAGAAGGAGTATAGGAAGGTTATCAACAGATTTTAGGAAAAATAATAGAAACGGATGACATAGAACCCTTGGTGAAAACCGTCATCTTTCTCGGGTTTCATCATCTGGGTAAGAATCTGGTAATCCCTGAATGAGTCAACCTTGACAGTCCCGTTGGGAAGTTTCTCCTCAGCGATATGATAGCTGCCATTCATGTCGACGAGTCCGTAAGCCAGTGCTTTCTCTATGAAGCGGTCGGCATCGTCTTTGTTTTTGAAACACATGGCAGCCTGTCTGGAAGTGTCTTCCTGATAGTAGAAATAACAGGCATGGTCAGAGGTACAGATGACATGGTAGCCATTCCCCTGACTCTCTATCTTCTCGATGCCCCATCCATAGAAGCTGCAACTTCCCTCTACGTCTCCTTCCTCGGCGACATCCGATTCTTCTTTGAGGAGCAAGGTTAGTCCACATTTCTCCGCAGTCTCTTTGTAGGGGTTTTTGAGAAGGTCAACGAACTTATCGAAGGTCAGTTGTTCAAAAAACTTTTCAAACGCAGGATCTTTCTCCTGTGAGGCTCCGACAACCATGCTGTCTTGAGCGATGGTCAAGGAGTCTGCACCTTTTTCTGCCGGTGCTTTCTTGTTGCCGCATGACAACAAGATGAGAGCCATGGTTAAGAGAAAACAATTACTTTTCATTTTATACAGATATTTAATTATTGTGCTTGACTTTCTGCCAGCTTCTTGGCTTCTTTCTCACGTCTTTTTGCCTCTTTCTTGGCAGCCTTCTCCGCTTTCTTCTGTTCCTTCAGAGCCGCCTTCTCCGCCTTCTTCTGCTCCTTCAGAGCCGCCTTCTCCGCTTTTTTCTGCTCCTTTAGAGCCGCTTTCTCCGCTTTCTGCTTCTCCTTCTCTGCCTTTTGTGCCGTTTTCTCATCGTCGCTCTTCTTATCAAAGAGATGGAAGCGGATACCAGGTTTGATCTTTGTCTTCTTCATCTCATCGGTATTGGTGAAGGAGAAGGAACAGAGGATATCGGCAAGTTTACCTTTCATCTTGATCTTACCCTCGGCAACGGCGCCGTCGCTCACGATATGGGCAGTGATATCACTGAACTTGATACCTTCAAGTCTGGACTCTTCGACGAGGGCATCGACTTGACCGATAGGTAGTTTGCCACCCTTAAGACGTCGCATCTCTGCCGTACGAGGCTTGGAGATATCGAAACGGAAGCCTGCACTGCAGGACGTCTTGCCAAGTTTTGGGTAGTCCATCGCCTTGCCTAACTCAAAGTCCCGCGTACTCACATGCCCCGTCAGGTATTTATTGAGTCCGTTCAACTGGAAGGAGAAATTCATACTGCCACATGCCGTACCTAACGTACCTCGGAATTGTACCTTCTTATATAACACATTGAAAGAGCCAGTATAGTGGATGGTACCCAAGGTATGTAGCTGTTTCATCATGAACTTCCTGACGGTGAACTGGTTGATGATTCGCTCCTTGGAGTTCCCCTGTACAGTCGTCTTATGGATGTTGAAATGGACATTGAGCTTGTATTTATCCTTGAGTCCCTCAATACCACCGTCGGCTGTGACATGCAACTTGTTGTCGGTAGTCTTGACGACGACATCCTTGAAGACAAGTGTCGTGTCAGTACCACTGAACTTGGTACTGAGCCAGAGTGGCAGTTTGAAGTTTTTCAGGACGGGAGCGAAGGGCTTGGAGATATCAGTGAGCAGGGTGGTACCAGTAATATCGGAGGTATGAAAGAGGAAGGGGCGTCCTTGTTTTTTACTGGGCAGTTGTATCTCGGCTTTGTCAAAAGTGAGCTTGGTGTTCTTCATACATACCACCGCATCGCTGACATACAGTTTCTCAGCTTGTTGCTTGAATTTCAGATTGAGGTCGGTGATATGTAATCCAGAGGCGATGTCGTTGACATCACACTCAAGGAGCCTGCCGCAAACACTGTCTTTGTCTGCGTGCGTCAACTCAGCTTTGAGGTGTGCCACCACATTCATGTGCCCGTTGTCATACCAGCCCCTTTTGGGTTTACCGACTCGCTTATGGGGCAGATGGTTGTCGGTGGTCCAGTGAACGCTGTCAATGGCGATGATACCTCTGTTGTCATCGACTTCCTCAACAATGACGGCATCGACAAGGAGCTTGTTGTCAACACGTGTAGAGTCACGTTTCTTGATATGTACCCATGAGCTTTCCAGTTGCTGTAGTTTCACAGCGTATCTTCCCCTCCAGTTCTTATGCAGTCGCAGGGATGCCAGGGAGGCATGCTGCTCGTTAAAGACAAGGTCGACGTCCTCAATAATCAGGTTGTTGAGATCGAGGGAGATTTTCTTCTTGGGTTTGTCACTCTCCTCTTTTTTCTTTTCTTTATCCTTTTTAGGTTTGAAGGCATCCACGACGAACTGGAAATTTGCCACACTGTCAGGAGCCGAGGGCTTATAGAGTTTGGCGTGTAGCCCTATGAGTTTTACTTCGTCCAAGATGACTTCTCTGGAAAAAAGCAGTGGCATCATCTTGATCTCGGCATTCAGCTGTTTCATCTGGAGCATGGGTCGATGCTGCTGGTCCTCTAGCATCAGATGGTAGATACGGATATCATCGGAGAAGAAACCGATACGGATACTGTCAATCTCCACCTTTGTCTGTAGTTTCTCCTGCAGCATCTCAGTGGCGTACGCCAATATGCGGTCTTGTATTGACGAGTTATTAATAAGACCAACGGCAGAGACGATCAAAACGACAAAAATGACGGCGATGATAGCTATTACCTTAACAGCTCGGAGGATGAATTTCAAGACGGGCTTCATTGTTTCTATAGACTTTTTCGTTTGCAAATATAGCAAATAAATTTTAAAAGAGGCAGATGGTCATCATTTTTTTGTATCTTTGTGCCATGAGAACATTCCTGTTATTCTTTTTCCTGGTCGCGTTGACGTGTCAGTTGAGGGCACAAGACGACTTGTTGGAGGCAAAGTCTCCTGTGACCAGTGACGGTTATGCTTTCTGGGTGTACACGCCACAGGACTATAAGATGTATCAGCAGACGACGCCCGTGATATTATTCTTGCATGGAGCCAGTCTGAGGGGTACTGATCTCAACCGTGTCCTGCGCTATGGACCCTTGGATGCCGTGAAGAGAGGATTGGAGATACCTGCTATCATCGTCGCCCCACAGAACCCCAAGGGTCATTGGCAACCGCGTAAGTTGAACGATATCCTGGAATGGCTTCAGGGGCATTATGTATATAACCCGCAAAGAGTATATGTGATAGGGATGAGTCTCGGTGGCTATGGCACCCTTGACATGGCAGCAACTTATCCCGAGAAGATAGCCGCTGCCATGGCACTCTGTGGAGGTAGTACGTTACGTAATTATGACGGACTGGGACGGCTCCCTCTATGGATTATCCATGGTACTGCCGATAAGGCGGTGAAAGTCGAGGAGTCGCAGAAGATCGTTGACCAGATGAAGGCGCGCCATATCGACCAGCGGTTGCGCTACGACTGGGTGCGTGGTGCCTCCCATGGTGACCTGGCACGCTATTTCTATCTCTCCGACACTTATGACTGGTTGTTCCTGCATACACTGATCGAGCCACAGCGTCTTGTCGACAGGAATGTGGAGATGACTGCTGACGAAAAAGAGGGAGCCTATCAGCAAATCAAGAAACGGAAAGGGGAGCTGCGTATCCGTTGAACATTGAAAAATTGCTAACAATCGTGTTAAGTTGCAAAATATCAAGGTATTTTGCCAGATAATTCGTATCTTTGTACCGTTGTAGCAATCAGAATGCCTATGATGAAGATATTACTATTCCTATTCCTGCTTCTATGTATGGGAGAAGACGCCTTTGCCCAACAGCGGGGGAAAGCGACATTCTATACCCGTAAATGGGATGGCAGGAAGACGGCAAGTGGTGAACGGCTATATAACGACAGTCTGGTATGTGCCCATAAGAGCCATAAGTTCGGTACCCTGCTGAAAGTGGTGAACCCTGCCAATGGCAAGGAGGTGGTCGTGAAAGTGATTGATCGCGGTCCTTATGTGAAGGGACGTATCATCGACCTGTCGATTCGTGCTGCGCGAGAACTGGGTATCCTCTCACAAGGGGTGGCGATGGTAGAGGTATCTGTCTATCACAAACCTGTAGAGGTACCCTATAAACCTGAGGACATAGAACTTCCGGAGATAGACCTGGAGTCCACGAAGGGAGAGACGATAGTCCCACAATGGCAAGACTCCGTAGTGGTAGGTTCAGAAAAAAAGAAAAGATGAAAAGAATTCATATCATTGTTGCCTGTCTGTTCTTCTTGACAGGATGCACAGGAAAGAAAACACCTGCTGCCGTAGCAGCAGATTCGACAGAGACAGAGGTCCCCATAGCACAACTATTCTATCCTGATACTTCTTATGCCTCTGTCAAGAGCGTGGAGTATATCGTGGATCATGGGGACTCTCTTCCTGCCGACCTCAAAGACCTAGACGACCGTTATGAGAAGGCGAATGGTATCTTCGCTTTCCGTAAGAACCTGCACAGGGACGCCAACTTCGGGGGCAGGGTAAAGGGTACGCCTGATACCGTCATCATCGCCTGGGAGTTTGCCACAGCCTATGATACCACCCATACCCGTTTCGGCACCTGGGGGGGAGGCTCCGGATGGACAGGGCAACCGCTTTATATACACTGGACAGACGAGCAGATGGCGTTGTTCAAGAAGTCATCACCAGGACTGACACCAGATTTCGGTAACGAGGAGATTATCGTGGGCTCGCTCTGTGGAAAAGGCTATTTCATCAACTACCAGACGGGTAAGGCATCACGTGAGCCCCTCGACTTGGGGAATGTGGTGAAGGGGACTGTTTCCCTTGATCCGGAATACTATAATCTGTATGTCGGACAGGGTGTGCCCCGTCAGGCAGGACCTTTTGGCTGTCAGGCGTTTGACCTGCTGAGACATGAGCGTACCTTCTTCTTCGGTCCTGATCCGAAGGCATGGCGTGGCTGGAACGCCTTTGACTCGAATGCCATCGTGGCAGGAGGCTATCTGTTCTGGTGTGGCGAGAATGGCAGTGTGTATAAGTATGAGCGCAGCCAAGGCTCCCTTCGCCGTGTGAGTGTCATGCGTTATAAGGTGGGAGGTATGGCACCAGGTATCGAGTCGAGTTTATGTGTCTATCGTAACTACGGGGCGTTCTCAGATAACAAGGGAAATGTCATTTGCATCAACCTCAACACGATGCGTCCCGTATGGTATTATAACAACCACGATGACTCCGACGGCACGATGGTCTGTCGTGAGGAGAACGGCATACCTTATTTATATACAGCCTGTGAGGTGGACAAGCAAGGGGAGTCGGGTATCTGTCATTTCATCAAGCTCAACGGACTGGACGGCTCGTTGGTATGGGAACAGAAGATTCCTTGCCGGCGTATCAACCTGCCGGGTAAGACCCTTGACGGTGGCATGTATGCGAGTCCGCTGATAGGAGGTGGTGACTGTCAGGACATGATCTTCGCTAATATCTGTCGTAATGGTGCCGCCAAGTCTGCTGGTGAGCTGACCGCCTTCAGCACGAAAGATGGCTCCATCCGTTATACTGTTCCTTATGGACAGTTCGCATGGTCGTCACCGATCCCGTTCTATAACGAGAAAAACGAGTTGTTCATCTTCGCCGGCGATGCTTCTGGGATCATCCGTATCATCCGTGGCAAGACGGGTGAGGTGGTCTGCAAGAAGGTGGTGGGCTCCAATTTCGAGTCGTCACCCATTGCCATCGGTAACACGGCGGTCGTGGGTTGCCGTGGGAATAAAATCTATAAATTCGTCCTCCAATGAAAAAGATTGTTCTGACATTATTCCTCCTGACCTCTTCGCTCTTGCATCTCCAGGCGCAGTATGACCTGCTGTCGGCAAAGAAAGGGGTCATCAAGGGCAACTATAACTTCTGGGTATATACCCCAGAGGAATATTATTATACCCAGGAGACAACCCCACTGATTATCTTCCTGCACGGAGCCAGTCTCTGTGGGCGTGACCTCAACCGGGTATTGCGCTATGGCTCTATCGACGCGGCACAGATGGGACTCATGATACCTGCCTTGATCGTCGCTCCGCAGAACCCGGGAGGACCGTGGAACCCTCATAAGCTCAACGAGATATTGGAATGGATGAAGTTACACTATGTCTTCGACGAGACAAGGGTTTATGTGTTGGGAATGAGCTTGGGAGGCTATGGCACGCTGGACTTTGCGGGAACCTATCCTGAGAAGATCGCGGCAGCCGTCGCCCTTTGCGGGGGTAGTACCTTGAAAGACTATCGTGGACTGGGCGAGTTGCCCTTGTGGATTGTCCATGGCACTGCCGACCGTGCCGTCTCTGTCCATGAGTCACAGAAAGTGGTGGCAGGCATGAAGCACTTAGGTATCACCAGTCGGTTACGCTATGAATGGCTGCCTGGTGCCTCCCATGGTGCCTTGGCACGTTATTTCTATACCAGCAAGACGTACGAGTGGTTGTTCCAGCACACGCTGAAAGACCCTTGGCGCCCTGTCAATACGTCGATAGACATCACGAAGACCGACCTTTCCAACGCCTATCGTGAGTTCCAGCACCGTACCGACCAGTTGGAGAGAGAATTGGATAATGAGCGATAATTTTCCATCCCTGTTTATCTGTATGTCAATAATTATTAGTACCTTTGCAGGCTGAAAAGGTATAGTCTTGATAATGAAAAGAATAGGATTGTTGATATTATGGGGTATGTGGTTGTGTGCGATACATGCACAGCTACCCTATCATATCGTCTTACTAGGTGATTCCAATACTTTCATAGGGGGTGATGACTGTCACAACCCCAAAGGGTGGAACAAATGGTTTATGGATCTCGCAAGCCCGTTGTCGTGTCGTAGTTTTGCCCGCAGCGGGGCTACATGGACAGAGACACCCCGGACGGAGCGTGACGTGGACGGCTATTGGGATATCCTGAACGATAACAACGTCATCAGCAACCAGGTATGGCGACTGATAAGGGATGTCAATGAGACGGGGATACAGGTGACTCCCGACCTCATCCTGATCATGGCAGGCACCAACGACCTGTGGTTTGCCGACAAACGCCCGGAGCCCCTTCCCAAATATATCCGTAAGAGTTGTGAGCTGCTGGCGGAAGCCTTCCCGAAGGCACGTATCATCCTCATCACCCCTCCTCCGTTTACGAAGGTACCGACGGAGGTACAGCATCAGGCAGCGGATGTGATGGAGCAATGCGCTCAGTCGCTGGGACTGCCTGTCATCCGTCTGGATAGGGTGAGACCGTTGTTCCCGCCATCCAAACTGATTCGTCGTGGATACTCGAAGGACGGCGTACATACCACTCCCAAGGGTGCGAAAGTGTTAGGACGTTATATTTACGAACAAGTGCAGAAACTGCTGCAGCAATAAGATAGCGACATGGTATTCTCGGATCTGTTTTTCCTCTTCGTCTTCCTTCCGGCATTCCTGCTGTGCTACCTCGTAGCTACCTGGGTAGACCGGAAATGCCTGTCGGACGAGGCAACGCATAGCAACCGTGCGAAGAACCTCATCCTGGTATGCTTCTCCCTCATCTTCTATGCGTGGGGAGAGCCAGTCTATGTGTTCCTGATGCTCTTCTGTGTCTTCGTGAACTACCTGGTGGGCTTAGGCATCGACCGTTCGGAGCAGTATCGCAAGGCGATCTTGGTGATAGGCTTGATACTCAATATCGCCATCATCGGCACGTTTAAATACCTGGGATTCTTCGCCCAGTGTCTGTGTGACATGGGTATCGAGGTGGCAAAACCGAATATCGCACTGCCTATCGGCATCAGCTTCTATACCTTCCAGTCTATCTCTTATCTGATAGATGTCTATCGCAGAGAGTCACCCGTGCAGCGTCGCTTTCCTGACCTGTTGCTGTATATCTCCATGTTCCCGCAGCTGATAGCAGGACCTATCGTCCGCTATGGCACGGTGGCTGACGAGATCCATCACCGTCGTGTGAATGCCGCCGATTTCTCGGACGGGCTATACCGTTTCCTCATCGGACTGGGTAAGAAAGTGATCCTTGCCAACCAGCTGTCGGAGATCTCCGACCAGTTCCTGGTGAACGGACTGAACTCGCTGACGATGGCTGGAGCGTGGATAGGTATCGTCGCCTTTACCCTGCAGATCTATTTCGACTTCTCCGGTTATTCCGATATGGCGATAGGACTGGGACGTTGTATGGGATTCCATTTCAATGAGAACTTCCGCCATCCGTACTGCTGTAACTCCATCACTGACTTCTGGCGCAGATGGCATATCTCGCTGGGTAGTTTCTTCCGTGACTATGTGTATATCCCCTTGGGAGGCAACCGTGCCCACCAGGCAGTAAACATCCTCGTGGTGTGGTTCCTGACGGGTATGTGGCATGGAGCCAGCTGGAACTTCATCATCTGGGGTGTCTACTTCGGACTGATTGTCATGCTGGAGAAATATACGTTATTGAAAGTTCACGACCGTATCCCCGCCGTCTTCCTGCATATCTATAGCATGCTGCTGGTCATCGCGGGATGGGGTATCTTCTATTTCGACAATTTCGACCAGATGGTGGTGTTCTTCCAGGCGTTCTTCGGTAACGTCACCTCGTTCTATGACTTTGTTGACGAGAGTGCGCTGCTCGACAACTTCTGGCTCTGGGTCATCGCCCTCTTCTTCTGTCTGCCTGTCCGTACGACGGTAGGGGAGTGGACGGACCGCCTGTTGGGCGACTCCTGGTTCAAGACAACGGTCGTCTACGCCTCCCGCATCCTCCTGTCGGTAGGTATCCTGATACTCAGCACCGCCCTGTTGGTGGGTGCCACGAATAATGCGTTTATTTATACAAGATTCTAGATAATAATAAAGAATGATGAGATCTTATAAGACACGTCGATTGATTGGTTTGTTGTTGATGATTCCTGTGATGGTCTTCGCCGAGCAGGCACGTCTGACCCGTTCGGGGATTATCATAGTGGGCAGTGGGGAGCATGTGCGAGCCTTTGAGCCGTTCCGGGGCTCCCTGGATGGCGGACAGGGCTACGCGGATGCCGTCAACAGATATAAGAAGACCTTCGGGGATGCCGTCAACGTGTATTGTATGATTATCCCGACAGCCGTCGCCATCTACTGTCCTGATGAGGCAAGGGAATGGACCAAGGACCAGCGCAGCACCGTCCGTAATATCTACGGAAGACTGTCTGACTCCGTGACGGCGGTCGACCTCTTTGACACGATGGATATGCATGCCAACGAGGATATCTATTCACGTACCGACCACCACTGGGCTCCCTTGGGTGCCTATTATGCCGCCCAGCAGTTTGCCTCCCTTGCCGGTGTCCCCTTTGCCGACCTGTCGACGTACGAGAAGCATGTCATCCACGACTATGTGGGGACGATGTACCGTTTCTCAAAGGACGCGGCAGTGAAGAATGCCCCGGAGGATTTTGTGTATTACGTGCCGACGAATGTTGACTATACCACCACGTATATCCGCTACCAGTTAGGTAAGAACCGGAAGGTGGTCAGCGAGAAGGCTCCCGAGGAGGGACATTTCTTTTATGACTATGAGGATGGCAACAGTGCCGCCTATATGACCTTTATGCATGGTGACCTGAATACCACGAAGGTGAGGACCTCCACACGGAACGGTCGTCGCCTGCTGATCCTGAAAGACAGCTATGGCAATGCCATCCCTGCCTACCTGTTTCATTCCTTCGAGGAGATTCATGTGGTTGACTGCCGCTATTTCACGAAGAATATCGTGCATTACGTGCATAAGAACGATATCACGGACATCCTCTTCGCCAATAATGCCGGACATGCTTATTCGGCAGTCACCCATCAGGCGTATAACCGTTATCTGGAGCAGTAAGTCATGAAACACTATATCTATATTATCATCATCGCCCTCGTCTTCCTCGCCTTCGCCGTGGTCTTCGACACCTTCCCGCGCAGCACGGTATCGGAGCTGGAGAAGCGTGAGCTCGCCACCTTCCCGGAGTTCTCGTGGGAGCGTCTTGCCGACGGCTCGTTTACGAGTGACGTGTCTACGTGGTTCAGCGACAGTGAGCCGTTCCGTGATGTGTTCATGACACTCAGCATGCAGGTCAAGGACCTCATCGCCATCGCTCCCTCAGAGGATAACGTGAAGTTCCAGGCTGGTGATATGGAACTGGAGAAAGGAGACGGAAGTCAGGAGAAGGGAGATGGGAGTCAGGAGTCAGGAGAAAAGGGACAGGAGAAAAGGGACAGCATGACCATCGACGAGTATGAGAACCATATCAATGCTGATGAGAATGCGAAGATAGCCAATGCGGGCATCATCATCGTAGGTAAGGGCGACAAGGTACGTGCGTTGATGGCGTATGGCGGTGGTCCCAAGGGGTGTGTGGGATACGCACAGGCTGCCAACAAATATAAGGAGGTGTTTGGCGACAAGGTGAATGTCTACTGCATGGTGATCCCCACCGCTGTCGAGTTCTATTGCCCTGACAAGGCGAAGAAGCGCACCAACCAGCAGCTGCCTACCATCCGTAATGTGGTGGCTCACCTCGACCCCGGGGTGAAACCGGTTGATGTGTACACGACCTTGGGAAAGCATGCCAACGAGGATATCTACCTGCGTACCGACCACCACTGGTCACCCCTCGGCGGCTATTATGCCGCACAGGAGTTCGCCCGTGTGGCTGGCGTCCCCTTCAAGGACCTCTCTCATTATGAGCGACGGGTCACCCATGGCTATGTGGGTAGCATGTACGGCTATTCGAAGGATATCTCCATCAAGAACGCCCCAGAGGACTTCGTTTACTATGTCCCGCAAGGGGTGGAGTACACCACGACCTATATCAACTATACCATCAACAAGAACTATCAGGTGACAGGGGAGGGCAAGCCCTTCACGGCTCCTTTCTTCTTTAAGTTCAAGGACGGACACGGGGGCGCCTATTGTACGATGATGGGAGGTGACACCAAACTGACACAGGTGCGTACCTCTACCCATAACGGTCGTCGTGTCATCATCCTCAAGGACAGCTTCGGTAATATGCTGCCAGGCTACCTGTTCTTCTCCTTCGAGGAGGTGCATGTCATCGACTCCCGCTATTTCACGAAGGATATCATCGCCTATGTGGCAGAGAACAAGATCACGGATATCCTCTTCGCCAACAATATCTTCAAGGCATATAGCAGCCATACCTATGGCTCCTACCTCCGCTTCCTCCACCAGCAGTGGTCACGCCCGGGGGCAGCTCCTGAGAAGGCAAAGGGCGACAGTACGGTGAGGCATAAGGAGCAGCCTGCTCCCAAGAAACAGGAACCAGCGGAGCAGCCTGTGTCCTCTGAGAAGACAGCGTCCCCAGAGGCTGCCGACAAGGCAAAGACTCCTGCTCCTGTTGAGTGACTTCAGTACGCTCCGACACAGGAAGCCGTTCCCAGTGCCGCAAGCAGGGCAGTGGCGATGGAAGCGATGATCTGAACAATCCATTTGAGGGTTTCTTTCTTCATAGCGATTCAAGGTTTTAGGGTTAGCCGTTGTTTCCAGGGTCCTCGCTCGAAGCCTCAGCCCGCAATCGCCGTTGCATCCTCAATGCAACGGCAAAGGTACTACATTTAACACACCATGTCAATAGTTTGGCGGAAAAATCGTGTAAAAATATGTTAAGAAACCGCGAATTTCTTGTTAATTTCTGTTAACTATTTCTCTCCATTTTATAGTAGTATCTACTATCGTTTATTCCAGTATCTATCATCGTTGATGCAAGTATCTGCCGTGGGGCACGGGAGATACTACTATACCCCCTTACAGGCTATTTTTATGGTAGATAAACAGACGCTGACTTAGAACAATAACAAATAACAGATAACAGATATGTTATTTTCATTTAAATAACCTGTATATTATATGCATGTAAACTGTCAATTTTGACGTTCAGACTTGAAAACAGCCTTTTAGGGCAGCTTTC
>JBGUNO010000032.1:0-23949 GCA_045117415.1 Prevotella sp. | reverse complement strand
CTCTCCAAACCAACGGGTCTCCCCGAAAGCGGATGCAAAGGTACGACAAATTTCCAAAACAGCAAATATTTTTGCAGAATTTTTTCAGTAAAACAAGAAAAAAAAATCCGCATCTTGATTTAAGTCAAGATACGGAAACCAATACACCTTATTATATTATATATAAGATTGTTTCTATCGTTCTGTGAATACCCCTATATTTTTATCATCATAACAATTTGAGCCAAACAAACAAGGAACAGAAACAGCACATTTGTCATACGGACTTTACAAAGGAGGTCATTTTCAGAATAAATAACATATTTAATTAAGAATTGAGAACGGAGAATTGAAAAATATTTGTAACTTTGCAACCATTCAAGAACAATTAAAACGTAAAGAATAGAACTATGGCATTTTTAACAAACGACAAATTGACCATCGTCGGCGCAGCCGGTATGATTGGTTCAAACATGGCACAGTCTGCCTTGATGATGGGTTTGACAAGTGAGATCTGTCTCTATGACGTTTTCTCTCCAGAAGGTGTAGCAGAGGAAATGCGCCAGAGTGGTTTCGATGATGTGAACATCGTTGCCACCACCAATGCAGAGGAGGCTTTCAAAAACGCTAAGTACATCATCTCTTCTGGTGGTGCTCCCCGTAAAGCTGGAATGACCCGTGAGGACCTACTCGCCGGCAACTGTAAGATTGCCGAGGAGTTAGGGCAGAATATCAAGAAGTACTGTCCTGACGTAAAGCACGTAGTGATTATCTTTAACCCCGCTGACCTAACGGGTCTGGTTACCCTGTTGTATTCTGGCTTGAAACCAGGACAGGTAACAACATTAGCTGGTCTGGATACTACACGTCTGCAGAGCGCTCTCGCCAAAAAGTTTGGTGTAATGCAGAACCAGATTACTGGATGTGCTACCTATGGTGGACATGGTGAGCAAATGGCAGTATTCGGCAGCCACGTAGAGATTGCCGGTCGCAAGCTAACCGACATCATTGGCACTGCAGAGTTCCCTGCCGAGGAGTGGGAGCAGATGAAGGTTGACGTGACGAAGGGTGGTGCGAAAATCATCGAACTTCGTGGACGCAGCTCATTCCAGAGCCCCTCATACTTGAGTGTTGAGATGATTCGTGCTGCCATGGGTGGTGAGCCCTTCCGCTTCCCCGTTGGTACCTATGTAAAGACAGACAAGTATGACCACATCATGATGGCGATGAAGACTACCATGACTGCCGAGGGTGCTAAGTTTGAGGTTCCACAGGGCACTGCTGAGGAGAATGCCAAGCTCGACCAGAGCTACGAGCACCTCTGCAAAATGCGCGACGAGCTGGTAACGCTGAATATCGTTCCTCCCATCGCTGAGTGGAACAAGATCAATCCGAACCTGTAAGACGTCTGACTGACGTTTCGTTGAATAAAATCGGGATGCTCGCTAAGTTAGCGGACATCCCGATTTCGTTGTTTCCTTTACGTCAGAAAGAGAATTGCTTTGAGCCAAAGTTTAACTATTTACAGATGTTCTGTGATACCTCCACTTTTGCGTGCATCACATGATCTGTGGGAATCTGCATGTTTCTGGCAGAGATCTCTTTCAAAGGAATGGCATCCAAATCACCCGTGTTCCTGTATACGGTAAAGCTGGCTACTCCATCACATAATGCCACTTTCGTGCCGTCAGGAAGCAGGACACTCTTGATGTCAATGATGAGCCGTCTCCTCTGGTCAACAAGTATACGTTGTTTTAGTCCTGTACGTACACGAGCCATCACCAGTGAACCCTCTGGAATCAAAACCTCACCAGACTCCGCTGTTACAGCACTGGCAGTTTTCAGTTCTATCATCTGTCCTTCTTTCAAATCGAAAGCGTTTGTGGTCAGTGCTGACACGACAGGAACGTCAGTACCTGCTGCCAATAATATCTTCTTCTGGGCTTGTGCCTGGAAGATGCCAGTTATCAAAGCGAATAAAACTAAAATATACTTCATAACTTCATTAATAGGTATAGATTTCGCCTGTCATGGATGCATGACCATCCTGGAAGAAACCTCCAGACTGGCTCTGCTGGCTTAGGACAAGCACTATACAACCGCCACGGGCGGCAGCCTCCTTACGTATTTTCTTCATCGTCTTCTCGCTGAAGTGACCCGCAGTAATAGAGAACGACCACGTACCAGAAGAATGCTTCTCTACTTGTCCGAGGGACTTCAGTCCCAGCACTTCGTTCTTGTCATTCACGATGCGCACTTTCTCCCAGTCTTTCTCTGACTGCACATAAATCTTCTGCGACATCTGCTGTACGCGTCCACTGGAGAAACGTACCTCTGAGATAGCTGCACGTCCGATAATGTTGGTAACATCCTCGCCTTCATAGCAGAACTTGATGTACTGCTCAGTTACCTCACTCACTTTTCCTTTCGCAATGTTGCCATTATGGAAAACAACCTCATCCTGTGCAGCACACTGAAGGCTGAAGAACAGGAATAACACATAAATCAGTCTTTTCATAATTATATTTACTAAATATATGATAGGGCAAAAATACGAATATTTTCAGAAACGACAAAGGAAAAGGGGAAAATATTTGGCTTTTTTCTCGTTTCTTCGTAACTTTGGCACCTCAATCATTTCTATGCAGAGACTTATGTGGATGATGCTCTTTTTCGCCCTACCCTTTCTTGCCATCAGTTATATCGGATGGCATGTATGGTGTCTATTGCCTTTGTCTGGCATCTGGAAGGCACTTATCATCGGCTGCATGGTTGGTTGTTTCCTGTTGACCTTCGCCAACTTCTCACGCTCGACAGACGGTATGCCCATGCCTGCTGCCGTCTTCTGTTATGAGGTGGCGAACTCCAGCCTCATCATCCTGCTCTACCTCTTCATGCTCTTCCTGCTGCTCGACATTGGACGACTGGTGCGCCTGATTCCGCGTACCTTATTATATAATAATTGGGCGACGGCTATAGGTATCTTCGTCTTCATGACCGTTCTCTTCACCTATGGTTATTTCCATTATATGCACAAGTATTGTGAGGAGATACAACTCACCACGAAAAAACCTTTGGAAAAGCCTCTCAAACTTGTTATGATGAGTGACCTGCATTTAGGTTATCACAACAGAAGGGATGAGTTGCATCGCTGGGTAGACATGGTGAACGAGGAACATGCCGATATCATTCTGATTGCAGGGGACATCATCGACATGAGCATCCGCCCTATCAAGGAGGAACGGATGTTTGAGGAGTTCCACCGCCTCAACGCTCCCGTCTATGCCTGTATCGGTAATCATGAGTTCTATAGCGGAGAACCTGATGCACAGAAATTCTATGAACAGGCAGGTATCCATCTGTTGCAAGACTCCTGTGCTGTTGTAGGAGGCCTTTGTATCATCGGAAGGGACGACCGTACCAACCAGCATCGCAAGACACTGGCAGACCTCATGAAACAGGTAGACCGTTCGAAGTTCACCATCCTACTCGACCACCAGCCTTACTTCTTGGAGCAGGCAGCACGACAGAAAATCGACTTCCAGTTTAGCGGACATACCCACCATGGACAGGTATGGCCTATCTCCTGGATTACCGAAAGTATCTACGAATGTGCATTTGGTGCCCACCAAAGAGGCGACACACGATATTATATCAGTTCGGGAATGGGTATCTGGGGTGGTAAGTTCCGTATCGGGACACGCTCAGAATATATCGTAGCTACTATTTCTCACCAGTAAAACGGCACTCAGGATTCTCATCCATATAGTATTTTGAGTAAGCCACATAGTGCTCCGCATTATCCGTCTGACCAGGACGGGTAGGTTTGATATATTTGGCTGGTACGCCACCCCATATCTCATGAGGTCCAATCTTCGTGTTCTGCAGTACCAGTGCACCTGCGGCAACAATGGCACCCTCACCAATCTCACAGCCATCAAGTAACGTGGCACCCATACCGATTAAGGCATGATTGTGGATGGTACAGGCATGAACGGTTACATTATGCCCAATAGTCACATAACTGCCAATATGCGTGGGTCCCGTCTCATGAGTCACATGAACACAAGAGCCATCCTGCACATTGGTACAATTGCCAATCGTGATAGGAGCCACATCACCACGTACAACTGCATTAAACCAAACAGAGCACTCGTCACCCATCGTCACATCACCTACGATGGTAGCGTTCTCACTAAAATAACAATCCTTTCCCCACTTTGGAGTCAGGCCACGATATGATTTAATTAAAGCCATCTTAAATTACAATTTAACCTCTGAGAGAATCTTTGCTGTGGCACCAGTCATCTGCTTCACATAAGCACCCGCTTTCTTACCAGCCTCAGCAATAGCATCTGTATTGCTGATAAAACGTTGCATAACAGACTCGAAATCAGCAGCATCCTTTATCTCAAGACCTCCGCCACAAGCTTTCAGTCCCTGTGCCTCCTGGAAACGCTGGTTGTTAGGTCCAAAGATAACAGGTATATCCCATACTGCGGCTTCCAATGTGTTATGAATACCAACACCAAAGCCTCCTCCAACATAAGCGACATCCCCATAATGATAGATGCTGGAAAGCAGACCGAAACAGTCGATGATCAACACCTCAGCTCCCTGAAGTGGAGAGCTCTCGGAAAGTTCAGAATAACGAACCAACTTACGGCCCTCCAATTTCTTCATAATCTGTTGTAAGTGCTCCTCACCAATCACATGAGGTGCGATAATCATCTTCCAGTCAGGATGAGCATTGAGGTAAGGGATGAAGATGTCCTCATCTGGCTGCCAACTACTACCAGCCACAAAGGTTTTACCCCCCCTCACAAACGCCTCTACAATAGGCAAATGCTTGGCAGCCTCCTTAATCTGCAACACACGATCAAAACGAGTATCACCTACGATAGAGACATCTGTAATACCTATCTTAGCAAGCAAATCCTTACTTACTTGGTTCTGGACATAAAAATGGGTGAAACATCTTAACACATGAGCATATTGTTTTCCATACCATTTGAAGAACACCTGGTCTGGTCGGAAAATACTGCTCACACTATATACAGGCACTTGACGATGTTTCAGAATATGCAAATAGTTATACCAAAACTCATACTTGATGAAAAAAGCCATCACCGGACGGATGGTACGAAGGAAACGACGCGCATTGGTTATCGTATCCAAAGGCAGATAACAGATAATATCAGCCCCATCGTAATTTTTACGGACTTCGTAACCCGAAGGAGAGAAAAAAGTTAAGAGGATTTTATATTCCGGATACTCCTTACGAAATTGCTCCATTAATGGTCGACCTTGTTCAAACTCTCCCAGTGATGCCGCATGAAACCATACATATTTCGCCTGCGGATCGACCTTCTCTTGCAGTACACGGATTGCGGCACGCTCTCCACGCCACATCTTCCGCACCTTGTCGCTAAAGCGACTTACAATGGCAACACCTATCAGGTATAGATATATTCCAAGATTATACATTCTCAACCCAGTATTTCGATGGCTCTTTTCATACGCTGAATGGTCTCTTCCTTCCCCAAGAAAGCAGAAATGTCGAACATACCCGGTCCCTTACCTTCACCTACCAGCGTCAAACGCCACGCATTCATAATGTTTCCAAGTTTGTATTCTTTCTGTTCTATCCACTGGTGTACAATTTGCTCCTGATTCTCCAAAGAGAAATCGTCAATGCCTTCCAAAACATCCACCAGTTCTGTCAACTGCTGAGCACTGTCTTCCTTCCACCGTTTCTTTACCGTCTTCTCATCATACATCGTAGGAGCCTCAAAAAAGAAAGAACAGAGAGGCCACAGTTCCTTGACGAAAGACACACGGTCTTTCATCATAGCGACTACTTGCAAGATACGCTCGAAAGAATCCTTCACCCCATGCTCACGACAGATAGGCTCAAACAAAGAGGCAATCTCTTCTGCTGATTTCTTCAGGATATACTCATGGTTAAACCATATTCCTTTGTCGTATGCGAATTTGGCACCAGCTTTCGAACACTTCGAAATGTCAAACAGCGGAACCAACTCCTCCAATGTAAACAACTCCTGCTCAGTACCAGGATTCCATCCTAACAGAGCAAGAAAATTAATCACTGCCTCAGGGAAATAACCATCTTCACGATAACCACGTGATATCTCACCAGTCTTAGGATCTTTCCATTGCAAGGGGAACACAGGGAATCCCAAACGATCACCGTCACGCTTCGACAGTTTTCCCTTTCCATCCGGTTTCAACAACAATGGCAGATGAGCAAACTGCGGCATACTATCCTCCCAGCCGAAGGCACGATAGAGCATCACATGCAAAGGAGCAGAAGGCAACCACTCCTCACCACGGATGACATGTGAGATCTCCATCAGATGATCATCAACGATATTGGCAAGGTGATAAGTGGGTAGTTCGTCAGCACTCTTATACAGCACCTTATCGTCAACGATGTCACTCTTCACACGCACCTCACCACGGATGAGGTCGTTGACCAAAATCTCCTCTCCTGCCTCTACCTTGAAGCGAACCACATACTGCTTGCCGTCGGCAATCCGCTGATTCACCTCCTCTTTCGACAAAGTCAGCGAGTTACACATCTGCTGACGGGTATGACAGTCGTATTGGAAATTCTGCACTTCCGCACGTTTCGTCTCCAGTTCTGCAGGAGTGTCGAAGGCAATATATGCCTTACCTGCGTCCAGCAGTTGCTGGACGTATTTTTTGTAAATGTCACGGCGCTCGCTCTGACGATATGGTCCTTTTTCTCCTCCGAAGGACACTCCCTCGTCAAACTTGATGCCCAGCCATTTAAATGACTCGATAATATACTCCTCTGCACCAGGTACAAAACGGGTGGAGTCGGTATCCTCGATACGGAACACCAGATCACCACCATGCTGACGTGCGAACAAATAATTATACAGTGCCGTACGTACTCCTCCAATATGCAAAGCACCCGTGGGACTGGGGGCAAAACGCACCCTTACTCTTCTATCTGTCATCATATATATGATATCATTTATAAAATTGGTGCAAATTTACACATTTTTTTTGATATATAAGGCTTTTTCTTTTTTTTTCCGTATCTTTGGGACTAGTCTCGAAAATAAATCGTATCTTTGCAAATAGAATGAATACGAATTTCAATTTCAAAGAAGAACAGACATGGCGCAACTATGTGATGCGTGCCATGTTGATAGTCTTATCCATCGGACTGATTGTATGGGCAATGCCTCACGATAATCGCAGTTATTTCCATATCGAGAAAGGCAAGCCATGGAAGTATGCTGATTTCACAGCTCCTTTTGACTTCCCTGTCTATAAGTCTGACGAAATCATCCGTGCAGAGAAAGACAGTTTGATGAAATCCTATGAGCCTTATTACCAATTTGATCAGGACAAAGAGGCTCAGATGGTCAACAGGTTCAACAAGGATTATGCCGAAGGAATTCCTGGACTGGGAGAGGAGTATCTCAAGATTATCTCTAATCGGTTACATAGTCTGTATCAACAAGGGATTATGACGCCAGGCGACTATTCCGAGTTACGCACAGATACAGCAAGGATGATTCGTGTGGTAAACGGGAAGCAGGCTAACAGCGTCTCTATCATGGAAGTCTATTCTACCAAGACCGCCTACGAACAACTGTTCCAGGATGACGTCCTTGCCTTACAACGTCCTATTCTCCAGAAATGCAACCTCAACGACTATATTGCGCCTAATCTAATTTACGACAAGGTACGCAGTGAGAGTAGCATCAACGACTTGATGTCAAGCATCGCTCTTGCGACAGGTGTCGTCCAGAAAGGACAGAAGATTGTTGGACGAGGCGAGATTGTTACAGACAAGACCTTTCGTACAATGGAGTCGTTTATGAAAGAGAACGAGAGGCTGCACCAGGACGACACCCAGAACCAGTTTGCTCTCCTCGGACAAATTCTCTATGTATCGATCCTTTTCATCGCCTTTACATTCTATCTCAGACTATACCGGAAAGACTATCTCGTCAAGTCGAGAAAGATCATGATGGCTTATGCACTGATTGCCCTCTTCTCTATCATGACGGCATTGTTCATGCGCAACACCTTTATTCATGTGTATATCCTACCTTATGCCATGGTACCTATTTTCATCCGCGTGTTCATGGACTCCCGTACTGCCTTCATGGCACATTGCATAATGGTACTTATCTGCGCCGTTACGCTCACCCACTCCTTTGAGTTCATCGTCGTAGAAACGATAGGCGGTCTTGCTGCTATTACTTCTTTAAGGGAACTATCTCAACGCTCGCAGTTGTTCAAGACAGCTATCTTCATCACATTAGCCATGATGGCTGTCAACCTGTCGTTCGACTGGATGCGGACAGACTCGTTATCGAAGATTGACTATAGCACATACAACTTCCTCATCATCAATGGTATCGCATTATTATTTGCCTATCCACTTCTTTACTTGATAGAGAAGGCATTTGGCTTTACGAGTGATATCACCCTGATAGAACTATCGAACACCAACAATCCGTTGATACGACAGATGAGTGAGATAGCCCCAGGAACCTTCAACCACTCTATCCAAGTGGCAAACCTTGCCGGCGAGATTGCCAACAAGATTGGGGCAGAGGCACAACTGGTACGTACAGGGGCTTTGTATCACGATATCGGCAAACTGACGAATCCCATTTACTTTACAGAAAACCAGTCGGGCATCAACCCGCATGAGATGCTGACGGAAATAGAGAGCGCACAGATGATTATCAGTCATGTGACGGAAGGACAGAAAATGGCAGACAAGTACAACCTGCCCAAAGAAATCCGTGATTTCATCTCCACTCACCACGGACAGGGCAAGGCGAAGTTTTTCTATATCAAGTATCATAACGAACACCCTGACGAACCTGTCGACGACCTGCTGTTCACCTACCCAGGTCCCAATCCGTTCACCCGCGAACAGGCAATCCTGATGATGGCAGATACTGTAGAGGCAGCCTCACGCTCTTTGCAGGAATATACTGAGCAGAACATCCGGGAACTCGTCAACCGTCTGATTGACACACAGGTCAGTGAGGGTTACTTCCGTGAGTGCCCAATTACCTTCCGTGATATCCAGTATGCCAAGACGGTGGCTATCGAGAAATTGAAAACCATCTATCATACACGTATCAGTTATCCTTCTGAGAAATAATTGAAATACATTGCGCATTTTGTGATGTTTTGTGCATCGTTTTTGTGCACAAAATGCACACTTTGTGCAATAAATGTGCCGTTTTTAGTTAATAAACCTTAATCTGTTTCCGTTTACAGAAGGATAAATAAACATTTATTATACCTTTGCAGCCGATTTAAAAAAAATTAATTTAAAATATACCTAATAGAGAAAGACAATGAGAAAAAGTTTAATAGCATTAGCTGTTTTCATGATGACTACAGGAAGCGCCTGGGCTGGTGGTATCCTGACCAACACAAACCAGAGTGTTGACTTCCTGAGAAACCCTGCCCGCGATGCCGCCATCGGACTGGATGGTGTCTATAGCAACCCTGCTGGTGTTGTTTTCATGCCAGAAGGTTTTCATCTTGGTATCAACTGGCAATTTGCACACCAGACACGTACCATCACATCGTCAAATCCCGTATTTCAGATGGGCAGAAAGAACAACGCAGACTCACCTGTCAAGATTTTCGAAGGTGTAGCCAACGCCCCTGTCATCCCATCTGTCCAGATTGCCTATAACATGGAGCACTGGAGTCTTCAGGCAAACCTTTCGGTACCAGGTGGTGGCGGTAGTTGTGAGTTTGAAGACGGACTAGGTTCCTTCGAGAGTGTAGTAGGAAATATCGCAGCGATGTTGGCACCATTGGGCGCTCAGGGTTACGATATGGATGGTTATATGAAAGGACGCCAGTATTATTATGGTATACAGATTGGCGCAGCCTGCAAGGTAATCCCCAACCTCTCCCTCTATGGTGGTCTGCGTATGATCTATGGTGATGCCACCTATAAGGCAAAGATTAGCAACATACAGGTAAAGACCGCCCAAGGATACGTTGACTTTGGAAGTTACCTCCAGGCTGTCACTGCAGCGGGTTACGGCGAACAGGTGGCTCCCCTACAGAAATATGCAGAAGGTGTTAACCTGTTGTGTAACCAAGACGGTATCGGTTTTGCCCCTATCGTTGGTATCGACTATAAGACGGGTAGATTCAATTTTGCCGCCAAGTATGAGTTTCGTACCCAGATCCGCATGAAGAACGAGTCCACCGTCAATGAGGCAAGTGAGATTGCTGCTGTCAATAAATACAGGGACGGTGAGAAAGTCAACGAGGACATGCCTGCTCTGCTGACCATTGGTGTTCAGTACAGTCCTATTGATGTAGTACGTATTAATGCGGGCTGGCACCATTACTTCGACAAGGATGCCTCTTGGTACAACCACGCCCAGGATCTACTGAGCCATAACACTAACGAGTTCCTGCTGGGTGCAGAATGGGATACTACAGAGAAACTGACATTCTCTGCAGGTGGACAGTTGACACGCTATGGCATGACAGATGAGTACATTAGCGATATGTCATTCGTGGTCAACAGCTATAGCATCGGTTTCGGTTTCAGCTACCAGTTGTCTAAGAAAGTGGCTGTCAAGGCTGCCTATTTCCAGACCTATTATGGTGACTACGACCGTACGAATGCTGACAATCCTCAAATCAAGGATTCCTTTACTCGCACCAACCGTGTCTTTGGTGTCGGTTGCCAGTTAGACTTATAAAGAAAAGGATTGATAAAAAAAAGTATGACCTGCATCCGCTGTAGCGAGTGCAGGTCTTTTTTTACTTTGCCCTAAGTTACCTGTTTATGATGTTACCGCATTAATTGTATTTCTGATTTTTCGATATGATATGGCTGATGTGTACCCTCAGTATTAAAAGTCAGTATGGCTTTATCCATTAACACATCAAGCGAGCACGGTGCACCTTCAACGAGTGGCAGACAACTGTTACTGCCAACAGGAAAACCACAGCAGATGGGAATATCCAAATCTGCAAGATGTGCCGTAAGCATCTGTTCTACACATCCGAACTGAAGGTCGAACTTGATAGAACTGAACGAACCAAGAATAACACCTTTCACTTTCTCAAAATTGAGATGCAGGCGTAGCATATAAAAAAATCGGTCTACGGCATGCAACGATTCCTCCACCTCTTCCACAAATAAGATGATATCCTGTTTGGAAGAAATATGGTACTCTGTTCCCGTTATGGATGAGTAACTGGAGAGGTTTCCTCCTACCAGGATTCCCTCAGCATGACCACATCGGTTATAGGGATTGGTAGGAATCTCATACCTCGGCAACGTACCGAAGAGAATATTACGCGCAATAGATACAGAAGGCTCCTGTTCTGCTGCAATCTGAAATGCCATCGGACCATGGACGCACATGACCCCCGCAGCGACAATCGTATTCAGTAGTACGGTGATGTCTCCATGTCCCATCAACCATTTGGGATGTTGCTGAACACATTCCATGGGGAAACGCTTCAACAAGTGAATAGAGCCATAGCCTCCACGTGAGCAGAAGATTGCTCTGATATCATCATCTTCGAATGCCCATTCCAAGTCAGCAACCCTTTCATCTGCTGTTCCCGAATAGGCATCTACATTCAAACTGTTAGTGTGCTCTCCTATAACAGGGCAAAGTCCCCAACTCCTGAGGACCTCCGAAGCCTGTATCAAAGCTTCATGTGCCACCCAATAAGCTGGGGCGACAAGAGCGACCTTGTCACCTACCTTCAAATACGGCGGCTTAATCATTTTTTTACCTGGATTCATTATTGTCAATTAAGATCTTTTCATTGATTCCCTTTATCCATTGTGTCACGGGCATACCCATGCACTGTTTGAAAGCAACACCAAAGGTACTGTAACTGCGGTAACCACTTTCTATGGCTAACTCCTTGGCTGTTGCTGTATTGCCATTGGCAAGCATCTGAAGGTAGAGCTGCGTAAAGTGCTCGATGCGTAGACGGTTAATATAGGCATTATAGGTCTCACCGCGTTCAGCAAAATATGTACCAAGATAAGTGCGGTTCGTACCAATAGCGGTAGCTAATTGTCGTAACGTCAGGTTATGTTGCCGATAGAGTTGTTTCTGCTCACAATACTCACGTAGCAGCTCGTCAATTTTCTGATATGTGTTCGTATCACCATTGTTGATTTCTTTTTCCACATCAACCACCGGTAGCACTACATCACTGTCGTCTTTGTCCTCCATCTCAACAATCTCGAGAGTCTGAAGTGTCTCGACACGCCAGATGATATAGATGATGATAGCGATGGACACGAACTGCGTAAGGTATTCCCGATAGAGCTCACCTCCATGATAGACATAGAGATAGAATACGGGGAGTAGGCACAATGGTGCCAACAGGCTCTGCCACACCTCCTTATGCTCCAAATCGGCGAAATTGTCTCTCAGCCACTGTCCATATTGTTTGACCGCCACGACCATATAAACGAAGAAGATGACTCCAATCACGAGCACATAGCCTTCCATGACCCATTCGATGACTGGCTGGCGTATCGTGACAGCTACTATCGCCAAGACTGCCGTGGGGACGACTGACACAAAGACGAGCCAAAGAGGACGACGGCGATCCTGCAACAGTCGCAGTAACATTGCCATGACAAGTGGTACCAGCGTCATGTTGTCAAGGGCGATTAATATATGGATGCGGACGAGTTGATCATCGGTCAGCCACACCTGTCCTAACAAAACCCACCAGACATGACTTCCTGCTATGGTGGCAAGGAATGCTGCTGCCCAAAGTCTTAGCTCACGGGGAGACTGAACATATGTGGTAACAACGTTAACAGGTCTGAGGATAAGATATACGCACGACATGATAGCCATCATTGCCACGCCACCATAGAGCATCATGAAATATAAGTCGAGTTGACCTTGATTACCGTACATATACCTAGAAGATAGTTTTGCAAAGGTACTGTTTTTCTTCGGGATAGTCGCTATACTTATGACATATCCTGTACTTTTTGTAAATTTTAAAACTCTTTTTGTAAATTCTAAAAATCCAATTCTACCATTTCTTTTGGTGCTCCAATATTTTTATTACAACGGATCAACGTCGTAGTAAATCTGGAGAGAGTTATAACGCTTATCGGAAAGCATCTGGGACTGTTCCATCAACAGATACTCACGAACACGCTTCATATCGATGCCATTCTCCAGTTTAAGGACGAGTTTACGGATGTTCTGTGACTTCACTTTTGCCACTGCTGGTTTGTCGGGACCAAGGACACGACCTGCGAACCACTGTCGCAGACGAGAACCAAGTTCGATACTTGCCGTGTTTACTACATCGTCATAGCGATGTTTCAGGAAGACATACACCAAATGATAGTAAGGTGGATAGTGGAACGTCTGACGTTCTGCGATAAGGTCTTTATATAGGGTGAGATAATCGTTACGCACCACCTGTTGAATGACTGGTACCTCCTTGCTCTTGGTCTGCAAGATGACCAGTCCGCGCTTCCCCTTACGACCGGCACGCCCACTGACCTGTGCCATCATCATAAAGGCATGCTCATAGGCACGGAAGTCGGGATAGTTCAACATCGAGTCGGCATTGAGGATACCTACCACACTGACCTTGTCGAAGTCCAGACCCTTTGAGATCATCTGTGTCCCAATCAGAATATTCGTACGCCCTGCCCCGAAGTCAGTGATGATACGTTCATAGGCATTACGAGTACGTGTAGTATCTAAGTCCATACGAGCCACACGAGCCTCTGGAAACACCTCCCTTACCTGTTCTTCTATTTTCTCCGTGCCATAGCCACGTGTCTTTAACTCCGTGGAGCCACAACACGGACATTCGGTGGGTATCCGATACGTATAACCACAATAGTGACACGTCAACTGATTCATCTGCCGGTGGTATGTCAGCGACACATCACAGTGCTGACAATGGGGTACCCATCCGCATTGTTTACACTCTATCATGGGAGCAAAGCCTCGACGGTTCTGGAAGAGGATGACCTGTTCTCCACACTCCAAAGCCTCACGTACCTTATTCAATAATAAAGGGGAGAAGGGACCCGCCATCATCTTCCGATGCTGGAGGTCCGCAATATCCACCACTTGTACCTCTGGTAGTTCTATCCCCTGATAACGTTCCTTCAACTCCACCAGACCATACTTCCCCGTCTTAGCATTATGATAACTCTCCATAGAGGGCGTTGCAGTACCCAACAAAGTACGAACCTTATACATCTGTGCCAGCATAATAGCGGCAGAACGTGCATGATAACGAGGAGCAGGATCTTGTTGTTTATACGATGTCTCATGTTCCTCGTCGACGATGACCAGTCCCAGTTTCTGGAAAGGCAGGAATACTGCTGAGCGAGCACCAAGGATAACATCATAGGGGTTCTTCGAGAGCTGTTTCTGCCAGATTTCCACCCGTTCCGCATCCGAATATTTCGAATGGTAAATTCCCAGACGATTGCCGAAGACTCGTTGCAGTCGTTGCATCATCTGAACCGTCAGGGCTATCTCCGGCATGAGGTAGAGCACCTGTTCCTTGCGTTCCAATGCCTGTTGAATCAGGTGGATGTATATCTCCGTCTTACCACTGCTCGTCACCCCATGCAACAAGGTGACGGGCTTCCGCATCATCGACATCAGTATCTGATTATAGGCTTGCTGTTGGACGATATTAAGTTGCTTGATGTATTCAGGGTGATACTCACCTCCATGGTTCAGTCGTCCCACCTCCACCTCATAGGTTTCCAGCATTCCTCGTTTCTCTAGCTGCTGCAACGTGGCGGCAGAGGCATGACTCGCATTCAACAGTTCCTCACGGGTAATTTCGTTTAACTTAGAGTTACACTCTATATGCTCTATCTGGTCCCGTCCCGACAATTCCAAATAGGCGATGAAAGCCTCCAACTGCTTGGGAGCACGTCCCAGAATGTTCAAGGCGACATGTAGTGCCGCCTCGTTCTGGTAGGCAGGCGTCAGTCGGATATAGGTCTCCATCTTGGGATGGTAACCGTCTTCCGCTTTCAGACCAGCTGGCAGTGCCGCCTTATAGACATCGCCTATGGGAGCCAAGTAGTAGTCGGCAATCCATTGCCATAACTTCAACTGCTGTATAGTGACAATGGGTTCTTTATCCATCAACTGGGTCACGTTCTTGACCTCATACCCTTGTGGCTGTACATCATGCAGTCGTGCCACGATACCCAGATAGGTTTTGTTACGTCCAAAAGGCACCAAGACGCGCATACCCACCTGTACTGTCGACTGCATGGCTGGTGGCAGCGCATAAGTAAAGGTGCCCTGCAAGGGTAATGGTAATATCAGGTCGGCGTATCTCATCAGATGCAAAAGTCTTTGAAGAAAAAAGGCACCCTTTGCCTCAGCAAGAGTGCCTTTCTATCTTGAAGTAGGTTTTCTAGTTTTAGAAATAATAGCCCAGACCCAGCTGCCAGGAGTTGAACTTCATCTTGCCTGTACCTGTGGTCCCGTCTTCCTTAATATACTCTACCTCACCAGTCTTACTCAACTGGAAGTTATAGTTAGCTGTAATCTGCAATTTGCTGAACACTGTAGCACCGATACCTATATTACCACTGATATTACAGCTCTTCAATGACCATCCAGCCATCTCACTCAATATCTTACTCTTGTCTCCAATATTAAAACCAAACTGGGGACCGGCAAAGGCAAAAACATTCACCACACTGCTTAAGCCATAGCCATAACGTACGTTGATAGGAATTTGGATAGACTGTGACTTAATCGTCTCGTCTGTACCCTTGATCTTTGCATTACGCTGGTCATAGAGGGCCGCACCATCAACGCTCAACCCCACTACAGGAAGCGTGAACTTTACTGTAGGTCCTACATAGAAACCAGACTTATTGGAAATAGCATTACTGATATTATCTACAGATATCGTCGTCAGGTTCAAGCCTCCCTTGAGACCGAACTTTACCTGTGCTTGTAAAGGCATTGTGAAGGCAATGCAAGCAATAGCTATAATTGTCAGTATCTTTTTCATATAATCCTTCTATTAATTATCCTGCTGCAAAGATAAACAAATTCCGTGAGATTTGCAAACTTTTTAACGTTTTTCTTTAGTGACGTTGACGACGTACGGTGATACGGGGTGACGACGAGGAACCTCCCTCAGAAGAGGTCTTACTCTTCTTGCTCTTCACACTACGGCTTCGGCTCCTGTTACGGGAAGCCTTTTTCTTGGCAACCTTCTCGTTCTCTGGTTGAACTTTTGCGATAGAGTCCAGAGAGTCACGCTGTGGGGTATGTCCGAACATACTGCGCTCAAATGCCTGCAACTCCTTCTCGATTTTCTCCTGCTCCTTCTTAGCTGCAGCGTCTGCACTGGCAGGGTTGAAATCACCAAACTGTGGACGAGCGGCAGCCTGCCCTATCCTGTTACCAGCCTTGTATATCTTACCTTGATAACTGTTCATCGTGAAATAATCTTCCAACGTCATCGTAGCGGCGTTATTGAGATTCGATGCCTGTACACTCTGTCGACTCAGGAACGGTTCCAGGTCTGTGTACTTCACCCAGAACAGGGGATATTTAGCAGCTTCGCCTCCGAAGTCGTCCTCACGCATCATGACAGGACAGATTGCCATCACCTTACGACGGAACTGAGCGTTTGACTGGTCATAGTAGGCAGACTCCTTGAGGTAATACATCTTCACCTCGGCTGAAGGGATGTCACTATTCTCCACCCGCAGCTTACCATCTCGTGTCTCATAAAAGATATGATAATTATCGAGAAGGGTTTTCATCGCCACTTTCGAAGAATCACTGAACGACTCATTACCGTCCAAGCGGTATTCATAGACGGGGATGTAGTTATTTAATGCCAACTTGAAGATGTAGGTAAACAGGTTCATCTGCTTGTCAATAGGCTCTACAGGATAATAAAGCCCTGAGTTCGCCTCGTCATTTAGGTTAATCTCACGATAAAGGTCACGACGCCATACCACGTTCTCAGGCATATCCAACGAGGTGGGATACATTAGACGGGCACGCTGGCTGAGACCTTGATTCTGAGTGGTCACCTGCTGTTGTTGTTGCTTCTGTGCCTGTTGTTGGCGACGAGCCTTAGGCTGTGCCATTGCAGAGCCAGCCATCAGCGTTATCATCAATAAGAACAATACTCTCTTCATATCTATCTAATCTTTTTATTTCACTATAACTTCCATTGATGCATTCAACTTACGTGCCGAGCCGTCAGGACCTGTTGCCGTCACCCTTGAGATATAGAAACGACGGTTACGCTGCAACTTACGAAAGGTCTCCTTCTGACGGGCAGAGAAGCGAGCCCCGTCACTGACCATCGGAACAGCATTACCCATATTGTCAAAGAATACGGTCTCGAAACTCTGTACATGGAAAGGAACGTCAAGGATACCATCATCGATGGCGGCGCCAATACCGTCTGCCGCTGTCAACTGTGCCTTCGACAAGCCACCTCCCTTGAAACGGTCAGCACCACTCTCGTCCTTCACGACGATATAGGGAGTTGGGTCAGGCAAGCGACGAACACGGAACGTGAACGTTCCCATTTGCTGGGCACGCCCAGTATTGGTGGAAGTCACTGTGATAGTGACGTTCTGCCCTGGAGTGGTAGGACGTGCAATATATTTTCCGGGACCGACAGGCTGGAGGGTTCCCCCACTCATTGATGCCTGTATCTTCGTCACAGGAACACCAGGAACACTGATGCTCAACGGGTTACTATATCCTGCATAGAGCACGTTCATCAGATCGGCACTCACTGTAGCAGAAGGATCTACCACACTATATTTCTGTGAGAATTCACGTTTAATCAGTTCACCATTACCATTCTCGACCTGTATATAACCTTCCAGGGTAAAGTCACCTGTACGTCCTGCAATGGTCTCATATAGTCCACCAGGCAAATCCATCTCCTTGCCGCCAATGAATATCTGCGGGGCCTGTGTCGTATCCACTGCTGCCATCACGATACGGGCAGAGAACTTATCGCCACGTACTACGGTCTGAGCATTAGGAATCACATAGGCATTAAGGGCATTCACACGGATATCCTTTACGTCGATATTAGACACCAGCGTATGCAAGACGGCACCCTCCGCATAACGTACGTCATTCTGTAACTTACTCAACAGGGTTACTGCAGCTATTGTGGGCATGGACTCAAACATATATTCCTGCCAGTTCTTACCCATCGCCATGGCATCTTTCGGGATCTCCGTCGTGAGATTAGAGGCAATTACTTTTTTCTGTTTATAGTCTGTCACCATTCCTAACATGGAGTTACGATAGGCATTGATGGCATCATACAACTCTTTGCCACGACCACGCCCCGGGGCAAGCATTACCTGTGAGGCAGCCTCCAGATCTTCCTTATTACGGATATTACGCACATCACCATCTTCACCGTCAGCCTCCAGCACAATAGCGAGCTTCAACTCATCAGCCAAGTTATAGAGCTTGTTACTCATCTCCTTGACCTTCTGTGATTTGTCGTACCATTGCTTTACCTTTTGAGGATTCTTCTTCATCTGCACGGCAAAATCGTCATAGATAGCAAGATTCTCCTTCGTCGCATTGAGCGTGGTGCGCTTCAGGCTATCCTCCACCAAGGAGAAACCGTTGAGCACCTCTGTCGAGACGTTCAAGGCAAGCAACGCCATGAGGACGACATACATCAAGTTGATCATCTTCTGGCGGGGAGATACCGGGCGTTTCTTGATTGCCATGTTTATTGTCTATTTACGTTCTGTACTGACATCGCCTCTATCATTCGAGCATAGATGGCGTTCAACTCAGCGATTTGCTGAGCCATATGACGGGTCTGTTCATTAATCTCATCGATGGTACCCATCTGTGAGCTGGCGCTCTTCAACTGCATCTCATAGACACGGCTGATACCTGTAAGCGTACGGTTCAGGTTCTCCATCTCCTCGGAGTCGGCAGTGAGTCGCTTGCTCTGCTCGCTCACCTTCTTGAGTACCTCTGTCAATTCATTCAGTTCATCGATATAATTTCCTGTTGCCTCGGCGACTCCTGCAGGAGTACCGGTAGTCAAAGCCACAGCCCCATGCTGCCCTCCTGTTGGTGTGTCGACCTGCGCAGCAAGGTGATCGCCGCCCTTAATACCACCTACGGAACCACCACCTATCATGCCACCACCATTGATAATGACAGTGCCACCGCCACCGCTGACAGAACCACCACCGCCGCTGACAGAACCGCCTCCGCCGCTGACAGAACCGCCTCCGCTAATTGTTCCACCACTGATAGCCGCACGGGGTTCTGGCTCTCCATTCACGATAGTAGCAGACTCTCCTTCCACGTCCGGATGGAGATCCAGATTCATACCATCCGCCGTCTTGTCGAAAGGACGGTCGAAAGCCGAGAGGAAGAACACGATAACCTCTGTGCCCATACCTAAATAAAGGAAGAAATTGGCTCCAGGCAAATGGGTCAGTTTAAACAGGGTACCCAAGATAACGATAGAAGCACCCCAACTATAGGCATAGTTCAGGAATGTCTGTCCAGGCACGCTGTCCATCCATTTCTGTAACTTGTAAATCAAATTCAGTTTACTATATACTGTCATTTCTTGCTACGTTTAGAATTCTTACTCTTCACCTTATCACTGGTAGTATTTGCCATACTACGCACACAGCGGAATCCGATGTAACTGCGTGGTTGGTTCTGATACTCATAGGAACGCCATGCGGAACGGATAAACGACTCGGGGTCTTTCCAAGAACCACCTCTCACACTCTTCTTCTTCAGGCGATAGGGGTCTTCCAAGGCAGCATTATACTTCAACTGTGGATTGATATCATTCATCGACTCCACACCTGCTTCCGTATATATCGTACTTGTCCATTCGGCAACGTTACCAGCCATGTCATACAGACCGTTCGTGTTCGAGGAATAGATACCTACCCTGCTAGTAATCAAATTGCCATCTTTGGTATAGTTTCCCTTATCGGGCTTGAAATTAGCATAGAAACAACCGTTACCGGAAACCACGTCCTGATTCTCCCATGGGAACTCATTCTGGTCTTTGCCACGGGCAGCATACTCCCATTCCGCCTCTGTTGGGAGACGATAACGCTGCACGTAACGGGCAGCACCACCCAGACCTTTCAGCAGATACTCTGTACGCCAAGCACAGAAGGCATTCGCCTGCTCCCATGTAACACCCACTACAGGATAGTCGTTATAAGAGGCACTGGAGAAATAGTAACGCATATAACCCTCGTTCTCAGCATTGGGAAAGTCGTTGACCCAACACGTCGTGTCGGGATAGACATTCACGATATAGGTATTCAGGAAGTCCCAAGGTCCTGTATACTGGCGGTTGATGGTCTGGCGTACTATCTTTCCCTCATCATCAATATAGGCAGTATCCTTGGATATCCATATCTGCTCATTGGCATTGGCACGGAGATCAGTATTGAGGATACGCTCCTGTGGATTAATGCGATACTTACGCTTAGCAGCCTCCGTATAGTCATATATCTCATAACGATAGTTCAATTGACGCCAGTCAATCATTTTCTCACCCGTCACGGGGTTATAGGTATAAAGACTCTCAAAGGCACGCTGTTCATCCTCATTGGGCTTGCGAGGTAAGGGTTTCTTCCAGTTCAGGTGGGGAGTAACCGGCTCACCATACTTGTCCTCCTCTATCTTGTAACTCTCGTCACCACCATAGTTGGGATCGGCAAGACGCTCACGAAGAATGGAGTCACGGACATAATTCACAAACTGGCGATACATGGAGTTAGTCACTTCATGCTCATCCATCCAGAAGCTCTCGACAGAGATGTCACGGACAGGCATGGGCTTACCCCACAGACTGTCTTGTTGCTCGATTCCCATCTTCACATGACCACGCTTAATCATCGTCATGCCATAAGGAGTCGGCTCACTGAATGCACGACCACTGGCACCTGTCACCTCACCACCTTTCATAGAAGCGAGTTTCGAGCCGAAACAACCCGAAAGCAAAATCATTGCACAGATGCAACCTATGATACTAATGATTTTCTTCATATACTATTTTTATAATATTCTCACACTCTGATGACGGTTACGACCCTTCTTGTAAAGGTTCAGGTCCGTCTGATAACCCACAAATAACTCATGACAGCCATTACCGAGTCCTACACCTCCTGTGAACATCTCGTAACTATAGCCTAGACAGATGCCATGGAAATTGCCCCCTATCATCGCTGTGACGGAATTGGTGGGGCTATAGCCCACACCTCCATAGATCATCTTGCGGTCATGTGTATATTTCACTCTGACTGTCACGTCTGCACGATAAGCAGAACCGTCAGTACGCCCCAACACTGTGGGGTGTATTGTAAAAAACGGATTTCTTAGTCGAATATTGTATCCACCCGTTAAATAAAAAACCCTACTCATCTCAAAAATAGAGCGATCGCCTATCTCGATGGCTGGTGCCGTGGCATGTAATACAGAAAAGCCAACATACCAATTCTTGCGCTGATAATAGAGTCCCGCACTGACATCCATGGCTGTACCATTGGCATCTGTCTGTGTGAAAACAGGATCATCGGGCTGCTCCACATCTATCTCAGAGCCCTTAAAACCCTCACTCAACAAACCGCCTTGAACACCGATACTCAACGTACCGCCGAACAAACGTTGTTTGAAGGCATATTGCAGGAGAACACGCTTATGGGTAAACAGACCTATCTCGTCATTCATCAACTGAATCCCGACACCATGATAAGCCCCCAGAAAACGCAAAGGCATGTCAGCAGCGATATACATCGTACGAGGGTTATGCTCATAACCCACAAAACTCATGTTATAGACACCCACAGCATTGATCTTTGATTCCTTACCTGCTGCAGCAGGATTAAAAGAAGTCTCCATCGCCCAATAATGGGCAAAAGAGGCCTCCTGTTGAGCCATCATTCCAACGGAAAACCCTTGCAGCGCCAATATCAGAAACCATTTTTTCACGAATATATAACGCTTAAACACTTAAATTATTGTAAAAGAAAGGGGCAGGGAGGTCCACCCACGGGTGAAAGGAATGCCTCCCAAGGGTTGTTGAACTGCACCCCAAAAGGGACTAGTATGGGAGATGGTTTTTCGAAAAAGACCGAAAAAAGCAGCATGAGAAATCTGACAGATTAACCCATGCTGCTTATTATTAATTAGTTATACAAAAACTGTATGAATTTCAATAATCAATACTCATCCTCGTTGAACAAGAAGTCCTCTTTAGTAGGATAATCCGGCCAGATATCCTCGATGCTTTCGTAGACATCACCTTCATCCTCAATCTCCTGCAGATTCTCCAATACTTCAAGGGGTGCGCCCGAGCGGATGGCATAATCTATAAGTTCGTCCTTGGTTGCTGGCCAGGGAGCGTCTTCAAGCTTTGATGCTAATTCTAGGGTCCAATACATAGTCGTTTAAATTTATCAGTTTTAGAATTTGACCGCAAAAGTAATATTTTTTTTCTTAATCACAAGCATTCTGCCATATTTTTTCACTATGCCCTGCAATAAAATTCAACTTCTTAGCCAAAACAAACAAATAATCACTCAAACGGTTCACATATTGAAGCACTTCTGGTGACACGGTAGCAGTTGCAGCGAGTTCTACAATCCGCCTTTCTGCACGACGGCAAACCGTACGACAAATATGTGCCTGGGCTGCTTCCTTTGTACCGCCGGGTAGTACAAAACCCTGTTTCTCAGGAAGCATCTCCATAATGGTGTCAACTTCTTGTTCTACTCGTTCAATCTCACCTTCCGGTAGATAAGCAGAAGGGTAAAGTGGTGTCTGATCCTGATTTGTTGCCAGATTGGTACACACATTAAACAAGTTGTTCTGGATTCGTTCTACCATATCCTTGTCATGCCCTTCTGGCAATAGTGCAGCCAGTAAACCAAGATGAGAACTGAGTTCATCAACAGTCCCATACGACTCCAACCGTATACTTGCCTTGCTGACTCGTTGTCCTCCTACCAATGACGTCTTTCCCTCATCACCACGCCGGGTATATACTTTGGTAATTTTTTTCATCTTCTATAATGCTATTAGAAATTCACTTTATAATGTTGCTTTTCACGTTTACTATCAAAGAAAACAATACCACAATAGTAAAGATCGAAAGACACTCGTACACGTTGGTTTTTCTTTATCTGATGCCATTGTTTCCAATCTTGGTAGATGCCTTCAACAATTAGAACTGACTGGTTGTTCACCTTATTATATATATCATCAAGAAGAGACTGTTTTACATCAGACATTCTTACCCTGACAAGTTCCACAGACTCCAAATTATTTGTCAGCCGTACGTTATTACATCCTGCCTGCCAATAAGGGGCAAATTCATCTTCCATCATCTTAGCAGGTTGTCGCCAGTTAGCAAGTCGAAAATAAAGTCTCCCCATCTTTCTATCGAGCCAGCTTTCATTCAATTGACCCAAACGTTCATAGGCATAGTATGGCCAGTGTTCGTTTATGACATAACGGACAAAGGCATAATCTGTAGGCGACTGAATTCCAAAACCACGACAATATGGAATGCGACTAAGCCATACATATATCCGTTTTAGGTTATTCATATTGCAAAGTTACGAAAAGTCGAGAGCATAACAAAAAATTTTATCCTTTTTTTGCCGAGACGAAGTAAGTTCAGCGAAGCCAAAGTTACAAAAAGTCGAGAGAAGAATAAAATAAATTCATTTATTTCTATTCTGAGATGGAGTAAATTTAACAAAAACAAAAAATCGGGCAAACACCGATGTGTTCGTCCGATTTATTAAAAGTGGCGGCCTCCTACTCTCCCGCATTGCATTGCAGTACCATCGGCGCAGGCGGGCTTAACTTCTCTGTTCGGAATGGGAAG
>JBGUNO010000031.1:0-9167 GCA_045117415.1 Prevotella sp. | reverse complement strand
GTACTTTGATGCCCAGGGCAACCTGATAGCTTGCGCAGATATGGACAACCAGCTCTGGGCGTTCGATATGAAAGGACAGTCTCAAATGGTGTGACTGTATTCGACAAAAACGGTCACAAGATAGCCCATTTCCCCATCCCCGAGGACTGGACGTCTAACGTTTGTTTTGGCGGAAAAGAGCGTAAGGCAAAGGTACTGATTTCTAATCGATTTTTCGTACTTTTGCACCAAACATTAACAATAGTTTAAGATGGAATACAGAAAGATTGGCGATAACTACTATATCCGTATGGATCGAGGTGATGAGATTATAGGTAACCTCCTCACAATATGCGAGAAAGAATCCATACCTTCAGCCGTATTCTCTGGAATCGGTGGCTGTCAGAGTGCAGAGCTACAGGTGTTCATCCCTGAAACTGGCAGTTTTGAGACTGAACAATTAGAGGGGATGCTGGAATTAGTATCGCTCAACGGCAATGTTGTAAGAGACGATGACGGTCAACTCTTCCACCATACCCATGCCCTGTTCTCTTTCAAGAAAGAAGGTCAGCATGGAATGGCAGGAGGGCATCTGAAAGCTACAACCGTTCTCTACACTGCCGAAATTGAACTGCGTCCTACTATTGGCGGTGCTATCGGAAGGAAATTTGACCCTGAGACTGGCACAGGATTCTGGGATTATAAATAAAACAATAGGAGGTAAATATATGGTTAACTACGGACTCAAGAATAAAGTAGCTCTGATTACAGGAGCAAATAACCCGCAGGGGATTGGGGCAACGACGGCATTTGCTTTTGCTCGTGAAGGGGCTAAGGTGGTCTTGGTATACAAAAGAATCCACAGACAGTTTGACCAATCGAAGACAGACAAAAACGGCACGGACAGATATTTCGAGGCAAACTCAGGCAATGCTAATCGTGTTGAGAGCAGGCTAAAGGAAACGAATGCTGACTATATGATTCTGGAAAGCGACATTTCCAATGAAGATGCCGTAAAGGAAATCTATCGGACAGTCCTTGAACGATACGGAAAGGTCGATATTCTGGTCAACAATGCGGCCGATGGTGACATGGACGGCATTGACACCATAGAGAAAATCACGCAGAATGTGATAGATGACACTTTTGCGGTCAATGTCCGTGGAAGTATCCTGATGACAAGGGAGATGATTACCCATCGCGGTGATTATGGACGCATCATCAACATCTCAACCGATGCATCACAGGTTTTTGCCGGGCAGATAACCTACGGAGCAAGTAAGGCTACACTTGAAGCACTTACCCGCAGCATAGCCTTGGAGGTGGCAAAGTACGGCATTACCGTCAATTGTGTGGCACCGGGTCCGACTCAGACGGGATGGATTGACACCGATTTGGAACAGTCTGTTCTTCCAGTCATTCCTATGGGTAAACTGATTCAGCCGGAAGATATTGCAGAAACAATTCTTTTTTTGGCAAGTGAGCAGGCGAGAATGCTAACGGGTCAAGTCATTAAAGTATCTGGTGGACATGCCTTATGACTCTTCCGAAATTCATATATACAAAAATAAGCGCAACCATTTGTTTACCAAATGATTGCGCTTTTGCTTTGCGAATAGAGAGGGATTTTTTTGAACCTTTCATAACCACTCTTTGAGTTTCACAAACTGTCAGTCCCACTTTGACAAACCCCGTAAATAGGGGCTTTTTCGTTGTTTTCAGTAAATCAAAATATCTTCTGATAAATTTGCGTACTTTTCTAATTCCATTTCCATTTCAGAACCTTTCCATTCCTTCCCGTCAATCGAATAGGCATCTGCGCCTGTGATGCGGAAGCCGACGGACTTGTAACATTCGAAGGCGGAGAGATTATCGCAAAACACACCAAGAGTAATCTTCTGAGCACCCAGTTCCCGCTGTGTATAATCGATAGCAAGGCGCAGCAGTTGCTTACCATAACCCAAACCACGTTTAGAATCATCCACGATGACAAAGCCAAAACGAATGACACTTTTATCCTCTGATGGATACCTCAATAGAATATGCCCAACAATTTCATCTCCCACGACAGCCGTGAGTGGATACATATTATCACCCTTGTATTGCTCCATCATATCATCTGGTTGAGCAGGGAATTCCTTGTACCTGTCAGCACTCCATAACCGGAATGCATGCTTATCCTTGCACCAGCTCAGAATGGTCGGGGCATCGCTGATATTGAACGGTCGAAGTTTCATTATATTATTTTTTTTTATTTCTAATCTCAACACTCTAATAGGTCGTTCCTCGCCTTGATACTGATTCGCATCAATGCAGGTTTCGCCAGTTGGAACGAAGCCACATTTCTCCATCACTCGGCCAGAGGCTGGATTGTCTACGAAATGACCACTGATGAGCGATTTGATGTCCGTCGTTTCTCGGATGTGGTCTAACATCAGGCGCAGCACCTCCGTACAGATGCCCTGATTCCAATAGGGCTTCGCCACCCAATAGCCGATGAGCGGTTCACCCTTGCGGGCTGGCAAATCACACTCGCACGAAGGACCATAGCCCATAGCGCCAATCGGCTCGTTAGTCTCTTTTAGAACGATAGCCCATGTATTGGTTGCATCATGGAACACTGTTCGGATAATCTCCAGACTCTCTTCCACACTCTGATGCGGTGCCCATCCTGCACGAGGACCCACATCAGGATCGGAAGCCCACTTGTATAGCGTCTCCGCATCACTGTCTCGCCAAGGGCGCAATAATATCCTTTCTGTTTCCATCAGATTGTATTAATTGTCCGTTGTAGTTCTTCCAGAAACTGTGCGGCTTGTCTGCCGTCCATCTGGGCGTGGTGGAACTGGAAGGAGATGGGCAGGGTAGTCTTCAGCCAACCTTTACGGTAGCGGCCCCAGGCAAGGAAAGGGTTGTTGTAGAAGCCGCTGTACTGGTTGGTAATACTGTCGAGCTCCGTGCCAGTCATTGCCGATGTTCCGACTATTACAGCTTCATCGTCTAATATGTCCTGACAGGTCTGGCTAATGGTCTCAGTAAGATGCAGGTAATTGGCATTAAACGCCTCCAAATCATCGTTGACGGCTACGTCGCAGAAACTGAGTCCACCCTTTATGTTATTCGCTATCACGTTGATGGCCATACGGTCGTATCTATACAATTTCCCATTCTGGGGCAACATGAAAAACTCCTCTATCCCTGATGCTGCCTTACCAATACACCAGCACAGCAACATATTGAACTTCATACCACGCTTATGACTCACCTTACAGAGCCTCGTCACGTCGAAGGTCTTGGTGAGCGTCACCATCGGCATGGGCGACTTGGTCCACAGCTCGAAGGCGATGGATCTATTAGTGTCCTTGGGATTGATTTCCTGTTTCATGAATGTTCATTCGGTCATTATCATCTCGCACCATTTCTTCGCAACCTCGACGCGCATCTTGTCGTCGTTCTTCATCGTGGCAAGGCGAGCCTCACAGGTCTTGCAGTTAATGCCACAGCATGCTATCATTTTATTCATATTTATTTTTGTCTTATCCGTTTGATACTGCAAAGTTACTGATTGTTGCGGACAACACCAAATTTCTGGGATATACTACATATAATTGTGATGAATAACATACAATATCGCGGAAATTTTGTACTTTTGCAAACAAAAACGAAAAGAAAAGATGCCTCGTAAGACTGACGGAATACTCTTTGAACTGCAGCCACGCCCCACGAAGGGTGACGATGGCAACCCCCTGCTCTATGCCCAGCCCGTCGTAGATCATAAGTACGATTTGGATGATATTGACGACTTCTGTAACAAATACCGCCATACCAGCAAGGGCGAGATGAAGCGTTTCTTCGACTTGTTGGAGGAGGCACTGCGGAAGAGTGTACGTCACGGATATATCACCATCAAGACCTTCCAGACTTTTAGCAGGTTGAAATACAAGTCTGCCCAACGTTATCTTGACAGTCTTTGTCAAGGAGACAATCCATGCCTCGGTCGCTATAAAGAAGGACGCACGTGGCATTACATACTTCTGAAGACAGCTCCATCAGTATAAAAACTGGTACGTAGCGAACGCTGCTGACAATTTCCCCGACCACTGCCATTATTAGCAGCGTCCGCTGCTGATTATTTCCACGAACGCTGCTAATCCGGAAGGCACCGAGTTAACCCCTCTTCTCTTGTCTCTTTACCCCTGTTCCAGACGTTCCTTTACCCCTATAAGAGATATTCCTTTCACCCATTCCAGGTATCTTAACAACCGTCAGGAAGCATCCCTTCGTCGTGCTAAAGGCATCTTTATTTTGCCTGTAAATATGATTATCTATAGTTATTCGTTATTCTTGTGGATTCAATTTTTTGATAATCCGGGCAGGGTTGCCAGCAACCACCACATTATCTGGAACATCTTTTGTAACGACAGCTCCGGCAGCAACGACGGCATTTTTACCAATAGTTACGCCTGGACAGATGATAGCACCGATGCAGATCCATGCATTCTCCTTAATCGTCACCTTTCCGAAATGGAATAGGTTGTGCCTGTCGTAGAGGTCGTGATCGACCGTCACAATTTTCACCTCGGGTCCAATAAGTACGTTGTCCTCTATCGTCACCTTACCAGGAGAGAGTATCGTTGCCCCCTTGTTAATAGTCACATTCTTTCCGATAGTCATTCGGCATCCGCAATCACAATAGAAAGGAGAGACAATGGCGACACTGTCATCTATCTCACGCTGGAATAGTTCTTCCAGCAGACTCTTGTAATCAGGATCTGTAGGCTTTTTGGAAGAAATCTTCAGGCATAATTCATGACTCCGTATCATCTCTGCCTCAATGTTACGCATACGAGGATCGTCTTTGCAGCCAGATCCAGTGGCATCTATTACGTCAAACATCCTTATATGATATATCTACATTTTTCCAATTTTACATTAAATCTGTGTAAAGATACAAAAAAAGACGGTTAAGATTTCCCACCTATTATATTTATATATAGAGGCCGTGGGCAACTACGTCAAGGTCAGCTATCTGAGCAACAATCAGGTGCATACCGACTTTTTCCCGTTCTTTGTAACAGCTATAGAATCAGACTGCCTAATCTACTTTCAGCACGGTATTCTTCAGATGCTTTAGGCTGCTGTCCGGACCAATCATAATCTCAAACTCGCCAGGCTCTAAGACGTAGTCGAGGTTGCTGTTATAGAACTTCAGCAGGTCGTCGGTAATATCAAATGTCACTTCCTTGCTCTCGCCCTTCTTCAGATGGATGCGCTGGAAGCCTTTCAGTTCCTTTACAGGACGGGTGATGCTGGCCACGACGTCGTGAATATATAGCTGTACGATTTCTATGCCGTCATAGTCACCTGTATTGGTGACCGTCACAGATGCTTTCCGACCGTCGAGGCGGATGTCGCTGTATTCGAAAGTGGTATAGCTCAGACCGAATCCGAAGGGAAACAGCGGGTCGTTGCGCACGTCGAAGTAGTTGCTGGCGAATTTTGTGAACGTGCTCAGGTTTTCTCCCACAGGTCTTCCCGTCGGCAGATGGTTGTAGTAGAGCGGTTCCTGTCCTGTGGCCTGAGGCATCGAGGTGGTGAGCTTGCCGCAGGGCACCTTGTCGCCGAAGAGCACGTCGCAGATGGCATCGCCTGCCTCACTGCCGCCAAACCATACCTGTAGGATGGCTGGCACATGACTGTTCTCCCAGGTCAACACTGTCGGACGGCCAGCGAAGTTCAGCACCACCAAGGGCTTGCCTAATGCGAGCAGAGCCTCTAACAGTTCCCGCTGGTTATCGAAGATCTCGAGCGTAGCACGGCTGCTGCATTCGCCGCTCATCTCTGCCGACTCTCCCATGGCGCAGACAATGACATCGGCATCGCAGGCGATCTGAAGGGCCTCACGCTTCAATTGTTCTGCGTCCTTGAAAGGTGTCTGACGGTAGAATCCGCCGTCCTTTTGCAGGGTGGAGTCGCTGGTGAAGTTGCAGCCCTGGGCATAGCTGACCATCGCCTTACCTGCCAGTGCCTTCTCCATCGCCTCTTTCAGCGTGGCATAACGCTCGTTGGTGGCTGTTGGTGCCCAGGTGCCGGCCATATTGATGCGGTTGTCGGCCATCGGTCCGATGAGTGCAATCTTCCCTTGCTTCTTCAGCGGCAGGAGGCTATTCTCATTCTTCAGCAGTACGAACGATTCCGCAGCCAGTTGGCGTGCAGCCTGTCTGTGCTCTGGGGTGTAGATGTCAGTGGCTCGACGCTTGGGGTCGAGGAAACGGTAAGGATTCTCAAAGAGTCCTAAGATGTATTTCGCCTCTAGCACACGGCGACAGGCCTGATCAATCTCGGCCATCGTCACCTTGCCCTCTTTCAGTGACTTTTCGAGTGTCTTGATAAAGCCTTCGGCACACATGTCCATATCTGTGCCAGCTTTCAGGGCCAGCACCGAGGCCTGTTGCAGATCGCCCAGCCCGTGCTTCGTGATCTCAGCGATGGCACCGTAGTCGGTCACCACGAAGCCGTTCCACCTCCACTGCTTGCGCAGCACGTCGTCGATGAGCCATTTGTTGGCAGTGGCGGGTATGTAGTCCACGATATTGAACGAGGTCATCACCGATCCTGCCCCTGCCTTGGCGGCTGCCTCATAGGGTGGGAAGAACTGGTTATACATCCTCACGTGACTCATGTCCACCGTATTATAGTCGCGCCCAGCCTCTGCTCCGCCGTAGAGGGCATAGTGCTTTACGCAGGCCATCATGTTCTCTGGGCCGTAGTTGCCCTGATAGCCCCTCACCAAAGCCTCGGCGATGCGAGAGCCTAAGAACGGATCCTCACCGTTGCCCTCGGCGATGCGGCCCCAACGGGCATCGAGCGCAATATCCACCATCGGACTGTAGGTCCAGCAGATACCGTCGGCGGTGGCCTCCTTGGCGGCTATCCTCGCCGCCTGCTCAATGGCCTCCAGATCCCAACTGCACGACATGCCTAAGGGGATGGGGAAGATGGTCTCGTAGCCGTGAATCACGTCCATGCCTACAAGCACGGGGATACCCAGACGGCTTCTCTTCGCAGCGTCCTGCAATTGTCGGATGCCTTCCACGCCCGTTTGGTTCAGCACGGTGCCTAACTTGCCCTGTTCTATCAATGACAGTAGCGGACTGTTCTTCAACTCTCCCGTTGTGGCCGAGGTGCCAGGCAACAAGTTCATTTGGCCGATTTTCTCCTCGACGGTCATCTTCGACATCAGTTGGTCGATAAACGCGTTCATCTTCTGGTCTTGTGCCAGACTGTTCGACCCGACCACGAGTACCAATACACCTAAGAAAAGACTTTTTAATTTCATATCGATGGGCTTGTTATTTCATTTTCCCACGCATGAACCGCAACTTGCTGATAATCAGCTACTTACGACGCGAATGTAGAAATAGGGTAGAAACTTTCTAAGTCGTTGATTTTGAGATACTTACAACTATTCTGCAATACGGACAGTGGTGATTTTTGTCTTTTTCGTCTGTAGTTTTTTACGGATTCTGGACTGAATTCGGTATTTGCAGATTTAAAGAAATTTAACCAGCCGTTTTCCTTTTTGGCTCCTATTGTTCTCATACCATCGCTTTTTTTCAGTTGCAAAGGTACAACTTTTATTTCAAAGAGCTGCACCCTTGTAACTGTTTTTTTTCGGTCAAAAGAAAAAAGGCTTCTGGTTGTACTAAAGGGTTTAGGTTTAAGTTTATAAAGGCTTATATACATATAAGAAGTAAACTAAACCCATCGCGTGATTCAAGTACGTTCAATTGAGGTTATGACGGCATGTATATATACATGGTTAAACCTAAACCTTAAACTTGTTTTTTTTTCTTGACCGAATACTGGTCTTACGATGCATCCGTACAAGACATATTTTTTCTTTTGATTGAAAATGATGATTGGAGTTATGGCATACATGAATAGGTTTGCACAGTTAGATGACTATCTTCTGATACGCCAGCCTTTCATCGCCTGACAGCAGGTAGATGATACCGCAATATGTGAAGCCGTGCTTCAAGATGTTGTGCTGCATAATCTTGTTGTCGTGGTGGGTATCTATGCGGATGTTCTCGTCGTTGGAGAAACAGAACTCCATGATGCTGCTAAAGATGCCGTGAGCATCGGGGTAGCTGGCAATGCGATGGACTACATGATATGGTTGCGTGTCATTTATCCACTTACCTTCATAGATCTTGGCATAAGTCGGTTCTGGGCATGGCAGAAAAGCAAAATAGCCTACAATGCAACCATCATCCTCAATGATAAAACCGCCATTCCGTTCCATATCAGCCGTTATGACTGCCTCAGAGGGATAGCCTTCTCCCCATTGGTGCATGTTGCCGGACTGCCGCATAATCCTCTTCGCAGCATCCATGACCTGCATGATCTCAGCCACATCCGTCTGCCTTGCTTCCCTAATAATCCTCATTCCATTCTGCCATATTTCATTTCCTCTCCCTGCTTATCATACTGCTTGCGCTTGCCAACAGGAGGCTCAGTTAAGGTAATCTTAACTACTGCCGTACGTTCAAGACTGCGACTGATAGCATCATCAAAAGCATCCATATGGTGAGGAAGGAATCGCTGGCAGATGGCTCTCAGACCTGCTATCTTCTCTTCGCGGTCAGTCACAATCTCAGCCTTACCGATGGCTGTAGCAGACTTGTACTGTAACGTAAAGCTCCCGTCTTTCGGGCCAACCGTAGGCGCACATTTGGTAACTGCCGACAGGAAAACCGTCGGATTATGTGCTATGCAGTCCAACTTGTCCCCCTCCAAGGCACAATGGAAATAGAACGTTCTCACATCAGTACGTGCCAACGACAGGGGCAATCCGTATGGTATCCCGTTTGGTCTAGTCATACTAATTGTCACGTATGGAGCCTTATCCAACACCTCCAATGCGAAGGCGGCATCCATCTCTCTACTTGCTTTTCTCATAATTTATTCTTTCGTCCAAGTCATTTTAATGTGAGGAATGCCATCGAGCATGAAGGTATCGGATGATTGTCTGAATCCCATGCCTTCATAGAATCCTTTGGCATATTCCTGTGCCTCGATGTCTATAAGTGTAGCACTGAAATGTTCTATGGCTGCCTCGATGGCGCGAAGCATGATCTGTTTGCCATAGCCTTTGCCACGCTCATTAGTGATGACTCTGCCTA
>JBGUNO010000030.1:0-6204 GCA_045117415.1 Prevotella sp. | reverse complement strand
CTTCAACAAGTATTACCATAACGAGTCTGTCACCAATCAGGGTGATTATACAGGAGTCAGCAAGCACGATTACCTTGGCCGCAGGTTTCAAATCAGTCTTTCCTACCGTTTCGGCAAACTCAAAGCCAGCGTAAAGAAAACTGAGACCACTATCGAAAACAGTGATGTGGTGGGAGGTATCAACAAGGCTAAGTAGGATTCCAAGTATAATAGTCCACAAATAAAACGAAACAAATATGAACAAGAAAACAATCATTATGATAATGCTCACCCTCGTCACAATGGCAGGACAGGCACAAGAGATTAAAAAGAACGAGACAACCATCAACGACTACATCCCGCTGCTCAATGCCAAAGGCTATCAGGCATACAACTTTGATGTCAGTGCGATAAAAGGTCGGAATGTAGAAATCTACTGCAGGGAATTTGTGAACGGGAAAGAAGTCGATGACTCTCCTCGTCTTTTATTTCCTTACTATTTTGAGGCAAGGGGTGACAAACTGATTATCGGTTTTCTTCCTTCAGAAACAGACTCTTTAGCCCAATACTGTTTCAGTTGGGAGAATACACTTTCCTACCATTCCTCTCTGAAACTCAAACAAATCTTTTGGGAGAGTGCAAACAAGTATATTTACTCATACAGGTCGGATCCTTTCGAGTCCACACCCTCATTAGAAAAGGAAACCTTCATTCCACTGGTGTATTATTCTTCATTCTGGTATGATGCGAAGGATAAGGTAACCCGCTGTTGCGGTAGTATCTCTGACATTACCCCCAATAGTCCTCATTATTTCATCCTCGGAATAAAATATTATTAATTAGCAGATTTCAAAAAGTTTGTGAAGTTTGGAGGCTTCAAACGTATAGTTAGGCGGCACCTATCGATGCGTTAGGTGCCGAGTATCGATGCGTTAGGTGCCGCCTATCGGGGAGATAGGTGCCGCCTAACTGGGATAAAAAGGACTTGACATGATTATTAATACGTTTTCCCTAGTCATGGTTTTTACTAAATTCTATTTTTTTTATTATCTTTGCAGACAGAATGTAAAGTACAATGAATATGATGAAACAAAACGAATCTGCTAAATTCCAAGAAGTAAACGAGAGTTACACCATGTTGGAGGCCATCACGGAGGCGCAGCGTTGTCTGCGTTGCAAAGTGCCCCAGTGTAAGAAAGGCTGTCCCATCAGCAACGATATTCCTGACTGGGTGCACGAGTTGTCGAAGGGTAACCTGGGCAATGCCATGAGCATTATCCGTGGGAAGAGTAACCTACCTGCTGTTTGTGGCAGAGTGTGTGCCCATGAGAAACAGTGCGAGGGCAACTGTGTGTTGGGCAAGAAAGGGCAGGCGCTGAACATCGGAAAGCTGGAACGCTTTATTGCCGACTTTGACGCTGAGAACCAGTTAACTCACGAAGATATCGTGGAGAAGGCGCGTGGCAAGGTGGCTGTCATTGGTGCAGGACCGTCAGGTATCACGGTTGCTGGCGACCTGTCGCGCATGGGCTTTGCCGTCGAGATTTTCGAGATGGAGGCACAGTGTGGTGGTGTGCTGCGCTATGGCATTCCTGAATACCGCTTGCCCAAGGAGGTCGTAGCTCGCGAAATACGCTATATCGAGAAGATGGGTGTCATCATCCATCGCAATACTCATGTGGGCTACGACATCACCCTCGACACCCTCTTTGCACAGGGCTTCGACGCCATCTTCATCGGCACAGGACTCGGCAAGCCCAAGACACTCGAGATTCCTGTCTATCATAACGGTAAGTGTATCTCAGAAGGCGAGAACGCCATCCACTGTGCCGATTTGGAGCGTGTGAGGCTGGCTGCCCACTTCCTGCGTCGTGTGGAACTGATACAGGAGGGAGCCATGCATCCCGACGAGACGCATGTGGCAAAGGGTGCTAAGGTATGGATTATTGGTTGTGGCAACACGGCAATGGATGCCTCGCGTACTGCCATCCGTATTGGTGCGTCGAAGGTGGATGTTATCTACAACAAGGGTATTGACACCATGTCCGCCCTAAGGGCTGAATACGATGATGCTGTGAGGGAAGGCGTCAACTTCAATTGGTGGAGCAGCATTACTGAGATTCATGTCGATAAAGACAAGAACATCACAGAGATAGTGCTCGAAACCTGTGAGCCCGATAAGGAACCTGTGCGCCAGACCCTGCCTGCCGATAATGTCATTATGGCAATTGGAGCCACACCCAACACGAAGATTGTGCGCACCACATCAGGACTGGAGAACGACGATCATAAGTTTGTCATCACCCGCGAGGTTCCCTACGGTATGACTACCCGTCGTGGAGTCTTTGCTGGTGGCGATGTGGCTGGACGCCATGCGACAGTCGTTCACGCCATGCAGGATGCCAAGCGCGTAGCTGAAGGAATAGCAAAATATGTCGATGCAGTACGCCTGTTGGCTGAAATTGACCTCAAAGAGTAAATAAGAGATTACGTGGATTACGGGGAGTCCGATTTATCATACTGCCATCAAAGCTTGCATGAATTCATGGAGTTTCAATAGACCGTAGGAGCCATCAACACATGAGACTTCATCATACTGCTGTACCTCATCAGCCTCGATACCACGATGCCATATCAGGAAGGGAACGGGCTGTCCGACATGGATGCGCATCTCAACAGGTGTCAAGTGGTCGGGGAGTACAGCGATGCAGACATCTTCCTGCCAGTCTTTCACCTCATGATAGATAGGGGCGATGAGTCGTTGATCGAGATATTCGATGGTCTTGAGTTTCAAGTCAAGGTCGCCATCATGGCCAGCCTCGTCACTTGCCTCTACATGAACAAAGACGAAATCGTCTTGCTTGAGTGCATCAATAGCCGCTTGCGCCTTTCCTTCGTAGTTGGTATTGGCGAGTCCTGTGGCTCCAGGCACTTTGATGATACGCAGTCCTGCGTATTTGCCAATGCCCTGAATCAGGTCGACAGCCGAGATAACCGCCCCGCTCTTAATCTCAGGGTATTGTTGCATCAGTGTCTCCATCGACGGACGATAACCTCCGCTCCAAGGCCAGATACTGTTTGCCTGTCGTTCACCCTTGGCAGCCTTCGCAAGGTTGTAGGGGTGCTTGGCAAGTAGTTCCTGCGATTTCAGGATGAGGTCGTTGATGAGGTCGGCAGTTTCTTGGGGGGTGAGGCGGGGGGTATCGGAGCTCTCGGAGTACTCGGAGCTCTCGGAGTTCTCAGAGTTCTCCGATTTTACCAAAAGCGGTTGCCATTCCTCATTCGGATGGTCGTGGGGTGGGGCACAGACAATGTGTTTGTTGCCTCCCTTGATGACCAACAGGTGGCGGTATTGAATACCTGTAATGAACTTCACGCGCTCATTACCTAAGTGCTCATTGAGATAGTCAATGAGTATGCGGGCATCGTCCGTCTCTAAGTTACCGCCATTATGCGTGATGATCTTGCCGTCTTCGATGGTGATGATATTACAGCGGATGGCGAAGTCGTCATCAGCCATCTCATAACCGATAGAAGCAGCCTCCAAAGGACCACGCCCTTCATACACTTTATTTAAGTCATAGCCGAGGATGGCGGTATTGGCCACCTCACTGCCTGGGGGGAAACCCTCGGGCACCGTCACCAAACGACCACAACGACCTTCCTTGGCCAGTTGGTCCATCATCGGCTTATGGGCATATTGTAGCAAGGTCTTTCCTCCCAGTCTTTCAACTGGTAGGTCAGCCATGCCATCGCCTAAAATAATAATTCTTTTCATAGTAGCTATAGGAACTATAGAATCTATAGGAACTATATATTAGCGATTGACATGATGTTGGCGAAGACACCAGCGGCAGTCACAGCGGCACCGGCACCATAGCCCTGGATGAGCATCGGATACTCCTTATAACGCTCAGTGGTAAGCAACACGATGTTGTTAGAGCCTTCCAATCCATAGAAAGGATGACCATAAGGAACCTCCTTCAGCGCTACACTCGTCTTGAAGTTCGATGGGTCGTTCTCGTCGGCTTCCATGGTAGCCACGAAACGCCAGCGTTTGTTCTCGGCTTCCAGTTTCTGACGACGAGCCTCGAAGTCTGCGTCGAGTTCTGGCAGACGTTTCCAGAAGTCCTCAATAGAACCTTCAAAGTAACTGTCGGGCACGAACAGATGCTTCTCGACATCGTCCTGTTCCACTTTATAACCAGCCTCACGTGTGAGGATGACCAGTTTACGGATCACGTCCGTACCACTGAGGTCGATACGTGGGTCAGGCTCTGAGTAACGTTGTTCCTTAGCACGACGTACTGTCTCAGAGAAGGGTACGTCAGCGGCTATCTCGTTGAAGATGAAGTTCAGTGTACCAGACAGGATAGCCTCAATCTTCAAAATCTTATCACCAGAGTTACACAAGTCATTGATGGTACCGATAATCGGCAGACCGGCACCTACGTTCGTCTCGTAGCGGAACCACACACCACGGTCGCGTGCCGTCTGGCGCAGCTTTACGTAGCTTTCGTAGTCGCTGGAGGCGGCAATCTTATTGGCAGCCACCACGGAAATATTATGCTCCAAGAATGTCTGATAGAGCTGTGCAATCTGACGACTGGCAGTACAGTCGACGAATACGCTGTTGAAGATATTCATCTTGATGATCTCCTCACGCATGTGTTCTGTATCAGCCTTGAATCCTGCACGCAGAATCTTCTCGTAGTTATCGAGGTCGATACCATCACGGTCCAATACGAAGTTGTCGACATCGGAGATACCCACCACATTCAGTTTCAGACGACGTGACTGCATGAGGAACTGCTGCTGCGTACGAATCTGTTCGAGCAACATGCCACCTACTGTACCGATACCACAGATGAAGATGTTCAATACCTTGTATTCTGACAAGAAGAACGAGTCGTGCAGTACGTTGAGCGACTTACGCAGGAACTTGCCGTCAACAACGAAAGAGATGTTCGTCTCGGAGGCACCCTGGGCACAGGCAATCACACTGATACCAGAACGTCCGAGTGTGCCGAAGAGCTTACCGGCAATACCCGGGGTCTGTTTCATGTTCTCACCTACAATAGCAATTGTAGCAAGACCGCTCTCTACCTGCATGGGGAACATAGCACCCGTCTCAATCTCCTTGGCGAACTCAGCGTTGAGAGCCTCTGCTGCTGCAGCGGCATCCTCGTCACGTACACCGATAGAGGTAGAGTTCTCAGAAGAAGCCTGTGATACCATAAAGACAGAGATACCTTTATTGGCTAGGGTGGTGAAGATACGGCGGTTCACACCAATCACACCCACCATCGACAGACCAGTGACCGTAATCAAAGACGTACCTTTGATACTGGAAATACCCTTGATGGGTTTCTGGTCGTCGTCAATCTTTGCCTTGATCAGTGTTCCCGGATGCTCCGGGTTGAATGTGTTCTTGACCTTGATAGGGATATTCTTGACACAGACAGGGTATATCGTCGGGGGATAGATGACCTTTGCACCGAAGTTACAAAGCTCCATAGCCTCGATATATGAAAGCTCATTGATGGTATAGGCTGTCTTGATGACTTTCGGGTCAGCAGTCATGAAGCCGTCGACATCCGTCCATATCTCCAGAATCTCTGCATTCAATACAGCGGCGATGATAGAGGCGGTATAGTCAGAACCGCCACGTCCCAGGTTTGTTGTCTCATGGGTATCACGGTCGCGGGCAATGAAACCGGGGACGACGTATATCTTGTTTGTTGTGACGGATTCGCAACCTACTGAGCTGAAAGCCTCCTTTACCAGTTGGGTGGTCAGGTCAGCGTCAATCACGTGCTTGCCCTGCTTACGCTCTGTGCGGATGAAGTCACGAGCATTCATACGGACACCGTTCTTCACCATAGCGGCGACGATGTGGGACGACAGTCGCTCACCATACGAAACGATAGTGTCCTCCGTCTTCTTCGACAGGTCGTGAATGAGGTACACACCATAGTAGATACTCTTCAACTGGTCGAAGAGCTGATCTACATTATTAAATAAGTCTACGCGCTTTTTGTCATCAGAGATGATGGCATCAATCATCTGGTGGTGGCGTGTCACCATCGCGTCGAATTCCTCACGATAGCGGTCGTCGCCCTGTTTTGCCATCTGTGATGTGGCGATCAGTTTGTCGGTGATGCCGTCAAGTGCACTTACTACTACTACGACAGGTTGCGTCCGAGCCTCTGTCTCCACAATTTT